>JAJDAC010000013.1 GCA_029262065.1 Candidatus Krumholzibacteriota bacterium | reverse complement strand
GCTCGAGCCCATCCATGTCGGGCACATGGAGATCGGTCAACACCAACTGGCACGGATCACACCTGAGGGTGGCCATGGCTTCGAGCCCGCCTCCTGCGATGACCACCTTGTATTCCTCGGCCTTCAAAAGGACCGATATCTCATCGGCCTGGTCGGCGCTGCCTTCGATCACCAGAATCCGAATCATCGCTGCCGCCCCGCGTCGTGGTTGGTCTCATTCATCTGATGGACTTCGTCGGTCAGCGCGATCCCTCGGCATTCCGATGCAGGTACGCGAGGATACGCTTCTCCTCGTCGGATGATGGCAACGCCCGCCGGGCCTCGCGCATCGTAGTGAGCATTCGTTCGTACTGCAGGTTCCACATGGCCACCGTGCTTTGGCCCGGCGGAATTGGTGTGTGGCAACCCGACCCGCTGCAGTACTGAACGTAGAGCTGGGCGTCAATACTGCCGGCCTCGGGCAGCGGGCGTGAGCAACCGGTCCCCAGGCCCACGACGGACGATATCAGAAGAATGTGCAGGCTGCGCATGAGGTACCCAGCCTACAAGCTGCCGGACCGACGATCAATAGCATCCAGCGCAAGAACCAAACTTCAACGCAGCAACACCATCTACGCCTCAAATCGTAGACTCAGATCCTCGAGACTCTGGGTGGACCCCATGAGGGTGATCCGGTCGTTCTGCCGCAATACCGTATGACCGTGCGGAACCACCCAATGGTTGCTGCGATGCAGACTGAGCACGAGAACATCCTCCGGAAGCCGTAGCTGCCGCAACGATCGACCCGCCAGGTCCGGATCGGAAACGGTGACCTCCACGGTATCGTACAACGGATCCTGTTGAATGAGCCGCGCCGCCCATGGTGATCGCACGAAGCGATCCAGCAGGCTTACCATGGCCGAAGTGGGATCGACCACGAGCACTCCCAGCTCGCGAAACTGCTCGGTGTGGGTTGGATCGTTCAAACGAACGATCAACCGGGGAATGCCAAACTCCTGGTAGGCCAGCTCGCAGGCCCGCAAGTTTGCTTCATCATCGTGCAGCATGGCCACCAACGCATCGGTTGCCTTGGTAACATGCCTACCCAGGGCGTCCGACGTGATCTCAGGAATGTGAACCCGGTTGATGCCGTCGGCGGAGTCCCCGGGTACGACATCGGCATCGGTGTCGGCAAGCGTGACGGTCCAACCCTGACTCTGAAGTTGCCGGGCCAAACTGATCGAGGGACCTTCGATTCCCAGAATGAGAACATCCAGCACGTCATCAGGGGCGGACTTCGCCCGATCGTGCGCCTCGCCCAATCTTCGGATGGCCAACTTGAAGAAAGGTGGCCCGATCAGCTGGTTGACGACGATCACCGAAATGAAAATTGTTGCGAAGGCCGTCCCCAGGCTCGGAAACTCGTCGGCGACTTCCTTGGCCAAACCCAGACCGATGCCGGCCTGCGTAATGTAGCCCATCCACGCAATGCGATTGAACTGCATGGGATCGCCCGCTATTACACCGCCGGTAAATGTACCGATGGCAATGCCCACCAAGCGCGTAACCACCAATCCCAGCGCGATGGGCCAAACCTGAAACAACACGTCCAATTCCATGGACGCACCGGTCAAGGTGAAGAACGCAACAAATATGGGTGGCCCGATGTCGTGCAACAGCTCGGAGAATTCCTGTCGAAATCGGCTGTAGTTGGTGACAACGAAACTCGCGACCATACAAATCAGCAGCGGCTCGGCCAAGACTTCGAAGGGCGTGCGCGCCGCAGACAGGTGACGAAGCTCGTCGGAGCCCCGAAACACGAACGCGGCCACGACGAGAATCATGGCGACTTTCAGGCCCCGCCGCACCGACAACGCGAGCACGATCTGGATGAGTTTGGCCAGCACGAGTCCGGCGACCAACGCCAGGGCCAATTCGCCTAGTACGAGTGCCACGAAGCCCATGCCCATGCCCTGACCGGTCAACAACGCAGCGGCCAGCGAAGCAGTGAACCCAAACAGGACGATGACGGCCACGTCCATTACCACGGTCACGCCCAGGACCGTCTTGGTAAAAGGGCCCTTGGCGCGAAGCTCTCGTATGATCGCGACCGCCGACGACGGCGACCGCGTCACCAGGATGGTCGCACCCAACACGGCGACGGCAAGTCGGTCGGTCGTGGAAAGCTCCCACGGCACGGGAATCCGATCCGCGATCAGGAATAACACCGTGGCGCCCAGCAGGAACGTGGCGACGATGAGTCCGGTGGTCACCCACGTAACGCTGCGCATGCGGCTGCGCATTTCGGCCAGATAGAACTCACTGCCCGCGGTGAAAGCGATCACCGCGAGAGCCACTTCATCGACGAAGCGGAGCCTGGGAATGGCTTCGGATGTCAGAAAATCCAACCCAAAGGGGCCGACCAGGACTCCGGCCAGCAAGTAGCCCGTGATCAGAGGCAGGTGGACGCGCGAGAAAAGACCGCCAATCTGGCGCGAAGAGAGGGCTAGGCACAGGAATCCGACGAGGTAGAGCAGTGTCTCAAGCATGGGCGTAGAATCGGTTCACGCGGCCGGGAAATCAAGCATTCACATTGAGCCGCCAACTCTTGATGAACGCGTCAATCGCTGGTCGCCAAGCGCACACCGAGTCCCACGAACAACGCTCCCGCCGCCCGGTTCAGAAGTTTGGCCACCGTGGCGTCGCTTCGAAATCGGTTGCCCAGTAGCGATGAGAACCAGGCAATACACAAACACCATGCGGTCCCAGTGGCTACGAAGGCCAGGCCAAGCGTCAGGAACGCCGCGAACTTCGACGAGCTATCCGCGGCAATGAACTGCGGCAGAAAAGCCAGGTAGAACAATGCGACCTTCGGATTCAAGACGTTGGTCACCATACCCTGGCGAAACGCGGCCGCGCTGCTTGAACTTGTGAAACTGGAAGGCGCGGCCGCGACCGGTGCCTGACTGAACAACATCTTCACGCCCAGAAATACCAGATAGGCCGCACCAGCGTATTTCACGGCCAAGAACGCCGTCGCCGAGGCGGCGATCAATGTCGACAGCCCCACCGCGGCCGCAATTGTATGAACAATAGAACCCGCTCCAACCCCAAGGGCCGACGCCACCCCAGCACCGCGGCCGTGCGCCATGCTGCGCCCGAAGATGTAGAGCGAGTCCGGGCCGGGCGTGAGATTCAAGACAATTCCTGTGGCCAGAAAAACACCGAAATCCTGGATTCCGAACATGACCCCTCCGTTCAAGTGGCCGGTCGCTGCTTCCGCTGGTCAACGATATCACGGGTTTCGCGTGCCCGATAGAACAAGGCCATCAACGCCAGGATCAGGATCACAACAAACGGCACTCTCGACCACTCCCCAACCCTTATGTGCGTCACCGCGGCACCGATCATGATCGCGACCAGCAACGCTGAACCAGGTCGATTGAATCGGCCAACGAGAATCGTCAAAGCACCCAGTGTCTCTCCCAGACCCACGAGACGGGGCAACCAAGCGGGGTATCCCCACGCCGCGAACTGCTCCGCGAAGTTCGGTGCGGCAATCAGCTTCGGTAGCCCCGCGGCCAGGAACAGCAGGCCCAAGAGAACCGCCAGTGCCCTGAACCCAAACGACTTCCAACGGATTTGCATCATCGTCTCCTGTGGTTTCAATTTTAGTATTGCCAAGTGACCTAACGTGGCATTATGTTACATGCCATGACCTAGCGACGCAACCCCGACCAGCCGCGTTGGAGATACCATGTTCCGGAAACTCATCCTTGTCGGGTGCCTGTGTTGTTGCACTCTGGCGATCGCCCAGCTTGGTCCCAGCCGAGCACAGATACCCACAACCTTCGAGAATCTGCAGGTTCTTCCATCGGAGATCTCTTCGAACGAGCTGATGGATACCATGCGGGGGTTTGCCGTGGGACTGGGCGTTACCTGCACCCAGTGCCATGTGGGCGAAGACGGGCAACCCATGTCCACGTTCGACTTCGCCTCCGACGAGAAACAATCGAAAGCTGCCGCACGCATCATGTTGCGCATGACCAGTGACATCAACGGACAGCACCTTCCCGAACTGCCCAGCTTCGCGGACACGGCGCCGCAGGCGACGTGCGGAACCTGCCATCGGGGCCAACTTCGCCCCAAGACGATCCATCAGGAGCTGGATGTCGCGCACACGGCGGGGGGCGTGGATCAGGCTATTGAAAAGTACAAAGCGCTACGCGGTGAGTGGTACGGCGCGGGCGCCTATGACTTTCGCGAAAGGCCGCTCATCCTTTTTGCCAGCCAGTTCATGCAGCAGGGCGACATGGCATCTACCGTGAAGGTGCTTCTACTTGGGGCAGAGTTGTTCCCCGACGCCGTAGACAGTAGACTAATGTTGGCGATGTCCTTCATGCGCATGGGCAACACATCCGAAGCGCGCAAGTACGCTGAGCAAGCTCTGGCCATCGACCCCGACCACGCTCGCGTCCAAGCATTGCTGAAACAACTCGAATAGCTGAGGGTCCATGTCTCTACCGGAAATCACCCACCTCCAATTCCTGGTCCTGGGGCTCCTGCTGGAAGGATCCCAGTTCGGCCGCGATGTGCGTGAACGTCTGGCTGAGTTCGGCGTAAAGAAATCGGGGCCTGGCTTCTACCAGATGATGAGCCGACTGGAAGATGGCGGGTTTGTGACCGGAGCGTACGAGCAACAGATCATCGATGGGCAACGCATCAATCAGCGTCGCTACGAGGTGACTTCCCAGGGGCAACAAGCATGGCGTACCAGCCGTAACTTCTACCTCAAGAGTATTCAACTTCTGGGCGAAGGCTTGGGACCCGCCAATGCGTGATCCGCGTGCATCCGCATGGTTCCGAATGCGCCATGTTCTCCCGCGCCGCCTGCGCGAGCGAGTGTTCGAACCCGCGTACTATGACCTGTTCGCCGACTCGGCCATCCAGAACACGCCGCGACCGACGTTGGGCCTGCGCGTGGTTTGGACCACCGTGGAATGCCTGGGCATCGGAATCTCCAGCGTCCTGATTCACAGGCGCCGCCCCACCCGCGCCACATGGCTCATTCTGGGGTTCATCATCGTAGCAACTCTGTTCGTCCTGATCCGACCGAACTACGAAGCGACGTAGACCTATTCGCAGAAGATCCGAATGATGTCTCCGTCTTCGGAGTCCACTTCTACCTTCAGCTCACGCAGCGCCTCGGTCAGCTCATCGCCGTCGAGGTTGTTGAACTTCGAAAGATCGATCCCGTGGTCAGTCAGATGCTCGCTGGCGTGCATCGGGATGAGCGTGGTGAGCTTTATTCCGGTCCGGATCAGTCCGATCGGAACGCGCACATTGATCTTGTCGCCACCATCGACCACCACGCGCAGGTACTTCAATGGACCGGGTTTCTGTTCGCCGGTTTCGAAGCGTGGATCAATGAGCGCCGTGGCGGTCGGCGTGGAGTCCAATCGACTGAGCAACTTCTCTCCTTCTTCAGGAGTGATGGTTCCCTCGGCTACCATCCGCAGGATCTTCGTGCGTTCACGGGACATATTCGTTCCTCCTGGGTCTTTGCTGAATGCAGGCATCATGGGTGCAACCTCTCGAGAGCCTGGTCGACGGTGATCTCTCCGCGCGCCAACTGATCCAAGACAAGCTCGTTGGACGTAGGTGCGTTGAATGTTTCATCAAGCTGACGGGCAATCGCATTCAGGCGATTCTTCACGGTCGGGTAGCTGATTCCGAAGAGGCCTTCCATCTTCTTGATCGAGCCATGGTGCCGAACGAAAGCAATGACGAAGGCCTGGTCCTCGATCGATAACCTGGCCAGGGCCGGGACCTCGAAATCACCTTCCAGGCGCACATCGCACGTTGAACAGACCATCCTGGAGACGGCCATCGCCCGATCGCACTCCGCGCAGCGCGCCTTTGAGATATCCATATCAACCTTCCCTTCTGGAAGAAGACTAAGCAAAATAATCATGAATATCAATAATGATATTGAGTTTATCAATATTCTACCGGATAAATGGCCCTCCCATCTTCCCTGGACCCGGACCCACGCGTGATTGACCGGATTCTACCGGCCCGCGTAACCTCCGTTTTCCCAACAGATTCTGCTGGCCGGCCAGCCCCCCTGAACTCCAGCCCGTGGGCCAGAGATCATGAGAATGCTCGGATCCACCTTGGTTCCATGGTTGCTCGCGCTGCTCGTCCCCGGCGCCGCGGCCCAGGATGTCGAGCCCGACCGTGGCTTCTTCGGCGACGTCGCGTTCGCAGGCAGGCTCGTAGTCGACGACGCCGCGGCCGTCATTGCCTCTCCGTTTCACATGAACCGTGAAAGCGCGCTCAAACTGGCCGGCGTGCTCGCGATCGCCGGAGTCATGTTTGCGTTCGACGAGGACATGACCGAATTCGCCCTTCGAAACGACAACGACCATCCGTTCAAGGCGGTCCGAAGGATGGGCGAGGAAATCGAAGACATTGGACTGATGGGAACCACGTGGCCCATCTATCTGGGAGCGACGACGGTTGGCTACGCCATTGGCAACACCACGCTCACGCGGGTGGGCGGCGAGATCCTCCTGGCCCAGTACATCTCTGGTGGAATACGAAACCTGGGCAAGATCGTTCTGGGCCGGCGGCGCCCCAACGAGAGACAAGGTGCCTACAAATTCGAATTCGATGGCGGCACGTCGCTCCCCAGCGGCCACGCATCGTCGGCGTTCGCCGCGTTCGGAGTGTTGGCCCACCACATCGATCGAACCTGGGCCACCGCGGCGTGCTACACACTGGCCGGTACCATCGCGTATCAACGCCTGACGAGCGAGTCACACTGGGCTAGCGATATCTGGCTTGGCGCGGTTTCAGGCATCGCGTCGGCAAGACTCATTACCCGCCGGCACGATCGTCTGCTGAACGGAGAGTCGGACGCAAGCGTTACGATTGGTGTAACGCCGACCGGGCAACCAGCGCTGGCCTGGACCGCACGGTTCTAGGGCGCTCGCTTTCCGAATCGCGCCTTCAGCATTCCCCAGCCTTGCTTTTCCGTGGCCACCGGAGTCAGGCATTCGCCCGTGTTTCCGTCACAGATGTCCGATGTGTTGGGATCACCCGCACTCGATCGAACCTTCGACGGAAGCAACGGGACAGTCTTGGGCGAAGGAAACATTTCGATGCGGGATAGCCAGGATCACGAGTAGTTCGAGGATAACTGATTTCAGGCCGCCGATCTAGGCGACGGGAAGATGGGCTGGTACACTTTGAACTCCGCACGTTCGATGCAACGGAACCCAACGCAGGAACTGTACGCCATGTATCGTGCAATCACGCTCAACTGCCTGCTTCTCATTCTTCCGGTTGCGATCGCCCAGGCTGGCCTTCTCTCGGGTCCCGTTCTCGACGAGGGAGTTACAGCCGAACTGGTGGACATCGCCCAGATTCCCGCATCGGCCGGCTCGCCACCTCTGGCCCGCATCTCGGTAATGCGAGAGAGCCCGGACAATACGGGCCGCCTGTTCATGAACGATCTGCGCGGGCCCCTGCATGTGATAGATCAGGGAACCGTGCAAACATACATGGACCTGAAAGTGCTGATCAGCGACTTCAAGGACACCGGCGGACTCCAGATGGGATTCGTGAGCTTCGCCTTCCACCCGGACTTTGCCTCCAACGGTTTCTTCTATACCGTCCATACTGAAGATGTCGGAGCAACCCCTCCCAATCTCGAGCCAGCGATCCCCGCGACCATCATTCACCACAGCGTGCTTACCGAGTGGCAGGCGTCCAACCCCGCCGCCAACACGTTCAGTGGCTCGAGCCGCGATTTGATGCGCGTTGCGTCTCCCCACCCGGTCCACAACCTGGGCGAAGTGAGCTTCGACCCCAACGTCGCCGCCGTCGATTCCACCTACGGACTGCTGTACGTCGCGGCCGGCGACTTCGGGTCGGTGCAACGCAACGATCCCGCTCAGGTACAACGCCTCGATACCGTGTATGGATGCCTTCTGCGAATTGATCCGCTTGGAATCCCGTTCGTGAGAAACGCAACCACGTTTCCGTACGGCATCCCCACTTCAAACCCGTTTGCCGACGACGTCGATCCATCGACGTTCGGAGAGATCTTCGCCTACGGTTTCCGCAATCCCCAGAACTTCGACTTCGACCCCGGCGGATCCGGATCTCTCGTCCTGGCCGACATCGGCGAAAGCAATCTGGAAGAGCTGAATTTTCCGGCCGCGGGAACGAACCACGGATGGCCTTTACGCGAGGGCACCTACGCACTGGATGTGACGGTGGACAAGAACACGGTGTTCGCGCTGCCACCCAACGACTCCACCCTTGGCTACACCTACCCCGTCGCGCAGTACGATCACGAAGAGGGGATCGCGATTGCGGGTGGCTTTGCCGTGCGGCAAGGACCCCCAAGTGCTCTGCTGGGCAAGTATGTATTTGGAGACATCGTGACCGGCCGCCTGTTCTATTCCGACATCGGCGACATGCTGGACGCCGATGACGGGGACGCGGCAACAACCGCCGCGGTCTACCAACTACAGCTGCTGCGAAATGGATCTGAAACAACGCTGTTGGATTTGGTGCGGGACGCGCTGGGAAGCCCCGCGATCTCGCGAGCGGACCTGCGCTTCAGTACCACGTCGGCCGGCCAGTTGTACGTGACAACCAAGCAAGACGGCTTCGTTCGCGAACTCGTACCCACGGCCGCCGCAACCCCCACACCCGCGGTGTCCAGCGCCCTACGGCTGCGGCCCAACCAACCGAACCCGTTCAACCCCACCACCGTGATCTCATTTTTCCTGCCCACCCCTTCCGAGGTGAGCCTGGCCATCTACGATGTGGCGGGGCGTATCGTGCGCGAGCTTGTGAGTGCATCCCAGGACGCCGGGGAACACCAGTACACCTGGAACGGAACCGACACCGCCGGAAGAGAGGTTTCCAGCGGTGTCTACTACTATCGGCTGGTAACTCCGTCCACCACACGCGCGGGCAAGATGAGTGTCATCCGTTAGCGCCAACGCGGCGTGCTAGGGCGAACCAACTCGCGAGAACAGATAGAGCATCTCGGTCGCGATCTGACGACATCGCTCGTCGTACACCTGGGATTCGCGATCGGTGTCGTCTGCTTCCTTGGGGTCGACGTACGGAATAGAGGCTCGCAACGCAGCGCCCACCACCAACGGACACTGCTGGTCGGCCTGCGAACAGGTCATGATCGCAGCGAAGTCCCAGCTGGGATTCGGATCCTGGTCGTACACCTTCGAGAAAGCGACGATTGGCGTGCACTCTTCCGCGTAACGAACCTGGTAGTGCGGATTGTCCTCGACCTGGCTTTCTTCAATAGCAAATCCCACTCTCTGCAATGCCGCGACCGCGCGTGGGTTGAACGCCGTAGCCTCGGTTCCTCCGGAGAAGGTAGCTACCTTCGGCACATCGTAGCAATCCGCCGCAACACGGGCCCAGATCTGCGCCAGGTGACTTCGCCGCGAGTTGTGTGTGCAGATAAAGGTGAGGCTCGCAATGTCATACTCGACGATGCTGCGTTCGACGTAGCGCGCGATTTCTTCCAGGTCCGATCGACGCGCGGCGTCGATACTGTCGAACGTCGCCTGACGCGCCTGAATGTAGGTCGCTATCTTTGGGTACAGCTTCACGACAGGACGTGCTTCTTCTCGGAACCATGCGTTGCGACATCCACTTCGTTGGCGGTCTTCGCGAACCATGACTCGGTCCGCAAGCAAACGCGAACCAGCAGAAGCATGACCGGAACCTCGATCAGTACTCCCACCACCGTCGCCAACGACGCACCAGAAGATAGACCGAACAGCATGACCGCCGTGGCAATGGCAACTTCGAAATGGTTCGATGCGCCAATGAGCGCGGAGGGAGCGGCGTTGCGATAGTCCAGACGCATCCAGCGAGCCACCACGTAGGTAACACCGAAGATGAGTACCGTCTGCAGGAACAACGGTACGGCGATCCATAGAATCGTGAGCGGGTTTGCGGTAATGACCTCGCCCTTGAAAGAAAACAGCAAAATGAGCGTAGCCAAAAGCGCGACGATGGTAATTGGAGTCAAGCGGTGCAGGAAACGCTCCTGAAACCAGACCTCACCCTTGGCAGCGACGATCCAGCGGCGCGAGATGTAGCCCGCCACCAGCGGCAGCGCAACGTAGACCGCTATGGAAAGCAACAACGCCTGCCAAGGCACGGGCAGCCGTCCCACCCCCAGCAGGTACCCACCCAACGGCCCATACAGGAAGAGCATGGCCAGCGAGTTGATGGCTACCATGACCAGCGTATGGCCGTCGTTGCCGCGGGCCAGGTAACCCCACACCAAAACCATGGCGGTGCACGGGGCGATCCCCAGCAGAATGCAGCCGGCCAGGTAGCTCCGCCACAGAGGCACCTCGAGCATCTTCAACCCGTCGACGAGAACAACCGTGCCTTCGCCGTAGCTCGCACCCACTTCGGGGTTCAGGCCCAACGGTACTTTTATGTAGTCCACCGCCTCGGGCCCAATGAACTGCAGGAAGACGTATCCCAGGAAGAAACTGCTGAGCCCGTACATCGTGAAAGGCTTGATGGCCCAGTTGACGACCAACGTCAGAATGACCGGCTTTGCGGTTTGTCCCGCCCTGAGAACCTCGGCAAAGTCGATCTTGACCATGATGGGATACATCATGAAGAACAGGCAGGCGGCAATGGGAACCGAGACCACCGGCGCCCCGCCGACGTTCAAGGTCATTGCGTCCAACGACTTCGCAATCCCGGGTGCGACTCGTCCAAGCAGGATGCCCAGACCAATGCACAACAACACCCACACGGTCAGGTAACGCTCGAAGAATCCGAGCCCCTGGGGCTGCTTGGTAACGCAGGCTGTCTTTGCCACGGATCAGTTTTCCTTTGCGAGTCTCGGCTACCGCAGGGCCACATAACATAACCCATGGCTCAAACAAGCGATACCACTCGTCGCGCGTCGCGGTGACTGGTAAGCTCCTGTACGTGGATATCGGCCAAGCTCTCGAGAATGAATGAGCATGGATCTGGAACTTACCGACACCGTTCAGTTGGCGCTACCCCGTGAAATGGAATCACTGGAGGGCCTGTTCTCGTTCGTCCGAACCCACTGTGCGCGCCTGGCACTGGATTCTTCCTTGGTTCGACGCGCCGAGTTGGTGGCCGAGGAGTTGTTCACGAACCTGGTGAAGTACAACCCAGAGGGCAAACATCCGATCGAGGTGATCGCCGGCACCCGTGCGGGAAGCCCCCAATCCCTGGTCCTTCGGTTCGTGGATCGAGGCGTCCACGCCTTCGATCCGCGCAGCGCGCCTCGGGTCGACACCCGTGCGCCACTGGAACAACGCCAACCCGGAGGACTGGGCCTCCACCTGGTTCTGCACATGGTCGATTCACTCGACTATCATCACGAGGCCGGAGATAGCACCACTACCGTGGTTCTGCTGGCGCGGAGGAAAGATGCTGAAGATCGAAGAACGTGAAGGCGGTGTCCTTGCGCTGTCGGGCCGATTTGACGCGGCCCAGGTCGAGGCCGCCCAAGCAACGCTGGGGCAAGCGACGGGCCCTCTGACCATCAACCTGGCGGGACTGGACTACATTGCGAGCGCTGGCATCGGCGTGGTTCTGCAAACCTTCAAGCGTCTGAAGGCTGAAGGGCAGGAACTCCGTTTGGTGGAAGCTCCTCCCCACATCCGCAATATCTTCCACTACGCTGGCCTGGACCAGATCCTGACCATCGAATAGATCCGGCGTGTTCTCAGCGAAGCCGCTCCTTCAACGCCATCACCTGCCACAAGTCACGCGCACTGCGATGGACCAACGGCCCCAAAGCAAGTCGCCCCGCCGCCCCCAGCCGCTGTTCGAGCCACCGCATTTCCTTGAGCTTGGGCGCGACATCTTCACCCACCGGCAAATCGAGCCCGCTCTCTCGCGCCAACAGGATTCCTTTCGCGCGTACCGATAGCTCAAGACTCACCTGCAAATAGGAAAGCATGTCGCCTACCACGTCGGGAGCAAAACTGCTACGGAACGAGTCCAGATACCGGCCCACGGGCGAAGCCGGCAATTCGCCCGCAAACAAGAGTTCCAACAGTTCTGTATCAGTATCAAAGCCGCTTCCGAGCCACCGACGGGTTGCGCGCTCGCTCCTGGCAAACACTGCAAGGGTTACCAGGGGAAAAAGTGTAAGCAGTAGAAGCGTGGTGGCGACGGTCCCGAAGAGAAAGTGATTGAACGCGGAGTGCAAGACAATCGCGGGGACCAAAGCCAGAACCAACCAATGAAGTGCCGTGCTGGCGTGCCGATCGCAGAGGTCCTTCGCCACGATGCCCACGATGGCGGTGGTACAACCGTGCATGACCGCAGTACCCAGCCCGCGTACCGCCCAGAGTGCGTGGCTTGCGTCGGGTAGGGTTCGCAAATAGTAGAGATTCTCCATGAGCGCAAACCCCGCGCCCGCCGCGAACCCGTGGATTGCGGCATCGACCTGGAATCCACAGCGGTTTCGCCTCACCAACAGCAGGGGCCAAGCGCCTTTCGCAATCTCCTCCACTGTCGGACCGACGTATCGGGACATCAACTGCCAGGGTGGGTGGGCGCCCTCCCATACCAACCGATTGATGAGAGCGGCCAATGCAGCGGCCACAACACCCGCGAGTAGAGACTGCAGAGCCGATGGCAACGGAACCAGACGATAGGCGTCCATGCCGCGGAGCAACGCAAGAAAAGCCACAACCGGCAGCAGGGCGAGCAGAGCGGGGACGATCTCGGTCACAGGATTTTCAAGGAGAACATCAATTCGTTGTCTTGCCGTCGGCCTTCACGAATGCCAACTGCATAGCCAACGGAGGCGGTGAATCTCAGGTGGGACAACAAGGTCATTCGCAAATCGATTTGCCCGCCAAAACTCGCGGCCTTCATACTCAGAGCGGAATTATCGACGTTCGTGATCAGTCCGGCACCGAACAGGCTGGCTCTTATCCAGCTGGCGTATAGACCAGGCCGACCGAGACGGCGAAAGCGCAGCGGCGGTAGATTCCAGTCGACCATGGTCTTCACGAAGTTCGTGCCGCCCAGCTCGTTCAACTCGAAACCCGGAAAAGCGTACCATTCGCGATAGCGCTTGGTCTCCCCTCGATCCACCCAGTTGTTGCCAAACCCACCGAGAAAGAAGTTGGAGAAAGGCTCGTCGCGGTCGGCCGGCGCGACTCCCGCTGCGCTTCGCAGCCACCACGATGAGTTGGTCATCAAACCGGGAACACCCAGATGGGCCTCACCAACCAGGCTGGGAAAACTGCGGCCGTTCACATGATTGTCTGACACGTGGACTGACGCCCGGGTTCCCTTCTCGTAGTCCACGGCGCCGATGGAGAACCGGAGGTTGCTCCAATCAAGCCTTGCGGTACCGGTAAGCAGCTCTTCAAACGACGCCGACACATTCTGGTAGTCTGGCAGGGTCTCCAGGTTTCCCCACCCGGCGACGTCGATATTGAAATCGAGTTTGCGCGGCGCATCGTTGATGAGATTCTTCGTCCATCCCAAACCCAGGGAGTAGCCCTTGCGACTGTTCTTGGTTGGTCCGAACAGATCGTAGAAGTCCGCGTCGTTGTACTTGGCACTGACGCGCCAATCGAAGCGCCGATAGGACGCCTGGGCGTGAAACCGCTGATCTTCATCCAGCCGTCCATCGGGCGTATAGCTTGCCGTGGCGTGGAATCGATGCAGGCCCAGAGGGTCTCCCAGGTCCATGCTTAGCCCCGCGGCGGTGTAGTGCTTGTAGCCTTCCACCACCGGATAGATTGCCTCGAGCTCCAGGCTGGCGAGGGCCGGATACGATCCGCGATAGGTAATCATCGAGTCCAGCGGCACCTCGGCCGGAGATCCCACCCGCCAGCCAGCCAATTCCGGGTAGCGCTCCACCATGCGCGCCCCCAGGAAGCTGATGGCGTTCAGGTCTTCCAGTGGCGACACCTCCAGCCACGAGGGCACGAACCCCTGACCGGTGAACCGAAACGCAACAACGCTGTCTGCCGACACGGGCACCGGCCGGAACAGGCCAGTTTCGGTGTTGGTCAGCGCGTCCCATTTGCCCTGCTGCAGATCGAAACGGAACAGATTGGAAACGCCGGTCAAGTTGGAAGATCCCATCAACTGTTCGCCGTCGGGCGTGAAGACAAAATTCATGGGAATCGTCGTACCGAAATCGAAATGGTGCAGCACGACCATCTCGCCCGACGCGCGCAGTGCCTGGGCGTCGAGAACCCGAACCTCGGCGCGACCATCGGCAGTGGCAAACCCGGCCGCGATCATTTGACCGTCGGGAGAAATGTCGAGATCGTAGGGAACCGTGCCGTACTCCAGCGATACCACCTGGTTCCATTCGGTGTACGGCTGGGGAATGCGAACGATTGTGGCGATTCCGTTGTAGTGACGGATGCCCCATATCGCGCCGTCACTGGGGTCCACCACGATATCGCCCACCCTTGCGTCTTCCATCAGTAGCCGTGTCTCGCCGGTGCTGGGATCCAGTTCGACAATATCGCGGTAGGCAGAATTGTCGGTGGTGTAGAACAGCTTTCGACTTTGAGCGTCCCACGCCAGCGAAGTGACGCTATAGAGCACGGGTCCCTTCACGTCCACGAGGCTTTCGATGTCGCCCGTGGCCAGATCGATGGCCGCCACATGCGCCACCCGTCCCGGATAGTTCAGCGCCACGTATAATCTACTCTCATCGGGATCGTACCAGGCTCTGGAGATGGATCCCAGGCCGCGACTTGAAATGTCACGGAAGGAAGTCACCGGATAGCGCCGTAGCGAATCGAGGTTGGCGGCCTGAAACTCCCGCTCAAAAGCAATCCACTCTCGCCAGGCGTCATCGAGCGATTGATCGAATACCTTGCCGAACTGCCGGGCGTAGTGGCCGCGGGTTCCCGGCGCGCGAGTCACCCACTCCATCAACTTTGCAGGCGAACGCTCGTACGCCAGCCAGCTCATGAAACGAGCGCCATACAAATACGAGTTCATTTCCAATTGAAAATCGGTTTGCGTGCCCTCGGCCACCAGTCCCAATGGGTCGTAGAATCGGCTTCCATCCCGCACCATCGCGCGGAACACCATTTCATCGTACGAGCCCTGGGCGCGGCCAATGCCTCCGGCCATCCACGTTTCCACGAATACCGCAATGCCTTCATGATACCATCGGGGCGCGCTGGCGCGGGGAGCCGTCAGGTAGTTGTAGACAATGGTCTCGGGATGTTCGGCCACCGCGCGAACCTTGCCACGAAATAGCCCTCGAAAGAACCGATCGCTTCCCACCGCTCGATCGAAGTTCACCACGTGCACCAACTCGTGGTTCATGAGCGTGTTCATGCGCTCGTTGGCGGGATACGTTTCGTAGGTGAACGCCAGTGGAGCGATCATCACCGCCATGCCGTTGCGGGGCACCGACCCCGCACCCGCGTTTCCCATGTCCGAGAAGTCGCTGAGTATTACCGTAACCTTCTCGTCCGATTCGAAGTCGAACGCGCGCTTCTGGAATTCAAGCGAGTTCTGGAAACAGCGGGCGATGTGCGGAGCGAGATAGGTATGAACCGGGTGTAGATAGATCAGGCGCAGGTCATCGGTTTCCAACGAGTAGAGTTGCGCGCGAGCGTTTGCCGTGACGCATGTGGAGACGGCCAGAAGGAAGAGAGCAGCGAAACGCACACGGCAACGAGCAGACATGGAGCGGAGCTGACCTCTGGAATGCGCGGTGGAACAAAGCGAGCGAACCCGCCCTCGGGGGGGAGGGCGGGTCCGGCCGTCTTGCGGTGACCGGCTCGCCAGACGGCCGGGTTCAACCAGTCGGGGTCAACCCCCGCTTAGTCGATCTTTGACTTCAAATCACCGCGAGCCATCGACTGCACGAAGTCCGGATTGGCCAGCGCCTGACGAAACGCCGGGTTCGCCAGCGCTGCCTGCAGATCGGGCTTCGCCATCACCTGGCGCATTTCCGGGTTGGCCATGACCTGCCGCAAGTCGGCATTCGCCAACGCCTGACGCAGGTTTGGCTGGGCCAGCACCGAGCGGAAGTTGGGCGAGGCCAAGGCCGCCACGACCTGCGGCTGGGCCATCGCTTCGCGCATTTCGGGACGAGCCAACATCTGCCTCACGTCGGCCGAAGCCAAGGCGCGACGGAAGTTTGGCGCCGCCATGGCCTGGCGCATGGCCGGGTTGGCCAGAGCCTGCTGGAAGCCGGGAGCAGCCAAGGCGGCGCGGAAGTCTGGCGTGGCCAGAGCCTGACGCACCTGGGGACTCGCCAGCGCGGCGGTGAACTGCGGGTTGGCCATGGCGTCGCGCACGTTGGGTCGAGCCAACGCCTGCTGGAACTCGGGGTTCGCCAACGCCGCGCGAATGTCGGCGCTCGCCAATGCCTGGGCAAACTGCGGACGCGCCATGGCGTCACGCACCTCGGGTCGGGCTAGCGCCGCACGCAGGTCGGGGCTGGCCAACGCGGCATGGATGTCCGGATTCGCCAGAGCGTTGCGGAAATCCGGCCGGGCCAAGGCAGCCTGCATGTCGGGGTTCGCCAATGCCTGACGGAAGTCAGGACGGGCCAGGGCCGCCTGCATCTCGGGCTTGGCAAAGACCTGCTTCAACTCGGGGTTGGCCAGGGCCGCCTGGAAATCGGGCGAGGCCAGCGCCCGACGAACGTCGGGGTTCGCCAACGCGTCGCGGAATTCGGGCCGGCCGAAAGACTGACGCAGGTCGGCCGATGCCAAAGCCTGCTGAAACTCCGGACGAGCCATCGCGTCGCGAATTTCCGGGTTGGCCAGCGCCTGCTGGAACTCGGCCGAGGCCAAGGACGCGCGAAGGTCCGGCGAAGCCAGGGCGTCGCGAAACTCCGGGCGCGCCAACGCGGATCGGAAATCGGGCGAAGCCAGGGCCTGGGCAATTGCCGGGTTGGCCAGCGCGGCGTGAAACTGCGGACTGGCCAGAGCCTGTTGGAACTCCGCGCTGGCCATGGCCGAGCTGAACTCGGGCCGGGCCAAAGCCGACTGGAATTCAGGCGACGCCAGGGCCGACTGGAACTCGGGACTGGCCAGGGCCGACTGGAATTGAGGGTTGGCCAAGGCCGACTGGAACTGAGGGTTGGCCAAGGCCTGCTGGAACTCGGGCTTGGCCAAGGCGGCCTGGAAGTCCGGGCTGGCCAGAGCCTGTTGGAACTGAGGATTGGCCAGAGCCGCCTGAAACGCGGGCGACGCCAAAGCAGCCTGGAAGTCCGGGCTGGCCAGCGCCGCCTGGAAGTCCGGTGAAGCGAGGGCCTTCTGGAACTGAGGGCTCGCCAACGCGGCCTGCATTTGCGGACTTGCCAGCGCAGCCTGGACGTCGGCCCGAGCAAACACCCGAGTGAAGGTTTCGTCGGTGATCATGCGTTGCACGACGTCACTCTGTAGCCATTGCTGGAACTCGGGGTCCTCCAGCTTGATGTCCGACGCCTTGATCTGTGTGGTCTGGTGACGCTCGGCCACCCCAATGGTTCCCTCGGCTCCGTCTTCGGACGGCGGATAGCCGGTAACACCAAAGTAAGCCACAACCGCCACGGCCAAGATCGCGATGCCGATCAGTATTGCCTTACTCGACATGTTCTACCTCCGGTCACGGGTCTTTCGAAATTGACCCTCAGGGGTCTATTGCTACGTACTCTTCTCATCCGTCGAAGTTGGTGCCGGGCGAAAGATTCTCCGAGGAACCGCTGCCCAGCCGGGTCCTGACATCACCGCGCGACGTCAGAACTCCGATCTCGATATCCGGGGAACCACTCGGTGAACCGCGAGGAGTGAACACCACGGCTACGTGGTTCTGCTGTCCCAAGACCAACTCCAGGGCACCGGGTCGGTCAATGCGAGCGCTTGATACGGCATCCGCTGCTCCGAACTCTGCCAACTCGAACCGCTCGGGGTCGAAACCAAGCGCAATCGTCGTGGGCTCAGTGCCCTGGAAATGAATGCTAACCACCGTGCGATGCGATTCCTCGCGCATGACAGCCTCGCCGCTCCCCCATGACTCGGACCAACTCCAGGCCTGGGACTCGGTAGCGGAACGATCGAAGTTCGCCAGCAGCAGCGTGCCCATGGCATCGTTGAGCGAGGGCTCGGTGCGGTTCGAAAGGCTGGGGATCATCACCGAGAGCAGTGCAACCGCCGCCGCTCCCGCGGCAAAGGCAAACCATTCACGAGCACGTCCCAGGCGTGGGCGCCAGCGTTCGGAGTTGGCTACTCGAACTGGCGAGGGCGGTCGACCGATCGCGACCTGTTCCATGACCGCGCGGTGTATCTCAGCCGGAGATTCCGCGCGGTCGAGGGAGTCGAGCGCCGCGAACGTGTTCCGCAGGCTTTCAAAGTGAGACCGCAGATTGTCGTCTTCGGCCACCCGCGCGTGAAATCGTTCAATGGTCGAGGCGTCGGCCGTGCCGTCGAGTACGGACTGCGCGATCGCATCGAGACCCTCATCGATCGGCGGAAGGTGGCTCACGTCATGTGCCCTTCCGAGCGGGAAACCTGTTCGGCCAGCTGTCGACGGGCGGTGAAGAGACGAGACTTGACGGTTTTTTCGGGTAACCCGAGAGCGTCGGCGATCTCCTGGTAGCTCAGCTCGCCCATATGCCGAAGCAACACCACCTCGCGATAGTGCAACGGCAACGAGGCAATGGCCTTGTTCATGCTCTGGCGGCGCTGACGCATCTCTATTTCTTCGAGCGGAGAAGCCGCGATACTGGCGAGGTTTTCGGGAACTTCGGTTATTTCGGCTCGCCGCGACTTCGTCGTCAGCGAAAGATTCAACGCAATCCGATACAGCCAGCTGAAGAATCTGCGCCCTGGATCGAATTTATGCAGGTTGGTCCAGGCTCGCAGGAAGGCCATCTGTGCGATGTCCTGCGCGTCGTCTGGGTTTCCGGTAACTCGCAAAGCCACGTTGTAGAGCACAGGCTGATACCTTTGGACGAGACAATCAAATGCTTCGGGCTCGCCGGCAAGGGCGCGCTTGACCTGCGCGGCGTCTTCGCGAGCTTGGTTCGTCCTAAGTACTTCCGGGGTGAAGGGAAGTTGGCGCTCGTTTTGGGAGTCGGGGGAAACAGACATGGGGGCATCCATCAGCGAGGGCATCCGGTACAGACCGGACGGGGTAGGAGCCTACGGAATGAGGCTACCCCAAACCGGTTGGATTGGGCGACCGGTCCGTGGATTGATGGCCCCGAAGGGCCACCACGTGTTGGCTGAATTCCCTCGTAATATACTGAAATAAAATAACTTGGAACATGCGAGGGCTCAAGGAGTAGAACGTCGATCCTCGGCCGGGACAACCCCGTCGGGGATGCCCTTAAGGGTACAGGCGATCAGGGCGCCACCCTCCCCAACAACACCACGGTCACATCGTCGCCGGGCTCGCCGCCGTCCAGGTGAGTCGCGAGAGCGGCATCGAGGGCATCGGCCGTGGCCGCAATTCCCTGCGACGCCGCCGCGGTGAAGACCCTTTCGAGTTGCTCCTCACCGAATTCTTCTCCTTTTCCGTCGGCCGCCTCGGTCACCCCATCGGAGTACACGAGTAGCAGGTCGCCGCTGGCCAACGTCAGTTCGTGTTCGATGTAGGACATGTCCTCCAACGCACCAACCACCAGTCCGCGTTCGTCGAGTTGCTCCACGCGACCGTCCGCGGCGCGAAACACCAGGGCAGGCAAGTGTCCCGCGTTGACATAGACGCCATGGCCTTCGCGCGAGAGATCGAAAGTGAAGAGCGTGACGAACCGATCGTCGCGAGACCTTTCACAAAGGTAGGCGTTCAACCCCTCTACACACTTTTGCAACCCAAGGCCCGCGCGCACCCACGCCTGCATTGCGCCCTGCACCGAGGAGCTCAGAAGCGACGCGGCCACACCCTTGCCCGAGACGTCGGCCAGCAACCCAACCAGGTTGCCGGAGTCTCGCTGGATGAAGTCGAAAAGATCTCCGCCAACCTGACGGGTCGGTCGACACCAGGCCCGCACGGTCCACTCCGCGCTGTCGGGGAGTTTGCGCGGAAGAAGCTCTTCCTGGGTCTGGCGCGCGAGCTGTAGTTCGCGCTCGATGTTCTCGCGCTCTTCGCGGTCTCGGAGCATGCCCAGGCGCTCCAACACGCGCGCCGCCTCCACCGCCAACCCCTGTAGAATCTGCTCGTCGAGCCCGCTGAGCCGGTGCATGCCAAGCGTACTATCGAGATACAGAATTCCCGCGACCAGACTGGGTTCGTTCTCCCCCGCCGACTCCAGTAGAGGAAGGCAAGCCACCGCACGCAGGTCCATGGCCCTGATACTCTCTTCCTCTGCGAAGTCCCCCGTGATGCCGGTCATCATGAACACGGGTTCGCGCTCCTCGCTCACCTTGCGAACCACGCTGCGGCTGGTGGTAAAGCTGTCGGCGTGCAGGGACGAGCCCGTTTCATCGAGCCCGGCCGCGAACTCGAACCCCTCGTCGTTGCGTACGAGCACAAACCCCCGCTGCGCGTGACTCAGTTCCAGGGCATGGCGAAGAATAGCGCGAAAAAGATCGGGAGCGCTGAAGCTCTGCCCCCACTTGAGCTGGAACTCAAGAAGTACGGAGAGCTTGTCCAGCCCGCCCGGGCTGTCGCCACTACTGCTGTGAAACTGGGTCGCGAATTCCTCGAGGGCATCGCCAGACCCCGCGGCGACCTCGTCGGAGCTTCGAAGATGCAAGGTCAGCTGACCGAAGCCTATGCGATCACCGACTTCGATGGCCGCACTCTTGACCTTCTTGTCGTTCACGAACGTGCCGTTGGTGCTGCCGAGATCCTCGATCCTCACGTTGCCGCGCGCATTGCGCTCGACTCGCGCGTGGTTGCCCGAAATGAAATCGAACGGGAGCACCAGGTCGCACTCGAAGCGGCGTCCAATCAGGATCGCGTCGCCGGTAACCGGGAACGCGTGCAGATCGCCGGCGTCGTCGGTCCACTCAAGATGAAGGTCGGGCATTCTTCAGACTCCCTTGGTCGTTCCAATGTAGACCTGAACGGGTGATTCCGTCTAAGCTAAACCCTTAGCTGAAATCGTTCCGTTGCCCCGTGGATACGGCCTCCCAGTCCTGGGCCCATCTTGCCCGGCGGCTGGTAATGCCAGAAAGGTATACCCCACATGTCCGCACCCCAACCCGCTCCGTCCCCTTGGGTCAACGTGCCCGGAAGCCTCGCCCAGGTTACCGCCGCCAACGGCGACCACGCCGCTGGAGTAAATAGCGCGGGAGGCATCTACAAGTACCAACCCAGGAACAACTCGTGGACGCAGATTGACAACCCTGGCACCGTCAAGCAGGTGGCCCTGGCCGACAACGGCGACATGTATGGTGTCGACCAGGCGGGCAATATCTGGGCGTACCGAGCGGACGGCCAAGGCTGGGGCCAGATACACGATGGCGCGTATCAACACGTGGCGCTGGCCAAAGATGGCACGCTGTTCGCGGCTACCCTGGTTCAGGTCTACAACCTGGGTACCGGCACCCCAGTCGCGGTGGGTTCCGCCATCAACGGCACCATCACCCAATTCGATGTCGGCCAACCCGACACGGTTCTCATCGTCAACGGTGGTATCGTGTTCAAGTACAACCCAACTTCGTTTGCCTGGGACACACTGCCCATGGACCCGGGGCTCAGCATTGTTGACGTAGCCGTGGGGTATGAAGGCGTGATGTACGCAATCGATACCGCAAACAAGATATATCGCTACGTAGGCCAGGGCGGCGACCCAGGCCGCAAGAATTGGCTGACGATTCCCGGAGGACTGGCGCAGATCTCCTGTTTTGATGGCGCAGACGTTTGGGGGGTGAATCGTCACGACGCGATCTACAAGCTGCGGGTGGACACCACGATTCCGCTGACAGTGAACTTCGGCACCAACAACAAACTCAGCATCGCGCCCGACGAAGTCACGGTGCCGTTCGGTAAAACCTATAAGCTACAGTGGACCGTCAACGCCACGGGCCACAACAACGTGAGCATCACAGCTATCACGTTCGACAATGATCCGCCGTTCGCCAATCTCTGCGGCAACTTCGGACCCTCGGTGTTCGTGGTCGACAACGACTTGAACCCGGGCAACAACGACAATGGCTTCAACTACACGCTGTACCTGACCGCCGATGGGCAGAGCTTCAATACCGACCCGAAGATCATCAATCAGCCTTCGACCGGCGGTGACTGACACGCTTCAGGTGGACTGACCCTGGGCGGCCGTGGGCAATTCGTCACGGATTGGATCAAACCATGGAAGCCAGAACCAACGTGGCTCTGTACCCAGCCGGAGGGCCTCGTTGGCGTTGTATACGGCCGACGCGCGCTCTCCTGTGACGGCGTACACGAGCGAGGCCAGGTAGAACATCTCGGCCTCTTCATTGGCTGAACGCAATGCGCGGTTCACCGCTTCGATCGCCTCATCCTTGCGGTCCAGATGCACAAGGCACTGGGCCGCAACCATCAGGTCATCCCAACTGGTCAGATTCTCCAAAGGAAGGTACTGCGTGAGTGCAAGTGCGTAATTCCGTTTCGCCTCTTCCTGCCTGCCCACCAACGCAAGGCAGTCGGCTAGATTCAGGCGGTAATAGGCGTTCTTGGGCGCCTGCTCCATGGCCACTTCCATGTCGGCCAGTGCGAGTTCGTATTGGCCCAACAACTCTCTGGCCAAACCACGATTCACGTGGAAATTCTCTGCTCCGGTCCGCTCAATGAGATCGGTGTAGAGTTCGTCCGCCCGCGCGGGATCGCCGTATAGAAGCTCGATCTCAGCCAATTTGGACTGAGCCTCCCGCCGGCCCGGAAATCGATCGAGGAGGTCTTCCAAGGTAGAGATCGCTGCATCAAATCGGTTGAGGTTGTACTGCATTTCAGCTAGCTCGAAGAGATTCAGCGCCGACGGAAGGCGGGACGCAGCCTCGGTCATCAGGGCCACCGCTTTTTCGCTGTCCTGCGTCTGGTACGCGAGCTTGGCCTTCCACACAAAAAGGCCCACGTCTCCTGGTGTAACTCGCTCCAATTCCTTCAGCGTAATACGAGCTTCGTCAACACGATCGTCGATCAGCTGCAATCGGAGGAGCGCGCTCAAAGGCAAGGGGCTGTCCGGCGCTAGCTCACGAGCTTTCTTGACGGCATCCACACAACGGTCGTAGTCGGCCACCTCCCGCGAACGCCAGAACATGAGATAGGCGAACCGTGCCTCCCAAACGTAGGCCTCTGCGAAACTCGGGGCCAGCCGTTGGATGGCGACAACCTGGTCCGTCGCGGAGCGAAGCGAGTCAAGGCTTGCTTCCGTCGGCTTGGTCGCCACCAGTTCCATCAAACGCTCATAAGCCACGGGGTCGACATCGAACGATTCCATACCCCGACGAACTCTTCGCTCCGGAAAGGCACTGCGTACGCGTCCCAGCAGCGCCTTCGACAACGGAAGCCGTGAATTGGTAGGGGCGCTCACTTCTCCACTCCAAACAACTGAACCGTCGACAACATCGATACGCTGAAGTGCAACCTTCATGTCCAAACCGTGAACCGCGACTTCGGCCGTGATGAGATCGGTTGCGTTCAGTGCACGCGCCATGGCCAAGGATCCACCCTCGGCCTGGCCAGCGACGGTTGGGTCGATGGGCACCACATCGCGCAGCGCGCCAAGGCTCTTCAGGATGTCGGCGCGGACGGACAGTTCGGCCCTCTCACCTGCCCCTTCGACGTCGGCTGTTACTCGCGGAGAAACAACCACCACGCGCAATGGATCGACCGCGGGGTTCAGTAGCTTCCACCCACCCCATCCAGCGCTGGCAAGCACCGCAAGGAACAATACGGCCAGCAGCCCTTGCCGTACCGACGATCTCCTGGTTGGTAGAACGGCAGTGGTGCCAGACAATGGCACCGTGGCTTCTCCGATCGACTCCAGCGGCTGCGTCCGCGTGTCATCGTCTCCCAGGAGGCGATGTTGTGCGTGCAACTCGCGGTACAGCGAGGCCGCATCTGGCCAACGCTGGTTGCGATCTTTCTGGAGGCACGACGCCACAATCTCGCGCAACCGTGCCGGCACGGTGTCGGGCATTTTCGGCGTGGGGTCGTTCACCACCGCGTACAACGATGCCGCCATGCTCTCACGCGCGAAGGGACGCTCGCCCGCCAACAACTCGTGCAACATCACGCCCATCGACCAAACATCGGTGCGGGCATCCAGCGACTCGCCCCTCACCTGCTCTGGGGACATGAACCACGGGCTGCCCATGGACGTGCCGGTCTGCGTGAGGTCGTCGTCCTGCGATTCCATGCGTTTGGCCAGGCCGAAGTCGAGGATCTTCACCACGCCGTCGTTGGTCACCATGACGTTGGATGGCTTCAGGTCGCGATGCACCACGCCCACCTCGTGGGCCTTGGCTACTCCCGCCGCGATCTGGACCGCGAGTTCCAGCCCCTGGCCCGGAGTAGGCCGCTGGCGCGCGATACGAGCGCTGAGGTTCTCGCCGGGGTAGTACCCCATGACAATATAGAGCTGTCCGTCGTCGGTTTCGTCGACGCCGTGGATGGCACAGATGTTGGCATGATCCAGCGCCGATGCGGCGCGCGCCTCGCGTAGGAAACGCGCCTTCGCGGTCTCGTCCGCCGCACTGGACGGTGAGATGAACTTGATGGCCACATCGCGTTCCAACCGAGGATCGCGCGCGCGGTAGACCACCCCCATGCCGCCGGCACCCAGCCGTTCCAGGATCTGGTAGCCGCCAACGACCTGGCCGATCACGGCAACATCTTGTGGAAGATAGGAATACAGGGAGCCATGGTTGGACGCTAGCACGAGGAATAGCGGTGATCAAGAAGTCGGACCACCCCCGCCGTGGCCGAGCCCAGGCGCGAACTCGAGTAGATCTGCACGGATCGACCGTGAGCATGCACCTATTCGTGAGTCCCAGCTCTGAGCCCTATTTCCAAGGAACTTCTACGATCATGAAGAATCTCACCAACTGGCTACTGCTCTCGGCGATCCTTCCTACCCTCGCGCTGAACTCGGGCTGTTCATCGCAGGAGCCAGGTTCAAACCCCATGGGCCCCACCGACGTTGGCGAGATGGGAGTCAGCAAAGGATGGTTTGAATGCACCCAGGCCTGTGATGCAACCTTTTCGGAATGCTCTTTGGATGCGTCCGGCGATCTGCTCGAATGTCCGCCCGGGTTCTCCGATGAATGGTGTTGGGACGGGCACGACAACGCGCTTGAGGCATGTGAACGGGCATGGCGATCCTGCGTCGAGGCGTGCGACAGCGACGGTGGTGGCGGCGGTGGCGGCGGCGACGTGCTCTATCCTCCCGACCGTCCTGTGCTCCTTCAGCAGAGACCCTAAGCTTGAACGAATCTGTCGGGGGTCCAAGGCAACTTGGGCCCCCTCGACGCGCTCACGAGTTTCTCAACTGTCGAAGTGCCTGTCTTGGCCCCATGACCACGATCGCGTCGCCCAACTGAAGCCGGGTATCCGGCTGGGGGACCATCTCGAGAGGTTCCTCAGTTGTCCCCTGTCGCCGCCGCACCAGCACCACTTGAACACCCAGAGTCTGGCGAAGGTCCAACTCCCGCAGTGTTCGATCGCGAAAACCACTGGGGACGGGAAGCTCAGCCATCCAGTGGTCTCCACCGAGTGAAATTTCGTCTTGGGTGCTTCCCGAGAGGTCACCAGCGAGGCTCATGACCATGTCGCGGCGATGCAGCTCGCGCTTGTAGGCCTCGAGCAGGTGGTCGCGCGTGATGGTGCCTACGAAGCGCCGATTCTCATGCGAATCGATGACGGGCAGTTCCTCGCGGTTCTTTCCACCGAAGATTCGCATGACCGCATCCAGATCCTGATCCGGCGTAACGGTCGGAACATCCTGCCTCAAGAGATCCGAAGCATTCACCAACCCGTGCAGGCTTTCGGCGTGGAGTAGTGTTGTCCTTAGCTCGTCGGGGCCAACAACTCCCTGTAGTCTTCCTTCACTGTCGACAACGTAGGAGTAGGTCGGCCCGCCGCTGGTCATGGTTTCAAGCAGCACCGCCAGTGGTGTATCGGTTCCAATCACCGCTCCGTCGTTTTCGGTCACCATGACCTGCTCAACGCGCTGCGAACGCAGAATGTTCAGTTCTCGACCCGCGGAGATATCCACGCCGCGGCGCAATAGTTTGAGGGTGTAGATGCTTTCGGGTTTGAGCCGGGTGGTAGCCAAGGTAGATATGATGCAGGCGCCCATGAGCGGCACAATGAGCTGATAGTCATTGGTGAGTTCGAAGATGATGAGAATCGCGGTAATGGGCGCGTGGGTGGCACCCGACACCACGGCCCCCATGCCCACGAGCGCATAGGCTCCGGGCGCGGCTGTAATCGTCGGAAACAGCTCGTTCGCAACTACTCCAACCAGGCCTCCCGCCATGGCTCCCAGGAACAAGGAGGGGGCAAAGACTCCACCGGATCCGCCGGTGGAAATTGTAATGCCCGTGGCCAGAAGTTTCACAACCAGCAGGGAGGCCAGAACTCCCAGACCCAGGTCTCCACTGAGCGCCGCGTCGATAGCCTCGTAACCAACCCCAAACACCTCGGGAAAGCGCAATCCGATCAGACCGATTATCAGGCCACCAATTGGCGTCAGGAGCCAAGGTCGAATCGGCAACCTGTCGCAAAAATCTTCCAGCGAGTAGAGCGACTTGATGAACGTTGCCGCGACGACCGCGGTGAAGCCGGCCAACACCAGATAGATGAGTAGTTCCCAGGGGCTTTGCAGTCCGTAGACCGGCACCTCGAACGCAGGGAAGTCGCCCAGGAAATGACGTGAAACTACCGTGGCAATGACCGAGGAGATGACGATGGGGCTGAACTGGGTCACACCAAAATCGCCGAGAATGATTTCCACGGCGAACAGAGCCCCCGCCACGGGGGCGTTGAAGGTCGCCGCAATACCCGCTGCCGCACCACAAGCCGCCAAAGTCCGCAGTCTCCCGCCGGAGACTCGAAGCAACTGACCGATCGAAGATCCCAGAGCCGCGCCGATTTGTACGATCGGCCCTTCTCGTCCCACCGAACCGCCGCTGGCGATGGTAATGGCCGAAGCCAGACTCTTCACCACGACAACGCGCACGCGGATAAAACCCGAGTTCACGGCCACCGCTTCCATGACCTCGGGAACGCCATGTCCCTTGGCCTCCCGCGCCAGGAAGTGCACCAGCGGACCGACGATCATTCCGCCAACCGTGGGGACCAGGACGATCCACCACCACGGGTGACTCCTCACCAGGTCGAGGCTGTAGTTCCATTCTCCCCAGGCGACCGCCTGCAACGCCTGGATAAGGAGCCTGAATCCGACGGCGCCAAGCCCGCCCAGACAGCCCACGAGAATAGCCAGGATCAGCATGTAGGTATGGCCCGACATGCGTAGGCGTGCCAAAAGGCCGCTCCGAATGCCGGGGGGCGAGATCGGGACAGAGGCTTCTTGATCTTCGCTCATCACTGCGCTCTGGTTGGTGGAAACGGGAGCTGCAGTGTACGCCGTATCAGAAGCTTCGTGAACCGCCTAGCGTGTCATTTCAGCAGGACCATCTTCTGCGTAGCTACCTGCCCACCGACACTCAGCTCATAGAAGTAGGTGCCCGAAGCATTCTGAGCCGCGTCCCAGTGAACTACGTGACTTCCGGACTCCAGCCACTTATCCAATAGCACCTCCACCCTTCTCCCGCGTGCGTCGAACACGGTGAGCTGGGCCATGGCCGGACGCGACAGTTCGAAATGAATGACCGTATTCGGGTTGAAGGGGTTGGGAACGTTCTGCCCCAGATTGAACGCGGACCGCAGCGGCGGAGCGGGCGTCGCCAGTGGCGCCGTAAACAGATACGCCCGGCCGGCATCGTTCAGACCAGCCGAGACTTCCAGACCGGCGCCGATCATGATGTCGCTTCGACCATCGTTGTTGATGTCGCCCCCAGCCGCGCCACCAATTCCGAAGCGGCCGAAGTTCTCCAAATTGGGCGACACAAACGTGTCCAACAACAATCCCGTTGCACCGCTGAAAACGTGGGCGCGCCCCGAACCGTTGATTCCGCCTTCGTCTTCGGTGTGAGCACACACGACCATGTCATTGATGCCGTCGCCGTCGTAGTCGCCCACTCCCGCCACCTGCGACCCAAAGAATCCATTGGTGTCGGGAGTAGGTGATTGCAGCTCGTATACGAGCGAACCGTCCGCGCCGCTGAATACGTAGGCCTTGCCACCCTTGCTGAACGACGGCCATACGAAATCCTGCAGTGCACCCACAATCACGTCAGCGCGGCCATCGCCCGTGATGTCGCCCAGACCATCGACGGCCTTGCCAAAGTGGGCGGATTGGAGGGGCACCGGAGCCTGCAATGAGAACAACGTGTCTTCCGTGGCTCCGCTGAATACATAGGCCCGGCCCGAGTCACTCAGTCCGTTTACCCGATCGAGATACGCTCCGATAATGACATCGTCCCAGCCGTCGTTGTTGACGTCTCCCGCGCCTGCCACATCGATTCCAAACTGGCCATCTTCGAGCAATGGAGATTCCAACGTGGCAATCAAACCACCATTGGGACCGCCAAACACGTAGGCACGACCCGCGCGCAGGAAGCCACCAACGTCTTCGTTGTACGCGCCCACGATGACGTCGGAGGAACCATCGTTGTTGAAGTCGCCGGCGTCACCTACCTCTACGCCAAATGACGTCGAAAACAGCCCCGTCGGATGCTCCATGAGAAAAAGCGTGTCACCGGTGGCGCCGCTGAAAGCCAGTGCCTTGTCGCTCAGCGAGCCGGCGATGATGTCATTGATGCCGTCGCCGTTGATGTCGGATCCGCCAGCCACCGTGGTTCCGTAGCGTTGGCCCAAGAACGGTGGCGGGAACAGATTCCAGATCAGAGCGCCGGTGCCTCCGTCGTACACGTAGATGCGCCCGGCGAGGCCACCCAGCGGGCCGTCGCCATTTTCGACCGGTGCTCCAACAATGAAATCGTCGGCGCCGTTGCCGTTGAGGTCACCTGCACCAGCTACCGAAATACCGAAATTTCCCCCGGCGACTGGCGCGGGAGAACTGAATTCCTGCACTGCCTGAACGACCGATGGAAGAATGGATCCAGCCAGAATCAGGTACAGGAAGAGACCGGGGCCAAGGTGAGTTGGCCGGAACCTCAAGCTTCGCATGTGCTTCCCCTGGTGTAGCGTTGATGTTGTCAGTACATAGGTCGCACAACGAACGAGATTGTGACTCGTCCGCATTCAGACTCCCGCACCGGATCCGACCGGATCAGTACCGGGCTTTAATTGTACCCCAGGAGGAGCTTTCGGTGGGAACGGCGCAGATCGGCGCGTTGGTTTCGCCGGGAGTGTCACTGCTGGGATAGGCAAACGGGCCCAGGTGCCAGACATCGCTGCATCGAAACGCGTGCGCGGGGCGCTGTGAAATGTGATTTCCCGCGAACGGAGGTCCGTAGTGACAATCAGCCCCGGGCCATCCGTTGGGCGCAACCACGAATGCCAACCGGTCCAGCTCCGAGTCCCAGAAGATATTCGGATCGATCCGACAATCCTCATTCGTATCCGCGTCGGAGCCGATGGCGCCTCTGTAGCCGCGGACGAGGAGATGAGTCACATTGTCGAGATTCTCGAAGGCGAGGTTTCGCACATGATCAGGGACGGCGGAACCCGTGAAGCCGGCCTCTGCACACAGGAAGTATCCGCTGGCGGGGATACTGAGGCCATCGAGATCGATTACCGCCTCGACGGTTCCGTTTTCGCTGACGCCGTCTCCGATCACAATGTACGTGAGATCGTCGAGGCTCTCGCCCGGCTCGCCGTAGAGTTCGAAGTACTCGTTGTCGTTGTCGCCGCCTTCATCGATACGGATCTCGTTGATCACAAGCGCGTGCGGCGATCCGAAGGTAAGACCCACGACGAGGGCAACGGTACTGGCCGCCAGGAATTTCGATGGGATAACCTGGTTCATTTTAGCTATCTCCGGGGACTAAGGGCCCCAAGCATAGCACACGGACCCATTCGCCCTTAAGCCTGTGCGTTGACGGTCATCACAATCGTGGGGTGCCTACGGCCCGGGGGCAACTATGCGTTCCCGAAGGGAGGTCGAAGTCGGTAATCAGCGAGCCAGGACGTCCTCATCGACGAGCTCGAACACATTCACCGTGGTGCCGTCTTCGTCGTAGCTCGCGGCGGCCAGGGTTCTATCGCGGTAATCAGCGATATAGTGAACCCTCGAAGACCCGTGACCGTCGATCTGGACTTCCAGCAATTCCAACGGTTCGGCCTGGACCAGCAACCAGGGTGACGTCCATGTTGCACACAGCACAGTCCCCGCCTTGTTCAGGGGCCAGTACCATTGATTCAGGTCGATACCGACAATGGGTACACCCGATTCGGAATCGAGCGACCACAACTCTGAACGCTGAAACGACCAGGAACTCAGACAAAGCGTGGTATCGCCCGACTCAGCCGCCTGTAGTACCGATACCGTCTGCGTTGTCGATCCAGCTTGAACTAAACGCTCATGCCCGGTAACCCATAGTTCGGTTCGCGACCGCGGCGGGGCGAAACCCGAAACGCGGCCCAACGAACCCCAGGTATCGTAGCGCGTGCCGATTGCCTGCGCGCCGTACCTCGTCGATGCAACGGCCGTCAACGCAGTAGAGGGATCCCAGCCAATAGGCCACCGACGCTGGGACCAACCCGGCGGAGAAGAAGACGGAACAATTTCAATGAGTTCACCGTGCTCAGATAGCGCGTTTACCACCCAGTGGCCGGCCCGAAGTACTGTCAACGTGGGCTGTGACAACCCGGGCAACTGCATCCGGGAAGTAGTTCCACTCTCAACGTCCAGCGTCTGCAACCAGTAGCGGCCCTGGTCGTGATCGAGGGTTGCCAGACGAGTACTATCAAACCAACACAGTTGGCTGCCGATCACCTTTTGCTTTGCTTCTCCCAGCTGCGCCTCGACCAGGAAGTAAGCGGTGCCGTAGTCCTCTTCGCCCTGTGATTCGACGGCAAGAGCCAGGCGCTGGCCATCGGGCGAGACATACAGCGCCTGCAGATTCTCGTTCACACGGAAACTGCGTACGGCCCGTACACTCACGGGCACCGGGTTCGCCGCCGTAGGCACCGCGGCGAACAAGTCATCGCTCCAGCGCTCTCGAAACCGACCGGTTCCTACCGCGACAACGACCACCACAAGCAACACGGTCACCCATCCGCCCGTTCGGGCAAGCCGAGAGCGCATGGTGACCAGGGCAATGGCGAGGCCAATCAGAAGCATCAAGGCAGACGGTACCGAACGCGCCCAGAAATGAAGCTCCATGCCCGAGGCTGGCCATCCTCTGGCAAGCGCAGACCAAAGACACCAGAGCGCCGCGAACGACGCCACGACCGTCAACGCCAGTTTGTCACTTCGATTCGGGGCGGGCCTCGCCTCACGAAGGCCAAGCACGGCCCCCGTCATCAGGAGTATCGCCGCCAGGATCTGGATCACCCACCCCGTCGATTGATCCACCCCCAGCATCTGATTCCAGTTGTTCAACCCCGGAGCCAGAAACCTGGCCCGCATCAACTCGAGTACGGCGACCACGGCCGCGGCAAGTTGGACACGGGTTCGCGGCCAGATTGTGACAAGCAAACCCAAGAGCGCCAGGCTCCAGCTCACCGGGGGCAGAAGGCCGGCGAGCAAGGCGACAAGCCCCATGATTCGACCGGCCATGGGCAACCGCGCCGCTGGAACCCGTATGGCTCCAAGTAGATGATCGACGGCGTCGAGTCGCGCCTGTACCTGTGCCACGCTTTTGGGGTCCAGACGCACGCGACGCGCCCAACCATCACCGGCTTTGACGATCAGCCAACACTGGTCGGGGCCTTTCGCGTCGACTCGCAGCTCGTCCAGTTCACTGTAGAGAAACGACCGGATGTTCGTGGCCTGTTCCCACGAGAATTCAGAAGCGTTCGCGGCAACCTCGATGCCCTCGAACACACGCAGGCGGTCGGCTTCCAGCGTCATGGCCAGCGACGAATCATCGGCCGCGCGCACCGTAAGGTCATGGTGTACGGCGACCCCCGGGAGCTTCTCGCCCGCCACTTCGCGAATGGATTGGATTCGTCGGGCGAGGCTGGGATGGGTTGCTCGCCGTTCCGCGCTAGCTGCCAAGCGGCGCGGTTGCTTGGTCAGCGCATGGATTTTCTCGAGCGCACGGATGAGCGCCTCAGGATCGCCACACAACTCGATGGAACGCAGATCGCTCTCGGTTTCATGCTTGCGCGAACCACCTTGCAGAATCGCCAACAGGAAGAAGATGAGCAGCGGCCACAGAAGGGCCAACAGTGAAGACAAGGTAGAGTCCGGAGCCATCTGCTGCGCGACTACGAGACTCGCGCACAGGACTGGCGCGATCGAAGAACGCAGAAGCCACTTGCCGGCCTTGATCTCCTCCAGGTGCGCGACCTCGTGGCCGAAAATGGCCATCGTTTCATCTGGACTCAGCTTCGCCACCAGTTCATCGGACAGCACGATGGCCGGGGACCGGTAGTGTGGGACGGCAAACGCGTTGACGAAGCTGCCTCCCGCCGTGCCCGCGAAGTACACACGAGGCTCGCGACACTTGGCACGATCGAGCATCTCACGAAAACGGGGCTCGAGTTCAACGTGTGCGGCCGGACGCGCGCGCATCAGGATCAACAACATTCGAGACCCCAGCAGGCTCCAAAGCGCGACCACCGCCACCAGCATCCAACTGGAAACCAAGGAAGCACCATTCAACACCAGTGGCACGGCAAGGAACATGGCGACCCACGGGCCGAATAGCGCGAGCACGAATCGCACGTGGTGCCAAAGATAGCTACCCAAACTCCAGGACTCGGCGAACACGATCTTGCGGGAGGGGTACGCGGCCACCAATAGCAGTACACAGGCCAACGCCAACGACCAGGCCGCGTGCCGCCCGGCGACGATCGCCACCACGAGCCAGGTAGCAATGAGTACCCTTGCGATCCTGGCGGTTCGAGCCTGCCAGAGCTCGGCAAACGCCGGTTCGTCGACGTGGGGCATCAGTCGTCGCGCGTCCCACCAGGAGTAGGCGGCCGGCAAAACAGCCAGGGCAAGGGCGAGGGCGAGCACCGTGGGGCCTCCGTTGGGGAAGTTCGACTCCCAAGGCGAGGCAGAACGTGTGCCAAGACCTGAGGAAGTCACGCGGTGCAATGAGGTAGTACGAGGAAGAATCAGGCTCGAACATTGCGGGTGGATCGAATGCGAGCGGTCGGATCTGCTTCCGGGTCATTTCTCCCGGTTGAGGCCTGATCGGTCACACTTCCCGGCGAACGACGTTGTTTCCTTGAAGGCACGACGCTGGGAACCCAAGTCAAGCGAGACGGCAACATGAACGCGTGGTCCGGCAGAATGGCCAGGGCAACCCTTGGAACGCTGCTTATCGTCGCCTTCGCGCCAATGGATGGACCTGCGGATCCTGGCCCCCGATCGTTCGAGCTCCTCGGAGACTTCCCCGACGGATGGGAGTCGCAGTGGAAGCTGAAGAAATTCAGCGACGATCCGAACCGGCTGCACGTGGTTCCCGACGAGAACGACAACCCCGTACTCGAATTCGACAGTCAAAGCACCGCATCGGGCCTATGGCACAAGCTGAAGGTCGAGCCCCTGTCCGCTGCGCGACTGTCTTGGCGATGGAAGGTCGATCGCAGCCTGGCCAGCCCGTTCGACGAACGCAGGAAAGAAGGCGATGACTACGCCGCCCGCGTGTTCGTCGCGTTCAACAAGCCGTTGCTGCCGTGGCGAACCAACGCCATCTGCTACGTTTGGGCCGGCGAGGAAAACGTAGGCGAGAGCTACCCCAACCCGTTCACGGGCCACGTGAAAACCATCGTGCTGCAAAGCGGCAACGACAACGCCCGTCGGTGGGTCCTGGAGAACCGCGACCTGGTAGCGGACCACCTGGCGGTCTTCGGGAAAACCCCGGAGAAGGTCGAGGCGTTTGCGGTCATGGTCGATACCGACAACACAGGTACCCGCACCAAGGCCTGGTTTGACGATCTCGTGTTCCGCGTAGAGTAGCTCAAGACGGGGTGCTCGCCGTCCGTACCCCCGGCACTGAGTCCCGTGGTCCGAAGCGGCCCGCGCAACCCTTTGATTTATCAGCACTACCGCCTTCGCCGGATATCATTGGATCTCATGGGATGGTCCGGGAAAGGACGAAAACGTCAGCGAGACCCTGGGCAGCCACGGCTGCAAGTTGGCTTTTTTTGAGCTAGGTGGACCGCCGCCCCTGTCACATAATCATAGATCGACCTATATTTGGACTGTGCACGGCGCCTGGCCGTGACATTGGATCAGACCAGCCTCTCCGGAGAGTTCCATGAACGACGCCGAGTCTGCCCGCGCACGGGACCTCGCTATCGCCGAAGGGCGAGTCAATGGCAAGCACCGCTGTCCGCGGTGTGGCTTGCGCAGCAACACGGCCGAAGAAGCCACCGAATGCTGCAAGGGAATCGGACCATCAGCCGTGGAGAGAATTCCACACTCCCGGTTCGAGTAGGCCCACCCGCGAATTCAGTCCAGGCAGCACTTCTTGAACTTTTTTCCGCTGCCGCATGGACACGGCGAGTTGCGACCGAACTGCTTGGGACGCTCGAGCCTCTCGCGCCCGATGTCAGAAATCATCCCCGTCAAATCCTGGTGGAATATCTTCTCGAGCGCCGCGAACAGCTCGGGGTGTTTCCGCTGCATCAGATCTGGTCGCTCAAAAAGATACTCGGTGACCACCGCGAAAAACTCAGCTTCGTTGGTCAATGCATAGCGATCGATGTCGGATTCACCGTCTTCAATTTCTTTCATCTTACGCCGGATCAACTCGACCCACGGCCCGATCGTGCTCCGGTCGAGGCCAAGTGCAGGCACGCCGTCGATCGTGCCATCGGACTTGTCCACCAGGTGAGCGAACTCGTGCAGTCCCACGTTCTTTTTGTCGCTCGGATTGCGAAATCCCTGAATCAGGTCTGGCTTGGACAGAATCATGATCCGGTTCATGCTTCCGGTACCCACCATACCCAGCGTGTTACGATCGTCGCCTTCCTGAAAGTCGAACCCCTCGCCGAATCGGCCCGGGTATATCAATACCTCCGAGATGTGATCCCACTCCCACTGGGGAAAGCCGAAAATGGGAATGATCGCGCTGGCGCCGGCGAGCACGCGGGTAGTCACATCAACAGAGGTCTTGATTCCCGTAATTCGCTTCTCGCCCAAGAACACCTGCAGCTCCCGGCGGAACCGCGACTGGCCCTCAGCATTCAGAGCGCGGAAGAAAACGACGTCCTTCTGAAGAACCGCCTCCCACTCGCTGGGAAACGGTTGACCCAGAACCTCACGACGACGACGCGCCGGAGCCATCCACCAGTAGTATGCGCCCCACCCCAGCGCCAGCGCGACCGGCGCCGAGACCACCAGCGATAGACCCGCTCCGCGAAACAGGAAAGCCATGACCAGGGAAATGCCCGCGGTCACCAACCCGGCGACAAGCGCGAGTTGGAGAGTGTGGCGTTCGGCTCGTGTACCGAGTCGTTGTGAATGAGGCGGAGTGCTCACAAGGAGGCGGTTCGCCTAAGTCCTCGGCTGATCGTCAGACGCGGCATCCCAAATGAGATCACGCAGCTTCTTGAAACGGCTCTCGGTCGACTCGTGATACATGGGATCGCTTCGATCGAAGAGCGTGAAGTCGATGATGTCCCAATCCTCGCGCGTCAAATGGCGACTGGCCGCGGGGAAAAAATGCTCTTCCTCGGCCCGAAGGTGCCGCCAGTACTCACGGGTGAATTGCGTCAAACCCTCGGCCAACAACTTACGCGAGGCGCCGGACTTGTCTTCACGACTCGAACGGGAAACCAGGCCCGCAGTGCGGTCGGTGAGCGCCTCAAGCTCCCGATGGTCACCCAGAAGGTCATCCAATTTGCCAGCCGCCTCTGGATGACGCTGCTTCAAGGCTCGAAACACCAGGTCTTCCTTGGGGTGATGGCAGGCATCGGGATAGTCCTGGAAATATTCCATCAACATGGTCAACAAATCGAAATCGGGTTCTTCTCCCGCCTCGATTCTTTCTCCCAGCTTCTGAACCAGAGCCAGAAGTCGCGCGATGGTACCGTGCTCGAGCTGTAGGAAAATGATCGTGTCAGGCATGGATTCCGGTCCGGGGTCAACTGAGGATTGGTGGAATGGATCTCCCAGTATAGCCGTCTGGACGACGAGCTTCAATCCAGCAGCCGCGGTCAAGGGCGAGGCCCCGCGACTAGACCCCGGCTGGCTTCGGCGAGCTCGTAGCCAGGAAACGCATCAACACGCGATCCAACTCAGCTCTGTCGAATGGCTTGGTGAGGAACTCATCGCAACCCGAACGGAGGCACTTCTCCCGATCGGTCTCCTGGGTATTGGCGGTCAAGGCGACGATCGGCCCGCGATAACCCTCCGCTCGGAGGCGGCTCGTGGCGGTATACCCGTCCAGAACCGGCATCACCATATCCATCAGGATCAGATCGAAGGCCTCGCCAGCGTCCTTGGCTCTCATTGCAACTTCCACGGCTTGCGCACCGTCGGCCACACTCTGTGAATGCAGGTCATGCGTCTGGAGGATTTTCTCCAGGAGCCGTTGGTTGACCGGCTGGTCATCGGCAATCAAGACACGGCCAGAGATTTCACCAGCTACGTGTCTCTGCTCCGTCCGAGCCGAATGCGCCAGGAGATCGTCGTTGGAGCGGATGCCCTCATGGGCCCCCGCGTCGATGCTCAGACTGAATACGCTTCCCCGGCCCAAGGTGCTTTCTACTTCGATCGATCCACCCAGCAATTCCGCCAGCTGCCGCGAAAGCGACAACCCCAACCCGGTACCACCATAGCGCCGCGAAATACTGTCTTCGGCTTGGGCAAACGGCTCGAAGATCCCGTCCAGATGTTCGGGGCTTATTCCGATTCCGGAATCGTGCACGGCCATCGAGAGCATCGGGCGTTCGCCCGTCGCGTCGAACGAGGCTACTACCTCCACGATGCCTGACTCGGTGAACTTGACCGCGTTCCCCACCAAGTTCACGAGAATCTGACGCAGGCGGATCGGATCGGTCTGAATGAGCGCGGGCAACTGACCATCGAACCGAAGGGTCAAGGCAATGCCCTTCTGCTCGGCGCGCACCCGCATGAGCTTTACCACGTCGCTCAATGCCGAAGTCGTTTCCACGGACACCCGTTCGGCCCGCATCTGCCCGGCTTCGACCTTGGAGTGATCGAGGATTTCGTTGATCAGCGAAAGCAATTGCTCACCGCTGCTTTTCATGATTCCGACATACTCCGTATGGTCTTCCGGCGAAGCTTCTTCGAGAAGTTCGAGGTACCCCAACATGGACGTCATCGGCGTGCGAATCTCGTGGCTCATGGTAGCCAGGAACTGAAGTTTCACGTCGGCGTTGTCACGTATTCGACGCTTCGCTTCTTCCAACTGTTGGTTGTACAACCGGATTTCCTCGCGTGACCGAAGTTCGCTTTCCACGATTTCGGCCAGATTCTCGAGGATCCTCTGGTCGGCCACGTCGAGTTGCTTGGGCTGGCGATCGATGATGCACAAGGTTCCTATGCGGTGGCCATCGGTCGTGGCCAGCGGTGCCCCGGCGTAGAAGCGAATGTTGGGATCGCTTGCAACCAACGGATTGTCTGCGAACCGGTCATCGCGGGACGCGTCCTCAACGATGAACGTATCCCCGTCGAGGATCGCGTGACCACAAAAAGAGATATCTCGCGGGGTTTCCGTGGCATCCAGCCCCTGTCGCGACTTGAACCACTGCCGTCCCTCATCAACCAGACTGATCAGGCAGATGGGCACCTTCAACAGGTCACAGGCAAGGGCAGTGATACGGTCGAAGCGTTCTTCGGACCGCGTATCGAGGATTTCAAGGAAGTGCAGAGCGGCTAGGCGACTCTGTTCGTCGTCGGGAGTCTTGGGCTCGATCACGGTTGCGTGGTCTCCAGTGACAGGAAGCTGATTCTGGGCCTTGGGAGGTTTCGACACGGTTGGCGGCGATCTTTAGCAAAACTTCCATAAATCGTACGCTGGCTGAGGGGGGCCATTGAAGTTTGGGACGAGGGGATTCCCTGGATCGTGACTTTCACGATATAATGGCGATGGTCGGACCCCATCCCCCTCTCTCTGACCCCAGGAGGCCTTGACGTGGCCCTCCGCTCGCACCTCGCCTTCGGTGCCCTGCTAGTGTTTGCACTTACTGCTCTGACCACAACCGCCCTGGCTCGCACCTGGCTGGTACGCTTGGACGGTAGCGGTGACTTCACTCGCATCCAGGAAGCAGTCGATGCCGCCGAGTACGGCGACACGGTTCTCGTCGGCCCCGGCGAATACACCTGGGCAAACCAGGGACCCGGCAACGACACGAATCACGGAATGGTGGTGTTGTGGGTGGACCAGCCCCGCGGGGTGACCTTCGAATCGGAGATGGGCTCGGCCCAGACCATTCTCGACGCCCAGTTCCAGGGCCGGGTGATGTTCGCCAACGGAAACAACGTGCCCGACGAGCCAGTCGAGTTCATGTTGCGCGGCTTCACCATACGCAACGGCGTGGCGCCTGTCGTACCCCAACGCCCCTTCCCGACCGAGGGCGGGGGATTGGCCATGCATCTGGTATACCCGCTTCTGGAAGACATCGTGTTCGACAACAACTACGCCGATACCGGGGGAGGCGTATGGGCGGGAGGGGTTAGCAGTATCACGTTTCGAAGCTGTCGCTTCCTGAACAATCGATCGTTGGCCGGCGGCGGCATGCTCATCATCAACAGCTTCAAGGAAAGCATCGTCGAAGACTGCGTCTTTGAGGGCAACGAAGCCGTCGAACAAGTACAGACCGGCGCCTACGGGCTGGGTGGCGGCCTGTATTGCTACAACAACAAGTTCATCCTGCGAAACAGCCTGTTCATCAACAACTCGTCAGAGTCTGGCGGCAGCGCGTTCATCACCGTGAACGCGAAACCGGGTGAAGTGTACGGCAATATCTTTCGCGGAAACGAAAGTTCCGGTGCCGCCGTGTACATGGCGGTGAATCCCGCCGTCGGAGACGGCGTCGCCCAGTTGGACTTCCACCACAACCTTGTGGCATCCAATCGCCCCGGGCCCGCCTTCTTCCTGGAACAAGACGTTCAGGAAACCGTGACCTGCAACGATTCCTTCGCCAACCTGGGTGGCAATTGGACGGCGTCGATGGCCCAGCACCTGGGCGAAAACGGCAACATGTCGGAGAACCCGAACTTCTGTTCGACAGGGCTGGCCATTCTCGAGGTGAGTAACGACTCTCCCTTGCTGCCCCGAAACAACACCTGCAACGCAACGATCGGCATTCCGGTAAACGCCGGCCCGGGCTGTAACGGACTGGGCATTTCCGATCCCGAGCACCCCGAGGTCATTGCGCCCAACGCCACTTCACTCCGCGTCTATCCCAGCGCGCCCAACCCATTGGGTGGACCAACGAGCATTGCGACCGTGTCTTTTGAACTGCCGTTCCGCTCCAGCGTGAACGTCACCGTGCACGATGTTTCCGGCAAACGCGTGCGCACGCTGGAAAACAGCGAACGCGACGCCGGTCGACACTTCGCGCAATGGGCCGGTGTCGATGAGCAAGGCGCAAGAGTTGCCGCTGGCGTGTACTACGTGAGGGTGGAGGCCGGAGGGCGCCGAGGGTCAACTCGCGTAGTCGTTCTGCACTAGGAGACCCCGACCACGGCCGCCGGTTCACCAACGCCGCCCCGCAAAACCGCCACCGGTCAAATTGTTCCCGCGCGATCACAAATGCGCTACAGCGGCGAACTCAAATCACATTATTGGCCGCTTCCAACCGAGGTGCCTGCTCCTATTCTCTAGCCGTGATCAACTCTCAATCCGGCCGGGAGGAAAGGCAATGAAGTCGTTACTGCTGCTCGTCCTGCCGTTGTTCTTTTTCAGCGCTACGGCGCTGGCGCAAACCTACGAAGGAGACCAGGTTTGCGGCACCTGTCACGCCAACAACCCCAGTCAAGGCTTCTTCGACGGGTACATGAACTCCGGCCATCCATGGAAGATCTTCCGCACCGAGGGCCAGACTCCGGCCCCTGATGCGTGGCCACACACTCCGGTTCCCCCGCTCCCCAGCGCCAACAACATGCAGTTGGACTGGAGCGATGTGGAATACGTGATCGGAAATTTCTATTGGAAGACGCGATTCATAGACCGCCAGGGATTCATCTGGACGGGAGACATCGACGACACGACCCAATGGAACGTGCTGAAGGAAGAATGGGTTCCGTATCACCCTGGCGAGCAGCGTCCGTTCAACTGCGGCCAGTGTCACACGACGGGCTACGAACCCACGGGGAATCAGCATGGCTTGACTGGCTTGGTGGGCACCTGGGCCCAGGATGGGGTCCGCTGTGAAGCGTGCCACGGACCCAGCAGCGACCACGTAGCCAGTTTCGGCGACGTCTCGCCTCCGGGGGGCAAAGACTGCGCGGACTGCCATTTCCGTGATGCTGGATTCCGCATGCCGTGGTCGGGTGGCTTCATGCGCCACCACCAGCAGTCGGAAGATTTCAGCCACTCCCCCCACAGCGTCATGCTGGACTGCAATACCTGCCACAACCCCCACCGTTCGGTCGTGTACAACGATGGCGGCACCATCAAAGAGTGCGTCGACTGCCACTCGGGCGACCAGGCCAATGGGTTCTACCGCGTCGCCGGAATGGCCAACGTAGATTGTATCGATTGCCACATGCCGTTCACGGGTAAATCCGGCCAGTCGTTCAACACCTACACCGGCGATATCCGAGGGCACCTGTTCGCAATCATGACCGACCCGACCGCCGCCGCGGACAACACCTACGAAGACGGCGGAAGCACGTTCTGGAACCAGGACCTGGACGGGAACGCGTTCGTCACCCTGGATTACGCTTGCCTGGGCTGTCACGAAGATGTGGGCGACGGCTTGACTCTTCAGGACGCCTCGCTGTACGCGGCGGGCATCCACAACAACCACCCCGTACCCATCGTGCTGAGCGGCTTCCAGGCCCAGCGTGACGGATTGTCCGTCCAACTGCGCTGGCGGATGAACGGCACGGCCGACTTCAGGGTGTACCGAGAAACCTGGAACGGTGATCGCGTCGAAGTCACGAACCAGCCCGTAAACGGAGACGAGCAGTTCGCGTTCACCGATCGTTCGGCACCTTCGGAGGCCTTGACCTACTGGCTGCAAGCCATCGAGACCGAGAGTACTACCTGGTACGGCCCGTTCGACGTCGACGAGACCAATGCCCTGACCAACGTGGCATTGGCGCCGGCGTGGCCAAATCCATTCTCGGGCGAGATGAGCATCCAGTACTCGCTACCCGCCATGGAAAAAGTCATGGTTTCGGTGTTCGACCTGCGAGGTCGCCGAGTGGCCGTTCTGGAGAACCGGGTTCGGGCTCCGGGCGAGTACGTAGCTACCTGGGATGGTCGGACAAATGATGGCTCAAGAGCCGCGCACGGCCAGTACCTGATCCGGCTGGACGCGGGCTCGAAGTCCCGCAGTCAGAAAGTGACGCTGGGTAACTAGCTCCTGCGGCGAACCCGGCCGCCGCGAAGCGCGAGGCCCCGTCCGATTCGTCGGGCGGGGTCTCGTTGTATCCCGACCTACACCATCATGCGATTGCGCCCAGTGAGCCGATCAATGGTGCCGACCAACTCGGCGTTGTCCACTGGCTTGGTCAAGAACGCGGATGCGCCCGCCTCGATGGAGCGATCCTTGTTGGTGGCCGCGACGCGGGCTGTAAGCACGACGATGGGAACGGTCGAGACGCCCCCCAGGGCTTTCAAACGCTCCATGACTACGTACCCATCGCCCGCCGGCAAGCCCAGATCCAGGAGAATGAGATCCGGTTTGACCGTCCGGGCCAGCGAGATCGCTGATACGCCATCTGAGGCAATGTGAACCTCGTAGTCGCTGAACTCCAGGCGGAGCTTCAAACCCATCTGGGTATCGGGATCGTCCTCGATCAGCAGCACGGTCTTGCTCATGGCGTTCAAACTCCTATCAGAGATGGGCTCCGGGACTCGAGATGGTTTTCGACCAGCCCAACACACTGCTTTAGTCTTTCTTTTGGACCAGCTCGGTCCTCTCTGGGAGGGATCGCCAAGGTATCGACCTTCAGGCTTGCGCTGGCCCACCGGAAGGATCCTTCCTGGGCAAAGCGTTTTCCAAGCCGTTCGGCCATGGCGTGGGCGCCCGCCGAATCACAGTACGAAACAACCCGAAGGACGGGTTCTTCGTCATGGCCTCCCCACGTCGGAATGACCACGTCCAACTCAGCAATGATACTTCCCGTGGCAATCGCCTGGGCGTCCCGGAGCACCTCTTTGGGCAATGGGCGTTGGCCGTCGGAATCCAGATAGAGTTCGAGCACCGAGATACAATCCGCGTCGTCGGGAACGGCGGGCAAGGTGTCTTCCAACATTCGCGCCACGCGAAACAAGGGAACGGTGACGAAAAACTCGCTGCCCACGCCCAATTCGCTCTCGACCCAGATCCGACCGCCTTGGCGACGCGCGATCTCCTTGCAAATGTGGAGGCCAAGCCCCAGACCCTTGCGGCTGGCCTCGGTACTGGCCTGCGCCTGGTTCAAGCGCTCGAAAACGACCTGGGTTGCCTCAGCGCTTATTCCACAACCGGTATCGCGCACGGAAATGCACGCCATTGCGGGTTCCGCCGCCGACTCGCCGGCGAAAATGGTTATCGTCCCCCCTGGGTCGGTAAATTTCATGGCGTTGTCGCACAGGTTTATCAGGATTTGCCGGATCCGATCGGGGTCACCGAACACCGGCGGTAACTGCGAATCGAGCGAAGTGAGCAGTTCGATTCCCTTCATCGTGGCCGACGGGCGCAGCGAATTGAGTGACTCATCGATGAGCTTCGGCAGGTACATCGGTATTGGTTCCACGGCAAACTTGCCGTTCTGGATGCGTGTACTATGCATGAGATCGCCGATCATGGCCTTGAGTTGATCGACGTTTTGAAGCGCGCGGCCCAGAATCTCTTTCTGTTTGGGGGCCAGGTCTCCGAGAACCCCGTCGTACACAAGACTCGTGTACTGGTACAGCGCGTTCAATGGCGTTCGCAGCTCGTGTGTCACGTGACTCAGAAGCTCTTCTTCCTGTTCGCGTCGGCTACTGACGTCTGTCTGGGAGCCGGCAACCCGGTACGACCTTCCTTGGCCATCTCGTACTGCAACGCCCCGATTCAGAACCCAGAGGTAGGTTCCGTCGCGGTGTCGCATGCGGTGTTCGCATCGAAATGAAGGCGTGCCTCCCCGAATATGAGCTTCGAGTTCTTCGCGCAACCGATCCTGGTCCTTGGGATGCACGCGATCGAACCATTCCACGATATTGGGGGCGATTTCATCGGCAGTATGCCCAAGCATGGACTTCCACCGATCGGAGTAGAAGATCTCGTCGCTGCGAAGGTCCCAATCCCAGATTCCATCGTTGGCGCCACGCGCCGCCAGGGCGTAGCGATCTTCGCTGTCGCGCAGTCTCTGATTCACCTTGGCGCGTTCAATGGCATACCGTACCGCACGACTCAACAACGACGCCGTCAGCTCGCTCTTCACCAGGTAGTCTTCAGCTCCCGACCGCAGCGCGGATACATCGACCTCCGAGGTATCCTGTCCCGTCAGCAAGATCATGGGCGTCGACCACGCCTGGTCTCGAGCCAGAATCAGGAGATCCACCCCCGTTCGTGCGCCCAATCGATAGTCGACCAGGCACACGTCGAAATCGCCCGTTCCCAGGTGTTCGACGCCGAGGTCGAACGACGTCGCGCCGACCAGATCCGCGTCCAGATCGGACTCTCGAATCACGTCGCGAAGGATGACGTGATCGTCGTCATCGTCATCAATGAGCAGGATGCGCAGTCGAACGGTTTCCATGCTTTTCAGACCAGTTCCGCCTCGACGATCATGGCCGGCGAGAATTCCAGATAAAAGATGGATCCGTCCCCGACGCTTGCCTTGGCATGAACGTGGCCGTCGTGGCCGTCCATGATCCGGCGACATAGCGCGAGACCTATACCGCTCCCGTCGAACTCGGTTCTACCGTGCAACCGCTGAAATACGCCGAATATGCGATCGGCATACTTTTGATCGAAGCCTATTCCGTTGTCTTCAACCGTCACCAACGCGGATGGCGAGTCCGACCCTTCGCGCAAGCCCACGCGGATTCTTGGACGTACATCCTCGCGCCGAAACTTCAACGCGTTGCCAATGAGATTCTGGAACAACTGACGCATTTGCGTTGCATCGGCCTCCACCACGGGTAGAGGCCCGATTTCGATCGTGGCCTCTGCCTCCTGGATGCTGATTTCCAGGTCTTCACAGACTTCCGCCACCACCCGGGCCAGATCTACCGGCTCGAAAGACCGCTTCTTGCTGATAACCCGCGAGTACTGGAGCAATTCGTCGATCAAGGTCTGCATACGGGTGGTGGCTCCCAACATGCGGTCCATATAGTCTTGGGCCGTCTCGTCCAGCTGATCGCCAAGCACGCTCCTTAGGCGTCCGCCAAAGGTCTGTACCTTGCGCAGGGGCTCCTGCAGGTCGTGCGACGCCACCGAGGCGAACTGCTCCAATTCCTTGTTGGACAGGCGAAGTGCTTTCTCGAGCTCGCGTTGGTGGGTCACGTCGTGCGCTGCACCAAAAATGCGCCCCGTGCGAGGCGATACCACCGCCGCCCACTCCAAAGTGCGATAGCTGCCATCCTTGGCACGCATCCGATTCTCGAACGTGGATGCTTCGCCGCCCCGGGAGAGCCCCTGAATCTCGGCTTCGGTTCGTCTGCGATCGGCGGGATGAACCAGCTCCAGAAAACTCTGGTCGGTCAGGCTGTCATCGTCGTACCCGAGTGATTTCCTCCAATGCCGATTCACGTGCCGAATCTGGCCCTCGAAATCGCCGATGCAAAACAACATTGGAGACTGATTGAAGAAGTGGTCGCGTTCGAACTCGGCTTCTTTGCGCGCCAGGGTTTCCGCTTCTACCTTGAGCAACAGGCGACGGGTATTCATGAGCTGCAACTCGGATTCAACCATCTTGGCCAGGTCGTCCAGAATAGCCAACTCGTTCTCATCGAGTTGCCTGGGTTGTCGATCGATAAGACACAGTGTTCCCAGCCTGTGACCCTTGGCATCCGCAAGTGGGCGGCCCGCGTAGAAACCGATGGACGGATCATCGGTAACCAATGGGTTGTCGGCAAAGCGGGGGTCCGTGCTGGTGTCCTCCACAACGAACGGTCGGTCTTCGAGTATCGCGTGCCCGCAGAACGAAATATCCCGTGGAGTTTGAGTTGCCGCAAGCCCTTGGCGCGACTTGAACCACTGTCTGTCACCATCGACCAAACTGACCAGGGTTATGGGCACGCCGAACACGCGCTGCGCGATCCTGGTTATGCGGTCGAACCGCTCTTCAGGTTCGGTGTCCAGTACCTCCAGGGCCCACAACGCCTCAAGGCGCTCTTTTTCATTGCTTGGAAAGGTTGGCTTCAACACTTTGCACATTCCCACGATGAGGATCTAACGAGGCGATGGTAATTGATTGGGGGTGGTCACGATCTGGAACCAGTAGTGTACGATGCCGTGCATGACCTCTACCAAGCCGTCGAACGTCACTGGTTTGGTAATGAACGAGTTTGCGCCGAGGACGTAGGAGCGAAAGATGTCGGTCTCGGCCTGCGACGTGGTGAGCATCACCACGGGTAACGATCGTAGGTCCGGGTCGGCCTTGATTTCGGCCAGCGCCTCGCAACCGTCCATCTTGGGCATGTTGAGATCCATCAGGACCAATCCGGGCCGAGGTGATCGAGCCGGATCCGTGTAGGCGCCACGGCGATGTAGATAGTCCATGAGGTCCTCCCCGTCGTTCACGAAGAGCAAACGGTTGGCTACACGCGCCATGCTCAGGGCTTCCTGCGCCAGGAAGCGATCATCGGGGTCATCATCGGCCATCAGAATTACGATTTCCCGGGAGTCAAGGCTGGCCATTGCGTTTCCATTTCAAGGGAGTCCGCTCACGAACGAATCAGGGCACTCCGAAAGAAGATCGGCAAATATTCGGTGGGTCTTTAGGCCCGCAACAAGACATTCCGAAGATGCGTAGGCTGAGGATCTCAGAACCCGAAGGATGCGTAGATGACCCGCCAGGTCCCCGTTTCGAGTTCGAACTCTCAACTCGCTGTCAATAAAGTACTTGCGGTACTTTTTTCGGTCGTCATCGCGGCGATTCTCAGCGCTCACGGCGAACCCCTGGGTGCCCGCCAGGACGCCAGCCCCACCGGCAACATCGCCGACTCGCTCGCGAGCTGGCCCACAATCCAGCTCCCCGACGCGGTGGTCGCGGACACACTCGACGTGAAGCGGCGGCGCCTGACCCTGCGAGAGATCATCGCTCGTTGCATCGAAGGAGAGCGCTCCCGCCTGAGCGGGCACCGCAACATGACCTGCACGGCCAGTATCCGTACGGCCGCGTTCTGGGAGAACAAGAAGGAAATCTACGATTCTGTTTATCGCCTGTACAGCGACGACGAGAACTTCTCCCGCTCGATTCAACTGGCCGAACGGAAGACGCAATATATCCGTGACGGGGACGAATGGGCGGTCAAGACCGACGAGAACGAAGACAAAGATGGCACCGTCCAGGTCGAGACCGATGGATACAGCGATTTCACCGAGCTCCCGATCTTCCTGGAAGAACTGTCCGAGTTCGACTTTGACCTACTTGAACGCTTCGTCGAAGTCGACCACGTTGTCTTCAAGATCGCCTTCGAACCCAAATCCGAATTCAAACCGCTGCCGCGCGGAATAGTATACGTGGATACCAACAACTACCGGATCATCTACGAAGAGTACGACTTCGAGCAGAATCCGTTTCCGTTGATACTGAAAGACCTCAAACGGATGACCCGCCACTGGAGCGAACTACCCGGTGGACAGTGGGTCTTCACCCGTTTGATGGCCGAAATAGAGCTACGTAGCGATCCGTTCGGGTTCATTCCCCAGCGTGTAGCGGTTGCCGTGGTGCGAGACCACTTCGAATTCGATACGGACTACGACGAGCGAGTATTCGGAGAGAGACAATGATCCTGGCATTGGCGTTGGCCACCCTGGTACTAGGCCCTGCACAAGGCACTTCCGAGCCAAGCACCGCCGCGCCCGACAGCCTGGAGCACGGTGGCATCCTGGAGCGCTTGAAGCAACAGGACTTCGAGCTCTTTCCAATCGACATTCTGGAGATCGACACCGCCTTCCAGGACTCCTTGGTGGCCCGCCTGGATACGCTCGGTCTCGAGGAATTCGAGAGGGAGCAGGGGCAACTGTCTCGACGCTTCCAGACCGACTTCGGCCCGGGAACCAAGCTAATGGGCTACAACCGGGTTGAAGGATTGACCCTTGCACTGGCCATGAGCGTGCGTCCGTTCGGCCCGAGAGGATTCGAACTGTCGGCCGAAGGCGGGCGTGCCTTGGCGCCGGGCAAGTACCGGTACCTGGGTCGACTGGAACTCCCATGGGAAGGAAGAGAGTCCGCGGCGAGCCTGGGTTTTCACTACGCCGATCGGGTTGACGCGTACGGGTCGAACCGTCCCTTCGGGAACACCATGCGAGGACTGCTTGGAGGCGCTGACGAGCAGGACTATCTACGCCGTCGCGGCGGTGGCGTAGTCAGTTCGTGGCAGCGAGGACGCGCCTCGATCGATTTGGGCTACGAGGCGCACAAGGAAACCAGCGTTGGCGTGAGCACGTCCACCGCGCTGTTCGGTGACCTGGCCCCGTTCAATCCACCGGTACAGGAAGGCATCGACCGGTCAATCACGCTTGGACTCAGCTGGGGCCGCCAGTCCGAGTTGGCCCGACTGCAGGCAAGCGCCAACTACCGGGTCTCGGGCGACGGACTCGGTGGAGACTTCGCCTACAACCGCGCCGATCTTTCGTTGAAGGCACGCCACTACATCCAGCGTTTCGAGTTCGTGCCTCAGATCGAGTACGTTCGTACCGGCGGCGCCCCCCCGGTGCAACGACTGGCCGACGTGGGCGGAATCAGCACGGTGCGCGGGTTCCATCGGCGCACGCGGGTTGGTCGTGAGTCGATCGCCGGCCGGATTGAGATCCTGGTGCCCTACGACGTGCTGGGCCGACTCAGGTTACCTCTGTTCACCCGGGCACGGCTTCAGTTCGTTCCGTTCGCAGATGCCGCCCGCGTGTTCGACGGCACCTCTGATACCTGGATCCACTCGGTAGGCCTGGGTGTGCAACAATTTCTCGGGTTCCCCGGTCGCGCCGCCAACGTTCGGCTGGACATCGCAGTGCCGGTAGGTCCGGAACGGCCAAACGATATCCACTTCTCCGTGAGATTCGCACCCTGGTAGAACCGATGGTCTCATCGACGCCGTTGGGCCTGGACGCGCTCCAGCAGACGCCGGCCCCCGGCATTGGCGGGGTCGATGACCAGCAGTTCTTCCAGGACCGCCTGGGCACCGGATAGGTCGCCCTTACGCACCAATATCTCAGCCAGTTCAAGGCGCGGCGTGCGCATGGACGGATCAATTTCGATGGCCCGACGCATTTCGCGCTCGGCGCCGACAAGGTCTCCCTGCGCGCGACGTATGGCTCCCATTTTCAGGTGGAGACTTCCCACCGGAATCAGACCGAACGACGACGCTCGCTGCAGATGGGCCAGACTTTCGACAATGAGTGCTTCCTGGGCTCGGCCCTGAACCGATTCTGCCTCCACCAGGAGACGAGTCCCCTCGCGAGTCTGATGCTGAACCACTGCGCTGTGGGAAGTGAATGCCAACAACAACGGAAGGCCAAGAACCAGGGCCACCCCAGCACGAGTAAATGTTCCGTCCACCCGAAGAGCCTGGTGCTGCAGAGTCACGGTGCGGCGGCGCAGCAAGCGCCAACCGGCAACAGCCAGCATTGCCAGGCACACGCTGATGCCCAACGACAACAGAAACGGCACGGCCTCGTACAGTCCGCGAAACGCGTACAACCCCACGAAGAACACCATCGCCATGGCGACTTCCTCAACCCACGTGAAATCCCATGCCCGTTTCTTGCGGCGGGTTATTTCGCCCAGCCGCAGAACCGTTGGCGTTCGCCGCCCCACGTACAAGGCATCCTTCGGGCAGACGCTCACGCAGTCCAGACACTTCATGCATCCGGGATCGACCACGCCACCGAACTTCGCGACCTCCTCGTGCACTCGCACATTGCTGGTGCACACGTCGGTGCAGTGCCCGCACTGCTCGCACGATTCAGTAACCTGAATTCCCACCGGAGCCAAACGTTCGGCTACATTGAAGAACGCTCCGTAGGGGCATCCGTAGGTGCAAAATCCCTTGGCTCCCAGGAAGTAGACAATCAGGAATCCGTCCAGGAGTACGGTAAGCGCAGTGACAAAAGGACCAGGAAACGTGCCCCAGAAGTCCTCGGTGGTCAGGTGGGCGACCAATGCAGGAGCCTCGTGCCCGGCGAGCATGCGCGCGAGTGTCGGCCACAGAAACATGTAGAACGCGGCCCCGAATGGCACCAGGATCAGGAGCCTTGACCGTACCGGACGCGGCTTGATGGACAGCTTACGCAGCACCCAGCCCGCCATGTCCTGATAAGCCACGAAGTGGCAAGCCCATCCGCAGAAGAAGCGACCCAACACGGCGGTAGAAAGAATGAGGCCCACGAAGAGCAGAAAACCGGCGTTGAGTAGACCCAGCTCGAGGGTCTGCATGGCCTCTGAAGGTTCGACTGGAGTGATCGAGCTGCCCGTGATCTTCCAGTGGGCAATGTGCACCGCGGCCACCACATGAAAGAGCAGCAACGACAGGGCACGCAGCTTCGCGTTACGTGAGCTACCAACCGGCTCACAGCGGGGCGTATGCTTGTCCAGGACCGGTAGACTGTCGAGGCGCTCCATCGGCGTAACCTCCTCGCGCCTTTCGCGTCGATCTTGGCCATGAAGTCCAGCGGCATTCTAACCGCCAACGACGTTGATCGCGAACCCCTGAATCAGTCGGGGCGCCGCTGTCCTGGGGCGGTATACTGTTCGGGCGTCGCTCCATGCTACCTACCATCGGCCTCTGGGGAATCGTTTGGACTATATCGATCTTTTCATCCGATCATTCCAGGGCTACGGCGCCTACCTCTGGCATTCGGTCACGCATCCCGGGCTTCATAACTACTTCTACGGGCTCATTGCGATATCCCTGGTGGTCTACGCCACCGAGATCGCGTTCCCCTGGCGGAAGCGCCAGGCCCGTATCCGCCAGGATTTTTGGCTCGACGCGTTCTACATGTTCTTCAATTTCTTCCTGTTTTCCCTGGTAGGTTATGCCGCCATCAGCGAAGTCGGCGTGCGCCTGTTTCACGACGGACTTGCCGCGGTGGGCATCGAAAACCTCGTGGCCATCGAGGTGTCATCACTTCCCACCTGGGCTCAGCTTCTGACGCTTTTCCTGGTGCGCGACTTCATCCACTGGAACGTGCATCGCCTGCTCCACCGCGTTCCCGCGCTGTGGGAATTCCACAAGGTGCACCATTCGGTCATCGAAATGGGATTCGCTGCCCACCTGCGTTATCACTGGATGGAAAACGTTGTCTACCGAACACTCGAGTACATACCCATGGCCATGATCGGGTTCGGAATCGACGATTTCATGCTCGTGCATTTCGCAGCTCTCACGGTTGGTCACGTAAATCACGCGAATGTGAGAGTTCCTTTGGGGCCACTGAAGTACGTGTTCAACAACCCGCAGATGCACATCTGGCACCACGTGAAGGAGTTTCCCGCCCACTCCAAATATGGAGTGAACTTCGGCATCAGCCTGAGCGTTTGGGACTACCTGTTTGGAAGCGCGTACCTGCCGGCCGATGGCCGGGACATCGAGCTTGGTTTCGCCGGAGTGGAAACCTTCCCCCGATCCTTCCTGGCCCAAGTAACATATTCTTCTCGTCCTTCTCGCCAAGATCCCAGACTCTGACATCACACTGCGAGCAGCCCGGTGAAGCGGGACCCGCAAGGTCAGGGTGTCGGCGCGACTTCCGAGACCAGTTCGCCGAGCAGAGCTTCGAGTGCGACCACCGCCAGTTGATTCTGCGCTTCGATACCGGCCAGGAGGTCGAATACTTCTCCACCCTCTGCTTCATGGTCGAAATGCTCGAGCTGATCGCACAGCAACGCCAGTTTCGAGGCACCCAGGCTAGCCGCCGACGACTTGAACGTATGCGCCAATCGCGTCAGCGTGATTCGATCGTTGGACCCTGCGCTATCTCTCATGGCCTGAATCTGCTCGGCGTGCGATTCAAGGTATAGTCGAACGGAACGAATGAGCAGCATCGGTTCGCCGTTGCGCTGAATCTGTCGAAGGCTGTCCACACGCTCTTGATCCAGCACATTCGTGTGGGCCAACTTGACCAAGGGAACCGGACGAGAATCGGCCGCTCCCTTGCCTGTACTCCATCGCTCCAGGAATGTGTACAGCTTGGTCGTGTCGTAGGGTTTGGAAAGAAAATCATCCATGCCCGACTCCAAGCACGCCTCGCGGCCTTCAGCGGTAGCGTTGGCCGTCAGGGCAATGATGGGTACTCGAACGCCATCACCACTTTGCTGTTCATGAGCACGCATTCGACGCGCAGCTTCGTAGCCATCCATGATGGGCATCTGGCAATCGAGTAGAACCACGTCGAAGCGGTCGTGCAGGCAGGCCTCTACCGCCTCGGATCCGTTGCCCACCAAAGTGACCTCGCATTCGATCTCATCGAGCATGGCCAAAGCGACTTCCTGATTGATGGGGTTGTCCTCGGCCAGGAGTACCCGCAACCCACCCAGGCTACCCAGAAGGGTCTGCACCGGACCGCTCTTGGGTCCCATCTCACCGTCCACGAGAACCCTCTGAAATGCCTCGCGCAATTTTGATCGGCTCACCGGTTTGTACAAGAATGTACCCACCCCGGGCCCACCAATCTCATCCACGCCCAACGAATCTTTGTTCGAGCCAATGATGATGCAGGGAATTCGGCGCGGCGGGTCGGTCTGACTCAGGCTGGTTAGCAACCGACTTGCGATTCCCTCGGTGATTCCCGCGTCCAGAAGCACCAGGTCAAACGGGTTGCCGCTGGTGTTCGCCACCAACTGCTCCGATGTCATGTCTTCAAGAGCAATGGCTTCGACTCCACACTCCTGGGAAAGCTCCGCGAGTACCTTGCGCAGCGTTGGGTTGACCACGGCCATCATGGCCCGCTTTCCATGCAGCTCCCGGTCCGAGCGGCCGATAGGAATGGAACTCGGAAGAATGGGAACTCGTACGGTGAACCAAAACGTCGTGCCCTTGCCCAGCTCACTCTCGACGCCAACCTCGCCGCCCATCAAACCCGACAGCCGCGTCACAATAGCCAGACCCAACCCTGTGCCATCAATTCGGCGGGTATTGGAACCGTCGACCTGCGAGAACGATTCGAAGATGGAGTCCAGGTGTTCGGAAGGAATGCCGACCCC
>JAJDAC010000012.1 GCA_029262065.1 Candidatus Krumholzibacteriota bacterium | reverse complement strand
GTGCGACCCTTCAGGCCGAGCAGGCTGTTGCGACCACTCGAAAAGTGGTAGTAGCCGTCGCGCAGGAGCATGCCCTTGTACATGTACTCCTGTGCCGCCTCCTGCTGTACCCAACCCAATTCGTCGGCGGTCAGGAGCGATTCGTTCACGAGGATCTCGGTAAGGTCCAGCTCGCTATTGTGCTGGACGAAATCGATGTGCTCCCAGTTTTCCGACGTGAAGAAGCCGTACGACTTCAGAAAGGTTTCCAGTGGATCCGCGCCGGCGTGCCGCCGGTCCCGGTAGCTGACCAGCAGTCCCTGCTCGAAGTACAGGGTCATGGGATACGAAGCGTCGACACGCAGCATCCCCGTCTTCTGTTGCAGGGCCATGAGCTGGAGGATTTCTTCCAGCGTAAAGTCGGATAGCCTTCCCTGTAGACTCGTGTCGGACATGCTAGGCCTCCAGCTTCCGGCGCGAGCGGCCGTCGATCAGGTCCACCAGACTAACCAGGCTGGCCGGGTGCAGGTGCAACTTGCGGCCACCGCCCGGAATACGCCCCAGCCAGTTCACGATCAGCATGAATACAATGCCGGCCATCGCGACGATCCGCACGCCGTTCAACAGGGGTGGCTCGATGGTGTGCCAGGGATCCTGTAGCGGCCAGGTGGACAACCAGGCCGCGACGGCGAGCGAGACGAATGCCGTGGCCGTGTTCAGTCCGCGGCTCTGCAAGCCGTCATAGATCCATCCGGCACCCAGCAACCACGTGTTCATGCGCCGCAGTTTGCGGTTGAAGATCACGTCGGCCTCGATACGGCGGTTGCGCAGCAACGTGCTCAGCACGAGTTCGCTGCGCGCGCGTTTTGCGTGCGCGGCGCATTCGTGACACAGGACCGCGCCTTCGTGTTCGCCGCGGCAGTTGTGACACGACAGCGTCCCGCAGTTCGCGCATTCGAACGTGAGTCGTTTGCGAGGCAGGGTAGCTCCCAGAATGGCCGATAACGCCAGGGAGATGGCCAGCCACAAACCCGCGTGATCGGGCGGCACTCCCAACCAACGTCCGGCGGCCGGGATCAACGCGTGCGGCGGAGTTTCGTCGCCCGCGTGCCAGGCCATGGCCCAAAGATCACGTTCGGTGGGCTTGGCGTAGTACACCGCACCACGTGGCAGCGGTTCGGCCTCGGACTGCACATCGAAACCATGGCGCACCGAACGTCGCATGGCCTCGCTGCCTTCTCGCAGGTACAACTTCCGGATGTAGGCCTGGCTCAAATTGTGGTGGACGATGCCCAACGTCGAATCCACCGCCGCGGCTTTCTGGAAGCCGGCCACGGCGCGGTCCACGTCGCCCAGGTAGTAGTGGTTGCAACCGACGTTGTTGATGGCGGCCGCGCGGTTGGGTTCGCGTTCAAGGCACGCAAGGAAGCTTCGCGTGCTGTCTTCGAATCGGCCGGCCCGTGCCATGGCCAAACCCCGCGCGAAGAGGAAATCCGCATCGTCAGGTTGAGCCCTGAGGGCGGTGTTCACCTGCGCCAACAGGGTCGGGCTGGGGGGATCTTTGCCGGCGCGAACCACCAGTGACGGGGCGCTCAAAGGATCGAGTCCCACCAAGATGGTGCCCAGGGGACCGGGGTACAAGCCCTGTAGTGCGAACCACCCCACCATCAGGCCGACGATAACGCGGGTGCGACGGCGTGAGTATATCCACACCACCGGTAGCACGAGGGCGAGCGTGGGGATGAGTCCCAGGCCCAGCACCAGCGGAAGCATGACGGGTACGAGTAGTAGGCGGTTGCGATGGCGCTGGTGCGCCCAGGGATCCATGTAGCCGGCCAGTTGATGTTGCAGGAATGGGGCGTAGCGAAAGAACAGAATGAGAACGACCCAAAGCAGCACGCCAGCGACGACCAGATCGAACACCACCAACGCGTTCGCGGCTACCAGCGTTTGCTGCGGGAACCCGATAAAGCTGGTGAAGATTCCGTCGAGCCACGCGCCCAATGCCGATGGGTTCCCGGACTGCGCCTGCATGCGGGCCAGATCGAAATGCGCTTCGGGGTATTCCCAATCCATGGAGATGGCGGTGGACAGGTGCCGGTCGGCCTCATCGCGATCGCCTTCACGCAGACTGGCCAACCCGGCGCGATGCTCGTGGCGGGCCTGCCGGAAGCGGTCGGAGCTCTCCCATAGGATGGTGCTCCACTGTTCCGGGGTGGGAAACGAATCCTCGTCCACCGGCGCGGCGCCCTGGGCGGCGGCCGAAACCGGCATCAGCGAGCAAGCCAGGAGGGCAAATATTGCCGCTCTGGTCCAAGCGTTGGGAGTAGGCAAGGACGGTCGATCCTTCGTGGATGTGCTCGTGGCCATTGTTCGTTATCCGCTGATCTAAGATGGCCCCGCTGCACCGAGGAGCGGGGTTCGATCCCGGGCGCTCAGGACCGGTATCGGGCCACTGATGCTGGCGCAAGGATTGTGCCCCCCGGCCGTGGTCATTTGCGACGTGGTTCGGATCGGGCCGTGCCCTGGGCCTCGCGGCTTTCCACGCCGTTTCTGCGTTCTGCAACGAATGCCCGGAATCTGGCCACGAAGTCTCCGTACGCCAGTGCGGTTGTCACCCCGCGGGGCGTTGCCTATACTGCCTCGCTTGGGTCTGAATCCCACCAGCAGGAGCGAGAGCGAGATGGCGCAGCACACGTGGATCCACGAAATCGACAGGCACCTGGGTGATGAGGTCACCCTGCGCGGATGGGTTTTTCATCTGCGGGCCATGAAGAAATTGGCGTTCATCGTCGTGCGCGACGGTACGGGGTTGTGTCAAGCGGTCGTCAGCAAGGCCGACGTGGACGAAGCCATCTTCGAGCTCGCATCGGGCCTTACGCAAGAAAGCACGATCGAGGTGACCGGTAAGGTCGAAGCCGACAAGCGTGCCCCGGGCGGCTTCGAGATGCAGGTCACGAATCTGGCGGTGCTGAGTGAGGCGCGTGACTACCCGATCTCACCCAAGGAACATGGCACGTCGTTTCTGATGGACCATCGCCACCTGTGGCTGCGAAGCAAGAAGCAGCATGCGTTGCTGCAGCTACGCGATACGGTGAAGACGGCGATCAACGATTTCTTCCACGGCGAGGGCTTTACCCAGGTCGACGCACCCATCTTCACGCCGAACGCCTGTGAGGGCACCACGAACCTGTTCGAGACCGAGTACTTCGGCAGTCCGGCCTACCTGACCCAAAGCGGACAGTTGTACATGGAGGCCGCGGCCGCGGCGGTGGGCAAGGCGTACTGTTTTGGTCCCACGTTCCGCGCCGAGAAGAGCAAGACCCGTCGGCATCTGACCGAGTTCTGGATGATCGAGCCGGAGGTAGCCTTCGCCCATCTCGACGACGCCATGTCGCTGGCCGAGCGATTCCTGGTGTACGTGGTGGGTCGGGCGGTGGAGGCTCATCGGGACATGCTTCAGGATATTCTCGAGCGCGACGTTTCGAAACTGGAGGCCGTTCAGGCCCCGTTTCCCCGACTGCAGTACGATGACGCGGTTACCGTGCTGAACGAGAAGGGTCATCCATTCGAGTGGGGGGGCGATTTCGGTTCACCCGACGAGACCCTGTTGGCTGAGCAGTACGACCGTCCGTTCATCGTGCACCGCTTTCCAGCCGCTATCAAAGCCTTCTATATGGAACGCGATCCGAACGATGCTCGGCTGTCGATGTCGATGGACGTATTGGCCCCCGAAGGGTACGGCGAGATCATCGGCGGCGGCGAACGGGCTACGGACCTGGAGTATCTCGAGCGCCAGATCGCCGAGCACAACCTGCCCAAGGCCGCCTTCGAGTGGTATCTGGACCTGCGACGGTACGGGACCTTCCCGCACGCGGGTTTCGGGCTTGGCTTGGAGCGATTGATTACCTATATCAGCGGTAATCACCATGTGCGTGAAACGATCCCATTCCCCCGGCAGATCCATCGGCTTTCGCCCTGAGCGGAGGAACATGACCATCCCAGCCGCGACGCCCTGGCGTCGATCGTCGATTCTCATGCTGTTGGCTTGGGCCGCTATCGCGCTGGGGCCGCCGGCGTCTTTCGCGCAGAACGATGCGGGCCCCGAACGTGAGTGGCGGTTCATAGAAAAGCTGAAGGACGACGGCATGAGCGACGTGGCCGCCCGTCAGCTCGAGCTGTTCGCCCAGGCCTACCCCGACGATCGGCGTTCGCCGGGTGCATTGTTCGAGGCGGGTCAGACCTGGGAAAAGCTCGACCAGGTGGTGGCCGCCCTGGGCGCCTACGATCGTCTGTTGGCGGGCTTTCCGGCCAGCGATGAAGCTCCGGTGGCGTTGTTGCGCAAGGGAGATCTGCTGTCGGGAATTGAACGTTTTTCCGAGGCGGCCAACGTCTACCGTGGATTGCTTTCGTCCTACCCCGCCAGCGCTGGTGTGGATTCGGCGCGACTGGGTCTGGGCGAAGCGCTCATGGCCCAGCAGCAGAACGAAGAAGCGTCGCGACTGTTTCGCTACCTGCTGAACGGGCTGACTCCGGCCCCGGTGGCCGCGCGTGCCAAGTACGACCTGGGCCTTCTGCACCGGCAAGCCGGCGCCGATTCCCTGGCGGTCGTGGAGTTCGACTCGATCGTCGAGCGGTATCCGAATCAGATAGTGGGCGCGTTGGGTTTGTTGCGCTCGGCTGAGATTCTCACCGAACGCGAAGCGTTTGGGGCGGCACGTGAGCGCTACGAACGAGTCGGTGACGCCTACGATGAACAGTTCCTGCGAGCGCGGGCCGACTTGGGGTTGGCTCGCCTCGATGAGCGCCAGGGTGACCTGGCGGGCGCCGCGGACCGACTTCGTCGCGTGGTGGACAAAGGCGGCACGCCCGAGCAACTGGAATCGGCATTGCTCGACCTGGCTCGACTTCAATTGGAGCGGAAGAAGTACAACGACGCAGCTGACGCCGCCGATGCGTACCTGACGGAGTTTCCCGATGGCCGCCAGGCGCCGCGGGCGCAGGTCATCGCCGCCGCGGCCGCGCTGGGTCGCGGCGACGCCAACGCGGCCGATCGGCTGAGCGAACTCGGTGACACGACATCGCGGGAGATCGCGCACGACGCGTTGTTGTACCTGGCCATCTGGCACCGCGATGCGGGCCGAGTCGAAGACGCCATCGAAAGCTATCGTAGAGTCGGTCGGGTAGCTTCTTCTTCGGCCGATGTCTGCGATGCGCTCTTGGCCGAGGCCGCCCTGATGCACCAGTCGGGTCGCCATCCGCTGGCGGCCGATCTGGCTTCGCAGGCCTTTCACATCGGCGAAGATCCCGCCACGCGTTCGCGTTCATTGCTGGCTGAAGTGCAGTACCGCGATGCCGCCGGTGACGCCGAAGCGGCCGCCGAAGTTGCCACCCGCTTGACGGTCGAATTTCCTCTGCGCGCCGAGGCCACGGAGGCGCGCGTGCTGCTCAATAGGCTCAAGCGTTCTTTGGCTCGCGACCCGGTCGCGGCCGCGCATCAGCTGGCCGAGCTGGCGGCCGACGACGCGCCGACCCCGGTGGCCCGCAACCTTCGGGTGGGTCGTGTTCTTCGCGAGACCCTGGGAGACGGGGTAGCGGCGCTCGAGTATTTCGCGGCGGCGCGCAGTCATGCCAGTACGCCGGTGGAAAAGGCCCTCGTCTCGTACGAACTTGGACGCACGTGGGAGGATCTTGCCGCGGAACATTCGCTGGAAGGCGACGATAGCGACGCCGACGATGCCCTGAAGAAGGCGCGTTCGCACTACGCCGATGGCGCGTCCGAAGCAGGTGCGGGTGAGGCTTCGCGCCGGGCTCGCATGGGTTTGGTTAGACTTGAAACCGCGCTTGCCGCCGTGCCCAACGCGCCGTGGCGTTTCGACGCCCGCCGGGATCCCCTGGTCGGAGGCACGCGAGAAGCCGAAGCGGTCGACCTCGATTCTGATCCGTTTCGAAAATTGCTCGAACGCGTGGTGGCCACGCTCGAAGCCGGGGCCGAGGGCGATGATGCTGCGTGGCTGTGGTGGCGACGCGCCGAGCTTTCCATACGCGCGGACCTCGAGCAGCGATTGGCCGCGTTGGAAACCGGCTTGGGACACGCGTCCACCCCCGAACAGGAAATGGTCCTGCGCTACGGAATAGGACAACTGTTGCTTCAGGCCAAACGGGGCGACGAGGCCGCCGCCCAGTTGCGGCGCGTGGTCGAGGGCGAACCGACGACCGATCTGGGAATCGCCGCGCGTTACGGTCTGGCCGAAGCGCACCGCGCGGCCAAGCGTTATGGCCAGGCGGGGACGTTGTACGCGGAGTTCGCCGGGGCCTACCCGCAATCGCGTAAGGGGCAACGCGCCATGCTGTTGGCTGGCGATTGCGCTCTGTACGCGGGAGACGAAGCAACGTCTATCGCTCGCTACCGCCAGTTGTTGGAAAGTTACCCAGGGTCGGTCTACGAGGACGACGCGCAGTATAGGCTCGGTACCGCTCTGCAACGGGCGGGCCGTGGAGAAGCGGCGCGAGAGAGCTTCACGCGTCTCGTGCAATGGCAGGGCGGTAGTGACTATCGCGGCCGCAGCCTATTGAAGCTTGCTCAGCTCGACGCCAAGGCGGGTCGGGACAGCCTGGCCGTGGAATCCTACGAGCGCCTGCGGGCGACCGACCCGGAGTTGGCGTCCACATCGAACGTGGACCTGGAGTTGGCGCGTTTGTATCTGGACGGCAATCAGTCTCAGCGCGCTCTCGCGGCGTTGGATCGCCTGCCCAACGACGACCCATCGGCGCAGGCGTTGGCCCTGCGCATCGAAGCGCTGGCCCAATTGGGCAAGATCGAACAGGCCGAGGTAGTACTCGAGCGACTGAGTCGCGGTTACCCCGAAGCGGCGGACGCGGCGACGACGGCGCGAATCGAAGTGGCTGAACGCGTGGACGAGGGCGGCGATCACGAGCGAGCCCGTGGCATGTTCCAGGTCGCCATTGCCGAGGCTACCGATCGGCATCTGCGGGCGCGAGCCAGATTCGGAGAAGGACTTGCGCTGGCCCGCGCCGGCAAGTTCGACGAGGCGTACCCCGTGTTCGAGGCGGCGGCCGAGGACGGAGACGGCGGGGAATGGGGCGCCCAGGCCCTGTTCAAGGTCGGCGGGATTGCCTCGCGATCGGAGAATCCGGGTCGAGCGCGTGAAGCGTTCTCGCGCATCGTCGAGGAATACCCCGATCACGAACTGGCCCCGGAGTCGCTTCGCGGCCTGGCTCTGGCTTGGCGCCAGGCCAACCGATTTGATCGTGCGCTCGAGGCGTATCATAGCTTGCTGGAACGTTACGCCGACCGGACCGATGGGGCGGATGTGCTGAACAACATCGCCTACTGTCATCACGAGATGGGTCAGTACGACGTAGCGATCTCGGCCTACGAGCGCGTGCTTCCGATGCTGGACGAAGAAGGCCAGGGTTACGCGCAGTTCTGGATTGCCGATTCCCTGGAGCAGATGGGCCGTCTCGACGACGCGGCGGCCGCGTTCCTTCGCATCCCCTATCTCTACCCCAGTTTGGGTCAACTCCCGGTGACGGCGCAGCTGAAGGCGGCTGGCGTCTACGAGAAGATGGGCAATGCGCCGGCCGCGGTACGTCTGTACGAAAAAGTCATTGCCGACCACGGGCGAGGTTCGCAGTGGGGCGACGAAGCCGTCGAACGCATGGACCGGTTGAACCGACGCACGAACGGCGAATCCTGAAGTGACCGCCGGCCAGATCGTTCTCAAGGGTGCTCGTCAGCACAATCTCAAGAACGTGGACGTGCGCCTGCCGCGTCATCGCCTGATCGTGATTACCGGTCCCAGCGGCAGCGGCAAGAGTAGCCTGGCGTTTGACACCCTCTACGCCGAGGGTCAGCGCCGATATCTGGAGAGCCTGTCCGCGTTCGCGCGTCAGTTCCTCGAGCAGGTGCCCAAGCCCGATGTGGATCGCGTCGAAGGACTCAGTCCCGCGTTGGCCATCGACCAGAAGGGGCTGGGTCACAACCCTCGCAGCACGGTCGGCACGGTAACTGAAGTGCTCCCGTTCCTGCGCTTGCTCTACGCCCGTTTGGGCACGCCGTTTTGTCCCGATTGCGAGGTGGAGATCGCCGCCGGTCACCCGTCGCGCATCCTCGCGGACCTGCAAGCGCTGCCACCGGGAACGCGTGCGACCGTCCTGGCGCCGGTTCTGCACGGACGGCGCGGGGAGCAACGCAAACTCTTGGCCGACCTGCGTCGACGCGGTTATGTGCGGGTCCGCCTCGACGGAGAGATCCTGGCGTTGGACGATCTGGATGCCTTGCCCAAGGGGCACCAGCACCACATGGATGCGGTAGTGGATCGACTTGTCGCCGGCAAGGGCGCGCCGGGTCGCCTACAGCGCAGCGTGGAAAAGGCCCTGGCCGACGGAAAAGGTCAGATGCGTTTGCTCATGGGGGACGGCGAAGAGCGTCTCTACAGCGACAAGCTTGCCTGTCCCGATTGCGGCCGCGGGTTCGCGGCGTTGGAACCGCGCGTATTCAGTTTCAATTCTCCCGCGGGGGCGTGTCCTGATTGTCGAGGCTTGGGCAAGAGCCGTCGCGCCAGCGAACAACTCCTGGTTCCCGATGGAAAGATGACACTACGTGACGGCGCGTTGGCCCCATTGCGTGGCCGGGCGCAGAGTTTCGCGAACCAGCAGGTGGAGTTCCTGGCGGAAGCGTTGGGGTTCAGCATGGACGTGCCCTACGTCGATCTGCCCGCGGTAGCGCGACGCGCGTTGTTGGAAGGAACCGAGGCCTCGGAGTTTTCCCAATTGCACGAGCGCGCTTCGGGCCACGAAAAGTTTCTGGCCGACTTCGAGGGATTGCGCGCTTTGGTCGAGCGACGGGCCGAGCGCACCAAGAGCACGCGCATCAAGACGTGGTGCGAAAGTTTCATGGAAGAGGTGGAATGCGCCGCCTGTGAAGGTACGCGTCTGGGGACCATGGGGCGTAGCGTCAAGGTGCACGGCGTCGACCTGGCTACGTTGTGTAAGCAGTCGTTGCACGAAATGCTCGCGAGCGTTGCCGATTGGAAGTTCGAAGGCGCCTCGGCCGCCGTGGGCGTACCCTTGTTGGCCGAGGTGGTTTCGCGCGTGGGTTTTCTCCAGACCGCGGGCCTGGGGTATCTGGAATTGCGACGGTCGGTAACCAGCCTCAGCGGCGGCGAGGGCCAACGCGTACGGCTGGCCACGCAAGTTGGCGGGCGACTCACGGGCGTACTCTATGTGTTGGACGAGCCCAGTGTCGGGTTGCATCCGCGCGACACCCAACAGCTCATCGGCTTGCTGCGTGAGCTGTGTGACCGGGGCAATACGGTAGTCGTGGTCGAGCACGATCGGGATGTAATCGAAGCCGCCGATCATGTGGTGGACATGGGCCCGCACGCGGGCGAACGCGGCGGCGAGGTGGTAGCCGAAGGCACCCCCGAGCAAATCGAACGTGACCCCAACAGCCCTACCGGCGTGTGGCTTTCCCAAAAGCGCACGATCGCCCGTCGACCAGCGCGACCGCGCGAGCAATGGCTGACAGTAAGAGGCATGCGCTGGCGAAACCTCAAGTCGGTCGACATGAGCATACCGTTGCAGACCCTGGTCGCGGTTACGGGCGTATCTGGAAGTGGCAAGACCACCGCGGTACACGACATCCTGTTCCGGGCCCTGGCCGCGCGCTACCACGGAGCGCTTACGCCGCCGGGCACCCACGAGGGGATCGACGGCACCGAATACCTGCGCAAGGTCATTCTCATCGATCAACAGCCCATTGGTCGTTCTCCGCGCAGCACGCCGGCTACCTTCACCGGCCTGTATACGCACCTGCGGAAGTTGTTGGCGGGAACACCGGCAGCGCGGAGCCGGGGTTTTGGCGCGGGGCGGTTCAGTTTCAATACCAAGGGCGGGCGATGCGAAGCTTGCTCGGGAGCCGGCGTACAAACGCTGACCATGGATTTCCTGCCCGAGGTCCAGGTCAGGTGCGAGCTTTGTCGCGGCAGCCGCTTCAACCGTCAGACGCTGGAAGTCACCTACAAGGGTCGTTCCATCTCAAACTTCCTGGATATGGAGGTAGCCGAGGCCTACGAGTTACTGGAGCCGATTCCTCAGCTGGAGCGCATCCTTCGCACGTTGAAAGACGTGGGTCTGGGCTACCTGCGACTGGGCCAACCGGCCGACACCGTAAGCGGCGGCGAGGCCCAGCGCCTCAAACTGGCGCGGGAACTGAGTCGACCGGCCAGTGGCGACACCCTCTTCCTTCTGGATGAGCCCACCACGGGCCTGCACTTTCAGGATGTCGAAATGTTGCTCGAGGTGCTCCATAGGCTGGTGGACCGCGGAAACACGGTTCTGGTCATCGAGCACCACTCCGACGTGATTCTGGCGGCCGACCACGTGATCGATATGGGCCCCGAAGGTGGATTCGAGGGCGGTGAGATCGTGGTTGCCGGTCGTGTTGACGAAGTCGTAGAGTGTCCGGCGTCCTATACCGGGCAGATGCTGCGTCGGCAACGAGATGCCCTTTCACGGTCTTGAATTGGTTCACATGAGCGAACTGCGCGAAACACCCCTGACTCCATGGCACGCCGAGAACGGCGGTCGCATGGTGGACTTCGCCGGGTACTCCATGCCGGTCCAGTACGAGGGACTCATGGCCGAGCACCGTCGGGTGCGCGAGACGGTGGGTGTGTTCGACGTGAGTCATATGGGCGAGTTGTACCTGCGCGGTACGGCGGCCCGCGACTGCATCGATCGGCTGGTCACGAACAACGTGGGCAAGCTGGCGACGGGGGCCGTGTTGTACACGGCCATGTGTCGCGAGAACGGCACCGTGATCGACGATCTGCTCGTGTACTGTATGGACGAACAAGAGTTTCTCGTGGTGTGCAACGCGAGCAATCGCGAACGCGTGGTCGCCTGGATCCAGGCGAGGCTACTCGAGGGCGTGGAGTTCCAGGACGCGACCGACGACACGGCGCTGTTTGCGTTGCAGGGTCCAGCCAGTGCCGACGTGTTGCGCAAGTGGAGCGAAGCCGCGGCGGTGTTGGATTCTCTGGACTACTACCATGTAGCCCGCGTTTCGTTTGAAGGTCACTCCGTGTTGCTGAGTCGCACCGGATACACCGGCGAGCTGGGCTACGAACTGTATGCGCCGGCCGATCAGGCGGTGGCCCTATGGAAATCACTGTTGGAGTGGGGGAAGGAATTTTCCATTGCTCCCGCCGGGTTGGGTGCACGCGACACGCTTCGGTTGGAGGCGGGTTACGCGCTCTACGGCCATGAGTTGGACGACGACACCACTCCGTACGAAGGTGGCATCGGCTGGGTCGTGAAGTCCAAGAAGGCGTCTCCGTTTGTAGGAAAAGATGCTCTGGTGGCTCAGAAGCAGGGTGGCGTGCCGCGTCAGCTCGTGGCGTTGCGTCTACCCGATCGGGCAATTGCCCGGGCCCACGCTCCTGTGTTTCACGGTGAGCATGCCGTGGGAGAAGTGACCAGCGGCACGTTTTCTCCTACGCTGGAAGCCCCGATTGCTCTGGCCAAGGTCGCGGCTTCCGCCGTCGAATCCATTTTGACCATCGAGATACGAGGACGCCGGGTCGAGGCCGAAACGGTGTCGCTGCCGTTCGTACCCAGTCGGGTCAAGGTCAGTTAGTTCAAAGGACTTGAGGAGAGGGAATGAGACCGGACGATCTGAATTACACCAAAGAACACGAGTGGGTGCGCTCGGAAGGCCAGGAAGTAACGGTGGGAATCACCGATTACGCGGCCGAGGAGTTGGGTGACATCGTATTCATCGAGTTGCCCGAAGAAGGTCGCTCGATGTCGGCGGGGGAGCCCATGGGCACGATCGAAACCGTGAAGGCGGTCGAGGAAGTCTACGCACCGGTGACCGGGACGATTCTCGCGGTGAACCACGCCCTGATCGACAGTCCTGATCTCGTGAATAGCGAGCCCTACGGCGAGGGCTGGCTGGTTCGGATCGCCGTGGAGTCGATGGAAGACGCCGAGCTGATGAGCGCGTCGGACTACGACGCCATGGTCGGCTGACGGCCGCTTCGAGAGTCCACTCGTGCCCGTGCTCTGGATCGACGACGGCGTCCAAACGGGCGCAGCCAACATGGCGCGTGACCACGCGCTGTGGCGTGGCTGCGAAGAGGGGCAACTGACCGCGCCGGTGATCCGCGTCTATCAATGGAAGCCGGCGGCGGTTTCCATTGGTCACCACCAATCCACCGAGCAACTCGATTTCGATGCACTGCGGCGCGACAAAGTGTCGGTGGTGCGGCGTCCCACCGGTGGCGGTGCGGTCCTGCACGACGAAGAGCTGACATTCGCGGTGGCGGCTCCGTTGCTTCGCGGCGAACGAAGAGAAACGGCGAAGCAGGCTTACGCCGTGGTTTCCGATGCTCTCGTGGCCACGTTGCGCTCGTTCGGAGTGGACGCGAAGTGTCGAAGCGACGGCCGCGCCCAGGCCCAGGTATGCTTTTCATCCACCCTGGGTCATGAGATCACGGTCGGCGGGCGCAAACTCGTGGGCAGTGCGCTGCGGCGCGGTCGGCGTTCGTTTCTGATCCACGGAAGCATCTTGCTTGGAGACGGTCATTGCCGGCTGTTGGAATACCTGAAGGAGCCCGGTGTCGATGCGGCTACACTTCGCGCGCGCTGTGTGGACCTGGGATCCTTGGGCGTACAACCGGGTCGCCGCGATCTGGCCGCGGCCCTGGCCAACGCGTTGACCGCGAGCCGCGGTGGGAAAGCGGTGCCGCTGGTGGGCCTGCCGGCCTGTACCGAACCCGAATTGGCGTTGGCCAAGTCGCCCCGCGTGGATTTCTAGAAACGCAGACCGGTTCCCACGGCCAAGCTGACGCCCTTCGGGTCGCTCGGCAGGAATTCGCCTTGCGTGGCGGCGGCCACGTCGAGTCGGAACCCGCCCAGATCGAACCCCAGTCCCGCCGATGCGCTACGGCCTTCGACGCCGCCCACGGATACTCCCAGTCGGATCGGCAAGAATCCCAGTTCGCGCAACTCGCCGCCCACGGCGAAACGCGGTGAGGTCGTACTTCCCGCGCGGGTAGAGAAGCCTTGCGTGTACTCAAAAGCCAGGCTCGTGTGATCGTTCACGTGACCCACACCGAAATTGAGAATGCGCGGTAGGCTCACGGCGAACGGCGAGGCGGCCTCGACGATCTGGTCTTCGGTGTAGAGGTCGGCCACGTCGTCTATTTCCTCGAGGGTGGCGACGCTCACGTCGTCGGTCTCGGCCACGAATGTACGACGTTCGAGGTTGCTGGTGAAGTTGACGCGGGTGAAGGCGTTTTCCAGGAACAGCCCGGCTTGCCAGCCACTACCCACGCCCGCTGCCAAACCCAGATCGAAACCCATACCCTGACCGCGTCCCGCCGTCAGCAATTCGGCCTGGGCCTGGCCGACGATGCCCGAGGGGCGCGTGACCAGGGATCCGTTGACTTCCTGCACCTGCGCGTAGGCCAGGCCTTCCAGGTACCGGAGGTTTATGCCCAAGTGCAGCTGACCCCAGTGGGCCTCGTGCAGCTGGGCGGCGGCGCTGAGGTTGACCGACGCGAAAGCGATCGCTTCGCCGGCGGCGTTCTCGAACGAGACCGAATCGGCCACGGCGTTGCCTTCCAACAGAAGCACGAATACGTCGTGTGGCAGGTTGCTGTGGGCCTGTCCGTGGCCGGAGAAACTCAGGGCCAGATTGTTGGACTGAACGCCCAGGGCCGACGCGAACACGTCGGCGTTGGTGGCCAGCCCTCCGGCGGGAATCGAGGACAGAATGATGTTCTTGTCGTCGGAGGTCAGGTCGGCGCCGCTGTACCGGTTGTACAACCCCAGGTCGATGCCGTTGTTCGAAACGCGCGCACCACCTGAAACCAACTCGAAGCTGAATCCGGGGTTGGTTTCGAAAGCCAGGTTGGCGGGGTTCCAGTGGATGGCGTCGATTCCCGAGGCGGTCGCGGTGTAGGCGCCGGCCATTCCCTGGGCGCGCACCGAGCCACTGCTGGCCTGCGACGGCGAAGAATCGAAAAGTGTCGCGGCGGCGAGCAAGGCGCAGCCACGGACCAGTGTCATGGGTTTCATTCGTCAATTCCCCCCACGCGCAAGCGAGCGCGCACAAAGCCTTCGAGTGCAATTTCGTCGGTTGAACGGATGGTCACGAACGTGCCATCGGTGCCCGTGAGTTCCAGACGGATGCCTTGGAACAGGCTGTCTTGCGTGAGCACCGACACCTGTTCTTCGGCGAGTGGAACCACCGATCGTTGTCGCACGCCCGGATCGTCCGGGTCCCGCAGCGGGCTGGCCGCCGGCAGGTCGATCGGTCCCAGCAGTATTTCGGGCGCGTCGTGCACGTTCTGCGAGGCGCTGTCGAGACCGAACCACGCGCGCGCGTCGAGCGGAAGCGTGCTGATTACCGTGATGTCCAGCGATGCGTCGATCAGTCGGTCGCGAATGGCGTCGCGCACATCTTCACCCAGGTCCAGAGCGTCCGGGTCGATATCGATCGAGCGCGGGGAAATGGCCGCGGTGAGCGGCGTGTTGATTTCGTATCGGGCCGAGACCGTATCGCCCACGCGAACGGTGCCCATGGTCACACCGTCTCCCACGCGAGCGACGCCGCGGGCCACCACGCTCACGGGCCAATTGTTCAGGAACGGCATGAGCAGGCTGTTGCTCTCGTCGAACACGATGACATGTTCGGTGGGCTGACCGCCCGGAGAAGCGGGCAGATCGACGGTTACCGACACGGGCACCATGACGCCGTCCGCGTTCGTGCCCTCAAGCGTCAGGTCGGCCGAAAGCGGCATCTCGAGCGTCGAATTCAGGAACCAACGCAGGTCGGCCCGGAGCAGCTCGACTTCCTCGAGTTCTTCGGGGAGATCGACGTCCCAGTTCTCCTCGGGGATGTCGACGATTTCTTCGTCGATGATTCCCGAGACGCTGTCGAACTCCAGCGTGAAGGAACTCACCGTGGCGCTGACTTCGTCGGTGGCTCGCACCAGCACGTCCTGCCCCGCCGATCCGGGTGAGGTAACGGTCAGGTTGACGTCGATGTCCTGGCTGGTCGTGCCGGTGTGGCGGAGTTCGTGTCCGGCGAAGTCGATATTGGTTACTGCGTTCGACTGCGGAGCCACCGCGATGATGCGTTGGAAAGGCGTTCCGCCGGGCGTCACCACACTCGGAATGTCGAGCGTCAGGTCGGCCGGAATAGGAAGGTCGTTGCGAAGGTCGATGCTCAGAATACCGCTGCCGATGGAGGCGGTGAGCACCTGCACCGAACTGGGCACGGTCAAGGAGGTCTGGTCGGTGAAGGTTTGTGCTTCGATGCTCGCCACCGCAGCCGAGACGACCATGTTCAATGGCTGAACCGAAATCGCCAGGCTGGCATCCGGATCGATGAGGACCGAATTGCCACCCGAGCCGGGGCTTCCTCCGGCCACGCGCACCTGCACTCGGTCGGGCAGAGTCACGCCGGCCAGGTCGATAGGCGCCGAAACGGATTCGTCCGCGGCGATGGGTGCGGTCAACACGGTGCCCGCGAACATGGTTCCCGTGGCCGGGTCGATCAGTTCGAGCACGATCTGATCGGGACCCGAAGCGGCGCCAACGGGTACGGGCAGGCCGTTGGTTACCTGGAGGTCGAGCGATCCCGACGCGATGGTCGCACTGGTGGACCCCGGCAGATCTTCATCGGGTGACGTTATGTCGAACGCGAACGCCGGGACCGGGATCGAAAATCCTCCCAGGGCGTTCGCGGGCGGGTACAGATCGCCCAGCCGGTAGCTGAAGGCCACTGGGCTTACGGCCGGGAGGGACACCGGCCCGATCTGCGCCTGAATGGATTGCTCGCCTACATCGACGCGAATGGGCTCGTCCAGCGAACCGTCGCCAAGATCTTCGGCCATCGCGAAAGATACCGACCCGTCGGGTCCGAAGACGACATCGTCAGAATCCTCCAGAAGTTCTTCGATCGTCCATGACATGTTCCCAATCGGGATGAGCCATTCGCTTTCATAACTGGGAAGCTCGGGGCTCTCCACGGTACAAGCGGAAACGCTCAGTAACGTGAGGGCACAGATGGACATCCGTGGCGAGATGCAAGGTAGATTGCGTTTTCCGAGGGGGCGCACGCGTTTGGCTCCTGAAATTGGGCGAGGGTGGCGCAGATCGCGACAAGGTGACCATTTCAGCAAGAGGCGTACTCGTTCCCCAACGTCGTACCGTTTGCTGGATTCAACTTGACCGTGGGTGGGGTACCAACGCACCTTAGCCAAGCCGTTCCTCCATCCGCGTAGGCACCCACGCGTGGCCTTTCGAAGGCCAGCGGTGCGAGCATGATTTCATTCTTCACGCGTCGGTTGCTTCACTCCGTGCTCTTGTTGTGGGGAGTGCTTACGCTCACGTTCGGTGCGTTGCACATCGCGCCCGGCGATCCCTTTGATCTGATGATCTCGCCGGAGACGCCACCGGAATACCTGGAGGCGATGCGCGAGCTGTACGGGCTCGATGCGCCGCTGCATCAGCAGTATTGGCGCTGGATCAACGGTGTGGTTCGCGGCGACCTGGGACTGAGTCTGCGCTTGCAGCGTCCCGTGCGCGATGTGTTGGCCGATGCGCTGCCCTACACGCTGTTGCTCAGCAGCCTGAGCATGCTCGTTCACTTCCTCGTGGGCACCGTGCTCGGCGTGGTGAGCGCGGCGCGGCGGGCCAGCAAGTTGGATCGCACGGCAACCATTGTTTCGGTGGCCATCTACAGCCTACCGGTGTTCTGGTTCGCCCTCATGATGCAATTGCTCTTCAGCTACCTGTTGCGTTGGTTTCCCAGCGGCGGGGTTGGCGATGTGCCGTTTGGCTGGGACAACCTGGGTCCCTGGTTCCTGAGCATGGCGCGACACCTGTTTCTACCGGTGCTGGTACTGGGCACGGCGGGCGCCGCGAGCGTCGCTCGTTTCATGCGTGCCTCCGTGATCGATGCGCTGCACCAGGACTACGTGCGCACCGCGTACGGCAAGGGGCTGCCCGAGCGACTGGTCGTCTGGAAGCACGTTTTTCGCAACGCCAGCATTCCGTTGATCACACTGGTCGGGCTGTCGTTTCCTTTCTTGCTTAGCGGCTCGATCGTCGTCGAGACCATATTCTCGTGGCCGGGGCTGGGGCGCGTGATGGTCGAGGCCATCCAGGCTCGCGACTACCCGGTGATTCTCGCGTCGACCATGCTTACGGGCAGTTTGGTGGTCCTGGGCAGCCTCATTGCCGACGTCAGCTACGCTCTGGTCGATCCACGGATTCGTGCGCGATGAAACGGCGTTTGACCACGGTCGCCTTGTCCTTGATGCCTTTGACATTGGTGTGCCTGCGCGGATCCACTCCGTGGCGCGCGCTGGGACGCGATCTGGACTGGACTATCGCGGTATCCACCGCGCTGTTTTGGCCCGTTGTCGTGGCCTGGGCCATCATTCAGCCGCGCACCCAACGATGGTGGCGGCGGTTTGAGGATCCCAGTGCACGGTGGGGGCTGGTGATCGTCGTCGCGCTGCATCTGGTTGCCCTGTTGGCGCCCGCGCTCGTGACCCATTCCCCACAGGCGCAAGGGCATCCGGTGTTCGATCGCTACCTGCCGCCCTCGACCGACCATTGGATGGGTACCGATGTGCTGGGTCGCGATCTCTACTCGCGCGTGGTCTACGGTTCGCGCGTGTCACTGACCATTGGCGTTATCAGCGTATTCGTCAGTCTGGTCCTGGGTACCATCGTGGGAGGCATCGCCGGCTACCGTGGCGGCTGGCTGGCCTCGGCGCTGATGCGCTTGACCGACATGATGCTGGCGTTTCCCCGTCTCGTATTGCTGCTGCTGGCCGTCGCGCTGTTCAGCCCCAGTCCTCTCGTCATCATCCTCATTCTTGGCGTCACCGGATGGATGTCGTTGGCCCGGCTCGTCCGCGGCGGCGTACTCCAGGTCATCTCCACCGAGTACGTCGACGCAGCACGGGCTCTGGGGTTGCCACCGCACCGCATTCTCATACGCCATGTATTGCCGGCTGCGCTCCTGCCTATCATCGCGGCGCTCGCGCTGCGGGTGGGAAACACGATTCTCACCGAGTCCTTCCTCAGCTATCTGGGCCTGGGGCTGCAGGACCCGGTGGTGTCGTGGGGCATGCTCATCCGAAGTGGACGCCAGACGCTGCTTTCCGCCTGGTGGTTGTCGACCTTCCCGGGGTTGGCCATCTTGCTGACCGTGCTCGGCTACAATCTGCTGGGAGACGGCCTGCGTGATGCCTATGATCCCCGCCTGCGATCCGCGGTCCGGAGTGAGGCATGAGCGATTCCCCACTGTTGCGAGTTTCCAACCTTACGGTGGCCCTCCACCTGGAGGGGGGCACCAGTCTGCCCGTGCGCGATGTCTCATTCGATGTGGGCGCGAGCGAGACGGTGGGGTTGGTGGGGGAGTCGGGTTGTGGCAAGAGCATGACCGCGCTGTCGATCCTGCGGCTGATTCCGAAGCCGCCGGCGGAAATCGTCGCTGGCTCGGTGAACCTGAGCGACGTTGATCTGCTCAAGCTGGATTCCAACGGGATTCGTCGCGTTCGTGGCAACCGCGTCGCCATGATCTTCCAGGAGCCCATGACCAGTCTCAATCCCGTTTACAGCTGCGGCGAGCAGATTGCCGAAGTCCTGCGGTTGCACTCCGGACTCGATCGACGTCGGGCCTGGGCAAGGGCGGTGGAAATGCTCGATCGCGTGCAGATTCCCAACGCGGCCGAGCGTGCGCGGGAGTATCCGCATCAACTGTCCGGTGGCATGAGGCAGCGCGTGATGATCGCCATGGCCATCGCCTGCAATCCCGAGGTCTTGATCGCCGACGAACCCACGACTGCGTTGGACGTGACCATCCAGCGCGAGATTCTGGCCTTGCTCGACGAATTACAGGCCCAATTGGGAATGGGCATCCTGCACATCACCCATGATCTGGCGGTAGTGAGTGAGTCGGCCCACCGTATCGTGGTCATGTACGCCGGCCAGGTGGTGGAGGAGGCGTCCGTGGATCAGCTGTTCTCGGCCGCCGCGCATCCCTATAGCCTGGGTCTTCTGGCCAGCCGGCCCGAACTTGGAGCTCGACGCAGCCGACTACCGGTAATCGAAGGTCGCGTACCCGAGCCGTCCCAGGAGGTGGAGGGATGCCGGTTCCGCGAAAGGTGTCCGTTCGCGGTCGATCGCTGTACCGAGGAGCCTCCGTTGCTGGAGGTCTCGAACGGGCACCGCGCCCGGTGCTGGGAGTTCGAGCGGGTCCAGCGAGAAGGAGAGTGGCCCCGTGTCCAGTGACCGCCCCGATCGAAACGCGCCGCTTCTCCAGGTTCGGGGACTGAAGAAGGTCTACGCGCCAACCTCGGGCTTTTTCTCCCGCAAATCCACGCCTGTCGTGGCGGTGGATGGGGTCGACCTGGATGTAGCCCCCGGTGAAACGCTGGGGTTGGTGGGGGAGTCTGGCTGTGGAAAGACCACCACGGGCCGCTGTATCCTGCGGCTGATCGAGCCTACCGCGGGTAGCATCACGTTCGACGGAGTTGACGTGAGGGCCCTTGGCTCGCGTGACCTTCGTGCGTTCCGGCGGCGCATGCAGATCGTGTTTCAGGACCCATACGGTAGTCTGAATCCTCGTCTCACCGTCGGGTCAGCCCTTCACGAGCCACTTGCCGTCCACAAGATTGGCGACCCGTCGGATCGTCCCGACCGGGTCGCGGAACTGCTGCGCAAGGTTGGTCTGCCTACGGACTATACACATCGGTACCCTCACGAACTCAGCGGCGGCCAGCGCCAGAGGGTGGGAATCGCCCGTGCGCTGGCGGTGGGGCCGCGGTTCATCGTGGCCGATGAGCCGGTTTCGGCGCTCGATGTGAGCATTCAAGCCCAGGTACTCAACTTGTTGAATGATTTGCAGGAGGCGTTGGGGTTGAGCTATCTGTTCATAGCGCACGACCTTGGCGTCGTGGAGCACGTGAGCCACCGGATCGCGGTCATGTATGAGGGTAAAATCGTCGAGACCGGGCCCACAGAGCAGGTGGTTGGCGATCCTCGCCACGCGTACACACGGGCCCTGTTGGCCGCGGTGCCCAGGATCCGGACAGGTGGCCGTCCGAAGCCCGTTTCGGGCGACTCCGCAAATCGCTGATTGCATTGCAGATGGCTGGGTTGACGGCGGTCACAGCCGGGTTGACAGCCCAATCCCAGCCCCGTATATTTCGCCCGTGACGTCATATGGTTTCTTTTCAAGGTCTTCGGGCCGGCGAAAGGGATCGAAGGTGAGCCCTGATCATCTCTCCCCACCAAACGGGCCTCGAACCCACGAGATCCAGGGCTGCCTTGAGTAGAGCTTAGTACGTGTTTCTTCGTTCCCACGCCGAGTTCGCCCTCGCGCGGGACGACTGTGAGAGGCCGTCTGTTACACCTCGTTTTCTTCCCGAAGCAACACAGAGTGTTTCGTGGAAAGGAGTTAGACCATGGTCCACCGCCGGTCCATGCGTTTGCTGCGATCTCCCCTTGGCAGTGCGCTCCTCCTGGTTGCTGTTCTTCTTGGAGCTATCGCTCCGTCTACCCACGCCCAAGAGGGTGTTGGAGGCGTGGCCGGTACCATCCGCAACGTGGAGTCAAAGGAACCGCTCGACTACGCCAATATCGTACTCACGCGGTCAGCCGACGGTGCCCAGTGGGGTGCCATGTCGCTCGGTGGCGGTAAGTTCTTTCTCAACGGTATCCCCACGGGATCATACGTCCTGAAGATTCTCTACCTCGGCTACGAGCCGGTGAACGAGACGATCAACATCGTCGCGGGCGAGACCTTCACGAAGATCTTCGACCTCAAGGTCACCGTCGTTAAGAAGTTCGAAGTATTCGACGTGTCCGGCGACGCCATCATGGTCGAGGTCAAGGATACCGAAAGCGTGCAGAAGATCGGTTCGGAAGACCTGACGGACTACGCGGTCGATACAGTCGAAGAGGCCGTGGCCCGGCAGGCCGGCGTTGTTTCCCGCGACGGTGAGCTGCATGTTCGTGGCGGTCGTGGCGGCGAGATCTCGTTCCGTATTGACGGTGTCGAAGTTGATGATCCGCTCGGTGGTGGCGCCCTCGAGGTAGGTACCTTTTCCGTGGCCAGCATCGAGACCGTGACCGGTGGTCAGGATCCCGAATACGGCAATGCGCTTTCTGGCGTGGTCGACATTACGACGCGCGAGGGCAGCACCGACAAGTTCGAGTTGCAGGCCCGCTACACCACCGACGATTTTGGCCGTCAGGATCGTACCTTTACAAACTACGATCGTCTTGAGATCGGCATGGGTGGCCCGGTCATCGACAAGCTGACCTACTACGTCAGCGGTGACTTCCGTTTTACCGATCAGGAGAACTTCAACGGCGCCAACCGTCCCGAGTCGACGTTGGAGCTGTTTGATACGACGTTGGCGACCTGGCGCCGCCGCCAGTTCAACGACATCAAGGGCTCCACGAAGTGGGCCTACACATTCAGCCAGGACGAAAAGCTCACCTTCGAGTACACGGCGGGCTATCGCCGCCTGGAGACCTACTCGCCCAACTGGGATGTCCAGGGTTACGCGCGGCAGCTCGTACGCATGCCCCGTCTGGAACAAGCTGATGGCGGTGGCCTCGTGTTCGGTGGCCGCTACACCACGGCGTTCTACGGGCCCTGGGTCAATCGCATGCACGAGACGTCGGTGGCACAGATGGTTCTGTGGAACGACGGCGAACGTTACAGTATGCCGGTCATGCAGATCCGCGACACGCGCGGTGAGGAAGTCGTGGTGGCCGCGCAGCCGGCATTCATCGGCTTCCGTCACGACCAGTCGCTCTACAGCACCGTGGCCGAGGATTCCAGCTATGTGGAATTCAATTCGGCCGACCGCGGTCCGCAGAACAAGCGGTTCAACGACCAGGTCAAACTGGTGTGGCGTCAGACCCTTACCGACGACACCTTCTACACCCTGCGTGTCTCTCGCTTGAACTTCGACACCGACGGCTCGGTGGGTGACTTCAAGGCTCCCTACGAGTTCAACCACGGCGGCATCGCCAGCCCCGGTTTGTTCTCGGGCCAGACCTCGCATTACAACGCGGGGCAGGACTACTACACCGACGCCGACCAACCGCTGTTCATCACCACCAGTGACTTCCCGGTGTTCACCGAACAGAACACCAAGACGTACACGTTCAATTTCGATATCACGAGCAACCGGTACGCGGGCCACAAGCTCAAGACCGGTTTCCGTGCCGTGTACAACGATCTGGCCCAGCGCACGCTGACGTCGCCGGGACGCGAGGTGCAGGATCGGTTTACCGGAGAGTTCCAGCAGGGTGCCGCGCGGAACATCTTCCATACCTATAATCCCGAAGGATCCTTCTATTTGCAGGATCGCTGGGAGTACGAGGGTATGGTTCTCAGTGGTGGTTTCCGCTGGGACATGTTCAGCCCGGGTTCAGCGGCTGAGATCGAGGTGGACAGCGAAGACCTCGATCCCAACGTTACCAAGTACAAGCACCAGTTCAGTCCGCGCCTGGGTTTCGCGTTTCCAATCACCGATCGTGATGGCTTCAACTTCCATTACGGACGGTTCGTGCAGTTCCCCGGGCGTAGCTTCCTGTTCGCCAGTCAGAATCCGGTGGGCAATCTGGGAACGCTGGGCAACCCGAACCTGGAAGCTGAAACCACTATTCAGTACCAGGCCGGTATCAAGCATCAGTTCAATGACTTCCTGGCCGCCACATTCGCGGTCTACAACCGCGATATCTTCGGACTCATCTCGGCGACGCAGGTTACCGACGAAAGCACGGGCAACGTGCTGTCTCGGTACATCAACCGCGCCTTCGGTAACGCGCGTGGCGTGGAGCTCACGCTCGATCGTCGCTTCCACAACAAGTGGGCGTTCCGTCTGGCCTATAGCTACGCGTTCGCCGATGGTGTTGCGTCGAGCCAGGAGTTCGGTTCGAATCCCGATGGCCTCGAGTTCCTACCCAGCCAAGAGCTTCCGCTCGACTGGGATCAGCGGCATTCGGTAGCCATGGATCTTCGTATTGCTGAGCCCAACAGTTGGGCCGCGTCGGTATCGTTCGACTACGGATCCGGTTTCCCTTGGACGCCGTTCTTCCGATTCGAACGGCGACAGGATCCGTTGCTGGAGAACAGCGAGCGGCTCCCGTCCGATTACAACGTGCGTATCCAGGCGGAGCGTCACGTGAATCTGTATGGGCAAAAGCTCATTCTCTACCTGCAGGGCCAGAACCTGTTGAATCAGGATCAGGTCAGTACGGTGCAGCCGGGTTTGTTCCCGGGGCCCCGTGATGCGACCAACGCCGGTCTACCGTACTTGACCGAAACGGGCAAGTTTGGCGGCGCGTATCTGCAGGATGTCGATGGTGACAATCGGGACGACTTCGTTCCATTCAATGACCCTCGGGTCTTCTCACAGCACCGGTTGTTCCGCGTGGGTGTGGGTTGGGTGTTCTAGCGCAGGCTGAACACGTGGAAATGTTTGTACGGTTAGCTAGGTGACGGGTTCAGACTCGCCATGGTCCGACAAGTCGCTCGAAGGAGCGGAGGTTCATTCATGAAGAAGCGGATCCCTCGATTCACAATGACCATTGCGATTGTGCTGGTGGTCGGAGGGTTTCATGCAACGACGGTTCACGCCGCCGAGATTTTCGAGAAGGTGGGCACATTTGGCGCCCAGTTCCTGAAGGTTGGCGTCAGTGCGCGTGCAACGGCCATGGGGTCGGCATACACGGCCATGTCCGACAACGCCGAGGCGGTGTACTGGAACCCGGCGGGTATTGTGAGTATCCGTGGTTCCGAGCTCACGCTGAACCAGACGGAGTGGCCGGCTGATATCAAGCTGAGCTACGTCGCCTACGTGTTCAACCCCCGCAGCATTCCCGGTACGTTTGCCATCAGCGCGCGCGCGCTGTGGATGGACGACCAGATCGTGCGGACGGCGTTTGAGCCAGAAGGAAACGGGCAGTTGTTCGACTCGGGCTCCAGTAGCCTGGGACTCACATACTCCCGCTTCTTCACCGACAAGTTCTCAGCCGGTGCGACGGTTCACTATATACACATGGGCTTGGCCGACAGTGCGGTCAATACCGCCATGGCCGACGTTGGTATTCTGTATCGCATCGGTATCCGGGGCATGAAGATCGGTATGTCGATCCTCAGCCTGGGTAGCGAGGTGACGTTCGATGAACGTCCGGCGCGTTTGCCAACCATGTTCAAGGTCGGCTTCGCGTTCGAGCCCATCCGTACCGGTCGTCAGATTCTGTCGCTCGCCAGCGAGTTCCAGCACCCGGTGGACAACGCGGAGCGCGCCAACTTCGGGTTCGAGTACAGCATGAACAAGAAGTTCTTTCTGCGCGGTGGCTACAACATGAATTACGACACCGACGGCGTGGCCGCCGGTGCCGGTTTCCGGGTTGATACCGGGAAGCGGAGTTTCATTCAGCTGGACTACAGCTGGGTGGACATGTCCAGCCTTGGTGCTGTGAACCGAGTATCGGTGGCGTTCCGCTACTGATCTGTTTTCGGTGCCCCCTTGCGGCACCTGACAATTCTAGGCGGGTCGGACCTGTTCCCGGGGTACCGGCCCGAAGTCAACGACGAGCGACTTAGGTTGTGTCCAATTCCCCCTGGTCACATCGGTCGCGAATCCAAGCCCCGGGATTCTGGCTCCGTTAGGAGGGGGCCCGCGTCATGCGAACCAACTTGACCTGCTCCAAAACCATTTGGTCCTTGTCGGTGCTGATGCTCACGCTGGTTGCGTCGAACGCCGCAGCCGAATATCGGGGATCCCGTCCCCTGCCCGACTTCGGAGACAAGTTCCGTTACGGAACCTTCGAAACCGAGGGTAATTTTGTACACAACGTGGGTGAGCTTCAGGTCAATATCACGAATTGGGGCCTCATCGGCTCCCAGCCCAGCCGCAACGCGCGCTGGTCAGATGCACCTTCGGCCATGTGGCCGGCGGGCAGTGGTGTCGACTATCTGTGGTCGGCCGGCGTGTGGATTGGCGCCATCCAGAACGGCGTGCCCACCGTGAGCACCGGCCAGTTCGAGGTGGAGATCCTGCCGAATCCCGATGATCCGCTCGAGACGATCTGGGTAACGGCGCAGGGACAAGTCAACGCCGCGCGGTACCCGGATACGGCATTCGATGACGACGGGGACGGTCTCGAAAACGAAGACCCGCTCGACGGACTCGATAACGACGGTGACGGAGCGTTCGACGAGGACTTCGCGGGCATCGGCAATCAGCACTTCCGGTGCACGATGCGCGACAACACCGCTCTCTCGCAGGAGTTCTTTCCCGACCACGACCCGCTTGACATCGAAGTGGTGCAGGAAACCTTCCAGTGGGAGAACGACAGCGTCGATGACTTCATGGGTCTGCAGTTCCAGGTGCGCAACATCGGGATTGGCGACATCCAGGAGATCTTCCTGGGATTCTTTGCCGACCCCGACGTGGGGCCGCGGAGCGGAACCGCCATCGCTGAAGATGATCTTCCGTTCTTCGTGGAAGAGGCGGTGCGCGCCGCCGACGGTAGCTTGGTGCCCATTTCCATTGCCATCGCGTACGACGCCGACGGCGACGGTGGAGCCACCTCGGGTTTCTTTGGCATCATGTTCCTGAACCACGACACTGACGTGCAGGGAATCCTGGCTCCTCCGTTTGTCCGAATTCGAAGCTTCCAGAACTTCGCCGGCAATCAACCGTTCGACCGCGGTGGCGATCCCACCAATGACGCCGAGCGGTACGACGTGCTTTCGCGCGAAGAAATCGATAACGTGCCGCCTCTGGGCGAGGAGGGTAAGGCCAACGACATCCGGTTGCTGCTGGCCAACGGACCCTTCCCGGTGCTGAAGCCCAGCGAGACCCTTACGTTTCAGGCCGCGATGGTGGCCGGTGAAGGCCTCGACGGCTTGAAGCGCAATGCCGCTGAAGCCGCTCTGACATTCTACGGTGCCTACTTCGACCGCGACGTGAACCCCGACTCGGGCACCAAGGGCCGGGAGACCCAGGTCTGCATCGAGGGAGCCATTGTTCCCACCGATCCTTTGTTCGAGAGCTTCCAGGACTGTGTCGATAGTCTGGATCTGATGGGTGCCAACCCACCGGCTCCGATTTCGCCGGTCGACCTCGACGAGAACGGCTGCATCTACGTGAACGCGGATTGCCCGTTCGAAGAGCGCCGAGGCACGGTCGACTGCACGCTGGATGGCACCGGGGTCGAGGCCTCCGTGCTGGCTGGTTGTACGGGGGTAGAGGGCAAAGAATACTTCGTGCCCTGGTTGGTGGGCCTCGCGCCCGATCCGCCGCACATGCGCTTGTGGCAGACCGACAATCGGGTGCACGTGTTCTGGAACAACATCAGTCAACTCGTACCCGACGTGCGTCTACAGAAAGTGGACTTCGAGTCCTATCGCGTCTGGCGCGCCGATGGTTGGGAACGCCCGTTCGGTTCGTCGATCACCAATGGTCCCGAGTCGCGCTTGTGGCGTCTGGTGGCCGAATTCGACGTGGTGGACTTCTTCGAAGATCGACGCGAGTTGGGTGGCGGCGCCGGCACCGCGGTGCAGGAGCTGCCGTTGGGTGCCAATACCGGGCTCGACGTGATCGCCTACACGCCCGCCGTATTCCGTGATGGCTCACCCGAATCCGTGGAGTTCGCCGAACTCGAGGCTCTGGTGCAGCAGATCGTGGCCGAGAATTCGAGTTTCTTCTCGCCGTCCATCGACCCATCCAAATTCCTGCGGTACCGCGGAGAAGATGGCGCCATCACTCCGTTCGGCGAGCAGTACCCCACGCTCCGTGATTGGGAATGCTGTTACGCGCAGTTGGATACCCTATATGCGCGCGAAGTCGGAATCGAGTTCTTCGAGTACATCGACAAGGACGTTCACAACGGTATCTTCTACTTCTATTCGGTGACGGCAACCGACTTCAACTCGGACCCCTCGGGCGACGAACTCCTGCCCATTGGCCCCGGTCTCGTCGGCGATCCGCAGAGTAATTTCGAGTTCGCCATTCCGCGGCCGCGTGCGCAGACCATTGCCGAACGTGACCAGTTGGGCCACAACATCTACGTGGTTCCCAACCCGGCCACGCGTGACGCACTGCAGGACTTCAGCCAGCTGAATCCCAATGGGGAAGACCCCACGGGCGTTCGCGTAATGTTCTCGAATCTGCCGGCCACGCAGAACACCGTTCGAATCTTCACCTTGTCCGGTGACCTGGTCGAAACACTCGAGCACGATGGCACGAGCGGCGATGGCTCACTGTTCTGGAACCTGATCTCCAGGAACGGACAGGAGATCGTCAGCGGAATCTACATGTACTCGGTCGAATCGAGTGACACCGCGTTCAAGCGGGTCATTGGTCGGTTCGTCGTGGTCCGGTAGCTTTCTCGCCCAGCGAGGAGCCCACAGCTTGCGCATCGTCATCATTCTTCTGACCGCGTCGCTCTTCATGAGCGGCGCGGTTTGTTCTTCTCTGGCGGGAGTGCCGTCTCCGTTGCGCGGTGACGGCGAGTTCTCGTTCAGCGCGGACATGCCCGTGTTCTTCGATGGTGAGAGGGCGCGGGTAGACCTGGCTGTGTTGGTGTACCACCCGCAGATGACCTTTCAGTCGTTTCCCGACGGATCGTTGGCCGCGAACCTTCAGTTGCACGTGAAGTTGGCGCGCCGCGGCCTGGTCGCGGTGGATCGAGCCGAGAGGTTCGTGCTGCGGGCCGACACTCGTCGGGAGGCCAACGACCCGGCTCGGTTTCAACTGTTGGAACTGGGAATTCCGCTGGAACCTGGTCGTTGGGCGGTCACGTTGACGCTGCGCGACCTCGCGGCCGAAAAAGATCAACTGTCGCTGGACCAGGTCGTGTCGGTGGCCCAGGGCGTGTTGGATGTGCCGGACTTCGCCAGTGAAGCGGTTTCGCTCAGTGATCTTGAGTTTCGCTTGGGCGAATTGCCCAATCCCGAGCGCTTGTACGGCGTGGCGCAGGATACGCTGGATGCCTACCTGGAATTGAACGGGGCGTTGGCCCAACGGCAGTATCGCGTGAAGGTGTCGGTGTTCGACCCCGTGTTCGGAGGGATGGATGAACAGGTGCTGTCATTGGCTCCCGCCGACGGCCGGACCGCGGCCATCTATCGACTGCCCCTGGGCGAGTTCCCCGAAGGGTCCTACGTGCTTCGGTTGACTCCCGAATGGATGGGAGGAGGGGGATCGGACTACGAGTTCAGCGTGAGTTGGAAGGTGGATCGAGCCGTACAGAGCGCGCAAGACGTGGGGGTGGAGGCAGCCCTTCTCCTCGAAGGCGAGACCTACAACACCTTTCGTCGGCTATCGCGGCCGGCGCAGGTGCAGTTCATGCAGGAATTCTGGAACCGTCACGACCCCACCCCGGGCACCGTGCAAAACGAGGTCTACGATCGGTTTCGAGCCAGGCTGGATTATTGCAATCGCAACTACACCCGCGGTGGCATGCCTGGCGCCGTCACCGATCGCGGTCGTATCTACGTCCAGTACGGCCCTCCTTCAACCACCTCGGTCGAGGTAGTGCCTTCCAATGGCCACGACCTCGACCAGGCCATCGCCGAAGTACACGACACCCACGAGGTGAATCTTCCTGGAAGCTTCACCAAGGATAGCCTGCTCCGGGCCAACGAAGTGGTGCGTGATCCGGAGCTGATTGGTCTGGCCGAGGACCGGCGGCGGAACCTGATGGGGGTGGGTCAGGAGGGTGCGTTCGAGTTGTGGGAGTACGAACTCGACGGCGACCCCCTGCTTCCCGTGACCTCGGGATGGTCGGAAAATGTCGATCTGCGGTTTCTGTTCGTGGACCGGGCCGGCAGTGGTGACTATCGCCTCGAGTTCACCAACGTGCCCCTGCAGCACTAAGATCGTCCACGAAAGCAGGTTCCCCGGCAAAGCCGGGGCCCAGGACCATCCACGCGACCGAGAACCCCGTACCACTCCCGGGGCCCCGGGCCGTCCACGCGACCGAGAACCCCGATACCCCCCCGGCCCCCCGAAACCACCCCAGACCCGCCCCTTCCCAGGCCTTGCGCCCCACGTTCCCCAGGACGTACATTGCGGTCATCAGCCGGTGGCTCAAGGTTTTTCGTAACCCGGTGTCGTTTCGGCGGTTCTGAACAGTGTTGCGCTTGACACCCATTCCTGGGGGTGGCTATACTTTCGGGTCTGAATACGGGCCATTCGGCGCCGTATTTCGCCGCCGGTCGGGCCCCACTCGGTCGGGATCTGGACAAAGAAGCCGGGAGCACGCTGGCCAGCCAATGACCCCGACTTTCATCGTGAACTCTGTAGACTTCTCTCTCGAAAAAAGGACGAGGCAGCCCATGGCTCGCAATGGTCTTTTCCGCCGCGTGGGATTGGTACCGACGCTGCTCATTATTTCGCTCATGTTGACGGCGGTCACGCCCGTGATTGCTCAGAACGAAGCGGAAGAGCCGGTTCTGAACATCGAGGGCGTCATGAACACCTCGGATTCGCTGGCATGGTCACTGGCTGACTCGACCGATGAGGTCGTGGTTGTGGCGCAGGGCCCCAAGGGCGTCATGGGTTGGTTCTCCCAGACCCCACTGGGCCAGAGCGGCGCCGGACAGCTTTTCGTGGGTGGCGGTAACTTCATGTGGTTCCTGCTGCTCGCGGCCATCATCGCGTTGGCGGTGATCATCGAGCGCGCATTCACCTTGGCCAAGGCCCGCACCAACACGCGTCGTCTCATCGGCACAGTCATCACCACGTTGCGCCAGGAAGGCGTGACCGAGGCCGCCCAGGTGTGCGAGCGCACCAAGGGCCCGATCGCGGCCATCTTGCACAGCGGCTTGCTTCGCGCCGATCGCGGACCCGAAGCCGTGGAGAAGGCGATCGAAACCTCGGGCACCATTGAGATGGCGTTCCTCGAGCGTGGTCTGGTGGCTCTTTCGTCCGTGGCCAACGTCGCGCCGCTACTGGGCTTTCTGGGTACGGTGTCCGGTATGATCTCGGCCTTCGAGGCCATTGCCAACGCCGATCAGGTAAACGCGAAGCTGGTGGCCAGCGGTATTTCCGAAGCGCTGATCACGACCGCGACCGGGCTGATCGTCGCTATTCCCGCGTCGCTGGGGCACAGTGCTTTCCTTTCGATGATCGATCGTTTCATCATCGAAATGGAAGAGACCTCAGCCGAGCTGGTCGAAGAGCTGACCCAAATGGGTCGCGTCTAGTCTTAGCCGTACCAGCCCCACGCGAGGAGGACGGCCATGGCCGTCAAGATCAAGAAAATGGCGAAGGCCGGCGGCGAGCTGAACATGGCGTCCATCTCGGACATCGTGTTCCTGTTGCTGATCTTCTTCCTGGTGACGACGATTTTCCAGCAGGACATTGGTCTGCCGTTTGTACTCCCGGGTCCTGATCGGCCCGAAGATGTCATCAAGATCAAAGAGTCCAACGTCCTCAACATCATCATCCACGAAGATAATCAGATCACGCTCGACGACAGTCCATTTCGCGTCAATGCTATCCAACGCGAGGTCGAGCGCAAACTCCGGGCCAATCCCAAACTGGTGGTCATCTTGAGCACGCATCCCTTGGGTGACTACGGCACCATGGTGGCCGTGCTCGATGAGATTCGCCTGGCCAACTGTCGCAAGATGGCGCTCAAGGTTCTGGAGACGTAGCGCATGAAATTCGAGCGAAATCAGAAGGGCGGCGAATCGATTCCCACCGCGTCCATGGGGGACATCGTATTCCTGCTGCTGATCTTCTTCATGGTAACGACGGTGTTCAAGACCGAGGACGGTCTACCGGTGGATCTACCGCGGGCCGAGAGTGGGGTTGAGCCCAAGCGCGAACTGGTGGCCAACATCTACATGGACCGCAAGTGCCGCATCTCCATCAATGACAAGATCGTCGGTACGGCGCAGGTGGGCCCTATCATGACCCAGAAGTTGGAGCAGAACCCGCTTCTGATCGTGGCGTTCCAGACGGACGTCAAGGCCGACTACCGGTGCATGGACGACATCATGGAAGAGTTGAAGCTGGTGAACGCCGTTCGGGTTTCGTTCAACAACAAGTTCCAATCGAGTCAGGGTAAGTTCTAGAGTCCCTGCTGTGGACCGAACCTAAGGGTATGAACCGGGAATGACTGCCGAAGCCAAGCACTCCGCGGAGCACGACTGGGAACAGGTCGCGCTCCATACGGCGAACGATCGCTTCAAAGCGCGCTACGCGACCTACATTCGTTGGGCGCTGGGTATCTCGTTCACGTGGTACGTACTGGTGTTCCTGTTCAGCCCCGATGTCGAGATCACCCCGTACCGTTTGCAGGAAGAAACGGTAGAGGTGTTGGATATTCCCGACGCAATCGACATTCCGCCGCCGCCCCAGGAACTGCCGCGGCCGCAGGTGCCGATCGAGGCCGCCCCCGACGCCGAAGTTGAGGAAGAGATCGAGCTGGCCGACACGCTGCCGGAAGATTTCGATACGTATATTCCGCCTCCCACCGGCGGTGGCGGCAACGACTTCGTGGCGTTCGATACCAAGCCCGAGATCGTGAACTACGCACCCCCGGCCTACCCGGAATTTGCCCGTGAGGCTGGTCTTGAGGGTATGGTGGTGGTGAACGTGCTGGTGGGCACCGACGGTCGCGTAATGGAGGCGATCATCATCCAGCCGCAGCACAAGATCTTGAACCAGGAAGCCCTCAAGGCGGCTCGGAAGTGTCTTTTCACTCCGGGTAAGCAGCGCAACGTCCCGGTGCCGGTCTGGGTGCAGCTGCCCTACAACTTCACGTTGTTCTAGGCCTTTACGGGCGTTGAAAATCTTCGACGGCGGTGGATCCTTTCCACCGCCGTTTTCGTCTTTCTAATGGTGGTGCAACCTAAGGTATCCTGTTGCGTACCAACGAGGACGCCACCCGCACACTCCATTCCCGTGGGGAGAGGACTCGAATGAAGATGCTGACATCGCGGTTTCGCCGCATGCCCTTTCGTGGGGCCGCTGTGATCACCGTACTACTGGCTACGGCGCTGCCTGGCGTAGGCCAGGCCCAGCTCGAGGCGAAGCTGGAGGCCTCGCAGGCCGCCGTACAGGGACTCTACGACGGCAATGCTGTCACGCTGGCGGAGTGCATCGAGGTGGCCAAGCTGGGCTCGGCCACACTGGGCAAGTTCGAGGAAGATGTGGAGTCGGCCGGCGTGGGCAAGACGCAGGCACTGGCGCAGTTCTTACCTGATCTGACCATCACAGGGTCGTGGAGCGACGATGAACGCACCGATGTAGACTCTCCGGTGTTCGGGGGCGACCTGTTCCTGGTTCCCTCGGGTCTGGTAGACGCTGGATTTGCCGACCAGGGTCTGTTTCAGATCTCGGCCGAGCAGTCCGGGGTGGAAGATCGCATCACGCCCTCGACCTCGAAGCAGGTGCGGTTGTCCTCCAACTGGACCCTCTTCAGCGGCTTCAGTCGGTTTGCGGGCCTCAATAGGGCCAAAGCTGATCTTCGATCGATCGAAGAGACGTACGCGTATCAAGACGATCTACTCGTCCAGTCGGTCAGCAATTCCTATCTCGACTACGTGCGTGCTCGCCAGCGCGTGACCGTGGCCGAAGATGCCGAAGAGCTGGCCCGGCGGGAACTCGAGCGAAGTGAGACCTATTTCGACCTGGGTATCTCCACCCGCAGCGACGTGCTGCAGCAAAAGGTGCGTCACCAGCAGACCAAACTGGACACGGTGCGCGAGCGCAACACCATGCGCAACGCCTTCGCTGATCTGGCCCACAACATGAACATTCCGTCCGCTCGGCCCTTCGATGTCGAGGACGATCTGACCGGCGAAATGCAGCTACCCGATCTGGACGGGGCCCTGGTTCAGGCCGCGACCGGCCGATCGGACATCGCCGCCGCCCAGTACAATGTGGATGCACGCACGTCAGCCGTAACGGAGGCTCGGTCGGGCTACTGGCCAAGTGCGAGCTTCTTCGTCAACTGGTCGCGGTTCAATCAGAACCTGCCGCAGACGCTGCGTTTTGGCTCGGACACCACCGAGTCGTTTTCGTGGGGTTTTCAGGGTTCCTGGAGCATCTTCGATCGATTCCAGACCAAGAACCAATCGCGTAATGCCGTAGCCACGCGGCGCAAGGCCGAATACGACCTGCAACAAGCGCGGCTCGACATGGAGCTGGAGATTGTACAGATCCACAACAACTTGCGTGAGGCTCTGGAACGATTCGAAGTGGCGAGTGTTACCGTGGAACAGGCGACTGAAGATCTTCGCTTGGCCGAAGAGCGTTTTCGGGTCGGGGCTGGTACCTCTCTCGACGTGATCAATGCACAGGTGAGCCTGGCTCAGGCCCGACGCGACGTAGTGGACGCAAAGGTGGACTACGCCAAGTTCGGGACGCAGTTCAAGCGTGCCACCGGAACCCTGTAGGAACGGACCGTGCTGCTCGATCTGACCGACATCACCAAGACCTACGTGATCGGCCAGCTCGAGGTGCCCGCGGTGCGGGGCGTCAGTCTGAAGATCGATCGTAGTGAGTACGTGGCGATCATGGGCCCTTCGGGGTCGGGCAAGTCCACGTTCATGAACATCCTGGGGTGTCTCGACACGCCGACGTCCGGGCAATATCGCCTGAACAATCGTGCGGTCGAGACTCTCAGTGACGACGAGCTGGCCCAGATCCGGAATCAGGAAATCGGCTTCGTCTTCCAGACGTTCAACTTGCTGCCGCGTTCGACGGCCGCGCAGAACGTCGCGTTGCCGCTCTTGTACGCCGGCCAGGACGCGGCTTCCCGGTCGGCGGGGGCGGCGGCGGCGTTGGAATCGGTCGGGTTGACCGATCGGGCCCACCACAAGCCCAATGAATTGTCCGGCGGACAACGACAACGCGTGGCCATCGCCAGGGCGTTGGTCAACGAGCCGTCGATTCTGTTGGCCGACGAGCCCACGGGGAATCTCGACAGCGCGACCGGTCGCGAAATCATGTCCATCTTCGACGGCTTGCACGGCCGCGGACATACGATCATCATGGTGACGCACGAGGCGGACGTCGCCGCGCACGCGCAGCGAGTGGTGCGGCTGCGCGACGGTCTCGTGGAATACGACGGGCCTTCGGCCAACTGACTTTTCCCACCTCTTTCCCGGGTGGCTAACGGTGATCGACCTACGCTTGCCTACCGCGGCGCACGCGCGTTTCCAGCATCCTGATATCGACCTGGGCAACTCGTACGTAGGGCCTGGTCTTCAGGGTGGCCTGGTGGCCTACCCCGAATCGGTCGCGCAGAGGCTTGGCGTCGAAGTGCTGTCGCCCGTGGGTTTGGGCACGACGCAAAGCGCGTTGGAACCCCTGCGCGAGGAACCTTCCCACCGTTCGCAGATGATCAGTGAGGTAAGGGGAGGCGAGTGGCTCACCCTGCTGAGGCACGAGGGCGAGTGGTGGCTCGTGGCTGGCGAAGACGACTACGTGGGTTGGATGGCCGATTGGACGGTGGTGCGGCAAGAGGCCGGCGAACGGGAAGCCGATCTGTCGCGCTATCTGGGGCGCGTGGTCCAGCCACGATTGACGCTCTGGAATTCCGACCACTGGGCGGCGGCAGCGTTGGCACTGGCGACGCCGCTGCTAAGGGTTGCCGATGCCACCCTGCACGAGCGCGGTGGTCAACACCTGGTGGAGGTGGCCGGGGGCGCCCAGGGTTGGTTGCCCGGTGAAGCATTCACGAGCCATGCGGCCGACGGCAGCGTCGAAGCGGCGCTGCGGGTCGCCACCCAGTTGCTCGGGACGCCCTACCGATGGGGTGGTCGCAGCCCGAGTGGAATCGACTGCAGCGGCTTGGTGCAACTGGCTTGTCTGATGGCCGGCTTCGCGCTTCCGCGCGACGCGAAGCAGCAGGCCCGCGTTGGCGAGCACGTTTCGCAGAACCAGGCGCAATGGCGCGCGGGCGATCTCCTGTTCTTCGACGATCCGGTCACCCACGTAGGCTTGTTCGATGGCCGGGGGGCTCTGCTTCACGCCCGCGGGTGGGTGCGGCGCGACCAGCTCGACGACATCGGTGAACTGATGGCTCGTCTTACCGGCGTGCGACGGTTGGACGACTCGTTGCACGTGACACGGGCCACATTATGGAGTCGGCCGATCCTCGAATCGGTGTCATGACTCCCCGCGGTTTCGCGGACGTCCCCGTCGTTCCGGGGTAGACCTCGAAGGAACGGAACTTGCGGAATTCGCGGCTCTGATTCCCCGCCGCGGAGCCAAGCGTGTACTTCTTCTATTATTATCCCGTTGGAGTGGACGTAGGCCGGCCCCGGATCCCCGTGGTGAGCCTGCTGCTGGGCGTCAGCATGGTGGCGATCTTCCTGCTGTCGTTACCCCTCCGCCATACGAATACCGTCGACTGGTGGGCGTACGCGTACCGCCCCGCTTCGTTCAGCCTGCTTACTCCGTTGACCGCGTGTTTCCTCCACGGCAGTTGGATGCACCTGGCCGGCAACATGATCTACCTGGCCGTGTTTGCTCCGGCGCTGGAGAAAGCGGTCGGTCGATTGGGCCTGCTGGTCGTTTTCTGTGGCACGGGGTACCTGGGCAACCTGGTCCAGGGCGCGGTGACGCTGCATCTGAATCCCGATCAGGCCTGGGGTGGAATCGTCGGCGCCAGCGGGGCCATCAGCGGATTGTTGGGGTGGTTCTTCCTGCGCTACAGCTACTCGCGGATCAAGCTGGCCTACTGGGCGTTCCTGCCGCTGCAGGGGATCAACCGCACCGGCACGGTGTTTGTGCCGGTGGCGGTGGGCATTCTGCTGTGGCTGTTGCTCCAGGTTGTGTTCGTACTGGTGGAGGGGAAGGGGTCCCGTACCGCGTATGGCGCACACCTCGGTGGTTTGTTTTCGGGCATCATCCTGGCCACGGCGCTGGGACAGTACGGCAAGGGTCGTGTCGAGCTTTGGCGGGTCACGGCGTGGCGCGAGCGTGATCTGGGAAACATGCACGCGGCGGTGGCGGCTCTCCAGAAGTATCTCGAGCGCTCGGCCTGGGACGAAGAGGCATGGTTGGAACTGGCCAGACTGCGGGCCACCTGCGGCGACTTCGGCGACGCGTTGTCCGTGTACCGCCGATTGGCTCAGGTTCAACGCGATCGGGGCAACTGGCAGAAGGTGGTGGCCATCTACAGCGAGGCTCGACGCGGCAACAGCGCGTTCGTGCTCGAGCCCGATGATCAACGCAAGGTGGCGTTTCTGCTCGAAAAGAACACGCGTTTCTCCGACGCCGTGAAGGCGTACCTGGACTTCGCGCGTTTCTACCCCGACCACGCCGAGGTGGAACATGCGCGCGTGCGGGCGGCGACCATTACGTTGGTGCGTCTGGACAAACGGCGCGAAGGCATGGACATGGTCGGCGAGGTGATCGAGGACTTTCCCGACGGCGTGTGGACGCGTTTGCTTCGTCAGCGCACGCGCGGACGCCTGCGGCCACGTACAAACCGGAGTGGATGAGCTCCTGGTGGAGGCTGGCCAGCCAGGTTCGGCCCTCGCGATCGGGCACCACGAACGCGCGGTGGTGTGCGCCCCAGTACGTCGCCATGGGCGGACCCAATCGTAGGGCGACCTTCTCCACCGCTTTCGATACGCGACGGCTCGCCACTCCCTTACCTACCAGCGTCACGCGCCTCCGTCGGCGTTCCAGGTCTACTCTGACGCCGGGCTCCTCCCGCAGAAAATCCTGCATCTGGGCTTCCAGCAGGGGGCCTTCCATATCAGGCATCTGCAGAGCCAAGCACACGCCGCGGGTCTCAGCCGGTTGTAGTTCGCCGTCCAGTCGGATGTCGGTGCGATCGAGCAGGGCCATGAGCCGCGATAGAACGTCGACGTCGCTGGGTAGCCCCTCCAGTGTCAGTACGCTCATGGGGTGCGAAAGAAAGATGCTCCATACGGGCAGCCCGTGTTTGGCGGGCTCGGCGTCGATCGTGGTGCTGCCGGCACCGCTGTGAAGGCCGCGAATTTCAAGTCGCATATCGTGGGCCCGCGCGGTTTCCAACGCCTGGGGGTGAAGAATGGGGGCCCCAGCCTCGGCCAGGTCGATCATGGAATCGTAGTCGAGTTGGTCCAAGCGATAGCTGATGGCCAGGAATTTGGGGTCGGCGCTGTGCACGCCGTCGACGTCGCGGTAGAAGGAAACCCGATCGGCTTCGTGCGCCACGCCCAGGGCTACCGCGGTGATATCAGACCCGCCGCGACCCAGCGTGGTCACCCGTCCGTCGTCGGTGGCTCCCTGGAAACCGGTGACCACGGGAATCTCGCCGGCCGCCATGGATGCCGTCAGACGGGCGGCATCGACGCGGACGATACGGGCGCGGCCAAAGCAGTTGTCGGTGACAATGCCCGCTTCCTGCCCGCTGAACGAACGCGCGCGCAGACCACGTTGCTGCAGGGCGATGGCCAGCAGGGTGGCGGCCTGCGCCTCGCCCGTGGCCAGCAGTCGATCGAGTTCGTCGCCGGGGGGATCGGGGTGAAGGCGCCGTGCGGTGGCCAGGATCCGATTCGTCATGCCGGTCATGGCCGAGACCACGACCAACGGCGACAGGCCCGCGCCCAGAACCTGGGAAACCCGACGGGCAGCGGCTTCGATCTGGTCGGTACCGGCCAGACACGAGCCACCGAACTTCAGCACACGATTGGGCACTTCGATCCTTTCGAGCTTCTGGCCTCTTTGGCCGCGACCCAACTCAGTCGATCGCAGACGGGGCAAGCTTCGGGCCTGCAACAGACTACCTCAGGTCATGGCCTCGTCTACGGTCCATTTTACTGTTGTGCGGGCCCCGAGGCTTCTGCTACATTTCGCCAGTCACCTTCCGTTATTTGCTTGCAAATAAACAGGTTACGTCGGCACCGGGTTGCGGGCTCGGCGCGGCATCAATACCCGACCTCCCAATTGTGGTGTTTGGTTCCATGCGCTGGAATCCATCCATGTGCGACGGGGAGTCGCCCCCGGACAGATGTTTGCGGTTGGGAGCCCCGGCTCTATCGGCCGTGGAACTCCTTGCCTTGATCCTCGGCGAGGATGGCGGTGGCACTGGCCTCGGCCTTGCCCAGGATGTCTTGGAGAATTTCGTTAGTCTGAAGGAGCTGTCGCGCGCCGAACCGGGCGAAATCGCGACGGTTGTCAGCCGACGACAATCGCTGGCGTTGGTAGCGGCCTTCGAATTGGGCCGACGGGCCGGCGCAGAGCCCATTGCGCTGCATCTGGTGGAAAGTCCGGAAGATGCGGCGGCGGTGTTGGCTTCGCGATTGCGTGGGTTGCGCCAAGAGGCCGTCGTGGTTCTTCACCTTGGTGCTCGTCATCAGGTATTGAGGGTGCACATGGTCGCGTTGGGTGGCTTGAACTCCGCGTCCATCGAAGCCCGCGACGTATTTCGGGGCGCGGTGGCAAATGGGGCCGCGGCCATCGTGCTGGGGCACAACCACCCTTCGGGGTGTCCTGAACCCAGCGAGGATGACGTTCGGCTGACGCAGCGTCTGGTACGATGCGGTCGGACGCTGGGAATTGAAGTGCTCGACCATCTGGTACTGGGCGACAACGACTACGTGAGTTTGAGAGAACGAAGCCTGATCGAGGAATGATTGCATGACCGCCGTCGCTAACGAAAACACCACCGGACTCTGGAACAGGTTCAACAACCTGTTCACCAACGACATCGCGATTGACCTGGGAACGGCCAACACCCTTGTATACATCAAGGGCAAGGGCATCGTACTGAACGAGCCCAGCGTGGTTGCGGTCGACAAGCAATCGCGAAAGGTTCATGCCGTGGGGCACGCGGCCAAGGCGATGCTGGGAAAGACCCCCGACGCCATCCAGGCTATTCGGCCCCTCAAAGATGGCGTGATCGCCGACTTCGACGTTACCGAACACATGCTGCGCGAGTTCATCCAGATGGCGCAGAAGCGACGACACTTCATAGCCCCCCGTATCATCATCTGCGTCCCCAGCGGAATCACCGAAGTGGAGAAGCGCGCGGTTCGTGACTCCGCGAAACACGCGGGGGCGCGCGAAGTGTTTCTGGTGGCCGAGCCCATCGCGGCCGCGATCGGGGTGGGGTTACCCGTCGACCAGCCCAGCGGCAACATGATCATCGATATCGGGGGTGGAACGTCCGAGATCGCGGTCATCGCGCTGAACGGCATCGTCTGCGACACGTCCATTCGCGTCGGTGGCGACGAAATGGACGAGGCCATCGTTCAGTACCTCAAGAAGAACTACAATCTGCTCATCGGTGATCAGACTGCGGAAATGATCAAAAAGGAAATCGGCAGCGCCTTCAAGCTCGAGCACGAACTTGAAATGGAAGTGAAGGGCCGCGATCTGGTGGCCGGCATTCCCAAGACGCTGCGGGTGAGTAGCGAAGAGATTCGCCAGGCCCTGCAGGAGGCCGTGGCGCAGATCGTCGACGCGCTCAAGGAATCGCTGGAACAGACACCTCCTGAGTTGGCCGCCGATATCGTCGACCGGGGCATCGTCATGACCGGCGGTGGCTCGCTCATCAAGGGACTGGCGAACCTGCTGAAGGACGCCACGAATCTCCCCATCAATACCGTGGACGACCCGCTCTACTGCGTGGTGCTGGGCACGGGCAAGATTCTCGACAACATCTCGGCCTACGAAGACGTGATCATGCACTCTGCCCGGGATTGATATGCGAAGGACACCGGAGGGACTGGCGAGAATCGGTGACAAGCTCGTCCTGGGCGCCTGCGTGCTCGTGTCGCTGTGGTTTCTTACGCTCGACGACCAGACCCGCATCGAGAAAGCGGCGTGGTGGGCGCACCATCTGGTCACGCCGATAGAATGGGGCAGTCGCGTGCTCGAGGACGTGGCCGGACTGCAGCGTGAGAACCAGGATCTCAAGGCACGCCTAACCGCGCTCGAGCTCGACGCTCAGCAGATTGCCACCGAACGGGCGCGCATCGAGGAGCTACGCGAGAAGGCCGGTTTCTTCGTGCGATCGCGAGGCGCGCTCATGCCGGCCGAGGTGATCGAGCTGGTCGTCAGTCGCTTCCCCGTTCAGTGCAAGATCAAGACGTTCGGACATGATAGCCTGCGCGTGTGGCAACCGGTCGTTACCGAGCGTGGGCTGGTGGGTCGCGTGCGCCAGGTCCTCGATACCGACGGTGCGCTCGTGCAGCTCTTGACCGACGAAGATTCGCGTATCTCCATCGAGGTTGAGCGCACCGGTGTAATCGGCCTGCTACGCTTCGACGGGCACCAGTTCCAGATGGACAACGTGCCCCGTGGCGAAGCCCTCGATACCGGTGACCGCCTGATCACCAGCGGCCTGGGCGGCACGGTGCCACGCGGTTTGCATGTGGGCACAGTCGCTGACATCCGTTCGTCGGCGGCCGAGTTGTTCCAACAGATCTCGGTGGAGCCGGGCGTTCGCTTCACAGCCTTGTCCGACGTGTACGTCGTGGTCAGGCCGGGGCCGTGGTACTCGTTGCGGGGCGACACCGCGCATTCGGAATCCGACTCCACGTTGACCGCTTCCACCGACTCCACGGCGACCAGCCGCTAGGTGCACCCATGACCGGTATTCGACTGAGTCTGGCCCTCCTGCTCACGCTGTTGCTGCAGCTCACCTTGGCCGACCGCCTGGGGATCATGGGTATCCGGCCGGACCTGACAATACTGTTCCTGGTGTTTCTGGGTGCCCGTCGCGGACCGGTGATGGGAACCCTGCTGGGGTTTGTCGTGGGGTTGATGCAAGACCTCCTGGTGCCTGAACTGCTGGGCATGAACATGCTGGCCAAGAGCATCCTGGGGTACGGTGTGGGACGTGTGACGGGAAGTCTCATGCTCGACAACATGGGCATCCGGCTGGGGCTCGTGGGCGTGTCGGTCCTGCTACACGACTTCATCTACCTGCTGGCCTACACCGGCCTGGATATTCCCCGCCTGTTCATCATGTTCATTTCGCAGTCGATCCCCACCGCCATCTACACGGCATTGGTGGGTCTGGTCATCATCATGGTGGCGTCGGCCGTGGGCGGAGCACGTTCGCTGTCGACGGGCGAGGAGGGCAGCTTTGGCCGCGGATGAACACGCACGGCAAGCCCGCGCAAAAGGTTTGGGCGTGGTGTTTGGACTGGGCCTGGTGGCCGTCTGGTTGACGCTGGTTTCCATGCAGGTGGTGCGCAGCGATTCCTACCAGGAGATGGCGCGTCAGAACCGACAGTTGTACAAGCGCGAGCTGGCCCCACGAGGGCTGGTCAGCGATCGCAGTGGCGTGGTCCTGGCCGACAATATCTACCAGGCTCGACTTACGGTCCCGCGCTCGCGGGCCACACCCGGCGATGCAAGCCTCGAATCGCTGATCGATATGCTCCAGTTGGATCGCGAAGTAGTCTACCGACGCATCGAACGCTCGGTCGAGCCCGAGCGCGTCACCGTGGTTCGTCACGCCAAGCCCGAGTTGATCGCGCGGGTGGAAGAACACCGGCCCGTGCTTCCCGACGTGCAATCACACGTAGAACCACGACGGATATACCGGCAGGGTTCGTTGCTGGCGCATGTACTGGGTTACGTGGGGGAAGTGCGTCAGTCAGAGCTGGACGAACTGACCGACTCGGTACCGGTTCTGGCCTACAAGCCCGGCGATATCATTGGCCGTTCGGGCATCGAAAGCTTTGCCGAGACGCTCCTGCGCGGTCGCAATGGCTTCAAGGTCGTGGAGGTAAACGCATCGGGACATATCGTCGGAGAGCTTCCCGAGGGTCACATACCGGTGTTGCCGGGGGCTCAGCTGTATCTCACCATCAGTCAGCCCCTGCAAGCCCGCATGGAAGAACTCTTGAAGGACAAAGTCGCGTCGGGCGTGGTGATGGAAGTGGCCACCGGCGATATCCTGGCCATGGCCAGCGCGCCCGGGTTCGATCCCAACGAGTTCACTGGCGGCATCAGCCAGGAACGTTGGTCCGAACTGAATTCGGATCCGCGCACTCCCATGTTCAATCGCAGCATCAAGGGAACCTACCCGCCGGCCAGTCCCTACAAGATCATCACCGCGGCCGCCGCGCTCGAATACAAACGGGTACGTCCCCAGGATACGTTCGATCCATGCTTCGGTAGCTACCGTCTGGGCAACCGTACCTTTCGTTGTTGGGAACCGCGGGGACACGGCACGCTCGACCTCGAAGGTGCCATTGCCCAGAGCTGCGATGTGTATTTCTACCAGTTGGTACAGGAGCTCACGCTGGACGAGCTGGCCGCGACCGCGCGCCGATTCGGCCTGGGTTCGCGCACGGGTTTGGATCTGCCCGGAGAGGCTTCGGGTTTGGTTCCTGACATTGCCTACTACGACGAGAAACTGGGCAAGGGCAAATGGACCACCGGGTACATGTTGAACAACGCGATTGGCCAGGGTGAGCTACTCACCAGTCCATTGCAGATGGTGCGCGCGTATGCGGCGATAGGAGGCGACGGTCTGCTCTATCGCCCCAACCTGGTGTTGGCCCGCCAGAATGCGTTTGGCGTGCGCGACATTCGACGCGTGCGCCGATCGAGCGAGCCGGTCTGTTCGCCAAGTACCCGGAAGTTCCTGCAACGGGCCCTGCATAGCGTGGTGAGCGATGACGACGGCACCGGTGGGCTGGCCACGGTGGCGGGGATCGAAGTGTCGGGCAAGACGGGTACGGCCGAGAATTCCCACGGTGAAGATCACGCGTGGTTCGTGGCGTATGCGCCCAGCATAAACCCGGAAGTGGCGGTGGCCGTCATCGTGGAGAACTCCGGTCACGGCGGTTCGATTGCCGCGCCCATCGTGGGCGACCTGCTCGAAATGTACTTCCAGTCGAAGGGCGTGTTGGGCCGATGACGAGAATCCTGCAGGCGTTTGCGCGCGGTGATGGCTTGTTGCTCGTGGCCTGGTTCGGTCTCATGGCCATTGGTCTGGCCGCGCTGTACAGCTGCACCGTCGATTTCAGCAGTGGCGGGCAGGTGGTCGAATCGACCGTCGACTCGGGCGTATTTCACGCTCAATTGCGGTGGGTGGGCATCGGCATCGCCTTGGCTCTCGTGTGCATGCTCATTCCGTTCCGTTTGTTCGAGACGTTCGCCTACCTCATCTACGGTGTGGCCCTGGCTGCCTTGGTGGCCGTGTTCTTCATTGGACCCGAGCGCGTGGGCACGCACCGGTGGCTCGAGTTGGGGCCCATTACGATCCAGCCTTCAGAGTTGGCCAAGGCGGCTCTGATTTTCGCGTTGGGGCGCTTCTTGGCGTCGCGCACGAAACGTCGACCATTTCTTTCGGTGTTGGGGGCCGTGCTCCTGACTCTGCCGCCGTTCCTGCTGGTGCTGAAGCAACCCGACCTGGGCACGAGTCTGGTGTTTCTGGCGCTGGCCGCGCCCATGCTGTACTGGGGTGGGGTGGACGGTCGCTTCCTGCTCGCTCTGGCCTCGCCGCTACTGGGCGCGCTGGTCATGTTCTACGGTCAGCAGGTCATGGGGTCTACCTGGCCGTGGGTGCTGTACGTCGTGGTACTCATGTCGTTTCTGTTCATGGCCCGGCTGTACGTGGTGCAGAGTCTCACGCTCATGTTGGCCAACGTCGTAACGGGCTTGTCGATTCCCCTGGTGTGGGAACGTCTGGAGTCGTACCAGCAGAATCGTATTCTCAGTTTCTTCAATCCCACCGAAACCGACCGCCTGGGCGCGGGCTACCAGGCGTTCCAGAGCAAGGTGGCCATTGGCTCGGGTGGGCTTCTGGGTAAGGGTTACCTGTCGGGCAGTCAGAAGGGTCTGGCCTTCCTTCCCGAGCGACACACCGACTTCATCTTCAGTGTGGTCGGCGAGGAATTCGGTCTTCTGGGCGCTTGCATCGTGTTGGGATTGTTGTCGCTGCTGGTCTACCGCGCGTTGCGTATCGCCGTGAAGGTGAAGCGACCCTTTGGTTCGGCCCTGGCCGTCGGCGTGGCCACGTACTTCAGTTTCCAGGCGTTGGTGAACATCTCCATTACCGTGGGTCTGCTGCCGGTTACCGGACTTCCCCTTCCGTTCCTGAGCTACGGCGGCAGTTCCATGCTGGCGAGTTGCATGATGATGGGGTTGCTGCTCAACGTGTCAGCCCGATGGTGGGAGGTTTGATGGCGGCGCTGCCCGTCGTCTACCGCGATGGGAATCTACGTCACTCAGATGGCTCCTCCGCACCGTGGCCCGAGTTTGCCGTGGTTGGCGACCCCATTGCCCACAGTCTCAGTCCGCGCCTGCACGGGGCCGCCCTGGCGCAGCACGACCTCAAGGAACAGTACGCGGCCATCCAGGTTGCCGCCGACCAGGAGTCGACATTCTGGACCACGGCGTTCGACCACGGCGTGCGCGGCCTGAACGTCACCGTTCCCCACAAACTCGCGGCCTTGCGGTGCGCCACGCGCGCGAGCGAGGAAGCACGTTCCATCGGCGCCGCCAACACGCTGCAACGCGGCGAAGCAGGTTGGACCGCGCACAACACCGACGCCCGCGGATTGGCCATGGCCATTCAGCGCCAGGTGGGGCGACGGGTACTGGACACCACACGTCGAGTGGTGGTGTTGGGGGGCGGGGGCGCCGCCCGCGCGGTGGTGGTTTGCATGCAGTCGTTGGGTGCACGTGAATTGGTGGTAGCGGTTCGTGATCCGGCGCGTGCCCAGTGGGCGGCCGACGCCGCCGATCGTGTGTTGCGGTTGGCCGACGCGCCGCTGGCGACGGCGACGCTCGTGGTCAATGCCACGCCACTTGGTTTGCGTGACGACGACGCCTCGCCCGTCGACGGTTCGTTGCTTTCGCCCGAAGCGTTGGTGGTGGACCTGGTATACGGCGAGCGTCCTACCGCATTGCTCCAGGCCGCGTCGAGCCGTGGCTGCGCCACCCAGAACGGGCTGCCCATGTTGATTGCACAGGCCGCGCTGGCGTTCGCGCTGTGGTGGGGTTGTGAGCCACCGCTGGTGTCCATGGGCCGCTCCATTGGCATCGACTGGGCTTCTTGACTCGCCTCCCGGTAAGTGATCTGGCTCGTTGTCCAGGTTGGGTTCCAGCGCCAGAAGTGCGTTGGCGGAAGTTGGCTACATCGTCTGGCCCCGCCGCTGCCCGGTATGTGATGACTGGGTTGCACGTCGCGGTGAGGAACTCCACGCGGAATGCGTGGCCGCTCTGACGGTCGCGGCCATCGAAGGCACCGTCGCGCCGCGGCCCTTGAACCGGGGCGCGCCGATCGCCTGGTTGTTCGAAGACGAGCCGGCGTTCTTCCGCGTCTTGCACGGCATCAAGTACGAACGCCGGATCCATCTCATGGAACCGCTGGTGAACGGCTCCGTCGCGCCACCGGCCGCGTGGCCGGCCGGTTGCGTGCTGACCCCCATGCCCGACGATGCGACGCGCCGCCGTGAGCGAGGTTTCAGCGTGACCACGACATTGGCCGAGTGCCTCGTGGCGCGTGGCTGGGGAGAGCGGCTGGGCGTGGACCTGGTGCGGCGCCAGCGAAACGCGCCCGCGCAGGCCAAGATGGTGGATGCGAAGCAGCGTTGGTCCAACGCCCAGGGGCTGTTTCGGGCGGCAAGGCTGGCTGAGGTGCCGCCGGCGACGCCTTTGGTCCTGGTGGACGATCAGGTCACCAGTGGGGCTACAATGGCGTCAGCCTTGCTGGTTCTTGGTGCTCGCGGCAATCCAGTTCTGGGGCTAGCTTTGGGTGGAGCCCACCAAACCCCTCGGGAAGTTCACCTTGACACGCCCGTTCAACGGTTCCTAGACTCGTGAACGGATACAAACAGTTAAGTTTATATTTTTCAACCAGTTGGAGCCGTAGGGCCAATCTGGATCCAACGAGAGCTGAGTAGCCATGAAAAAGCTTTCCGTGCAAGACGTCGAGCTACGCGGACGCCGGGTTCTCACGCGCGTCGATTTCAATGTCCCCTTGGACGCTGAGGGTCGCATTACCGACGACACGCGCATTCGAGCCGCGCTGTCGACGCTCGAGTTCATCGTGGCGCGCGGCGGCATACCCGTGCTCATGAGCCACCTGGGACGTCCCAAGGGGCAGCGCCAGGACAAGCTGAGCCTACGACCGGTGGCCGACCGGCTGGCCGAGCTGACTTCCATTCCCATTCGCTTCGCCAACGATTGCGTGGGCGAGCCCGCCAAGAAGATGGTGGACGATTTGAAGGAAGGCGAAATCGGCCTGCTGGAGAATCTGCGTTTTCACTCGGCCGAAACCGAGAACGACCCGGCCTTCGCCATGCAGTTGGCCGAGCTGGGTGACATCTACGCCAACGATGCCTTTGGTACCGCGCACCGCGCCCACGCGTCGACGGTAGGGGTAACCCGTCACTTCGACCAGCGCGTGTCCGGGCTGCTCATGGACAAGGAACTGGAGAATCTGGGATCGTTGCTGGGCAACCCTCGTCGTCCGTTCGTGGCCGTTCTGGGTGGCGCCAAGGTCAGCGGCAAGATCGAGGTCATCGAGTTTCTGTTGGGCAAGGTCGACGCCATTCTCGTGGGCGGGGGCATGGCCTTCACGTTCTTCAAGGGCCACGGAATCGACGTGGGCAAGAGCCTGGTTGAAGACTCGCTGATCGAAAAGGTGCGAGCCATTTCCGAGTTGGCCAAAGAATCGACCACGCAGCTTCTGCTACCGCAGGATGTCATCGTGAGCAGCGAGTTTGGCGAGCACGGCGAGCGCAAGGAAGTGTTGGTCACCGACATTCCCGAGAACTGGCAGGGACTCGACGTGGGCTCACGCACGCTGGCTCAGTTCAGCGACGTCATTGCCAAGGCCGGCACGATATTCTGGAATGGGCCCATGGGCGTGTTCGAGATTCCCGCCTTTGCCAAGGGCACGCGGGCCATTGCTCGTGCCGTGGCCAAGGCTACCGATGCCGGCGCGCAATCGGTGGTGGGTGGTGGCGACTCGGTCGCGGCGCTGACGCAAATGGGCGTGGCGCAGCAGATCTCCCACGTTTCCACCGGCGGCGGTGCATCGATCGAGTTTCTGGCCGGCAAGCCCTTGCCGGGCGTGGATGCCCTGAGCGACGCCTCCAGCCTACCCGTCTGATCGTTTCGGAGGAAACACCGTGAGTACCGTTCGTAGGCCCCTGATCATCGGCAACTGGAAGATGAATCTGGGGCTGAACCAGAGCATCGGGTTGGCCAAGGAACTGAAGAATCTGGTGGCGTCGATCTACGCGGGGCCCGAGACCGCGGTGTGCCCGTCGTTTCCGCACCTGTTGGCCGTGCGCCAGATTCTCGAAGGCAGCGTGATTGGCGTCGGTGCCCAGGACCTGGCTCCGCAGAAGCCGGGCGCGTACACCGGCGCGGTTTGCGCCGAGCAGCTGAGCGAGTTGGAGCTTCGGTTCGCGTTGCTGGGGCACAGCGAGCGACGTCAATTCTTTGGCGAGACGGACATGGACGTGGCCGAGAAGATTCGCGCGGCCTTTCGCGTGGGGCTGGTTCCCGTGCTCTGTTTCGGCGAAACGCTGGAACAGCGCGAGGCAGGTTCCACCGAGGAAGTCGTGGTGCGCCAGGTTGGCGCCGCCATCGAGGGCCTGGAGAGTCAGGCACTGGCGACCTTGGTATTGGCCTACGAACCCATCTGGGCCATTGGCACCGGGCACAGCGCCGAGGTGGCCGACGCCCAGGACGTGCATCGCCTGGTTCGGGGACTGTTGCAGGAAGCGGCGGGTGAAGAGAGCGCCCAGACCACGCGTATCCTGTACGGAGGAAGCGTGAACTCGAGCAACGTGGGGGGCTATCTGGCGGCCGAGGACATCGACGGCGCACTGGTGGGGGGCGCCAGCCTGGACCCCGACGAGTTCGTCAAGATCCTGTGCTACCAGGATCACACTTAGGGTCCCCGAAGTTGTTGATTTTCAGAGGTTTCCGGCACGCGGTTTGACAGCCTCGAAGCCCCGTGCTAGCTTACTCGTCTGTTTTTCGCGCCCGGGTCGGAGCCTCAAATGAGCGCCCCCCGGCGATTCTGATCAGACGGAAATCCAGGAACGGATCGACGGAACAATGGCTTACTACATCGCACTTTTCGTGTTCATTCTCATCTGCCTGCTCCTGAGCGTCGTCGTGCTGCTGCAGCAGAGCAAGGGTGGCGGCCTGGCTGGCGCCTTCGGCGGCGCCGGAGCCGGCGAGGCCATGTTTGGCGCCCGCGGCGTCACCACGTTCCTGCACAAGGCCACCATCTGGCTCGGCGTGCTGTTCATGGCCATGAGCTTGCTGTTGGTGTACTTCTCGGCCCAGGGCACCGGCAGCTCGGTTGCCCGCCGTGCCGCCGAGCGAGTTCCGGTGAGCACTGGAGCCACGCCCATCACCATTCCGACGACCGACGCAACGGTCCCGACCCCGGTCGGCGACGCGGTTGTTCCGCCGGCGCCGGTTCCCGTTCCGGTCGAGGGCGGCGATGCTACCGGTGGCGATGCCACGGGCGGTTCGGGTGACACGGGTGATGAAGGCGGCGAGGGCGGCGGTCAGTAGCCGCTCTGTCGTTCAAGAGTTTGCTCGGGTGGTGGAACTGGTAGACACGCTATCTTGAGGGGGTAGTGGCGAAAGCTGTGCGGGTTCGAGTCCCGCCCCGAGCACCAAAAGAACAGGGGCACTGCAGAAGCGGTGCCCCTTTTTCGTGCCCGGTACCATCTCGGCCGACGCCCTCAACCCACGGCAACGCTGCGAGGGGCGGGCTGCGCGATTGGACTCACCGAGTAGCTGTACTTCTGTCCATCGGCCGCGACGCGATACCGCACTACGTACACGGGGCCACAGTCACTGCAGCCGTAGGTAGTTTCGAGCAGTCGGTTTGCTTGTTGGGATCGCGACGCCCACATGGACGTTCCCCGTAAGACCACGGCGCCATCGCAAGATGGGCAGAGTCTGGGAAGCTCGCGCTCGGGGTGTTCGAAGGGGTTGAAGCCTGTGTTCATTGCCGTGACAGAGGTAGGGCTTTCATGATCGGATGAGGCGTTCCCCTGCATGGGATCATGCTGTGGCGTGTAAAGTCAATATTTCTAAGGTCATTGCACACTAAGTCATTGTCAAGCATATGGTTACTGGGATGGCGCGCGAAGTCAATTCAGTCGGGGCCGGGTTCCCATCCGCTGGCGGTAGCTGACCACGGAATTGCCCTTCGTCGCGCTCCGGACGTAGCTTGATCCCATGGGTCGTTCCTCTTCACGACATGAAGCCTGCTCCCGGATGTGAGTCATGGAAAGACTGTTTGTATATGGCTCACTCCAACCGGGCGGGCCGAACGCGCATCTTCTAGCTGCCCACGTCTACGTACTTCGAACGTGACCATCTGTATTGGTTCCCTAGCCGCGCTCCTTGGCCCAGCGAGCCAACGCCTCGAACCGTTCCGTCCACTCCGAGCGTGTTGCTTCGGCCGCCTTCTTCGTAGGAAGCTCCCGGTGCTGTAGCTGGGCCTGGGCTTTTTCAGGTCCCTTCTCCCAGAAGTACACCTCGACCGGAGTACCGTCTTCCCACTTCCACCGCACCGACTTGTCGACGTTGTTCTTGCGAACGGTAAGGTCGACCTCGCCCATCCATTGGCGTCGTAGGCGTACGTCGCTGAATGCCCGGTACAGATCGTGGAGCGCCAGCGGCACTGTCTTGCTCTTGTTCACATCGAAGTTGCCGCCGCGGCGCTGTCCCGCCTCGCGTAGGCCCTTGATCCGCTCGTAACCAACCGTGACCGACTGCGCCCACCAGGGGCTCACCTGATCGTATGTTTCGCGCAAGTGGCGCGCGATGTCACGATGGTCCATCGCATGCGCATGCGCCGCATCGAGTCGCTTGACCCATTCCGTCCACGTATGTCCGGTGGCTTTCTGGACGGCGGCATCCGACATTCCCGCCACTTCGGCGTATTTGCCTACCGGTAGCGATGGGAGCTGGTCATTCTTGGTGAGGTGACGGCGGGCGGTGGTATAGCTCTCGCCCGTCTTCTGCATGCGGGAGCGCACGAGGCGCTTGAGATCCTTGTTCTTCGGCATGGCTACGTTCGGAGGCAAGTCCAGGACGTTCGCACCCGACGCGACGTGACGCGGTGAAGATGGGACCCGGGTCCCATCCGATCGGTTACCATGAAGAAGGACCCAAGTGTCCCGGCTGCGTACCCAAGGGAGACCCATGCGCTCGGTAGTCTGCATCTCATGGCTGGCGCTGCTGATGCTCCAGCCCAACCTCGCCGTCGCCCAGCTCTCCGCCCTGAGCGATGAGTTCGACGACTCCGCATCGTTGTCGAACTGGCAGCGCTTCCACACGCTGGAGGGTTGGCCCGACAAGATGCTGGTGGCCGACGTCGACCAGACCGTGCCCGGCGCCCTGTATCTCGAGCCGTCTTCGTGCGGTTGGTTCAACGACCTGCACGCTCCGTTTCTCTTCAAGGAAGTCACGGGCGACTTCATCGTCGAGACCCGGGTGCTGGCGCAGGGGCGAAGCACTGCCGTCCCCACTACCAACTATTCCCTGGCCGGCTTGTTCGTGCGCGCGCCTCGATCTATCACCAAGGCCACCTGGACGCCCGGCGGCGAAGACTGGATGTTCCTGTCGGTGGGGCGTGGCACCGCCAACAATGTGCTGTTGCTGGAAGACAAGACCACGATGGACAGCCAGTCCACGCTTCGGCTCACCCAGCTCGCGGTGATCGACTGGGTGGAACTACGCATCGCGCGCACGGGTGATCAATTCCAGTTGGACTATCGAATCGCTCCCGGCTCCTGGATTGCCCACCAATCGTTCTCGCGTCCCGATCTGCCGGCCACGCTGCAGGTGGGCTTCACCGCGTACACCGACTGGCCCACGATTGCGCCGTTCGAGCCGGATCCTTTCACCGGAAACTGTCAGGTGTTGAACGTGAACGCCGATCTGTTGGTCCATGTGGACTACGTTCGTTTCAGCGACCTGTCGGCTACCGCTGCACCGCCCGTGGCGCCAACGGTAAGGCTGCGGCAGAACGTTCCGAATCCGTTCAATCCGTCCACGGCGATCTCGTTCGAACTGGCCGCGCCGTCGTTCGCCACCCTGGATATCCTGGCCCCGAACGGGCGGCGCGTTCGTCGCTTGCTGGCCGCGCCCGCGCCCGCGGGTACCACCCAGCTCAATTGGGACGGGCGGGACGCGAAAGGTCTACCCGTGGCGTCGGGCGTGTACGTCGCGCGGCTGGTCACGGCCTCCGGGGTTACCCGCCGGGTTTCGATGACGCTTCTGCGCTGAAGACTACGCGTGGGACCCGGGTCCCATTCGCTGGATCTGATCTTCGACTACATTGGTGCCATGACTACCATCGTGCCCATGTTCCCGCTGCCGAACTTCTTCCTGTTTCCGAATTCGCTGGAACCGCTGCATGTGTTCGAAGAGCGGTACCGCCAGATGGTCGACGATCAGCTCGATGGCCGAGGCCACCTGGTCATGGGTACCATCCTCGAAGCCGTCGCGGGCGAGTCCCCGTCGGTGCCGCCGGTGTTTGAAATTGCCGGCCTGGGTGAGATCGCGCAGCACCGACGCCTTCCCGACGGCAGGTACGTCATGATGTTGCTGGGTCTGTCCCGTGTATCCATCCAGGAGGTCGCCAGCGATCGCCTCTACCGCCAGGTTGAGATTTCGGTCCTGGAGGAAGTGGAAGCCTCCGACATCGACGAACTCAGGCTTCGTGGGCCCCTGCGTGAGGCGATTGGTGTACGTGGCGGCGCGGACTACCAGCTTCCCGATGAACTCGATGTGTCACGATTATCCGATATCCTCGCGCAGTTGCTTCCGCTGCCGCAGTCGAACAAGCAGCAGCTGTTCGCTCAGCTCGATGTGGCGGTCCGTGCCGAGCAGACCCTGGCTGAACACGCGGCGTGGGAATAGGTTCGCTCCTGATCAGCGAGCAGGATCAACTTTCCCCACGTCCAGTATCCGAAGTTCATGAATACCCAGGTGTTGCGCCTGCCAGTGAATGGTAGTTCCGAGCGCCCTGAACGAAATGGAGCAGGAGGGGCACGCCCAGGGTCACGGCGCGCACGTTCATTTCACGCGGATCGCCACCGCGGTGCGGTCGTCCTGTGACTCCGAGCGGCCGGTGAGGGCGGGGGTGCTGGCCTGCATCAATTCGTCGACCACTTCCTGCGCGGAGTAGGGGGACAGCCGGGCCAACCAGGTGTTCAGTCGTTCTCCCATGGAAGGATTCCCCTTGGGGTCCAGTCCGTCTTCGAGCCCGTCGGACACGAACACCACGAGGTCGCCGGGCTGCAGGACCAAGGTGAAGTCTTCGTAGTGCCGCTTGGCGAACAGGCCCAACGGAATGTCACCAAACGAGTCCAGCACCGTGACCTCGCCCTTGCGCACGAGGCGGGGAAACGGGAAGCCCGCGCTGGCGAGGGTCAGCGTCCTTTCCCGCGGATCGACGAGCGCGTACACCATGGCCAGGAACCGGCCTTCGACGGTGAGCGCCACCAGCTGATCGTTGAGGTGCTGAAGCATCTGGGACGGATTGCCTTGTTGCTGCACCACGTGTCCGCGCATGAGGCCCACCGCCAGCGAGCCGTAGAGCGCCGCCGGCGTGGCCTTGCCCGCCACATCGGCCACGGTGAGAGCCAGGCGTCCGTCGGCGTAGAGCAGGAAATCATAGAAGTCGCCCGCCAGTTCCCGCGCGGGACGGAACGCCTTACCAACTTCGAATCCGTCCATGAGGGGGACGTTTCGTGGCATCAGACCCTTCTGGATCTTTCGCGCGGTGGCGATCTCCCGTTCCATGCGTTGTTCCTGCGCCGACACCCGCTGGTACAGGCGCGCATTCTCCAGGGCCATGGCCAGATGGGACGCCAGCGTGGTCAGCATCTGCTCGTGATCGAGCGAGTAGCCGTCGGGTTCCAGGCTCTCGAGGTCCAACACTCCAATGACCCGGTCCCGAATCAGCAGCGGAATTGCCAGCTCGGAGCGTATCTCGACGTCGGCGTGTCGGAAGCGGACGTAGCGCGCGTCCTGGCGCACGTCGGCGACCCGAATGGGCTGTTTCAGTTGGGCCGCGGTGCCGGAGATTCCGTAGCCAATGGGGAAGCTGCCCGTTTGTTCGACATGCTCGCCCAGTTTCAGCGAATAGCTGTGGTGGAGGAGTCGCGACTCTTCGTCGTACAGCATCACGCAGAGAAGATCGCAGGGCACGAACTCGCACGCGCGTTCGGCGACCGTTCGGAGTACTTCCGGGAGATCCAGGCTCGCGTTCAGGTCGCGCGTGGCCGTGGCCAGGAATTCGACGGCGGATTGATGCATCGGGAAAACACGGTCCTTGCGTGGTGACACTCCGTGATTTCCGAGAGCGTCGACCGCGTGGTGATGACCCGCCCTGTCGGCAGGGTCTGACACCAGAAGGCTAGGCCATTCAGGCCCGAATGCCCTAAGTTTTTTCGTTGCGCTGGGTTTGTGGGCCGGTGCGCGGCTCGGTCTGTCCGCGAGCAATCTGGTGGTTGCCACCGTGCCGTGTGTTGTTGGTTTTGGTTCGATGGCGGCATGGTTGTACCAGTTTTTCCGCCGTTGATTTGCAGAACGCACCCAACCATTCGCGGTGCGAGGTGTGCTTGAAGAGCCGCGCGCGCGTGCTCCGGCAACCGGCGAGAGCGTGTTTTGACCCCGGGGAAGCATTGGAAGAAATCGGGCGCGCGCACGTGCGGCAGCGGCGTCGACGACCCATGACGAGAGTTGGGTCGCACCCACCTCGTTTCCAACACTATCTATAGTATAGCCAGCGCGTGTGATGGTTAAAACGTCTGCGCTGCGCGAATAACGCCAAGTTAATGCATGTCGGAATCGATCTCCTCATGCGTGCGCAAACTTTCCTACTACGATTCGACCTACCGTGGACGCGCATTCAAACCATGAAGTGCACGAAACGGGTTCCTTTTTCCCGAATGGAAGCCGTGGAAAAGGTGTTTTTTTGTTTGACACGATTTTCCGTGGTTCCAATAATGCCGACGATTTCCAATTCGGTACGTCGCTTGCACGGTGCACCGAATCGGAACCACGTGGCAGGGGCTTGTCCCCTGAATCTAGGCTGCAACTAGACAAGCGAGGCAGATAAATGGAAGACGGAACCACGCTGACGGCCGCACCGGCCAAGAAGCGTACAAAGAAGAAGGCTTCTAAGAAGAAGCGCACTACGAAGAAGAAGGCTACGGCGAAGCGCAAGAAGGCTACGACGAAGCGCAAGAAGGCCACTACGAAGCGCAAGAAGGCTACGACCAAGCGTAAGAAGAAGGCCACAACCAAGCGTAAGAAGAAGGCCACAACCAAGCGCAAGAAGAAGGCTACGACCAAGCGCAAGAAGAAGGCCACCACCAAGCGTAAGAAGAAGGCCACTACGAAGCGTAAGAAGAAGGCCACCACCAAGCGCAAGAAGAAGGCCACCACCAAGCGTAAGAAGAAGGCCACTACGAAGCGCAAGAAGACCGCGACGAAGCGCAAGAAGGCTACTTCGCGGAAGAAGGCTACGACGCGCCGGAAGAAGCGGTAGCGTCGTTTTCTGGTTTCGGTGCGGCGCCGGGTGGCTAGAAAACAGCCACTCGGGGTCCGCCGGCTGGAATGATCTTTCCAGCAATGGAAAGACGAAAGGCGCCTCCTTCGGGAGGCGCCTTTTTCGTTGTGTCCGAGAAGCGGGGCCGGCTAGTCAGCCCGGCGTTGTGACTTCGGAAAACCCAGGAATTCTGGCCTCAGCGTCCGGCGGCGTCGAACGACACCGAATCGTCGGCGGGGACCACGACCTTCTCCGGTACGTCGTGGCGCCAGGTCAGACCGATGGTGAAGGAGGGCGTGTTGATGACGCTATCCTGGGCGATCTCGTCCTGGTCGAAACTGTACAGCGTGTAGTGGGCACCCGCCTGAAACCGCACAGGCCCCTTGATGGGCAAGCTCAGGCCGGCGCCATACAGGAAATACAGGCCACCGACGTCGTCCTGCTCGGGGAACTGATTCAGTATGCCGCCGAAGCCCAACTGGAAGTAGGGGCGGATCTTGGTTTTACGCTCGTTTCCCAGGTTGTAGATGATGTTGGTCCCACCCGCCATGATGGTCATGTCGGACGTATCCACCTCGAAACGCTCTTCGAGAGGATCATTAATATCGAACCCGGTGAGGATGGCGGTGGTCGACGTATAGGAACCGTAGAGCTGAAAGCCGAAGCTCGGCCCCAGGTAGAACGACGCGCTACCTCCCAACACGGGACTGGTCTCGTATTCTTTCCGAGGCGCCCGGATATTCGATGGCATGGCCGCTCCCTGGAAATCCAGGATGTCGTCGGCCCCCTGGTCGAATGTACGGATCTCGTCGAAGAGCGCCGGCAGGTCCAGGTACTGGGCGCCGCTCTGACTGCCGCCAAACAGGGTCAGTTCTATGCGCTTGACCTCGATCGTCGCCCCCGTGCCCTCGTCTTCCTCGGCGACGGCGGGAGCCTGCGCCAGGGCAATCGAGCTGGAGAGCACCAATACGACCGGTGCGACCGCAAGGGCGGCCTTCTCAACGGAAAATGGATACATCTGGTTTCAACCCTGGGGGTGGGGCCCCGAAAAAGGGGTGGTGATTCGTTAGCCTGCGGCGATCCACCGCGCAAGCAAAAGCGGCGACGAACGTAGCGGATCTCCGGCGCTTCTGTCAAAGGCTGCGGCGGGGCCTACCCGGGCCCTGCGATCGACTCTCAATATAAGGAAGTCGCGACCCCCATGGAAGCCCCCCCGAGAGGCCTCGGCCGGGAGGCTCCGTTGACACTATCTTTTTGCGGGTGATACAGTTAGCTGCCCACGACGACCGTGGGGCGTGCGACGTCGTCGAATCGGAAATCCGAGGCAGATCCAAGGGACAGGAGAGGACTGGGGAATGAAGAACTACGCACCAGCGGACATTCGTAACCTTGCGGTGGTCGGCCATCAGGCCGCAGGAAAAACCACTCTGACGGAAGCACTTCTGTTCAAGACTGGAGCCCTCGCGCGCATGGGAAGCGTGGACGAGGGCACCAGCAATCTCGATTACCACCACAACGAGATCGAGCGAAAGACCAGCATCTACTCGTCGCTGGGCGCCTGCGAACACGAACAGACGAAGTTCAACCTCATCGACACGCCGGGTTTCGAGGATTTTCGTGGTGAAGTCCTGTCGGCCCTGGAAGTAGTCGAGAGTGCTTTGCTGGTGTTGCGCGCCGATGGCGGGGTTGAAGTAGGTACCGACGCGCTGTGGGGCCGTCTAGGCCGCCGTGACGTGCCTACGGTGCTGGTGGTGTCCAAAATGGACAAGGAGCACGCTGACTTCGACATGTGCCTCCGCCAGGCCAAAGAGCGACTCAGCGACAAAGCAGTCGCCGTGCAGCTTCCCATTGGTCGCGGCGATTCGTTCAAGGGCGTGATCGACGTGGTGGAAGGCACGGCCTACGAGTACGACGCCGCGGGCAACCCGACCCCAATAGACATTCCGGCCGACATGAAGGCCGCTTACGACGAGGCCCGCGAACTGCTGGTGAACGCGGCCGCCGACAACGATGACGTGCTGGTTGAGAAGTATCTGGAAGAGGGCGACCTGACGAACGAGGAGATCATTCGCGGTGTGCAACTGGGCGTGAAGCACCGCACGCTGTTTCCCGTCTGCCTGGCCAGCCCGCTCAAGACCTACGGAATTCGCCCGCTCCTGCATTGCATCAAGGCCTACATGCCGTCGGCCGCCGAACGGGGCGAGTTGGCCGGTGTGGATGGGGACAAACCCGTCGTCCTCAAGGCGGGAAGCGACGCGCCAGCCTGCGCGCGCGTTTTCAAGATCGCGATCGAGCGCGACGCCGGTGATTTTTCCATCATGCGGGTGTTCGGCGGCGAAATTGCCGCGGGCGCAGAGGCCTACAACGTGAATCGTCAGCACGGAGAACGAGTGACCCAGTTGTTCCGTCTCGAGGGCAAGAACCGAGAGAAGATCGAGAAGATCACGGCCGGAGACATCGGCGCCGCGGTAAAACTGAAGGACACGCACAACGGCGATACGCTGGGCGACAAGTCGTTGGCGGGGGCACTCGTGCCGATCGAGTTTCCCGTGCCCAACAGCCGCGTGGCCATTCGCGCGGTCACCCAGGGCGACGACGACAAGATTGCCCAGGGCATGCACAAGCTGCGTGAAGAGGACCCCACTTTCAAGTTTGGTATGGATCCCGAAACGCACGAACAGGTTCTGGAAGGGCAGGGCGAGCTCCACATGGACGTGCTACTCGCACGTCTGAAGGATCGCTACCACGCCGAGGTTTCCCGTCACGAGCCGCGTATTCCGTACCTCGAGACCCTGAAGACCTCGGTCGAGGTGCAGGCGCGCCACAAGAAGCAGTCAGGCGGCCGGGGCCAGTTTGCCGACGTGAGTCTTCGCTTCGAACCTCAGCCGCGGGGCGCCGGCTTCGAATTCGTGGACGCAATCGTGGGCGGTGTCGTACCTGGCAAGTTCATCCCCGCGGTGGAAAAGGGCCTGGTCGAGACGATGGAGCGAGGTGCGTTGGCCGGCTACCGGGTGATCGATATCAGGGCCACCCTGTACGACGGCGGATTCCACGCCGTGGATTCCAGTGAAGCTGCTTTCAAGACGGCGGCGTTCCAGGCCATTCGCGAAGCGTTCCAGAAGGCGAAAGCCGTGCTGCTCGAGCCGATCTACACCGTGGAGGTGAAGGTGCCCGAAGAGGTCATGGGCGACGTCATGGGCGACCTGAATTCACGGCGCGGTCGTATCATGGGCACCGAGGCCGAGGGACATTTCCAGGTGGTGAAAGCGAGTGTTCCCTTGTCGGAGCTCTATCGCTACAGTACCAGCCTGCGTTCGATGACCCAGGGCCGCGGCACGCACACGCGCACGTTCGAGAGGTACGACGAAGTACCCGGTGACGTGCAGGCCAAGATCATCGAGCAATCCAAACTAGAAGCTCAACAAGCCTGATCCACTGCACGGGAGGAATTCGTGTCCGGCCATTCAAAATGGTCCACCATCAAGCGGAAGAAGGGTGCCAACGACGCCAAGCGTGGCAAGATCTTCACGCGACTGGGCCGTGAAATAACGGTGGCGGCGCGCGCCGGCGGTGGGGATCCCGAGGCCAATCCGGCGCTGCGTGCCGCGATCCAGAACGCACGCGCGCAGAACATGCCCAATGACAACATGGAGCGTGCCATCAAGCGGGGCACGGGCGAGATCGAGGGCGCGACGTACGAGGGAACTTCGTACGAAGGGTACGGTCCCGGTGGTGTGGCGATTCTGGTGACCGCATTGACGGACAACACCAATCGCACCGCGGCCGATGTCCGGCACGTGTTCAACAAGTACGGCGGCAAGATGGCGGGGGCCGGAAGCGTGTCCTACCTGTTCCAGAACAAGGGCGTGATGCAGATCGATGAGTCGGTGGCCGACGAATTGAAGGTCATGGATGTCGTCATCGACGCCGGAGCGGAGAACGTGGAGACCGAGGATGGAACCGTCACCGTGATCTGTCCGCGCGAGGCATACCACGCGGTGTCGCAGGCGTTGGAGGCGGCGGGTATCGCCACCGAGTCGTCGGAACTGGCCTACTTGCCCGATACCACCGTGACCGTGGATCGCGACGATGCGCTTGGCGTGCTACGACTGGTGGGGCTGTTGGACGACCTGGATGACACCTCGACCGTTTCGGCCAATTTCGACATTCCGGACGAGCTCATGTCGGAAATCCAGGATCAACTGGAATGACCGTGGTCCTGGGTCTGGATCCCGGGAGTATCAACCTGGGCTACGGCGTCATCGAGGTGCACGGCAATCGTCTCACGCACCGCGACCATGGCACGCTCAGCTCGAAGCGTGGCAAGGCGCTTTCGTTGCGCCTGGCCGAACTGTTCGAGGGCCTGACCGAGGTCCTGGATCGTCAGGCTCCCGACGCCATTGCCATCGAACGCGTGTTCATGGCGCGCAACGTCTCCTCCGCGCTCACGCTGGGCCACGCCCGCGGCATGATTCTGACGGCCGTGGGCCAAAGGGACCTGGAGCTTGCCGAGTATGCCCCCAGTGAAGTAAAGCTTGCCGTATGCGGTCACGGCCGCGGCAGCAAGGACCAGGTCGAGATCATGGTGCGGCGACTGCTGGGGCTGGACCTGCAACACGAGACCAGCGACAGTAGCGACGCCCTGGCCATTGCCGTGTGCCATGCCCACAGTCTGGGACGGCAACGCGTGCTTCGCCGCGTGGGCCGCGCTCGCTGAGCGATCACCTTCGTCCTCTCAACCACAGGCCTCCGCGTGTTCGCCTTCATCGTCGGCCAGCTCGAAGATCCGGGTCCGCCCACCGTGCTCAATTGTCGTGGCGTGGGGTACGAAATCTGGGTGCCTGAGCGCAATCGCATGCGCCTGGGCGCGCTTGGCGACCTCGTGCGTCTGTACACCCATCTGGCGGTGCGCGAAGACGCGATGACCCTGTACGGGTTTCCGTCCCCGCGCGAGCGCGAAATGTTTCGCGGTCTGGTCAGCGTCAGCGGTGTAGGGCCGAAGGTGGCGTTGGCCATCCTGGGCGATGAGAGTGCCCCGACCATCCTGGGATCCATAAGAACGGGAGACGCAACCCAGCTCACCCGCGTCAAGGGGATCGGGCGCAAGACGGCCGAACGGCTCATAGTGGAACTGAAAGACATGGCTCAGGGTTGGGGAGAGGCGCCGCGCGAGGCGGCGGCCGTAGCTGGAGCCGGCGAACGGCAAGAACTCTACGACGCCCGGCTGGCCCTGGTGGGCATGGGGCTGAGCGACGACCGGGCTCGGATCGCCATCGACGCGGTGGAACCGGCGGCGCGCGAGCGTGCCTCGGTTGAAGACCTGGTTCGACTGGCCCTGCGCAAGGCGGTGACCTGATGGCGGACGACAAGACCCGCATCACCGATCCGCGGGAGTTTGAGACCGAGGAACTGACGGTGCGTCCGCGCAGCATGGATGATTTCATCGGCCAGGAGCGGGTGAAATCCCAGTTGGCGCTGTTCCTGACCGCGGCCCGCCAGCGTGGTGAGCCGCTCGATCACGTGTTGGTTCATGGGCCACCGGGCCTTGGCAAAACCACCCTCGCCCACATCATCGCCAACGAAATGGAAAGCGAACTCAGGCTCACCAGTGGCCCTGCGTTCCAGAACAGCGCGGAGTTGGTTTCGATCCTGTCGCGCGAGGACGCGCGCTACTGTCTGTTCATCGACGAGATCCACCGACTCAGTCGTATCGTCGAGGAACACCTGTACCCGGCCATGGAGGACTTCCAGGTGGAGCTCGTGGTCGACAAGGGGCCGGCCGCTCGCCACTACCAGCTCAAGCTGGAGCCGTTCACGCTGATCGGCGCCACCACGCGATCGGGCATGTTGACGCCGGCGCTACGCAGCCGCTTCGGCATCGTACTGCATCTGGATTTCTACCCGCCGTCGGAACTGTCGGCCATCGTCACCCGTACCGCGGGTGTATTGGGTGTCGACCTTACCAGTGATGGTGCGGACGAAATTGCCCGTCGTAGTCGCGGTACGCCGCGCGTGGCCAATCGCATTCTGCGCCGCGTGCGCGACGTGGCCCAGGTACAGGGTTCACCGGTGGTCGATCGCGAGGTCACGCGCCGGGCGTTGGCGCTGTTGGAAGTGGACGAGTTGGGCCTGGAGTCGCTGGACCGCGCGTATCTGAATTGCCTGGCCGAAACGTTCGACGGCGGTCCGGTGGGGTTGGGTACGCTGGCCGTGAGTCTGGGCGAGGAGACCGACACGTTGGAAGACGTCGTCGAGCCATACCTCATCCAAAGCGGTTTGGTGCAGCGTACGCCTCGCGGTCGCATGACCACGCGCCGCGGGTTCGAACACCTGGGCGTGGTGCCGCGACGTCCGCCTCAACTCGAACTGGAAGAGGGCCTGGGCGCTTGACCAATCTCGGCGACTTCGACTTCGAGCTTCCCCCTCACCTCATTGCGCAAGAGCCACCCGCGCGCCGCCGAGACGCTCGCCTGCTCGTTTGGTTGGGCGACGGACGCTACGAGCACGCCGCGGTGTCGGACATCGTGGCCCGGCTGCGGCCCGACGATCTCCTGGTAATCAACGACACCAAGGTGTTTCCCGCGCGGTTGTTCGGGCGCAAGCGAAACGGCGAGGCCCAGGTGGAGGTGTTGCTGGTGCGCGCGCAAGGTAGACGATGGGAGGCGCTGGTCCGGCCCGGCCGGCGTCTACCACCGGGAACCACCGTCGATCTGGCCGGGGACGTACCGTTGGAGGTGGGTGAATCGAGTGGATTCCGACTGCGTTGGGTCCAATTCCCCGACGGCCTCGACGTGTTCGATCACTGCCGGCGCCACGGCCACGTTCCGCTGCCGCCCTACATCGAACGTTCAGATGACCATGATGACGCCGAGCGATACCAGACGGTGTTCGCGCGGGAGACGGGTTCGGTCGCCGCGCCCACGGCCGGGCTGCATTTCGACCAGCAGTTGCTGACCGACGTCGTGGCGGCGGGCGCGACCGTGGCCCCGGTGTGCCTGCACGTGGGGCCGGGGACATTTCGTCCGGTAACCGCCGATGACGTGGCGCGAGGAACGCTCCACAGCGAGTCGTATTCCGTCCCCAAGACCACCAGTGAGGCCCTGCGCGCCTGCCGCGCGGCGGGGGGGCGGGTGATTGCCGTGGGGACCACGGTGTGCCGTACGCTGGAGTCGATGGATCCAACGGCGGTGGGCGACCAATCCGGAGAAACGGATCTCTTTCTTCAGCCGGGCTCGAGATTGCGCGTCGTGGACGTGCTGATGACGAATTTCCATCTGCCGGGCAGCTCGCTCATCATGTTGGTGGCCGCCTTCGCGGGACCGCGCTGGAAGCAGGCCTACGCCACCGCGATCGAGCACGGCTATCGTTTCTACAGCTATGGCGACGCCAACTGGATCGAACGGGGACAAACGTGAGTTCCACGGATGCTTTCGGATTCGAGTTGCTTGGCCGCGACGGATCGGCGCGGCGGGGAGTTCTTTCCACGTCGCATGGCTCGGTGGCCACGCCCGTGTTCATGCCGGTGGGGACCCAGGCGACGGTCAAGGGGCTCACCGTCGATCAGTTGATAGCCACCGGTAGCTCGATGATCCTGGGAAATACCTACCACCTGTATCTGCGGCCGGGTCACGAAAGGGTCGCGGCACTGGGTGGGTTGCACGCGTTCTCGGGATGGACGGGTCCCATGCTTACCGACAGCGGCGGCTTCCAGGTTTTCAGCCTGTCCGATCTGAACGCGGTGGACGACGACGGGGTCACGTTTCGCAGCCACCTCGATGGCAGCTCGCATCGATTCACGCCCGAACACTCCATGCGCGTGCAAACCGCGTTGGGGGCCGACGTGATCATGGCCTTCGACCAGTGCCCGGCGCTTCCCGCCACCAACGAAGAGGTGAGGGCGGCCGTGGATCGCACGGTGGCGTGGCTGACACGATGCCACGAGGCCATCGGTCCCACGCGTCGCCACGAGGCGGGTCACTGGCAGGCCTTGTTTGGCATCGTGCAGGGTGGACTATCGCAGTCCGAGCGTGCCCGTTGCGCGGCCGCCGTGCGCGAACTGGATCTTCCCGGTTACGCCATCGGCGGCTTGTCCGTGGGCGAATCGAAGGAAGACATGCACCGGTTCGCGGCGTTCACCGCCGGCGAGTTGCCGCCGGAAAAGCCGCGCTATCTCATGGGCGTGGGCTTCCCCGAAGACATCCTGGCCGCCGTGGCGGGTGGTGTGGACATGTTCGACTGCGTGCTGCCCACTCGGATGGCTCGCAACGGTACCGTGCTTACGTTCGACGGACGGCTGGTCTCGCGCAATGCACGCTTCGCCGCCGACCAGCGTCCCTTGGAAGAAGGTTGTCCCTGCACGGCCTGCACGCGCCATAGCCGCGCCTACGTACGCCACCTGATCATCGCCGGTGAGATCCTGGGGTTGGTGCTGTGCACCCAGCACAACCTCACATTCTATCAACGCCTGATGTCCGGGATCCGTGAAGCCATCGAGGCCAATCGGTTCGAGGCGTTTCGGCGAGAATTCCTGGCGCGCTACGAGAGCAACGCGGGCAGGGTGCCCTGAGGAGCGTGAAACGCGACGACGGGTGCAAGGTGCCCTGAGGAGCGCGCATCGCGCGACGACGGGTGCAGGGTGCCCTGAGGTTGCTGCGTCGCCACTTGCGACGTACACTGACCCCCGAGCCGGCGGCGATGGAGTCGGCGGTCGATTCTGGGCACGTTTGGCCCTGGTTGGTAACCTAGGCGTGGTGGAGAGGTTCCGTGGACATTTCGATGTTGTCGAATCAGTTGATATTCGCGATGAGTTCGCAGGGCGGACAGGGCAACCCGTTCATGAGTTTCGTGCCCCTGATCCTCATCATGTTCATCTTCTACTTCCTGATCCTGCGCCCGCAGCAAAGGAAGCAGAAATTGCACGCCGCGATGCTCGATTCCCTGTCCAAGGGCGATCGCGTGCTGACCAACGGCGGCCTGTACATGACCGTGCGCGACGTGAAGGACAACATCATCGTGGCCACGTTGGCCGAGGGTGTGAAGGTGGAGCTTTCCAAGGGTGCTGTCTCGGCCAAGGTGCAGGCCAAGGGCTCCTGAGTCCGGTTGGTGAAGCTGCATGAGAGACGAACTGGAGATACTGCTGTACGGCGACGCCGGGCTTCGACGCAAGTCCGAACCGGTGGATACGTTCGACGACCCACTGCGTGAACTGGCCGACGCGATGACGCGGGCCATGATTCGTGAAAACGGGATAGGGTTGGCGGCGCCGCAGGTTGGGGTTGCGCGACGCATGTTGGTGGCGCAGCCGGGGGGGAGCCACGGAATCAAGGTCTATACCCTGGTGAATCCCGAATTCACGTTCCTCAGTCGCGAGCGGGATTCCTTCCACGAAGGTTGCCTGAGCCTGCCGGACATCCTGGCCGATGTGGATCGGCCGGTGCGGTTGACCGTGCGTTACCAGGATCTGGACGGCAACGAGCAGGAACTCGAGGACGACGGCCTGCTGGCGCGTATCATTCAACATGAAGCTGACCACCTCGAGGGGATCCTGTTCGTGGATCACATCTCCATGTTGCGCCGAAAGCTGTTGGCCAAGAAGCTCAGGGCCTTGTCCAAACTCGCTCGCGGAAACTGACCCGCCTTCATGCGTATCGTCTTCATGGGAACCCCCGAATTCGCGTGTCCCTCGCTTCGCGGGATCGTGGCGTCGGAGCATGAGGTGGCGTTGGTGGTAAGCCAACCCAACCGGGCCAAAGGACGCGGCAAGAAGGTACAGCCCACGCCGGTCGCCGCGCTGGCGCAAGAACTGGGGTTGCCGGTCTGTGCCCTGGAAAAAGGCAAGGCATCGCGCCTGGAGTTGTACGACCGTGTGCTGCAATTGGAGCCCGACGTGATCGTCGTGGTCGCCTTTGGCCACATCATACGCGAGCCCTTGCTCGACGCGCCGCCGTGGGGTTGTTTGAACGTTCATGCCAGCGCGCTACCACGCTGGCGCGGACCGGCGCCGATCCACCGCGCAATCGTGGCCGGTGACGAGAGTACGGGCGTGTGCACCATGCGCCTGGAACGGGGCGTGGATACCGGCCCGGTGTACAAATGCGCGACCACGCCGATTGGACCGGGGGAGACCGCCGGTGAGTTGCACGACCGACTGGCCGAACTGGGCGCCACCCTGTTGGTCGCCACGCTCGACGAAATGCAACGTGGCGTGGCGCAAGCGCGACCCCAGGATAGCGAGGGCGCAACCCACGCGCCCATGTTGTCGAAGGCCGAGGGGAGCTGTGATTTCTCGTTCTCGGCGAGTCACGTTCACGATCGTATTCGCGGTCTTTTTCCCTGGCCGGCGGTGTCGGTGTTGCGCGGCGATGAGCGATTGAAACTGGTAACGTCCGAGATCGACCCCGACACCTTTGCGCAAGCCGAAGCGACGCCGGGTACAATCGTCGCCATCGATGACAACGCCGTCGTGGTTCAGTGCGGCAAGGGACGGTTGCGGTTGCTCGAGTTGCAGCCGCCGGGCAAGCGCGCGATGCCGGCCGCCGATTTCGCTCGTGGCTACCATCTCGCGACCGGAGAGATGTTCCGGCCACTCATCGATTTCGCCCCGGTATGATGCCGGTGGCCAAACGAACTACCCTAGACCCCATTCGTCTCGAAGCCGCGCGCACGCTTCTGCTCTGGCGGCGTACGTCACGCTTTGCGGACGAGCTGGTTCAGCAAGCGCAGTCATCCCATGCCGACTACGATGCACGGCGGCGCTTGCGTGAATTGGTGTTCGGTACCGTCCGATGGTGCGGTCGATACCAGTTCATCATCGATCGACGTGTGAAGAAGCCGCCGCCCGACCCGGCGTGGGCGGCGTTGATGATTGGGTTGCACGAAATCTGCGCCATGCGCACCCCGGAGTTCGCCGCCGTGACCCAGTCGGTTGATCTGGTGCGCGCGCTGGGTGCTCCCAAGCTGGATCGTTTCGTGAACGGCGTGCTGCGCGCGGTGATTCGCGAGGGGGCCGACGCGGGCATGCCGGGCCGTGACCAGCCGGTCGAGTACGCCACCCATCGTTTGAGTCATCCGCGTTGGATGGTGGAGCGCTGGGTCGATACGTGGGGCGCCGAAGAGACAATTCAGTTGTGCGAGCGAAACAACGAGCCCTCGCGGGTCGTACTGCGCATCGCCCACGGCCAGCGCCAGCGGGTCGAGGCGTTTCTGACGCAGGAAGGCTACGAATTCGAGCCGGGTTACTTCGCCCCCGATGCTCTGCGGTTGGGACGTGGCGTGCCCACGCCGCCGTTGATGGCGGCTCTTGGTGACGCCGTAACCGTCCAGGATGAGGCCGCGCAGTTGGTATCGCCGCTGATCCTGCCGTTGTCCCCCGGTCAACGGGGCGCCGCTTCGATTTCGGATTCGCAGCCCCCGCTGCGGATTCTCGATCTCTGCGCGGCTCCCGGTGGCAAACTGCTCCATCTGGCCGAATTGGCCAAGAGCCCGGCGATGGTGGTGGGTGCCGATATCTCGGCTCGGCGCCTCAAGCGGGTCACGGAAAACGTGGCTCGTTTGCACGGTGCCAGCGTGCGGGTGGTACAGGCCGATGGGCTGAATCCGGCGTTCGCGTCCGGTTCCTTCGACGCGGTCTTGTTGGATGCACCGTGTTCGGGTACGGGAGTTCTCGCGCGCCGCCACGACGCGCGTTGGCGCCGCCAACCGACCGATATTGACGCCCTGACCGCGTTGCAGCATCGCCTATTGCAGATTGCGGTGGACCTCACACGCCCCGGTGGCATCATCTTGTACGCCACCTGTTCGATCGAACCCGAGGAAAACGATCAGGTGGTGGATGCCCTGCTCGAACGCCGCACCGACGTCGAGGAAGTGGGTGTCGAAATCGCTACTGAACTCGTCGACCGTGGTCGTCTGCGGTGTCTACCGCATCGCCACGGAATCGACGGAGCGTTTGCCGTCCGCCTGCGCCGAAAGGATCCCGCATGACGCTGCGACGGTTTCTACTGACTCTGTTGACGATTGTCGTGCTGGGCGGTACCGGTGTGATTCTCGTCGACTCGCTCCTGTTGCCCGCCCTCGTGCACCGGCGCGCGGAGGTCCTGGTTCCCGAGTTGATCGGCGTATCGTTGGACGAGGCTCGCCAGAGGGCACGCCACGTTGGTTTGGGTGTGGAGGTGGGCGAAGAAGTATTTCGTACGGGCGCCGCGTCCGGCGAGGTGTTGGAGCAGTTTCCGGCGCCGTTCACATCGGTGCGGGGAGGTCGCCCGGTGCGCCTGGTCATCAGCAAGGGTGATGCCCGGTCGTTGGTTCCTGATCTCACTGGTATGAGCCTGCGACAGAGCGAGCTCACCCTGCGCCGCGCGGGTTTGGAAGCCGGCAGCGTTTGTCGAACGTACGACCCTACCGGGCCGGTCGGTGTGGTCGCGCAGCGGCCCTATCCTGGAACCGAATTGGTGCAGGGGGAGTCGGTTCGCCTGCTGGTGCGCGAGGGTCGTGAGCCGGTGCATCACCGCATGCCCGATGTGATCGGCGAGTCTTTGGCCCGCGTGCGTGAAACGATCGCCCGCGGCGGTTTCGAAGTGGGCCGAATCACCTATCGTGAAGACGATCGCAAGACTCCGGGGGTCGTACTCGACCAGTGGCCCCCGGCGGGATCCCGAGTTCCCCTGGGAGGCACCATTGACCTGGTGGCGTCGAGTCGAGGCCGCTGACGGCGTAGCCGTGGCCCCATCCATCCTTTCGGCCGACGCGGCGAAGCTGGGCGCCGAGTGCGCCGCGGTCCGCGCCGCCGGTGCCGACCTCTTGCACGTGGACGTCATGGACGGCCACTTCGTGCCCAATCTGACCTACGGTCCCCATGTGGCGCGCAGCGTCGCCGCGGCCTGTGATCTTCCGCTCGACTGCCATCTCATGGTCGAGGACCCCGCCGCGTACGCGCCACGGTTCCTGGAGGCAGGCGCAACCTCGATAACCTTCCATTGGGAGCTCGAGATCGACCACCGGGAGCTATTGGAGAGCCTGCGGCAGGCGGGCGCCAGGCCGGGCCTGGTGGTCAACCCGTCGACCCCGCTCGATTCCCGCATCCGGGATCTATTGCCGCTGTGTGACATCTTCCTGGTGATGTCGGTGCACCCGGGGTTCTCCGGTCAGAGCTTTGACCCCGTGGCCTTGCCCAAATTGCAGAAGCTGCGCCAATGGCGAAACGAGGACGGGCTGGATCTGGCGCTGGAAATCGACGGTGGTATCGATCGTGAAACCGCGCCTCAGGCGCGAGCGGCGGGGGCGGACATCCTGGTTTCCGGCTCAACGGTGTTCGGCAGCGAGGACTACCAGGGAATCGTGGCCGAATTGCGCGGCCAATCGGCCAACTGATCTACTGCCTTTAGCTTGCGGCGGTAGATTGCCTCTGCTATTCTTCCCCGCTGATTCTCTGAGATCCACCGCCGTCCCTTGAGTCGACTCCGATGGGCGGCGGTTTCGTTTTGAGAGCCTCAATTCATTGTACGGCAACGCTTTGCGTTTCCGACGTCAGCGCGCCCTGCCCGCCTGGGCAGGCGTGCGGGTGTGGGTCGCGGGTTGCCTTGGGAGATTCTTCGTGTTTCAGGAGCTTCAGGACCGGCTAGAGGGAACGCTGCGCAACCTGCGCGGCAATGCCCGCCTGTCCGAGGAAAACATGACCGATGCCATGCGGGAAATCCGCCGGGCATTGTTGGCGGCCGACGTCGAAGTGTCGGTGGCCAAGAGTTTCGTGGCATCCGTGAAGGATCGGGCTCTCGGCGAGGACGTCCTGAAAAGCCTCTCTCCGGGGCAGCAGGTCGTGAAGGTGGTCCACGAGGAGCTCGTGGCACTGTTGGGGCACTCGGCCCAGGACCTGGATCTCCAGGGCGATCCGCCCTCGGTGGTGTTGGTCATGGGGCTGCAGGGCAGCGGTAAAACCACATTCTCAGCCAAGCTCGCGCTGTACCTGAAGGAAAAAGGTCGTCGTCCCATGCTGGCCGCCTGCGATCTGCAGCGGCCGGCGGCGATCGATCAGCTCGAGGTGTTGGCCGAGTCCATCGGACTGCCGGTGTACACGCAGCGGGGCACCGAAGACGTCGTCGCGGTGGCCAAGGCCGCGCGGCAGGCCGCGCGCGACCAATTGTGCGATGTACTCATCGTCGATACCGCGGGTCGATTGCAGATCGACGAGTCCCTCATGGAGCAGCTGTCCGAACTGGAAGCAGCCATCAAGCCCAGCGAGAAGTTGCTGGTGCTCGATGCCATGACGGGTCAGGAAGCGGTGTCCATTGCCAGCACCTTCAATGACCGCATTGGCGTAACGGGTTCGGTTCTGACCAAGCTCGATGGTGATGCTCGTGGTGGCGCGGCGCTTTCGCTCGTACATATCACCGGCAAGCCCATCAAGTTCGCGGGGGTAGGCGAGAAGGTCACTGACCTCGAGCTGTTCCACCCCGATCGGGTGGCCGGTCGTATCCTGGGCATGGGTGACATGATGTCGCTCATCGAGAAGGCCCAGGAGAATGTCGACGAAGAACAAGCCGCCGAGATGGAAGCCAAGTTCCGGCGGGCCGAATTCACGTTTGAAGACTTCCTGGATCAGCTTCGGCAGGTGAAGAAGATGGGCTCGTTGAAGTCCATCATGGGAATGCTGCCGGGCATGAATCCGAAGATGCTGAAACAGGTGAACGTGGACGACAAGCAGTTGTCCCGTACCGAGGCGATCATCTGCTCGATGACGCCGCACGAACGACGACGTCCGGAAATTCTCAACGGCCGTCGTCGGAAACGCATTGCCAACGGAAGCGGAACCCACGTCGCCGACGTGAACCGTCTCCTGAAGCAGTACAAAGACATGAAGAAGATGATGAAGACCCTGTCCAAGCCCGGCGCGCTAGATCGCTTCGGGAAGGGACTCTTTCCCGGCATGTAGTCCGGGTCGTTTCAACGGAGGAAACACGAATGTCCGCAACCATTCGTCTGAGCCGATACGGTCGCGCCAAGCGCCCGTTCTATCGGCTGGTCGTAGTCGATTCACGCGTACGTCGCGATGGCGCGTACCTCGAGAAACTGGGAGTCTACAATCCCATTCCCGCGCAGTTTGAGGTCGAGGTGAATGCCTCGGCGGCCATCGAATGGCTGAACAAGGGCGCCACCATGACCGACACCGCGCGTAGCTTGCTTCGCAATCAGGGCGTTCTCTATCGATGGCACCTGGAGAAATCGGGCACGGCCACGGCCGAGGTCGACGAGAAGGTGGCTGCTTTCGTCGAAGCCCGAAGCCAGAAGGTCGTGGCTGACAAGATGAAGGTCGAGCAGGCGCGTCAGAAGAAGCGTCAGGCTGAAGCCGACGCCATTGCCGCCAAGCAGAAGGCCGAACAAGAAGCGGCCGCCGCGGCTGCGGCCGAAGCTGAAGCGACCAAGAAGGCCGAGGCAGACGCAGCCAAGGCCGAGGCCACGGCCAAGGCCGAAGCCGATGCCGCGCCCGAGAGCGGCGCCAAAGAGGTGGCCGAAGATGCGGCCGGCGACGCCGAAGGTGAGAAGGCCGACGACGGTGAGGCGCCCAAGTGAAAGAGTTCCTGGAGATCATAATCCGCGGACTCGTCGACAACCCCGACGACGTTTCGATCGAGGAAGAACAACGCGGTCGACGCATTGTGTACAACGTACGCATGCGGGAGGACGATCGCGGACACGTGATCGGCCGCGGCGGCTCTACCGCCACCGCGCTGCGCACGTTGGCGAGCGCGGTCGCGGGTCGACAGCGTCAGGAAGTCCAGATCGAGATCCTCGATTAACGAAGTGGCTAACGAAGAGTTCGTCCCCATGGCCGAGATCGTCAAGGCGGTCGGTCTGCGCGGTGAGGTGAAGCTCCTCCCGGGTGGAGATTTTTCCGAGGCAGTACTCGCCAGCGAGTTTCTGTTGCGGGAAGAACCGAGCGGTCGAAAACCCGCCCGCGTCGAGAAGGCGCGCTGGAAGGGTGGCACGATCGTCGTGAAGTTGGCGGGACTCGACGGACGAAATGCCGCCGAGCAGGCGGTGGGTCAGTGGTTGGGGTTCGCGGTGAGCGACTATGACCACCCCGATTTTCCGCGCTCGGACGAGCCGGCCCCGTTTCTGTACCACGGTTTGTCCGTGGTTACGACACAGGGCGAGCAGCTGGGGACGGTCGAAGAGGTATTGACCCTGCCCGCCAACATGGTGTTGGTGGTGCGGGGCGAGCGAGGTGAGTTGTTGATTCCGGTGATCCCGCCGGTCGTGCGTGAACTCGACCGGGAAAAGGGCTCGTTGCAGATCGAGTTGATTCCGGGATTGCTCGAAGCTCAGGAGTAAGGTGCGCATCGACCTCCTGACTCTGTTTCCTTCCATGTGTCGCCACGCGTTGCGGGCGGGCGTTCTGGGGAGGGCCATCGAGTCGGATCTGGTGCGCGCGGTCGTGACCGATATTCGCCAGTTCACGGGCGATCGACACGGCACGGTGGACGACAACCCCTACGGGGGTGGCGCGGGAATGATCATGCGGGTCGAGCCGGCCGTCGAGGCGGTCGAGTCGGTTCGCACCGAGGGTGCCCGCGTGATTCTGGCGACGCCCGCGGGTCAGGTTTTTCGCCAGAGCGACGCGGAGGAGCTGGCCGAAGAGGATCATCTGATTTTTCTGTGCGGTCGCTACAAGGGATTCGACGAGCGCGTACGCGAGCTCGTGGTGACCGATGAGTTTTCGCTGGGGGACTACATCATCTCCGGCGGCGAATTGGCGGCTTTGGTCATGACCGATGCGATCGTGCGTCGGCGACCGGGGACGCTGAATACGATGGATTCGGCCGATACCGACAGTTTCAGTTCGGGGCGGTCAGGATATCTCGATGCGGCGTACTACACGCGTCCGCTCGAGTACAGAGGACTCAAGGTCCCCGACGTCTTGTTGTCGGGAGACCACCGCGCCATAGACGAGTGGCGCGAGGAGGACAGCAGAAACCGGACGGCACAGCGCCGCCCCGATCTGCTGTCCGCCCGAGACGAAAAGTTGAACGAAGGCGGAGGTCCGCCGAGAAAGGGAAGGCGATGAACATCCTGGAGTCCATTCGGCGACAAGGTCTGAAGACCGATGTTCCCGAATTCAATGTGGGCGACACGATCAAGGTGCACGTTCGCGTGCGCGAGGGTGAGAAGACGCGTACTCAGCTGTTTACCGGCGTGGTCATCGATCGCAAAGGTAGCAACATCGAGGAAGCGTTCACGGTGCGGAAGGTGAGCGGCGGCGTCGCCGTGGAGCGTGTGTTCCCGCTGCACTCGCCGAACGTGCAGGCAATCGAAGTAACCCGTCGCGGTCGCGTGCGCCGGGCCCGGCTGAACTACCTGCGCGAGCGCACCGGTAAGGCCGCGCGTATTGCCGAGCGTCGCGACGCCAAGCCCGTCAAGCCCACCGCCAAGTCGTAACGCGGTGCCCAGCCGTCTAGCCCGCTTCGATGCGCGCTGGGCGCGTTGGGGAGGCACGCGGCGCGTCGTGGGACTCGACGAGGTGGGGCGCGGATGTCTGGCGGGGCCGGTCGTGGTGGCCGGCGTGATCCTGCCGGTGGGCGCCGACCTCGCGGGGGTTCGCGATTCAAAGAAGCTCTCGGCGGCGGCACGTGAAGAGGCTTTCGGACGCATCACGCGCGAGGCGGTGGCCTGGGCCGCATTAGCGGTGTCGGCGAGCGAGGTTGACCGTCGCAACGTGTTGGCGGCGTCGCTTTGGGGCATGGAGCAGGTCGTACGCCGGTTGCGGGTTGAGCCCGACTTTGCGTTGGTCGATGGCAATCAGCTTCCCCATGCGCTGGGGGTAAGCGCCCGATGCCTGGTGAAGGGCGACGATCGCAGCCAATGCATCGCGGCCGCCAGCATCGTGGCCAAGGTTGCGCGGGATCGCCTCATGCGGGTATGGCATCGCTACTATCCCCACTACGGATTCGATCACAACGTCGGTTATCCCACCGCCGATCATCTTCGCGCGCTTGAGCAGAACGGTGCGTGCCCGCTGCACCGGCGTTCGTTTGCTCCGGTGGCCGACGTGATCCATCAGATCCGCCTCCCATTCGATTTGTGATTGGTCGATCAAGACCAGCCATCCTCCCGGAATGGAAAACGGCGTGGCTCACGAGGGCACGACGCGGTGGAGAGGCGATCGAGCCGAGAACATGGCGGCCGAATACCTGGTTCTGCGCGGATACCAGATTCTGCTGCGCAACGCGCGGCGAGGTGAGGGCGAGATGGATATCGTGGCGCGTACTGGCAATGTGCTGGCGTTCGTGGAGGTTCGATTGCGGTCGAACGACAGCTTCGCGACCGCCGCGGCATCCATCGACCGGCGAAAACGGACGCGTTTGCGATCCTGTGCCCGCGCTTTGCTGCGCCAGTGCCCAGAGCTGACCTGGCCGGGACGGACCTGTCGTTTCGACGCGATCGTGGTGCAGGTAGCCGACGATTCGCTCACCCTGCGCCACCTGCGTTCGGTGGCGCTTTAGCGCCGCGTGGTACAGGATGCAGGGTCGACATTGACCCGGTGGGGGTGCCCTTCCTAACTTGTGGGAGCCCCCGGACATGCAATGCCCTCGGATCGCTCCATCTCCCCAACCTTCGTGGCGGTATGAATCCAATCTCCTGCCTGCGTGTGCCTCTGCTGGCCGTTTGTGCCGTTCTGTACCTGAGCTGGTACGCACCGACGACCGCGGTCGCATTGACCGCGGCCGCCCCAGGGCCGGGCTCCGATGTCATCCCCCGAACCGACCTGGACGTCGTGAAGACGCCGGCGAATGCGGCCACCACCGCCCGGTGGCTGTTTCGGCCCCAGATCGCGACGCAATCCGAAGCGGCATTGGGGCAGGGCGGCACCGCTCGGGTGGGCACGATCCAGACTCTCCAGGGCCTTTGGATTCTCGAGGCGCCGATCGACAGCGTGTCGGCGGTCGAGAACATCTGGAGCCAACTGGGTACGCTGACGGCGGACCAGTCGGGCACGCCGGCGCTGTCGCGGACGACGCAACTGATTGGTGCGAATCCTATCGTGTGGAACGTCCTGTCCATGCGCGGCGACGGTCGCAGTACCGTGGCCATTCTCGACAGCGGATGCGACACCGCGCACGACGATCTGGGTGACGTGGATCTCGACAACGAAGACGGTGGACCACAGTCGGGCGATGCGGATGACTGGTCCGACGCGGAAACTGCGGGCGGCTTCAATACCAACCTGGCGTTGCGCGTAGCGGGTTGGCACGACGTGACCGACGATCAGCCGGGCAGCGCGGGACCCTACGATTACCATCTCCACGGTACCGCGTTGGCGGGAGCCGGTTTCGGCAACGGCACGACGGATCCAACCCTGAGTGGTGTGGCTCCCGAAGGTCGCATGGTCATCGTGAAGACGTACAACTTCGAAGGCCAATGGATGGTCTGGGCCAGTGACCTGCTGCTCGGCATCGATTGGGTCTTGGCCAATCGCAACGCGTACGAAATTCGCACGGTCCTCATTGGCGCGGTCTGGGAAGATGACCTGGGCATCACCGACGCCGTGTCGGCTCTGATCGACGTAGGCATCGTGGTGGTTGCTCCCTCGGGAAACGATCCGACCGGACCGTTGGGTTACCCCGGACGTGTTGACGGCGTTCTGACCGTGGGCGCGACCGATGTCGAAGGAAGGGTCGCCAGCTACTCGACCCGCGGCGATGCGGGTGTGCCTCGGCTGGACCTGGTTGCACCGGGTGGTTCGTTGGATCAGGAAGACGGCGGTGTTCTGGTTTGTGACAACGAACCCAACGACACGTACCGCGCGCGCGAGGGCACCTCGATCGCCGCGGCGCACGTAGCGGGCGCCATGAGCATCCTGGCGCAGGCCTGGACCGAGACCGGACGGGTCTGGCAATCCACGCGAGCCCAGGTTCGCCAGATTACCGATCTACTCAGGATCACCGCGTGGGAGACCGCGGGTCTGGGACAGGGCACGAGTCCGGGGGTGACGCCACGGCTTGATCGGGTCGGCTACGACTCCCTGGAGGGGTACGGTCTGGTGCAATTGCCGGCCGCGGTCGACGCCATCCGGCGCGTGTCGTGGCCCGGTGATCGTGTGACATTCTTTCTGTTTGAACCGCCTCTAGGACCAAACGTATGGGCGGTGAGAATCCCAGTGGCCCCCGACGGCGTGTTTCAGGTTGAGTTGTTTCCCGATGAAGGGCTCGACCTGGACCTCGCCGTATGGCGAGAAGAACCCGATGGCTACGTGCCGGTCGGGATGTCCCTCGCGGCCGCGCCGGGACAGGCCGAAGTGGTTCGTCTGGAAAACCCCCGACGGGCATGGCACATCCTGGTGGTCAAACGAATCGCCGGGCAAGGATCGGGAATCCTGATAACCTCGCAGGAGTTCCAGCAGAACGACCTGTGGCCCGTGCGTCTGTCGGCCGACGCTTCGGCGCCACCCACGGCGTTCGATCTCGATGGAGATGGTCAGCTCGAGGTCCTGACCACCAACAACGTGGCCATCGATCCGCAGGGGCACACGTTCTATGCGGTGAACGCCGATGGTTCCAACTTCGGCATCTTCCCCCGCACGGTGTTCAGCAGTGGTCTGGGCGTGCTTTCGCGACCGGTGGTCGCGGCCTCGGCCCAGGGCCCGATCATCGCCGCGGGCTCTCAGTTTGGCGAAGTACTGGGCATGAGATCCAACGGTCAGCTTGCCTTTCAGACGGCGGTTTCCAACAACGAGGCCACGACCGCGGCGGTCGTGGTCCGGCAGGGCGCCGCTGATGCCCTGGCCGTCGCGTCGGCTGGAGATGTGGTCGTCCTGGATGTAGCGGGCTCGGAAATCGCGCGCTGGTCGGCGTCCGGACCCGAAGTGAGCGCGTTGGCGGTGGTCGATCTGGACGACGACGGTCAGGACGAGCTGGTCTACCAGGAGTCCGGTGCTCTGCAAGTGCGGTCGACTTCCGGTACCGCTTTCCCAGGGTGGCCGGTGGCACTCGATGCCGGACGCGACTACGGCGCGCCGGTGGTGTTGGGGCAAAACGGTGCGGACCACTTCATTGCCATCATCGAGCGCCAGACCTCGGGAAATTCGACCCTGCTGGTGTTCGATGCTTCCGGTTCCGTCGTCACTGGTTTTCCGGCGGCATTTTCCACGGCGGGTGCCAGTACGGCCACCGCCAGCGGTTTTCTGATCGCGTCGCGAACCGAGCGGGGTGGCGAGTCGTACTTCCTGGCGGGTGCGGTCCACGCCGAGTCCAGCGGTGGCGCCCAGGTGCGCGTCCATCGTTTCTCGCTGAACGGACAGGAGAGCCTGTGGCCGCTGATGCCCCTGGCTTCCCCCGGCTTTGTCGGCTCCACGTTCAACTTCACGCGGATGGCGCTGGGCGAGATACGGGTCGGCGATGTCGCCGCCGATGCCGGCGCCGAGCTGTTTCTTCCCCTGCAGGCCGCGTGGAACGAAGCGGGGCCAATAGGCACGCTGCGATTCGGAAGTATGGAGGGAAGCTATGGTTTCGCTGGCGGCGAACTCGACGCGCGGTTCCGACTCGATACGTTGAGTGGCCACGTGAGCAACCCCAAGCCGGGTATTCTGGCGCCGCTGATCGCCGACCTCGACAACGACGGCCGGGCGGAGATCGTGGTGGCGAGGGCCAATCAGCTCTACCTGTTGCCCGGGCGCCAGGCTTCGGTTCCTGAGGAATTCTGGAATCAGGATCGTGCCGATGTTCGCGCCACGGGATGTTACGGATGCCAGGCGTCCACGCCCGTGGCGGCCGAGAACCTCGACTCACCGACGGCCTTGAGCTACGAGTTGAGTGCCCACCCCAATCCGTTCAATCCCCGCGTCCAATTCGAGTTGTACGCGCCATCGACGGACCGTGTGCAATGGTCGGTCTACGACGCGCGCGGCCGTCGCGTGGCGCGTTGGGAGAGTCAGCCGGTGGCTGGCCCTGCGCATCGTCAGACCTGGGCGGCCCTCGATGACCACGGCCGTCCGTTGGCCAGCGGCGTCTATCGGGTCGTGGCTGATGTGGAGGGTCGTCCCGTGACGACCAGCGTTACTCTGATTCGGTGACGTCTTGCGAACGGGGACGAAGCTTGGACTTGAGCTTCGTCCAGAGCGATTCCTCGTGTTCGAGGCACGCCAGGATCTGCGGCACCGCGGCCAGGCCGCACTGGTAGCCAACTTCGATCATCTCGTCGGCCCGCTTCAGATCGAAGCCGCCAAAGTCGCGCAGATCGGGCTTGATGATCACATCGGCCAGCTTCTCCGACGCGCGTGCGTTGCGCACCGCGACCAGGCCGATCACGCGCATGATCATACCCAGCAGATGCCGTGGTGGCTCTGAGAAATCCATGTAGGCGCCCAGATGGACACCGACGTTTACCCGGCAGTGGCGCTCGAGCAGGGTCTCGATCGGAAGATATTCGATGACGCCGCCGTCGGTGTAGAGCCCGCCGTTCACGCGCACGGGGCCGAAGATCTGGGGAATGCTGCAGCTGGCGCGAATGATCGGCGCGACCATGCCGCTGGAGAATACGGTCTTCTCTCCGGTTAGCAGATTCGTGGCGATTACATCGGTGGGGATCTTCAGATCTTCAAAACGCAGATCTCCCACGAGCTCGCGCACGAAGTCTTCGATGCGTTGGCTCGAAAGCAAGCCCAACTTGGGCAGGTGAACGTTGGCCAGCTTGCGCCAGTTGACCTCGTCGGCCAGGTCCTCAAGTTCTTTCACCGTCAGGCCCGAGGCGTACAGTACGGCGATCAGACTGCCACCACTGGTGCCCGCCAGGACGTCGGGCGCCAGCCCGGCCTCTTCCAGCGCCTTCAGCACGCCGACGTGGGCGATGACCTTGGCCGTACCGCCCGAGAGGGCTACGCCGACCCGACGAGGATTTTCAACGTCCATGACGTCAGAAACATCCGATGGGTTGATCGCGACACCGTTTCCTGGCCCGTTGGCTCTCGTATCCGCTGGTGGATTCATCGGATAACTCAGGCCAGGGACTGGGCCTTGGCTTCGGCCTCGTTGAGATCGCTACAGATTTCGAAGAACTGGGTGAGCTTCGTCATTTCCAGCACCTTCATGACTGCTGGTTGTATACAACACAGAATGACTTTCGCACCCTGTTTTTCGTAACCGCTGGCCGCGGCGACCAGAGCTGATAGGCCCGAGCTGTCCACGTAGTTCACCTGATCCAGGTCGAGAACCACGGATTGGTGGCCCGCTTTGAACGTTTCGAGCAGGGAATCCCGTAGTTCGGCACTGTTGGTGATGTCGATGGATCCTTCGGGTCGAAAGACGGCCAGGCCGTTTATCGTTTCCTGAGAGACCGTAGTCATTTCTTCCTACCTTCGATGAGAGTATCTCGTCGGGCTAGCGCATGCGCGCCGTGATGAGGGTGGTGTCGTCGTGCCGGGCTGCGTCGCCGATGTGCTCGTCGACGCACGAAAGGATCCGCTGCATGAGTTCTTCGGCCGTGTCGTTCTTGCCCGCCAGGATGGCGGCGTCGAGTTGATCGCCGAACTGAACCCGCTGCAGATCCATGGCCTCGTTCACGCCGTCGGTGTGCAGCACCATGGCGTCCCCCGGCTGCAGATGCACTACACGCTGGTCGTACTCAACCGCGTCGCGCAGCCCCAGCGGCAGCGCCGGCTGCAGGATTTCTTCGATCGTGGCGTCGGATGCCCGGAAGATCCGGGTGGGTTCGTGCCCCGCCGACGCGATACGGGCCACGCGCGTCTTGGGGTCTACGTTGACGAAGACCGCGGTCACGAAACGCCCGCCGAACTCCTCCGCGCACATCAGGTTGTTTACCTGCTCGAGAATGGCGCGCGGGTCTTCCAAATCAATGCAGGCCGCGCGGAACATGGCCCGCGCCGCGGTCATGATGAGGCCCGCGGCTACGCCCTTGCCGGCCACGTCGGCGACCAGCAGACCCAGACCATCGTCCGCGAGTTTGAAATAGTCGAAGTAGTCGCCGCCGATCATCGTGGCCGATTCGGAGTGGCCGGCGAGTTCCACGCCTTCCACTTCGGGCGGTGACTTGGGGAGAAGTCCCTGCTGAATACTCTTGCCCAGCGCGAGCTGCTCCTGCTCGCGTTCCCGCTCCAGCTTTATCTTCACGAGCATGGCGTTCTCGACCGCGATCGCGGCCAGACTCACACCGGGACGAACGACTTCCAACCGGTCGGGACCGAACTCGGTGCCCACGAAGTTCATGGATCCGAGAACCCCGTTGGGACCCACGAGGGGTAGCACCAACAGTCCATCAAAAACAAAGTGTCCGTCGGTGATCACATCTTCGTTGCGCAGGGAAAGCGGTTCGCGCGACTCGAACGCGCAGTCGAGCACCTTGACTCCGTCGGCCAGGCGGGCCGATACGAGAGCTTCGTGCGGTAGTCCCCACTCGAGTTCGGTTACCGGTTCATTGGCCGCGTCGAGTAGCACGATCGAGCCCAGGTCGGCGTCGAGGATTCCGCTGGTGAGCTCCAGGATGTTGACCAACAGCGTGGCCACGTCCAGCACGCCCAGCAGGTTGCCCATCTCCGATAGGTAGTGCAGCTGGTCCCGGCTGCGGCTGTTCTCGGCCAGCGCCTGGGCGAGATAGCTGGCTCGGAAGAACGCCGGCGCAAAGTGTTCGGTGGTGATTTCCTCGATTTCCTGGAAATCCAGGTCAGGATCGAAGGCCCACGCGAATCCGCCCAGTGTCCGATCGCGGTACTGGAATTCCAGCATTCGCACGTTGGCTGGTGCACCGTTCGCGGACCACCGATGGGGCATGTCCTTCGCTACCGAAAACTGCGGATCCAAGGTGAAGCCACCGTCGCGTACCGAGATGTAGGCCGCCAGCGGGGCGCACCCGAATCGCTCCTCACATACCGTGCGCCACGTGGTGTAGCACGTACGCGGATCGAGCGCCGCATGGAGGCGGGCAAACTCCGAACCCGATACCGGAATACGGGTGCTCACTCGCCACCGCCCAGGAACGTGGTCACCTCGTCAGCCAGGCCCTCGAGTGCGGTGGCGACGATCTCGGGCTCGGTGCCCAGGCGCGCGGCATCATCGGCCAGCGCGTTACACTTGCGCGGGCTGGTGCGGGCATATGACTCGTGGTTCAACCACCGGTCGACGAATTGCACGGCCAGGGTGACCGGTTCGTCGACCAGCGACTCAGGGTCGTCGTGGTGCCGGGTCACCGGACAAAGTAGTTCGTCGGGCAAGCCCCAATGGGAGATGACCTTGGCCCCGACATCCTGGTGGTCGATGCCCAGGACCTTGCGCTCGTTCTCCAGACTCAGTGGATCGCCACCGGGACCGAACGCTTCGGCATGCTCCTGGTAGACGTTGGCCAGGGCGATACGACCTACGTCGTGCAGCAGGCCGGCCACGAAGGTTTCGTCCTCGTAGCCTCGCAGGCTGCTGACGTGGCGGGTCAAGCGGGTCGACGCCAGACCGACGGCCAGACTGTGGTGAAAGATGCCATTGCGCTCGTAGCCGGGAATGGCACGGTTGGTAGCCATCGCTCCGCGGAAGCTGGTGGCGAGGATCAGGTTGGACACCGTCTTGAAGCCCAGCGTCATGACGGCGCGGCCTACCGATACAACCTCGCTGCGCGAGTTGTAGAACGGACTGTTGGCCATTTTCAGCACCCGCGTGGTCAGACTGGGGTCCGACGAGATTCGCTCTTCGAGCTTGCCGATGTCGGCGTCCACATTGCGAAGGTCCATCAGTACCTCCTGCAACACGGCTGGCAGCGGCGGCAGGCGCCGCACGGCCAGGTCAACATCGACCTCCGTGGTCAGATCCAGATCCGGAGCGGGGGCTTCCTGAATCGTCGAGGGCTCATCGACGAAGTCCTGGAAGCTGATCTTATCCATAGGGATTCTCTGCTTTTCGTTGTGGGACGTTCATGGCTTGGCTATCTTCCGGGGATCTCGCTCGTAGGGCGATACGTCACAATCTCGTTCCACCGCACGAACTCATGCCCGGCAAGCTCTGGTGAACGCCCAGGGCTGCACCAAGCCAAGAGGCATCGGAGGGAGCCGGCCATGGCCGCCTACCAGCCCCATGAAATCGAGAGCAAGTGGCGTGCTACTTGGGAAGAATCCCGCGCCCACGCGTCGAATCTCCAGGGATCCTCGGGCGAGGACTGCTACTGCCTGGTGATGTTCAGCTACCCATCGGGCAATCGTCTGCACCTGGGCCATTGGTTCAACTACGGTCCGACCGATTCCTGGGCACGTTTTCGCAAAATGCAGGGTGCGAACGTCTTCCAGCCCATGGGATTCGATAGCTTTGGTCTGCCCGCCGAGAACTTCGCCATCAAGCAGAATGTGCACCCGAGGCCGCACACCGAGGCAAACATTGCCTACATGAGAGAGCAGCTTCGGACCATCGGGGCCATGTACGACTGGGACCACGAACTCGAGACGCACCAGCCCGAGTACTACCGGTGGACGCAGTGGCTCTTCCTGGAACTGTATCGAGCCAACAGCGCCTACCGTTCCGAAGCACCGGTCAACTGGTGCGACAGCTGCCAGACGGTGCTGGCCAACGAGCAGGTCGTGCAAGGCCTTTGCGAACGCTGCGACAACCCCGTACGCCGTCGTCTGCTCACGCAGTGGTTCTTCCGCATCACCGAGAGTGCGGACGACCTGTTGGAGGGCCTTGGTCGTATCGACTGGCCAAACAAGACGGTGGCCATGCAGAAGAACTGGATTGGTCGGAGCGAGGGCGCCACGGTGCGGTTCACCGTTACCGAGTCCAGCGTGAGCGACGAGTCCCTTGACCGCGAGCTGGCCGTCTATACGACGCGACCCGACACGTTGTTCGGTGTGACCTACATGGTACTGGCGCCGGAGCACCCGCTGGTCGAGCACCTTTGCTCGCCCGAGCGCCAGGACGAGGTGAGCGCCTACGTCGAGGCCGCGTCGCGCGTCAGCGAGGTGGATCGTACCTCCACCGTGCGCGAGAAAACTGGCGTGTTCACCGGTGCCTACGCGGTGAACCCCATCAACGGTGAAGAGATTCCCGTGTGGGTGGCCGACTACGTGTTGGGTAGCTACGGCACCGGCGCGGTCATGGCCGTACCCGCTCACGATGAGCGCGACTTCGACTTTGCCAACCGGTACGGCCTTCCCGTGCGACGCGTGATCCTGGGCGAATCAGACGATCCGAAAGCGTCGCTCGACGCGGCCTGGACCGAAGATGGTCCCATGTGCAACAGCGGTGAGTTTGACGGGCTCGACGGCGCCGTCGCGCGCGAGCGGGTCATTGCGTACCTCGATCAGTGGGGGCATGGTGAGGCCACGGTCAACTATCGGCTGCGCGACTGGCTGATCAGTCGGCAACGGTACTGGGGTGCGCCCATTCCCATCATCCACTGCGCCAAGTGCGGTGAGGTGCCGGTGCCCCAAGATCAGTTGCCGGTACGGTTACCCGAAGACGTGGAGTTCAAGCCCACGGGCGAGAGTCCGTTGAAGCGCCATCCAACCTGGCGCTTCGTCGACTGTCCAAAGTGCGGCGGCGGTGCCGAGCGCGACACCGACACCATGGACACGTTCGTGGATTCCAGTTGGTATTTCCTGCGGTATCTGGATCCGAAGGATGCGAGCCGCCCGTTCGATCCAGAACTTGTGAACCGGTGGATGCCAGTACATCAATACGTCGGTGGGCCCGAGCACGCCGTCATGCACCTTCTCTACGCCCGGTACATCGTGAAAGTCCTGCACCGACTGGGGCACGTGGCGTTCGATGAACCTTTCCAGCGTCTGGTGCACCAAGGTGTCATCACCAGCAACGGTGCGCGCATGAGCAAGAGCCGCGGCAACGTCGTGAATCCCGAGGACTACCTCGAACTCTACGGAAGCGACACGTTACGGGCCTATCTCATGTTCGGGTTCGCCTATATCGAAGGCGGCGATTGGGATGACTCCGGCCTCAAGGCCATGTTCCGGTATCTCGGACGGGTGCACCGATTCGTGCACGAACGGGGCCCCCAGGTCCTGGCCGCGGCGTCTTCCGATGAATCGGGACTGGACGAACTGCGCTTCACACGGCACAACTCCGTGAAGGGAGCCACGGCCGACCTGGAGCGATTCCAGTTCAACACGGCGATCTCCCGGCACATGGAGCTGACCAACGCGCTGTACGCCTTCGCCGACGCCCGGGGTGATAACCCCTGGCCCGCCGAGGCGGCCGACATCGTGCGGGACTGGGTGCGCACGATGGCACCCCTTACGCCGCATCTGGGTGAAGAGCTCTGGCAGATGCTCGGCGGTGAACACAGCGTCTTTGACGATCGGTGGCCTACGTGGGATCCGGCCGCGCTCGAGCGCGACGAGGTAACCGTGGTGCTGCAGGTCAACGGCAAGCTCCGCGATCAGATGAAGGTGGCCCGTGGCACCGAGCGCGACGCGCTGACTGAAATGGCCCTGGCTTATGGTCGGATTCCGCACTGGATCGACGGCAAGCAGGTTCGCAAGGTCATCGTGGTCCCGGACAAATTGGTAAACATCGTCGTGGCCTGACCCCACCTGGCCCGTGACCCTCGTCCCCGGAGGGAGTCGCTTCCGTGAGCTACATGGGCCGCCTCGAAGAATCGCGTCGTCTGCTCGTGGCCGGAGAATTCCTGGCCGCCGAACAGCTCTATTGGCAGGCGCGCAGCGACTGGGAGAGTTCGCGCGTACTGGCTCCGATTACCGAGAAGGCGGTGGAACCGTTCCTACGGTGGGGGGGCAGTCTGTTTGGCCGCGATCCCGCGAAACCAGCCCTGGCTACGTTCCCCGAGCGCGAGGAACGACTACGCGCCGATCTCCGCGAGGTGGGCGAACTTCTCGCCAGCGAAGCGATCGAATGCGCTCGGCGACCCTCGGGGGAGATTTCCCCCGAGGCCGTCGTGTCGTTGGGTCGCGCGCTCGAGCTGCGGCGGGACAGCCAGTTCTTCCGGCTCGCCGGCGAGGACCTTTGGCCGGTCACGCGTCGCTACCTTCAGGCGGCGGTCGAGTCCGGGGTGCCGTTGCGGGTGGAAGCTCTTCCCGATGAGATGAGCCTGGGCGTAGAGGATCTCATCTGGTTGGTGGAGTGGTCTCAGGCCCAGGTGCGGGCCGGATTGCCCGAGTTGAGGGCCATGGGTCCCTGGCTCCTGCGACGCCTCGAGACAGATCTGATTCGCCGCGATGCCGCCTACGGAGGCCAGGCGTGGGCGTTGGCTTGTCGACTGGCGTTGCTTGACCCGTTGCAGGCGCCGCGAGCACTCGAGTTCGGCACCATGGCGTTGGACGGCCCTCTGCCTCCGGGCGAATTCTCGGCCCTGCTGTCGGTGGTTACGCAACTGACCTGCAATCAGCGACAACTCGCCGTGCCCATGGTCGAAACGCGTCGGTTGCAGGAACTGGACAACCATGCTCGTCGTCACTCCCTCGAGTGGCCGCCCCCGGCCGTGGCGTCATTGCTTCAGAGGCGGGGCAGCGCGCGGCCCGATCGCTTGTCGGTCTTGGTCTGGAACGAAGAAGAGCATCGTTTGCTGGGCCTGCGTCTGGACGGCGAAGCCCCGTGCGATGCGTGCGTCCTGATCGTGCGCGACGAAGATGTTCCGTTTGCCGCTCCGCCCGTGCTCGCCCGTCAGATGATCGACGAGTGGCTGCACGCGGAAGCGCCGGTGCTCATGCCGGCCATGCCGCCGGCCTGGCTGGCGGGCCTGCTGGGCGACCGCGCCATCCTGGATCTCAGTCAGATCGAAGGGTCGCTGCCTCAACGTAAGAGCGCGCCCCCACCCGAGGAACCAACCGTCGCGCATCCTCTATTCGACTCGCAAGATGCCTTGGCCACACCCTGGCAACCTCTGTTGAGGGAGGCACGTTCACTCGTCCCGCGTCTGTTGGCTCGCATTGGAACGCCGGCCTTCGTGAGCGAGTGGGGAGTGTCGAACCTGGAATCGCTGGGGCGAGCCGGTGTGGGGCTGGCGGCCGCGCTCGCTCGATGTCTGCGTGCTCTGGATCGCGTGCGGCCCGAAGAACCGGGTCCCGTTCTGCAGCGCGTGGCCGGCGCGGTGGATCTGGCGTGGCCGCGTTTGCAGGAGCGCCCCTGGCCCCGCGGCAAGCCGGCGCGGGTTCCGCACGGAACGATTCACGCTGACACCCTGATCTCGCATCGCCCTGATGCCGCGGAACTCGCGGGGTATGCGGCGGTCGCGGCACCGTCGGAGGTCCTGGCCGACGGCGGCGCGCGCAGCCGCAGAGTGGCGGCCGCCGCGGCTACGGTCGTGGACCCGCGACGCGTGACGCTGGCGCCCGCGCACGGACTGTGCCCTGAGGTGTTGCTCGAGACCATGGAGCAGTGGATGTCGGCGGCCATCGCCGACGGCGCCCGCGGGGGCGACGTGCTTTGGCTCTACGCCGCGCTGGCTACCTGTCCCGAGGGCGATGCACGTCGCTGGTTGGCTGAAGGTGGAGCCGAGGCGGCGCGGGCGCAGATCGAGGGCATGGCACGGTTGGTCGGAGGACAGTGCTCGCCCGGGTGTCGGCTCGAAGAGTGTTTCGAAACGCAACTCGAAGAGCGACGAGCGCATGGTCTGGTCTGGGTCGAGGATCTCACCACCGCTCCACCCTCCGACGGCCGGTCGGCGACGGTGGTGATCGATGACCTCGTGCATCAGGTCGCGCGTTGCGAAGAAGCGGTCGTGGAAGAGGCTCTCGGCCAGATCCTGGATCGTGTGGCGCAGGCGCGCATCGCCTTGGTCTTTGCGCAGGCCGAGCATTTCGCCCGTGCGCTGCGGCGCGAACTCGAAGCGAAGCTCCCCGAGGGCCGCCCGTTGTCACTGGCGGATCAGGGCGCCATCGTACCGTTGAAGTTTCACCAGGTGCCCGCGGGATACGAGTCCGATTCGGTGCTGCTCGATGCCGAAGCCGATGCGTTGACGACGGCGCGAGTTGAGCACTGGCTGCAACAACGGCCGCAGGCTGCGCTGTGGACTCCGTTGGGCGTGGCGGCGAACCGGTGGCTTCGACGCGATAGCGGAGCGGCCGCGGTGCGCGGCGGAGCCAGCGAAGAGGCGGAATTCAACTCGGTCATCGTTCCGCGCATTGCGGGCGCCGACATGCCCGACCCCTTGCGCGTGCTGCTCCGCCTGGCGGCGGCGGCATCGCACGCCCGCACCGAGCTCATATGCCTCGATCCCAGGCTGGCCCACTGGACACCCGATCACGATGCGCTGCTTCCCCTGGTGGCCGAGAACGAGGCCTCACGCACGGGGGCCCAGCTTCTGGCCGCGGTTCCCGCGAGGGAACTTCCGCAGTGGCGTCAATCGTTGAGCGTCGATCGTCTGCAACGGATCGAGACCATGGTCGCCTCGACCCAACGCGCGTCTTCTCCCGAGCGAACCGCGCTCACCACGTTGCTGGCGGAATGGTCGCGGGCGCGACGGATGGTGGTGGGCGGCGTGTCATTGGCCGGCCGCGCGGTTACCGCGCTCACCATCGCTCGCATTGCCGCCGAAGCGGGCGATGAGGGGCCGCTGGCCGTACGCGTGGTGGCGTGGGTCGACAAGACGCTGCCCGAGGGTTGGGATAGAGCTGGGCTGCGGGCCGATAGCCTTGACCAGCGCGAAACGTCGCTCGAATCGCGCCTGCTGGCCGCCGATCGGGGCCAGGTATCCTTGTTGGCCGTGCCGCCGTCGTGCCTGTCCGATCCGGGTTTTCTTCGCTGGGCCAAACGAAAGCCCGATGTGCTGTGGTGCGTTCCGCAGGCGGAACGAGCTTTGGCCGATCACCCGTTGACCGATGGAACCTGGCAGTCGACCTGGTTGGCCCGGCTCGCCGAGTGCGCCGAAAACTCGGGCGCGCCCGTGCTTGCCTTCGCCGATGATGACCGCGCCGGCGCCGGCACCTGGACGCGCGAGTTGGCTTCGATCCTCAATGCGCAGGCGCGCAACCTGGACCTTTCGGCCCGGCAGGCGTGGTCGTGGCAGCGCGAGATCCTGCAGTCGCCCTCCTGGCACTGCGACGGGTGCGGCTCGCAGTCCGAGCTGGATCATGTCCACCAACTCTGTCTGAACTGTGGGCGCCCGGTGCTCGCCGGAGTAGGCCAGGAGCTGTCCGCCAGTCTGGTGCAGCAGATCGCGCGTTGGATTCGTCAGCACGGTCCGCATCATCCCTGGGTGGTGGTGGCCCGCGATCGGACCGAGGCGGTTCGCCTCGAGCGCGAGCTGGGAGTGGGAACGCAGGAGACACCCCTGCTCGAAGCCGATCGTGGCTCGTTTCTGCAGCGCGTCGTGGCCGCGAATGATTTGTGGACGACGTCCGTCGCCGATGCGCCGCTGTTGTTTCCGTCCATTCCAGCCGGGTCCGACGCCATCATGGCCGTCCTGGATCGTGCGCGGGTGCAGGGGCATCCAGGCGGCACGGTCACCGTACTGGACCACCCGCTGCAGTGGGTCGAACCGGCCGAGACGATCACTTCGAGTGGCGTGTCGTTGTTGGTGACGCGAGCCGAACTGGAGTACCAGGCACGCGAAGCCTACGGTGCGATGGTCCGCGCCTTGCGCACGGAGTGGCGACGGGACTGGAGCGGAGGGTTGGGACCCCACGCCGACCTGGGGCGGGACCCTCACCTGGGCCCGCTGATGTCCGCGCTCGATCAGTGGCGCGGGGCACCCGAGGAAGCCAAGACGGTGCTCGAAGAGGCTCCTGAACGTCATGCGCGCATTCTTCACGAAGCCCATGCGTTCGTCGCCTGGGCCATCGAGCGACTGCAGCCCGAGCCCGGGGTCAACATCGAACCGCTCGTCAGTCGACCTCAACGGCGCGCGCTCGATCTGTTCGTTACGTGGCTGCGCGACCACCAATGGGTGCAATCGGTGACTCGTTCGGAGCCGCGCGCGGCGGCGTGGATCCAGCCACCATCATGACGCGCGGTCTCGGCACAGGCCTTCAACAGACTAACGTCCAACGATTCCGACGCACCCTGCGCCATTTGCGCCCACTGATCTCCACCCTCGAGTAGGCGCTCCAACTGCATGA
>JAJDAC010000011.1 GCA_029262065.1 Candidatus Krumholzibacteriota bacterium | reverse complement strand
CATCGTGCGATCCACAACTGGGAGGCTGGGGATTCGTCGATGTGGATACAGTACCAAACGTTTGTTTGGATTGCAAGTTCTATGTCGAGACTTTCACACTGATCCTGCGCAACAGTCTGAGGTGCTCTCGCGGAGTTACGGCGAACTCTCGATACGCGGCTCCATCCGGGCCTCGATCCGCGTCTCCATCCGGGCCTCGAGGCGCTCGATCCGCTCCTGCGTCAACGGATGGGAAAGGAAATACCGCTCCCACCGCGCCTCTTCACGTCGCTCGAACATCTTGTGGAAAAACTCGAGCATTCGCTCGGTGTCGTCGAACTTTCGACGCACAAGTTCCAAGGCGTACAGGTCGGCCGCGAGCTCCTGACTTCGCGAGTGGCCGGACTCAACCATCTCCAGCGACCCATTCACGACCGACGTAGTCGCTTGCCCGGAAAACATACCAACGACGAGCCCAAACAGAAGCCGCCGACCCATCCGACGAGGATTGTCACGGTTCTGATGATGACCCAGCTCGTGGGCGAGAACGAAGGCCAGCCCCTCTTCGCTCTCCACCATGTCGAGCAACCCCTGCGTCACGCCGATGGTTCCGCCAATCACGGCGAAGGCGTTGGGTGCACTGTCGTCCAGCAGCAAGAGTTGATAGTCGAGTTCACGGAGGGATTCGTCCTGCATGAGACGAACCAGAACATCACGTGCAGGATCCAGGACGGGTGCGTCCGTCAATCCGGGTACGGGAACGGCGGCAAACTGTCGCTCCCAGGAGTCGGGAAGAAATCTGCCCGCGGTCTCCCCCACGAGACCGAGCGTCAGGTATAGCCCGCCCAGCACGAGCACGACAGTTATCGCGAACTGCAACCGCGTGCGAAGCGTTTCACGACCACGAGAAGCATCGGCCGTGTGAACAAGCTCCTTGGGAACAAACTTCACTCAGCGTACTCAAGGGCGGTAGCGTAGGCAAAAACCTCGACGGTGCCCGTGGAATCATCCTCGCCCTGCGAAATCGAAGATGTCTCGATGCGGGCGTTGACGAACACATCGGCTTGCGGGGCGCTTTCACGCATGCGCAGGATGGCTTCCCTACGTCCACGATCAAGCAACGAGGCGTAGCTACCCAGCTGACCGCCAAAAAAAAGACGAAATCCGGCAAGGAAACGTTTGTAGTAGTCTACCGACACAACGACGCTTCCCACTGCGAGTGTAGCGCTACGAATTGGCCGCGCCGGTGGCGGCGGCTCGAACGTGACAACCGCGACCTGCATATACTGTTGCTCGCGCCGGTGAATGCTTGCGTAGTGGCGCCGCTCGAGCCATCGCCCCACTACGAACCCAAGCAGCAGCGGACCCAGAACAGCAATCGCATAGAGCCACAACATGTCAGCGCAACTTCACGGCAGTGCCGTAGCAGAGGATCTCGGCCGCGCCTTGGGCCACCGACGACGTGGAGAATCTGACGTTGATGATCGCATCGGCTCCAAACTCTTCGGCCTGGACTGTCATACGTTGCAGCGATTCATCACGTGATTCCTTGAGCAACTCCGTGTAGCCCCCAAGTTCACCGCCCACGATGTTCTTCAAACTCGCCACGATGTCTTTTCCCACATGCTTTGCGCGAATGGTACTGCCCTGCACCAGTCCATAGTGCTCGGCGATCTCGCGGCCCGGAACGTGATGTATGTTCGTGAGAATCATGAAACGTCCTGTTCTTCGTATGGCATTCGCTTCTCCACCGTCGCTTGCGCACTCCGCGGATCACTGTATCAGGTGACCCTGAATGTGCCTCGTCCCGATGCGATGCGGGAGAATCGGATTGACGTCTTCCTCATGTTTAGAGTATCTTGAAGATATATATCTTTTAGATAGGATGTCTCATGCCGCGTACGAACCGCACCCGGTTTGCTCTCCTTGGGTTCCTAACCCAGGGCCCCAAAACAGGTTATGACCTTCGGAAGGTGTTCGAGGAGCGCACCTCGCATTTTTGGAGCGAGAGTCTGGGCCAGGTGTACCCCACGCTGCGCCGCCTCTATGAAGAAGGATTGGTGGTCCGGGAAGTCCAAAAGCAGGACGCCCGCCCCGATCGGATCGTGTATTCGATAACCGAGGAAGGCCACGCCGAATTGGTGCTTTGGATCGCTCAACCGAGCAAACCCCAGCCGGTTCGCAACGAACAGCTCCTTAAGCTCTTCTTCGCATCTCCCGAACACGCCCCCGCCTTGTCGAACGACCTGCGCCGTCACCTCGATCGCTATCGGGCGCAGCTCGACAGATTCCATTCGTTCGAAAACCAGATCCCACAGTTGGCGCCCACCGAGGCTCGCAATCAGATGTGGCGCCTCACGCTCAGTCTAGGACAGCGCATCTTGGCGGCGCGAGTTGGTTGGTGCGAAGAAGCCATCCCCGTGCTGGACGCCATTTCCAAGGAAACCGAATCTTGAGGCACAACATCAGAAGGCCCGCCCTGGCGCTGAGCGCCGCCGCACTAACCGCGTTGGGCACGGGGCACGTTGCCTCTCCACTGGCGGCCGTGCTTTCCGTCTTCATTTGGCTTCGATTCTGGAACCACACTCGTTGGTCGCTGGGGCTCCCGGTGTTCACGGTCCTGCACGGCGTAGCTTGGGAGCTCGCCTATCTCGGCACCGTACCCCTACCTTCAATGGCGCGATGGCCCATGTTTCTTGGGTTCTCCCTGGTGTACGGGTTGGTCTTCCTGGTCCACGTGTCGGCGATGCGACGATGGAACAACGTGCTGGCTTCGGTCGCCCTCCCCTGCGGGTTCGTAATCATCGAACTCATGAGCGCGACCTTCAGCCCGACCGGGAGTTGGGGCAGCCTTTCCTACACGTTTCTTGAGTGGCTTCCTGTCGCGCAGATAGCTTCCGTTCTGGGCTGGGTTGGCATCACGTTCTTCGCCGTGTGGGTAGCAGCATTGGCCGACTTCGTAGTCCACAACGGCATTCGGACGCGCAGCGCAATCTTCGGCACGGCCACGGCGATCGTATTGATCGCGACGGTCACGGGCTTCGGCTACTCGCGACTCGCCTCCCGCCCTACCGTGCAACAAGAAGCTCGGGTCGCGCTGATGCACGGACCTACTATCCAGGAGAACGCTGGCGGCGAGATTCTTCGCGCGCACTACTTGGGCTGGGGCATGGACGATACCCAACGCGCTCAGCAGCCCGCGCTCGCGGCTGCATATCGACAGCGGATGTTCGAAGAGACAATGAATGCCCGAGGCGACGCGGATCTGATCGTCTGGTCGGAAGCGCTCACGTGGATGTGCTATGACGAAGAAGCGCTATGGATCGAAGAGGGCCAGAACTTCTGCCGCGACAATAGCGTGATGCTTCTGATGGCGGTGTCGGTGTTCGATCCCACGCGCGAGCGCCTCTACCTCAACAAGTCCATCCTGATCGACGCGCAGGGCGAGATCGCATGGGAGTTCCTGAAGGCGCGGCCCGTGCCAGGGGCGTGGCACGTAGTGGGCGACGGCGTCCTGCCTGCGGTCGATACCGAACTTGGACGAATAGGTGGGGCCATCTGTTACGACATGGACTTTCCGTCGCTGCTCCGCCAAGCCGGTCGCTCAGGGACACAACTCTTCCTGGCCCCGTCATCCGACGATAAAGCAGTACGCTGGATGCATGTACGAATGGCCATCATGCGGGCTATTGAGCAGGGTTTCACACTGGTACGACCGACCGCCTTCGGAGTATCAGTCGTCGGCGACCCATTCGGTCGACGCTTGGTCGAGAAGGACGCATTTGCGCGTGGTGGATTCGTGATGCAAGCAACCGTTCCGATGATGAGTGTATCGACGGTCTATTCGCGAGTTGGTGACATGTTCGCGTGGATGTGCACCGTGATTTTCTTCGCGATCGTAGTGACACGAATGGCGAGGACCAGATGACCTACCGTCGATCCCATTACTCAAAACAAATATCGTCCAGATAGAACGTCACCGGGCGACCGCGCCCACCCAAAGACCAGGAGAACGCCGACTTTACCCGTACTTCCCAGGCGACGCTGACGTTGGCTCCCTCGGGATCGACGATGTCGAGGGATATTTGAACCACATCACCTGTCGGGATCTCTCATGTTGGATCGGGTGACAGGGGTGATCTCGGGTGGATTCGTGGACCTTGGCGATCGGTGACGCACCGACCGATGTCTCGTACAATAGACGCGACCTATCTCCGAAGGGAATCACATGCTGAATCACGCAAGCCGCACCTGGCCGCGCTTGGGCCAACTGGGACAACTGACATCGGGGGTCGCATTCGTGCTGGCCCTTGGCAACAGCGCCACAATGGCCCAGGAGCAACCAACCTACAAGAATCTCCAGGTCCTACCGGCGGACATCAGCCGCGGAGATCTTAACCAGATCATGCTGGATAACCTTCAGGGGCTGGGCCTGCCCCGGCGCAGCGGCGAAGGCTGTTTGTACTGCCACATGGGCTCCACCGATGTGCCACGATCGGAATGGGACTACGCCTCTGACGAGAAACAGACCAAGAAGACCGCGCGTGTGATGCTGGCAATGGTCCGTGACATCAACACAGAACACCTGACATCGATTTCGGAGCGCATGGCCCCCTCACTCGAAGTGAGCTGTTACACCTGTCACGCGGGTCGAACGAATCCCACGCCTCTGCACGAACGGCTGGTGCAGGACTACGAAGTGGGAGATTTCGAAACCCTGGAGAACACCTATCGAGAAGCCCGGGCTCTTTACTACGAATCGGACACCTACGACTTTCGGGTACACACGCTGACCGGGGTCGCCAACGAAATTGCCCAGTTGGGCCATGTGGAAGACGCCGCTCGCGTCCATGAACTCAACATCGAACATCACGATGGACCCGACGCTCGCGGCGGCCTGATTCGCCTCAGACTCCTACAGGCACTCGAAATAGATGGGCCGTCCGCGATGATTCAGCGCTACCACGAGCTGAAGAGCGAGCAGCCGACGAATGCATTCACACCGTTCACGATCGATTCACTTGCGTGGAGGCTTCAGAGGTCCGAGCAGCAAGACGCCGCGATGCTCCTGTTCGAACTCAACTACACGGAGCACCCCGGCGCTTTCGGGCCCATGGAGAGCTTGGCGTATGCCGTATCAGCAGCCGGGGACCCTGAACGTGGGATGAAGATGGCAAAAGACTGGATCGCAGCAAACCCCGATCACAAGGGCGGTCAGCAGCTACTCATGGAGTTGCAGCGGTAGAGCCCGGCCGCTCACCCAAGGTTTGCGATGACCTGGCGTACACGCGTGGCCGTCGTGCCCGCGACCGTCTCGAATCAACCGCCCAGAACGATCCATTGCCTCATTAGGCCGACTCACCCTCTTGCAGATGGTGAACGGAAGGAGCCCGACGCCGACGCTCTCGTTTCGGAACCAGGGATCGCATGGAGTCCAACTTTCCAAAGCAGAGAAGACGATCCCCCGCCATGAGAACCCGATCGGATCGAGGATTCGGAATCACCTTGTTTTCGCGCCGCAAGCTCAGGGCATTGATATCTTTCTCGCGAAGGCCGGACTCGACGATCGTCTTTCCCACATAGTCAGATCCCTCGGGAACAGAAATCTCAGCGACTCCATAACCCTTGCTGGTGGTCAGCCTCTGGCGAATGTCGATCTCAGGAAAATCAACCTGGGCCGTCATGAAATCCATGATCGCGCCGGCGATGTCCAGATCTGTACAGGTTTCAATTCCCTCGAGTCCGGGCGATGAGTTCACTTCCATGATCTGGGGCCCGTGCTTGCCTTCCAGCATGTCCACACCCGCCACGCTCAAGCCCATGATCTGGGTCGCACGTACCGCGGCGTCCTCGTACTGTTGGTCCAACTCGATGGCTTCGGTCATCCCACCGCGATGCACGTTGCTACGGAACTCCTGTCCCTGGGCAACGCGACGCATGGCCGCGACCACGCGATCTCCCACAACGAAGGCGCGCACGTCGCGTCCCTTGCTTTCGGCCACGAACTTCTGGATCAGCACATTCTGCTTGGTACTCTGAAGGGTCTCGATAATCGCTTCCGCGATATTTTCTGAGTCCGCGAGAATGACGCCCACACCCTGAGTTCCTTCGAGAAGCTTGATGATGACCGGGGCCCCACCGACACGCGCGATCGCGCCAAGTACGTCCTTGCGGTTCTTCACGAAGGTAGTCCGCGGGATGCCAATGTTGTGGCGACTGAAAATCTGCATGCTTCGAAGTTTGTCGCGGGAGTTCGTGATCCCAGTGGATGAATTCGCGCAGAACACATCCATCTGCTCGAACTGGCGCACAACCGCCGTCCCGAAGTAGGTCAGCGACGCCCCGATGCGTGGAAGCACGGCATCGTAGTGGCTCAGTGACTTTCCCATGTAGTAGAGATCGGGGTTGGCCTCCTGCAGGTCGATGGAGAACTTGAGGGTGTTCAACACACGAACTTCTTGACCGCGCTGGATTGCGGCCTCTTTCAGACGCCGAGTGCTATAGCTGTTGGGACTGCACGAGAGAATTGCGAGCTTCACTGAGTTCTCCTGGCTATGGAATAAGCGGAACCGACCTGCCGGTCATAGTAGAGCATGGATTGGCAGCTGAGGGCTATGAGCGGATTCGGAATCTACGGGAAGGTCCTGGGTGGGCAAACGGATAAACCGCAGGGCCCGGCTACCTTGTCCGCTTGATCTCGGAGTAGCTGCCACGCGTGCGTAGTGTAAGTGAAACCGGCACTTCCGAACGATTCCGCCAGAACCATCCATGGTACCCGTCGAAGGCCGCGATGAGTTCGCCTTGCCGCGAGGGAGTCGCCCGGCCCTTGCCGTACTCGATCGACTGTCCGTTTCCGTCCCCATGTTCATTGAAGTTCAGCGAACCGCGGCCGGCGTCCCATTCGTAGGCGGCTTTTTCACCCTTGGCCATGACCAACTTGAGCTCGATCGCTTCCTCGGGAGCAATGGTGATCTCTGTCGTGTCGCGCCAGCCGTTCTCTTCGCCCGCTGGCGCCGGATCCGCTTGAGCCGTGCCGGCTGGCGTCGCGTCAGTTGGCGGGCCCGCCGGTGGCGCGGGTACGCGTTGCCCAACGCTACCCACGTTGATCTCGGAGCCTGCATCCGCTTCTGCCTCTTCCGCCAGCTGTGACTTGATCTCCCCCATGCGGGTCAACCCAAGCGCCGACCCGATTCCCGTAGGATCAATGGCGTATTCGGCGGGAAGCACGATCGTCACGAGAATGATCGCCGCCACCACGAAGGCAATCAGAGTGGACTTGAGCAAACTGGCCGAACTAGGGAGCTCGGTTTCATTGGGCTCGTTCGCGTTGTACATATACACACCTCACTAGTTCACGAAGAACCCAGTCAATTGATAGCCCACGAGAATGAACCCCGCGCTCATGAGCAAGACATTGGCGCCGTAGGCATGCCGCTGGAAACTCGCGCTCCTACGCCAGTAGCCCATGGCAATGAGAATCGCGGAAAGCGCGACCAGCTGACCGATTTCGACACCGACATTGAACGAAAGAAGGTTTGGCACCAAGCCGTTCGGGTCCAATTCGTACTCGAGAATCTTGGTCGCAAGCCCCAGCCCGTGGAAGAAACCGAAAATCAGGACAGCAAGTTTGGTGTTCGGCTGCCGCCCGAACCAACGTCGGAACGCGCCCAGATTATCGAGCCCCTTGTAGACCACCGAAAGACCGATGATGGCATCGACGAGGTAGGCACTTACGTTCCAACCAAAGTAGACACCCAACAACATTGTTGACGAATGTCCGAAGGCAAACAGGCTCACATAGACGGACACGTCCTTGAGCCGGTACAGGAAAAAGATCACGCCCAGCAGGAACAGAACGTGGTCGTAGCCGGTTGCCATGTGCTTGGCGCCCAGGTAGGCAAACGGCACGAGATGTACCCCAGAAACCTCCTGGATATAGCCCTTGTCGCCCTGGGCCACGCCATGGGCGAAAACAGGAGACACCATGAACAGCGAAGCGAGCACGCCAAAACGGCTCAGCTTCGTGGACAAACCGGGACATCTGAATCTGACCCTGCGCATTGCTCGTTGGACTCCCTCACTCGGATCTTCGACTAGCGATAGTTCTATCGATAGCACGAATAGAGCGCCGACTCCAACCAGAGACGTATCCCCGTCAAAAATAGTGGTATGGCGAAACCCCGATCGCGTTGGCGGCTAGCGCTCGTCCGATCCACCAGGCGGCACGTGGTCCGATTCTGACGGGTCGTACAAAACCGTCGGAGAGACGGTGCCGTACGACGTTTCAAGATACACGAGCGTCAACTGCCGATTGGAAACGCTCGCAGAGCCGCTGACACTGCCTATCTTGCCAGCTATATGAAACGTGTTGTTGCCAGCCGACACAGAGAACAAACCATGGCTTGTCAGCGGAATCGTGTACAGCCCCGTTGGGGCCGAGAAAGGGATCTGCGCAACGAGGTCCTGGCTGGATGGCAGCGCGGTTGATTCGTCAGACGCTCCCACCTGCACCCATGTGGGGTTACCCGCCACGTGGTTGAGGTACACGTCGGTGGATGCGATAGCCAAAACGTAACCGGCGGCCGGGCAATTGATCGTGCGCGATGCAACGCTGCTCACGGTCGATCCCAGGGTGCCAGAGGTTATGCCTTTGGCGCTGGCAACGCCGGGCACATTTCCGCCACCGCCACCCGACGCCGAAATCTCGATGTTGTTGCCGACCGGCGTCACCGTGACATTGGTGCCGGCGACGATACCGACGAGATCGTCCAGCCCATTGAGCGAGCGTACGACGGTGTCGTTTGCAATCTTGTCGGACGTAATGGCGTCGTCCTCGACCGTGCGGGATATCTGGCTGTAGGCGGTTCCCGTCAGTTCGGTTCTTGGCGTCATTTCTGGATCCGAGTCGACCTGGAGGCCAAGCCAATAGGGATCGTCGAAGGAAAGCGCCGTGATGGGAGAAATGGACCCCAGAATCACGTCGAAATTTCCGTTGGTTACCGTGACGTTCTGGGTTTCGGTCCATTGGGCGGTGCCACCAGATGCGGCCAGATACAAACCAAACGTCATCGTATAGGAACCGTCGGAGACGGTACCCCCGACACTATCGGTCAGGACGCCCTGATAGCTGAGGGTGCGAGGCGGGGCTGCATTGGTACTCGTTGCAAGCAACAGAACCAAGGCGGAAAAGAAGAATCGCATCTGAATATCCTCCGGGAACAACGTGAACGTGGGGCCTGGCACTACTTCAGCAGCAAGAGCTTTCGAGTCTGGACGAACCCATTCGTTTCCATGCGATAGAAATAGATGCCACTGGCGAGCGATGGCGCCGTGAACGCCTCGCGGTATGTGCCAGCGGGACGAACCTCGTTGACGATTTCGTCCACGAGTCTTCCCGTGGCGTCAAACACCCGTAGCTTGACGAGTGCTTGCCGGGGCAGAATGAACTCGATCGTGGTCGCGGGGTTGAAGGGGTTCGGGTAGTTCTGTTCCAAGGCGAAAACCCGCGACACCTCGGGAAGATCACCAATGGCGGTAACCATGCTACCTTCGGTAAACCAGAAACCGGCTTGCGCCGCGAAATTTTCGCCCTTGAGCTGGCCGGTGCCCACCTGGCCTGCCGTCCCCGACACGCCGAAGTTGGCGCTGCCCATCGCGGTACCGCCAGAAGCCACGACGCGTTTGGCCACCCCAAGTTGAGCCGCCACGGGGTTCGCGTGGAGCATCAGTAGCAGGAGCGCCACGCTGGCGGGTCGCAACCGAGTACACAGATATTTCATGAAAGCACCCCAGAGTCAGGTGAGCCAAGGTATCCACCAGGCGACTCAACCGGCTTCCTTGGAAGCAACCGGCCGAGTACCAACAATTCGAGAAACACACGTGAACCTCGCCAGATTAATTCTCTGGCTTGCGAATCACGAAATAACCTACGAGGATGGAGGATACCAGGGACCCAACCCAAGAGGCCGTTTTTCCATGCACTCGCTCAAGGCTCATCTACTTATCTCAAGTGCTGGGCTCCACGACCCGAACTTTCGGCACACCGTGGTCCTGATCGGCAACCACGATGACGAAGGAGCGGTCGGTATCATCCTGAACCGCCCCACGGAAACTCGATTGGTCGACGCGGTGCCCCCACTGGCCCAACTCACCGATCCGGACGCCATCCTTTTCGAGGGTGGTCCCGTCGAACCGAACCAACCCGTGGTACTGGCCGAACTGAAGACCCCCGCTCAGGTCGGCCTTCCCGTTTTCGGCAACGTGGGGTTCCTCACCGGTGAGATCGACGAGGCCCTGCGTCCATCGGTGGTCCGGGCGCGTGTGTTCGCCGGCTACGCGGGATGGGGAGCTGGCCAGCTCGAGGGTGAGCTTGCTGGCGACGATTGGATCATCGAGCCGGCCCGGGCCGAAGACGTGTTTACTGACCAACCCGCTTCGCTGTGGAAACGGGTGCTCGAGCGCAAGGGCGGCGAATACCGGCGATTCGCGATGGTTCCGAAGGATCTCCGGGTGAACTGAATCAACTCGCGGCCGGCCGGTCGTGTCCGCATTTGCCCGCGCAACGCGTCCTATTACTCAGAACGACACGTTTCCTTGGACCCGGGAGAAGCCCCATGCGCGGCATCCAGCTGTTCGTCATCCTATGCGCCGTTCTGATCGGAGCCCCTGCCTTCGCCCAGAGCATCTCGTTCATCAGCCAGCCTGCCGAGGTCGGCTCCGGGCTGCAGTCGAACAATGTGCGAGCGCGCCTGAGCGACAGTCAGCACGGGGGAATCCTGGTTTCGCTGTCCGCATCGGATTCGACCCAAGCGTTGGTCGCTCCCGACGATCAGACGCCCGGCGTGCCCGAGGTGTCGGTTTTCGTACCGAATGGAAGTACCGACGCGTTCTTTGTCGTACAGGCGCTCCCCGACACAACCGGTACGGTTACGATCGAGGCGCAAGCGCCTGGCTTTGCAACCAATTCGTTCAATGTAGATGTAGTTACACCCGCATTCGACTTGACTGGTGTCACGGCTACGCGATCGGTGATCGACCCGGAAGACCCCTTCACCGTTCGCGTGGGAATTGCCAGTGGCACCGGTGTCAGCGTTGGAACTACGCAAAAAGCACGAGTCGGGGGGGCAGGCTTCACCGCCACGATCACAAGCTCGGTGCCAGCAACCCTCATGTTACGCACGCAGACGCAGACTGGCGGCAGCGTGACCGTCCTCATCCCTCCCGGAAGCAGTAGCTCGGCGGCAAGTATCGCGTCCGGTGGAGTGGCGGCCGACGCACTGCAACCGGGCACGGCCCAGATATCGGGCTCCATCGATGGCTTCGATACCGTCGACAACTCGGCTCGAACCGTGACCTACGAAGCGGCCGTGATCGATTTTCTCGGCTTGCCACAAACGATCGGCGCGGGACTACGTGGCAACCTGCTGCGGGCAAGACTCAATGGATCGGCGCACGGCGGTACTACGATCGATATCGTCAGCGAGGATCCCTCCCGCGTACTCCTTTCGCAAGGCTCGAGCGACCCCGGGGTACCGTCGCTCTCCATCTTGGTGAACGACGGCTCGACGGATGCCAGTTTCTACGCGCACGCTCTCGAAGGCGTCACCGGAATCGCCACTGTATCCGCGAGCGCGGCGGGCATCATCGGTGACACCGACGGCGTTACGGTCGTTGCGCCGAACTTCCGGCTCAATTCCGTTACCACCACGATCGATACGCTCGATCCACCCGACGCCTTCACGGTACAAGTAGGCTACAGCTTGAACGGAACCAGTTGGAGCGCGAGCCAGCCAGCGAGGCCGGGCGGACCGGGCATCGACGGAGTTGCCTATGTAGTCGATCCCGCCGTGGGGCAGATCGTCGATGCGATTGCCTCCGGTGACTCCATCAACTTCCGTCTCGAACCCGGGGATAGTTCGACACCAGGATCGATCGCTGGCGGCGGCGTGGGTTTCGACGGAGTTGGTGCGGGTTCGACGACCGTTTCAGCCGCGATCGCGGGCTTCACTCCGACGACCCAGGGTTTTCGAGACGTGACCGTAACGCAACCCACGATCAGCTGGGTGGGCACCACGTCCGACCTGGGTTCGGGCCTCCAATCCCTGGCGCTCCGTGCTCGCCTGAGCGCGGCCGGACACGGTGGGGTAACGGTAACCATCACCGGTGACAATCCCTTGCTGGGACTCATCGCGGCGAACGACACCGACATTGGCTCCACCAGCGTCGACGTGTTCGTACCCGACGGCTCGATCGACGCGTTCTTCTACGTAAACGCGCTGGAAGGGCAGACGGGAATCCTCACTCTCACTGCGAGCACTCCCGGATTCGTGACCACGAACACGCCTTTCGACATCGTGGACCCTCGGATCGAGATCCAGTCGTTGACTTCGAGTACCACAACCCTTGCTCTACCGGACCCCTTCCGGGCACGCATCGGCTGGCTCGCTGGTTCAAACTTCCACGTCCAACCACTGCGTCCGGGGTCAGCGGGGTTGACGATCACCTTTGACGTGGATGATCCGGGTGTCGGGCAGATCCAAACTTCGTCGACGACTGCGACCTCGGTGCAACTCACGCTCGTTGCAGGCCAGTCAGACACGCCGTCTACCGTCGCCAGTGGCGGCGTGGCATTCGTACCCGTGGGCGTGGGCATCGCCAACGTGACCGCATCCGCGCCCGGCTTCGTTCCCGGCGCCAACGGAACGCGTACCGTGACCGTCTCCGCACCGAATATCACGCTCTTTGGCACGACGACCGACGTGGGATCTGGCCTGCAAAGCGGTGGCGTCTACGCCCAGCTCGACGCCAGCGAGCACGGCGGCGTGACGGTCCGCGTCGAATCTGATGATCCGACCGCTCTGCTCATCGCACCCGATGCGGTAACGCAGGGCGCCGCGTTCCAGGATATCCTCGTACCCAACGGCCAAGCGCGCGCCAATTTCCACCTGCAGGCGATCGACGGTATGAGCGGGTCCATCCAGATCGACGCGACATCACCCGGGTTCGCAAGCGACACCGAGTTTGTCGACGTAGTTCAGCCGGGGGTGGAAATCGAGTTTCTCAGCCCGTCCGCCGGCGTATCCGATCCCGATGACCCCTTTCGCGTGCGGGTTGGGGTTCCAAACTCGATCGGATCCTCACTGAGCTATCAACAGGTACGTCGTGCCGGTGCTCCACCACTGGTCGTTCAATTGGAATCGAGCAACGTCACGGTCGGCGAACTCGTCACCCTTGCTCAAACCGGTCCAATGGTGCAGTTGTCGATCGCAGCGGGCGAAGACGATACACCGTCGACGGTCGGCGCGGGCGGCGTGGCCTTTCGGCCGATCGGCGGAGGCACCACATTCGTGAGCGCCTTCGTTGACGGCTTCTTCCCAACCGGAGATGCCACGCGCGAGGTACAGGTTGCGGTGGACGGTATCGCGCTGGTGTCGGTACCCGCGCAGGTTGGCGCTGGACTTACCGGCGGGCCGGTTCTTGCCCGCCTGGGTAACGCAAGCCACGGTGGTACGACAGTAACCATCACGAGCGCGGACACCGCGCGTCTTCGCGTCGCGCCCGACCTCATGTCACCGGGCAGCGAAACCATCGATGTGTTCGTGGCCAACGGACAGACCGACGCCAGTTTCTTCGTTCTAGGCACCGCGGGAGTTACGGGAAGCGTCGACGTATCCGCCGCGGCCCCCGGATTCAACACGAACGCGCGCTCGACCGAGATTGTTGCACCTGCATTGCAGATCGTCGATCTTCCCGACAGCGTGAACGTGAACGCGCCCGACCTGCCGTTCCGCGTCCAGGTTGGCATACCCGACGCCGGAGGAGTGGGCCTGGCCCAACTGCAGGTCGTACACTCCGACGCGGCACCCCTGGCGGTAAGCGTCGGCGTAGCTGGCGCAGGCCTGGGCCGACTCGAGGTTCTCGGCGCCGAGAGCGACAGCGTGATGGTCGAGATCCCACCCGGAGTCGCCGAGACGGGTGCTACCATCGCGACCGGCGGCATCGTGCTCGATCCCGTTGCGTCGGGAGCGGTAACCATTGGCGCGAGCGCCCCTGGCACGGTTCCCGTGCTGAGTTCGACAGCGACGATACTTTTCACGGGTACGGTCGTCGCCGTGGGCGATGTGCCAGCGTTGGCATTCGGACTACGCGAGGCCTACCCGAATCCGTTCAACCCCCAGACCACGCTTTCGTTCTCGCTTGGCCACCAGCAGTTCGTAAGCTTGAAGGTCGTCGACGTAGCCGGACGGGTAGTACGAACTCTCGTGAGCCAGAAACTCGACGCTGGTTTGCACCGTGCGGTGTGGGATGGACGCGACGCACGCGGGGCCAGAGTAGCTTCGGGAGTCTATTTGTCGGTGCTCCGAGGCGATGAAGATACGTTGAGCCGGAAGATGGTGCTCGTGAAGTGATATGGAACGGCTTGTGTCAACCGTTTCGATAGATGTCCGAGAGGAAAGGGATTCTCGACGATCTTCAGACTGATATCCGCGGGTCGAAACCGCATTCCCGAAAGGTCCGTCTGGGGCTGACTCACACTAGAG
>JAJDAC010000010.1 GCA_029262065.1 Candidatus Krumholzibacteriota bacterium | reverse complement strand
CGACCCAAATGGTAGAATTCTGCATGGTTGGACCTCCGTAAGTTCAAGCGACTACGTGTCGCCTGCGGCTCTGGATGTTCGGTTAACACCTCTATCCAACCCGCGATCATCGCGGGGGTCCAGCCGTTCCATAGGGTCTAGGGTCGTACTGTGGCGATGGTCATGGGCCTCGCTATCTTCCAGGGGTCTCCCGCCGAAACATCAGTACTTCAGAATTCTGTGACCGCAAAGGAAGCGTCTGTCCATGAAAGCAATGGTGGCCAAGTCCGCGAACGAACCGTTTTTCGAAGAGCAACGCGACATTCCCGACCCCGGACCAGGACAAGTACGCGTCAAGGTGCGCGCCTGCGGCGTTTGTCATAGCGACCATCTCGTGCAAGGGGCGTTGTGGCCCGGCCTTGCGCTCCCCAGGGTGCCCGGCCATGAGGTTTCCGGAACCCTGGACGCGCTCGGTGCGGGCGTCGATCACCTCAAACCCGGTGCGAGAGTGGGCGTGGGGTGGTATGGCGGTCACGACGGGACCTGCCCTTCCTGTCAACGTGGGGACTTCATGACGTGTCACAACGGCAAGGTCACGGGCATCAGTTCCGACGGTGGATACCAGGAGTACATGATTGCCGACGCCGCCGCGGTGGCCGAGCTTCCCGATGGCATGGAGTTCAGAGATGCTGCGCCCTTGTTGTGCGCGGGAGTCACCACGTACAACTCGCTTCGAAACATGAATGCCCGACCAGGTGACGTTGTGGCCGTGCAGGGGCTTGGCGGATTGGGGCATTTGGGAGTGCAGTTCGCCCGCGCCATGGGTTTCGAGGTTGTGGCTGTTTCCCGCGGACGTGACAAGGAAGAGTTTGCCCGGCAATTGGGAGCGCATCACTACGTGGACGCGGACAGCGAGGATATCGCCACCAGCTTCGGCCGATGGGGCGGTGCCAAGGTCATACTGGCCACGGCACCCAACGCCAACGCCATCTCGGGTCTCGTGCCCGGTTTGTCGATCGACGGAACCCTGTTGGTGGTCGCCGCGCCGTTCGAACCACTCTCGATACAGCCGCTCGACCTGATCGCGCGTCGAGCCCGCGTTCAGGGTTGGCCATCGGGCACCGCGGCCGATTCGAGCGAGACCCTGCGGTTCGCGCAGCAGCATGGCATCAAGGCCATGACCGAGGTTTTCTCTCTGAGCGATGCCAACGCGGCATTCCAGAAAATGATGGATGGTTCCGTTCGGTTCCGTTCCGTACTGGAAGTCTAGCCAGTCGCTCGGGGTGGTCAGCGGCGCTGGTAGCTGGCCACGAAAAACACACCGATGCCTGCGAATAGACCCAGCAGGAACAGATACATCACGGGCGCGTTCATGTGCTCTTGCCGCTGCATGGAAACCTGCACCACGGTCCAGCACAACCAGATCATCATTGCTTCCATCCAGAGCATCATGAACAACACGAATGTGCGCCCCAAGCGATACTGTTTTCCGGCGTTTTCCGGCGTGATGGTCCAAGGTAGATTGAAACTACTGGGGAAGCGCGCGAGTACTACGAACATGAAGTACAACAGGCCCGTGACAATGGGCAAGACAAGCAGTTCCTTCCGACTGCCCCAGCCGTCCACTTGACCGCCTCCATCGAAATGGATGGCTATGGATTCGGGCAGAGAGTTCCAATGCCAGGCCACGATTAGGGCGGGAATGACTGCGCCGATCGCGCCGATGGTCTCCGCAATGAGATCCCATTCATTGCGGCTGACGCTGGTGCCTTTCGGAAGCCGGCCCATGGTTATCCTTTCTATGGCGAACCAAGTTCCCTTCGTTCTACACGACATTGGCCGTCAGGTACAGTAGGAGGGAAGATCGGTTGAGTTGACGAGGGACATGGGCGCCGATACGCTCACGTTCGGAGGAAAATTTGCGGTACGTGTTGATCATCGCTACGTGGTTGGTTGTTTTCCACTGGACTGACGTGTTGGCTCGCGAATGGGATCTGCAGGATCCGCTCGCACAGCGCATTCGCGTGCTGGCCGATCAGCAAGCCTATGTCGCCATTCTCGACACGGTTCCCCCGCTGGTGGAAGCGGCGCGCGCCCGCGGAGACTCCCTGCAGCTGGGGCGACTGATTTGCGCTCGCGGCCAGGCCGAGCTGGGCAGCGGTCGTGTTGGCGATAGTCTTCGCAGTCTCGCCCGCGCGCAAGGCCTCGCCGAGGCAAATTCCGATACGCTTACCTTGCTGACGGCCCTCGGGGTGGGGGCGTTGGCCCTTGGTGGTCAGGGGCGTCACGAAGCGGCTATCGAGTTGGCGGCTCGTCAGGCCGACATTGCTCGCGCCGCCGACGATTCGCTGGGTGAAGCGTTCGCAAATCTCAGCCAGGGTTTCGCCAACGTAAACCTTGGTCGCTACCGCGAAGCAGTGACGAACTATTCGCGGGCCGAGAGCCTGTTTGGCGAGTTCGGGCAATCAGGCTGGCGGCTGTCGGCGCTGAATGGATTGGGGCGAGCGCAACATAATCTGGCGCAGGCGGATTCCGCGCGGGCAACATTCCTGCAGGTACGGAATGTGGCCAAAGAGCTCGGCGACGGACCCAACGAGGCAGCCGCGCTTACCAATCTGGGGGTGCTCGAACAAACGGAATTCGGTTCGCTCGAACGCTCGGCCTACTTCTTTGAGGAAGCATATCGAGTGCGCTCGGAGGGAACCGAGAATTTCCTCGATTTCGAAATCGTTACAAACCTGGTTCTCATTCGCTCTTCTCTGGGTCACTGGCAGTCGGCCGTCGAACTCCTGGAAGAAGCACGGAAAACTGCCTTCTCTCTGGGTGCTATGTCAGCGTACTACGTTGCGACGGTGCAACTCGCAAATCTGCGCATGCTTCAGGGACACCGGCGTACGGCGGCTCAGTTGCATCGAGGAATTCTCTCCGATCCCAACGCAGCTGAAGCACATACGTCCGCCACGTTGGGGTTGGTGGATGCCCTCGCGAGCATGGATAGTGTTGCGACGGCGCTCGAAATCGTGCAGAAGAACATGGCCACGATTGAGAAGACAGATCCGCTTCTCAGGAACAATGTCCTGCTGAATCTCTGCCGATTCCTTTTGTTGATGGGGCGTACGCACGACGCTTGCGAACAAGCTCAGGAGCTACTGGATCTGGACCTGGCACCCGACAAGCTGGCGCTCGCGCAAAGCTATCGCGCGCGGTGCTTGGCTCTGACCGGTGACGTCGAAGGTAGTTGGGAAGCGCTGACCATGGGATTCGATGCCGTCGAGCGCGTACGTGTGCAAGCAGAGTCGTTGAATTGGCGGGAGGTTGAGGGCTCGCAACGTGTGTTGGCGTTGACGGACGCGGCGGCTGAACTGGTTCGGGCGCGTCGACGCGAAAACGTGGGTGCGAGCGTTGAAGATATCGTGGAGCGAATGCAGGGCGCAAAGGCCCGAACCGTTCTGGATCGTCTCTCATCCCCAGTTCGGGCGCCCTCCAGACAAGTGAACCCGGTTCCGTTTGCCCGGGTGCAGCAAGTTCTCGGTCCTTTTCAGGTCGCGGTCGATGTGTTTGTCGGGGATCGTGAGGTCATCGTGGTGGTGATTGATCGGAACCAGGTCCAGGTGCGCGTGGTCTCCGACCCCAGGCAAATGATGGCAGACCTCAACTTGTTTTGCGAAGTGGCCAGCGATCGCGCCGTGAATGAGATTAGCGTGAACGCGGTGGGTGAGCGTGTCCGTGAAGCGCTTTTCGGCCAGATGTTCGGTCTATTGCATGGTGCCAAGCGCATTGTCTTTTCTCCTGACGGGGGATTCGCTGCCTTTCCGCTGGGTTTGTTGCCCGATTCCGACGGCGAGCCGCTTGCGCTCGAGCGCGGGATCGTACGACTTCCGTCGCTGGCGCTGTTGGCTCAACCTGCCCAGAGGCCAGCATCGCGCGGAAGGTCAATTCTGGCGCTCGTTGGGCCCAAGAACGACCTCGTCGGAGCCGAGGCGGAGATCGCGTCGCTGCAGAAACAATACCGCGACGTTTTCGTAGTCAGGGGTTTCGAAGGCCTGGTTGACTCGCTGCGAACGGCCGCCATTCTCCATGTTGCTGCCCACGCCAGCGTCGATGAAGAACGTCTCTGGCATTCGGGGTTCCGACTCGCAAACGGTGACATGGGCCACGATGGAAAACGAACCCATTTGTACGCCAGTGACATCCTGGAGTCCGATCTGGGTTGCGACCTTGCGGTCTTGGCGGGCTGCAAGACCGGCCTGGGGCGCACCGTCGGCAGCTCCGGGGTGGCCGGCCTATCCTCCGCGTTTCTCGTCGCCGGAGCTTCGAGTGTGGTGGCCACGCTATGGGACATCGATGATGCGGCCACGCGGGACCTGGTGGATCGATTCTACAAGGAGTTGGCGGCCGGGAAGGCGGTTGGTCCGGCCCTGCAGTCCGCCCAGATGGCCATTCGCAGCCAGCCCCAGACCTCGCATCCCCACTACTGGGCGGGCTTCATCGTGGTGGGGGACCCGGATCTCGTTGCGGTGCCGTTGATTGCGCCGGCCGGCCTGCCCAGGGCGGGGTGGTGGATCCTGGCCCTGGGGGGCATACTGGTCCTGGGAGAACAGATTCGACGACGCGTGTGATCGAGAGGGTTCCACCCTTGTCCTACCAATTGAAGACCGAAGATGCGGACGAGGCCCTCCTGAGGGAGGCGCTGGCCGATCCTGGCTCCGAACGCTCACGCCAGGCGGCTTCACAGTTGCTCGGTCGCTACAAAGATGCGGTCTACCAGTGGTGTTTTCGTTACGTGCGAGATCACGACGGCGCCATGGATCTGGCGCAGGACGTTTTGCTGCGCGCATACCGGAAGCTCGACACGTTCGAGGGTCGCTCTCGATTCTCAACGTGGCTCTTTGCCGTGACCCGCTCCACGTGTCTGAACGCGGTCCAGTCGCGACGCTGGAACGTGGACTCGGAGTACGAATTGGAGTCTCTGGTCGATCACGCCCCCGGGCCCGACAAGGTTCTGGAAATGGCGGACGACCAGGAGGCGATGCTGAGGGTCATGGCCCAGGTGCTGGACCCGCAGGAACAGGAGGCAATGGTGATGCGGTACTTCGAATGTCTTCCTCCCGACGAGATAACACGGTTGTTGGCGCTCACCAACCGCACTGGCGCGCGCGGACTGCTGCAGCGCGCGCGACGGAAACTGACGGACGCGATTGCCAATGACCAACGACCGGAGGCCACCGATGGCTGACGAACTCGATCTGACCGGGCTCGACGCCGTAGCGGCACTACCCGTCGATGCGTCCGAGCGACGTGCGTGGGACGAAGATCCCCATCGGCGTGCGCTTTTGCGGGAGTACCTGGCCTTCGTAGCGAGCGAGCCCGCCGTGGGTTCGCGGGCCGGCGAGGCGAGCGAAAGGCTGGGTGCATTTCTCCACGAAAACATTGCTCAGCCGCGGCAGGCACCGATTCGCGCGGGCCGTTTCCTACGGTGGCAGCCAGCCTTGGCGGTCGCCGCGGCCGTGGCGGCGGTTGCCGTGGGCCTTTCGGTTTGGTCGCCGGAAACTGAGTTTCCTCCCGCGCTCAGAGGGCCAGCCGCAGACTCGATTGTGCTCAGTCAGCCGGTCGTGGCGGGCGACGTCCTTGTATTCGATTGGACGGCGCCCGAAGTCCACGAACAGTTCTCGATCGTGTTCTATGACCTTGAGCTGAACGAGATCCATCGGTCCGGGCCGGTGGAGGGTGGGGCGCTTCGCGTATCCATCGCGAATCTTCCCGCGGGTTTCAGCGGCCAGGAGGTATACGTGCGGGTGTTGGCCGTGGAAGGAACCAGCGTGCTGGATCGATCATCCATGGCGACCGTGCGTTTGCCCTGAAAGCCTCGTCACATCCAATTTGGTCATGTTCGGGCGATCTTCTCGCACAGACTTCGCATCGATTTTGTGACCCCTGGTTGTCCCGGCTTTCCTCGGGCATCAAACTCATACGACAGCATTCTCTTCGCCGGCTCGCCTCCACCCGGAAAGCGGTTTTCGCATGGTTCTCGACGTACGCAACAATCCCGCTCTGCTGAAACTCGATCTCTACTGCAAGGGAATCCGGATCGATGACTCGTACTTTGTCGCGGAGTCCGGTCGAAAGATCCTGAGAACGCGAGCTGGCCTGGGCAGCGGATTGGAGTTGGTGTTGCCCCACGGGCTGTGGACGAATGTCCCGGTAACCGAGGGGTTTGCGCAGGAGTCTCCATACATACTGTTCCGTGAGAACGACAAGTTGGTGATCCGGCGCGACGAACCTGGCCGTGAGGAAGTAGCCATCGTCGAGGCAAGTCCCAAGCCTTCCTGGTACGACCGCGAAACCACCACTGGGAAATCCATGACGCGCGTAGGGTCCCTGCAGGGAACCTACCTGGGTGTGTATCCTTCTCGCGTTTGCGAGTATTGGCTGGAGAAGCCAGACAAGACGAACTGCAAATTCTGTAGCGTTGGGTTGAACCTCGGAGCCGACGACGCCGACGGCAAGTCCGTGGACGAGGTATTGGAAGTGGTACATGCCGCTCGCGAAGAAAGTGGCATCACCTACGTGGATTTCAACACGGGTCACTATGAAGGCGAGACGTACCTGGATGTGCTCGAGCCGTACATCCGCCGGGTCAAGGAGGAAACCGGCTTGCTCATTGGTGTGCAGACGCCACCGCATTCTGATCTGGGCCGCTACGAGCGCCTGCGCAAGATGGGGGTGAATCGGGTTTCGTTTTGCTTCGAGATTTTCGACCCCGAGCGTTTCGTTGACGTGTGCCCAGGAAAGCACCGCGAGTACGGCTTGCCACGATACCTGGATGCAATACGGCATTGCGCCACGCTGGGACAGGATCGTGGGCTCTCATTCGACCCCTGGGTCTCCAACGGTGAAATCATCGCCGGGTTGGAGCCAGCCGAAAGTAGTAAGAAGGCGATCGAGTGGATCACTTCAGTGGGCGCGATTCCCACGGTCTGTGTGTTTCGCCCGCTGCAGGGAACCGACTACTCGGATGTACCCCCGCCGCGCACCGAGGATCTGATCGACGTGTTCGGCACGCTCTACGACCAGTGTATGGAGAATGAGCTGCCTATTGGAGTGGCGCCGAACATCCACGTGAGTCTCGTGCTGCTACCCGAGGAATGCGCATGGTTGTCCCGCAACCGTGGTCGCTACTGGCGTCATCGGGCCCGGTTGCAGCTGGCTCGACGTGCGTTCGGCTGGTCGTTCCGGCGACAACTCGAACAGGCCGAACAGCGGTACCGCTCGTCCAGCAATCGAGTTGCCGCCGCGGCGGTCTAGGCTGCGCCTTGAGCTCAGAAGCGCACACCGCCCGTGAGTGACAGGGTGGGAACTACCGACGTGGCTTCGCCCGGGGCTGAGAAGATGAAGAAGATGGGCGCTTCCAGGCGCACGTCCAGTTGGTTCGAGAAACGCCGGCCCACTCCCAGGTTCAGGATCGTTCCGCCCGATGACCCGTCTTCGGACTGGCTGCTTCCGTTCCCGAAGGGTGTACCCAGCGAGGGATCGGTCGGACTCTCTTCGGTCCAATCCACCGAGAATGCCCCGGCTCCCGCACCCAGCATGAGGTAGGTGGTGCCGGCACCATCGCCGTACTGAAACATGTGGTTGGCCATGACCGCGAACAACCCCACATCGGTGGTTTCGTGGTAGGTGTTCACGCCCTCGGTGGTGTCCTCCTCGAAGGAGCCGCCGAACAGCGAGAATCCGAATTCCCACGCGTTGACGCCCATCGGCCGCGTATAGGTCAGGGCTGCGCCGTAGGCCAGTCCTCCGGAAATATCGGTGCCCAGCCCCAGGCGCAGGCCTGGTCCGGGCGCGGCGTTGGCATGCGCGGCCAATGTGGACAGCAAAACCAGTGAAATCAGTGCTCTGGCGTACATCGCTTGTTTCCTTCCGTCGGTTACCGAACGCGAGGGTTCTGGTCCTGAGACAGGAAGGCGCAGACTTCGATCACGCAGATCGCAGTTTTTTCGACTATTCCGCCGTGCTTTTCGTCGCGGGGCACTCGATTCCTTCGCGGATCGCCGTCAGATCGTTCCAAACGGCGTGGTCTGGGGCCTGCGGCGACAGGGCGAAGAACACGATCATACGTTCGGTGTCCGGACACGTCCACGCACGGCCGTGAATGTTCAGACGTACTGACTCCCCGGTGACGAAGGCGTCGAATGTGTTGGCGTGTCCTTGAAAGGATCCGTCGTCGTTGGCCTCAAGCGCGGACGTGAAGTCGGCTTTGCCAACCTCGAACTCCTTGGATTCCGCGACGGAGACGGCGAGTCCCTGGAAGTAGTTCTCGAGGTACTTCGCAAGGGACTCTACGTCGTGTGGACCGTTGGCGTTTACCCACCAGACGAACGCGTAGGTCCAGAATTGCTCGCTCTCGGCATCGAACATTCCCGGCGAGAATCGTAGTTCCTCGACACCCACATACGGAAGGTCGGGAGCAAACGACAGCGGAAACGGAATCGTTTCGGTACGCCAACCCTCGGGGATGGGCATGGTGACGCCAATGGCGTCCTCCTGGGAATAGGCTGGTGTCAGGGCGGTGCCAAGGCCGACGGTCAGAATGACGAGTGGAGCAATCTTGTTGATGTTCATGGCCCCAGGGTACCCTCGGTTGCGGCGCACTGGCAACCAGCTCCTAGCGCGCCCCAAGATATCGCGTGGCGTGCCATTGCTATACACTCCCGCGTCATGAACGTGCGGCTCATGCCAATCCTGCTCGTAAACTTCGTCGGCAGCCTCGGCCTGTCGATCGTCTTGCCGTTCCTGGTTTTTCTCGTCGATGACTGGGGCGGAAACGCGCTCATCTATGGCGTGATCAGCGCCAGCTATTCGGCCTTCCAGTTGCTCGGTGCGCCGATTCTGGGCCGATGGTCCGATCGGTTCGGTCGCCGTCGGGTGCTGTTGTTGTCACACGGGGGCACCCTTCTTTCCTGGTGTGTTTTCTTCATCGCGTTCCTGCTACCCACCGATAGGCTCCTCGACGTTTCGGGCGGAGCTCTGGGCACGTTTACGCTCACATTGCCGCTCCTGGTCCTCTTCTTGGCGCGATCCCTTGATGGCCTCACCGGAGGTAATGTCGCGGTAGCCAATGCCTATCTCGCCGATATCAGTACCGAAGAGAATCGCAACGCCAACTTTGGTCGGATGGCCTTATCAGCCAACCTGGGGTTCGTAGTTGGACCCGCGCTGGCTGGCTTGTTGGGAAGTACGGTCTTGGGCCATCGACTGCCGGTGTTGGCTGCGATCGCCGTATCGGCCACATCGCTGGTGGTCATCTATTCCTCTCTGCCGGAATCGCGACCGAAACCAACTGAAATGTCGCAAGCGGGGAAGTTGGGATTGCGCCAGGTTGCGTGCATACCGTGCGTGGCCCGCCTTCTCGTCACGCACTTCGTGGTCATGTTGGCGTTCCACTTCTTCTACGCGGCCTTTCCCATGCATGCGGTGCGCGGCCTGGGTTGGTCGGCTCGAAACGTGGGACTGTTCTTCGCCGCACTGAGCCTGATGATGGTGTTGGTGCAGGGGCCGGTACTTACCTGGGTGAGTCGCCGCTTCCAAGCACGAACGCTGGTACTCTCCGGGTTGGTCATTCTGGCCGCCTCGTTCTGGTTGTTCGGCAGCGATTCGTTGGGGGGACTGCTGACCGCAGCGGCAGGAATGGCGTTGGGCAACGGCATCATGTGGCCGTCGTTGTTGGCCTTGCTGTCCAAGGCAGCGGGCCCCGACGATCAGGGAACCGTGCATGGGTACGCCTCGAGCGGGGGGGCGCTGGCGTCCATCGTGGGCCTGATTTCCGGCGGCGCGCTGTTCGAGATCATGGGTCCCATGGTGTTCGCGCTGGCCGCCGTGATTTTCGCGGTGGGGCTGGCAGTGGCCGTCAGCCTGGGCCGCGCCCTGGGCGCAACCCGTGGACCGGCAGAATCCGAGGCCACCTTGGCCTGACCATGGTGTGATTTTGTGTGGTCGACCGCGGCGATCGGGGTACGACGGGTCAGAACGAGAAAGAATGGAGAAGGTCCACGCCAGTTGGGCCTATTGAACCGATCCTGGGCCGCGGGCGACGTGATATAATTCACGGAAAGCCGCCTGGTCGGCCCTCCTGACTGCCTATCCGACACCATCCAGGGGAACACATCTTGATGCGCTCGCTATCCCGTCACCTTGGCGGCCTCACTGCCGTCGGCCTGGTTCTTCTCTCGATTCTGATCCTTCCGCTTCCCGCCGCAGCCCAGAGCGTATTGTTTCGTGTGAACGCTGGCGGCGCCGCAGTCACCGCTATCGACGCCGGGATCGATTGGGAAGTCGACACCGACGCGTCGCCGTCACCGTATCGCAACAGCGGCAGTACGGGCGCCGGCTTCACGGGCGGGTCCATCGATCCCACCGTGCCGGCGAGCACGCCGCCTGAGATCTTCGATAGCGAGCGCTGGGATCCTTCGGGATCGCCCGAGATGCAGTGGACCTTTCCCGTGGCGGCGTCGGCAAACTACGAAGTGCGCCTCTATTTCAAGAACGGGTACAGCGGAACCAGTTCGGGAGGTGCCCGCGTATTCAGCGTTTCCATCGAGGGCAACACGGTCCTGACCGACCTCGACCTATCCGGTCAATTTGGTCACCAGGTTGGGTTCATGCAGTCGATCGTCGTGGCCAGCGATGCGAACCTCGACATCACGTTCTTGCACAACATCGAAAATCCGCTGGTCAACGCAATCGAGATTCTGACCGTGGATACGAACGGCTTCCTGTCGCCTTCGCCGGGTGGTTTGTCGTTTGGCTTGATCGAAGCGTTTACCAGTTCCGCGCCCCAGACCATCACCCTGAGCAACCTGGGTGAGCCCGGCGACCAGACGGTCAACATCACCGGTGTGGTCGCCACCGGCGACTTTTCTCACACGCTTGGTACTCCCGCCATTGCGCCAGGCGGCTCGGTGGACTTCGACGTGACCTTCAACCCGCTCTCAGCGGGGTTGGTGGCCGAAACCATCACCATTACCCACGACGGAAGCAATTCTCCCGTGGTCATTGGTGTGTCTGGCGATGCGTACGACCCCGGAGCGGCTCCCGTTTCTTTCGACCAGTACAACCTGCAGGGCGAAAGCCTCAACAATCCCACGTCGTTGCAGTTTGGGCCCGACGGACGTCTCTACGTTTCGCAGCAGAACGGTGGGATCCTGGTGTATACCGTGGATCGACAGGACTCGGGGTCGGTGTCCTACGTGGTCATCGGATCCGAGTACATTGATCTGGTGCAGAACATTCCCAATCACGACGATGACGGAGCCGATAGCTTTCAAGCCAACCGGCAGGTGACGGGCCTCATGGTATTGGGCACGGCCGCGAATCCCGTTCTCTATGTCTCGTCATCGGACCCACGCATCTCGGTGGACAACGATCTGGGGCTGGACACCAATAGTGGGATCATCTCCCGGCTCACGTGGAACGGTGCAAGCTGGGACCACGTCCAATTGGTTCGCGGTTTGCCGCGGTCGGAAGAGAACCACGCCAGCAATGGCATGGACCACGACCCCAACACGAACACGCTGTTCCTGATTCAAGGCGGGCATACCAACAAGGGCGCGCCGGGTAACAACTTTTCGCAGACTCCCGAGTTTGCGCTGTCGGCGGCGTTGTTGTCGGTGGATCTGACGATGCTCGAAGCCATGCCAATTCTTACCGACGGCAACGGAAACGACTACGTCTACGACCTACCCACGTTGGACGACCCCACGCGAGGCACCCCTGGCCAACCCGATCCGGGCGATCCGTTCGGTGGCAACAACGGGTTGAACCAGGCCATCTGGGATCTCACCGGTCCTGTTCAGGTCTATTCGCCGGGTTTCCGCAACGCCTACGACGTGGTGCGAACGCAGAACGGGCGGCTCTACACATTCGACAACGGTCCCAACTCGGGTTGGGGCGGACTTCCCATCAACGAGGGAACCGCCAACGTGAACAACGCGACCAACGAGAACGGCAGCACTGGCTACGGCGACCAGCTGCACTTCATCAGCGGTCCCGGTTACTACGGCGGGCATCCCAACCCCACGCGCGCCAACCCCGAATTCTCCGACCTCTACGAGTACGAGAAGATCGGCGGCACCTGGACGCTCATCAACACCTACGACTGGGCGCTGGACTTTCCTGTTCCGCCGGTGCCTTTCGCCGCGGCCAATCCGATCGAGGGCGACTTTCTGGTGCCGCCCACCGAGGACGGGGCCCTGGCCGTCATCTCCGCCTCGACGAACGGAATCACCGAGTACACGGCATCCAATTTTGGCGGCCAGATCCAGGGTCATCTTCTGGCGGCCGCCTTCAACAACAATGTCTATCGTTTCGCGCTGAACGGTGCCGGTGACACCGTACTGGAGCAGGAGATCCAGTTCAGTGGTTTCGGAACCCAGCCGCTAGATGTGACCGCGCAGGGTGACGGCGACGTGTTTCCCGGCACGGTTTGGGTGGCTACCTACGGGTCAAACAACATCACCGTGTTCGAGCCCATCGACCTGGGCACGACCTGTACGGGTGCCGACGATCCGTTCCTCGACGAAGACAACGACGGCTACGACAACGCCGATGAAATCGCCAACGGCACCGATCCCTGTAGCGGTGGCAGTCAGCCTAGCGACAACGATCTGGATTTCACTTCCGATCTCATCGACGACGATGACGACAACGACGGGATTCTCGATGTGAACGATATGTTCGCATGGGACCCCGACAACGGAACCACCACCGCGGTGCCTTTCAACTACAGCTTCTTCAATCAGGACCCGGGGACAGGATTCTTCGGCATGGGCTTCACGGGGCTCATGAACAATGGCGCCGACTATCTTACCCAGTACGACGAGACGAACCTGGCGGCCGGTGGCGCGTCCGGTCTTTTCACGGTTGAACTGGTACCCTCGGGTGATGCCATCAACGCCACGAACACCCAGGAATACGCGTTCCAATTGGGCATCGATGTCGACACGTCGACGCCGGCGTTCTTCGTGCATACGCAGCTGGAGCCGCCATTTTTCCAGGTTGGCGGTAGTCCGACCACGCCAATCGATTTCCAGTCGTACGGCTTGTACCTTGGTACTGGTGACCAGGACAACTATCTGAAGATCGTCCTGAATGCCAATGGCGGGGCCAGCGGTATCCAGGTCTTGCTGGAAGACGGAGGAGCGTCTTCGGGGACCACCTACGGTACCGGAGTCACCGGCGATCTGTTGGGCTCGAGTGCGGTGGAGTTGTACTTCGTCGTGGACCCGGCCAGCAGCACGGTGCAACCGCAGGTTTCGACGAATTCGGGTGCGACCATCATTGACCTCGGAAGCCCCATTTCCATACCGAGCGCCTGGCTGAATCCGGCCGACAACCAGGGCCTGGCCTTGGGGCTCATTTCCACGTCTTTTGGCTCGGGAACGCCGTTCGGCGCAACCTGGGACTTCCTGGAGACAGGCTTCGTGCCGTCGAACAACAGTGCGACGGTGGCGGTAACCGCCGCCGGAGCAGTTGGCGCGTCTGTGTCGGGAACCAGCGCGATTCAGGTGATCAACACCTCGCCCGCGGTTCCGGCGGTGAACCTTACGTCCATGGTCATAGACCTCAGTACGGCTTTGCTACCCGACATGGTGTTCGATCCCAGCGGTACCGCCGGTGATGACCTGGCCAAGGACTTCACGCTCGATGCGAGCTCGCCGGGAATTGGCGCGGTTACGCATTCGTTGAGCCAGCCGTTTGGGAACGGTGGTTTTCAGCAGCTGCAGATCAACTTCGGTGACTTCGGAGCCGGCGAGTTTGCCGACTTTTCGATCGACGTTGACCCTACGAGTATCGAGGGCGAAGTGTCGCCCGGGCCGAATGGAGCTGGTGGGGTTTCTGGTCTCGAGTTGGTGGGAGCCACCATCACCTTGAACTTCGACGACAGCTCCATCGTAACTGGCCAACTCTTCGGAGATGGGACGGACGGCGGAAGTTTCGCTACCTTGGACAACGCCGCGCTCACGGCGCCTGGGCTGGAACTCTTGAACGTGATCGCGCCGGTCCAGGTTGGCGTGGAAAATCAGACCGCTCGGATTACGGGACCTCCCGGAGCAACCGCGAAGTTGTTGCGGGTGGAAGCCGGCCTTTTCGAGCCGTTGGGTGGGGGCGTCGGAATTGACCCGTTCGAAGCGAACGCGGCCATTGGAGTGGAGACCATCACCGGAATCGTGCTCGATGGTACGGGGACGGCTGACGTTCCGGTGGTCTTGACCAACTCCGACCCGGTCGGCGGCATCAATCATCTTCGTGCCACATTGGTTGGGCCCGGCGGTGACGGATTCGTTTCGCCAACCGTAGTGGCCCAGTACGTGCCCCCGCTGCCTCCGGTGTCCCTGTATCGCATCAACGCGGGTGGTCCGCAGCTGGTTGCGGCCGACGCGAGCGCGCCCGACTGGGGCGAAGACAGTCGAGCCAATCCGTCTTCCTATGTGAACTGGGTCGAGACCAACAACACGGTCTTTACCAAGAACGTCCCCATCACGCTCGATCCATCGGTCCCGGCCAGCGTGCCCGCCGATCTCTTCATCACCGAGCGCTTCGACGAATTGTTGACGGCCGAAGAGTTGCGCTGGGACTTTCCCGTGGTGGCCAATGAAGAATACGAAGTGCGCCTGTACTTCGCCGAGATTCTTCCTTTGGCACAAACGCCTTCGGGTCGGTTGTTCAGCGTGTTCATAGAGCAGGGCATTGTGTTGCAGGACTACGACGTGTTTTCCAATGCCGGTGCGGATACGGGAATCATGACGTCATTCCTGGTGACGCCCACCGACAACAATCTGGATATCGATTTCGTGCACGTGGCATCGAACCCGGCAATCAAGGGAATCGAAATCATCGACGTTTCACCGGTTGCGCATCCGCAACCCCAATTGGGCGCAGTGCCTGATTCGCTGATGTTTGGGCAGGTCCCGGTCGGCGGTTCACCGTCCCAGGTAGTCGTTCTGACTCATCAGGGGTTGCCGGGCAGCGACGAAATCACGGTGGACGCGGTGACGATGGTCGGTCCCAACGCCACCGAGTTCGCTGCCGATTTTTCCGGTCCGGTGGTGCTGGGCGCGGGCGAGCAGCTTGTCCTGAACGTCTCGTTCAATGCTCTGTTCAACGGCGTAAAGCAAGCCACCGTGAACGTTTCGCACAACGGACTGGGTTCGCCCACGTCAATCGCGTTGGCGGGCGAAGCGATTGGAGGAGCCGACCCGCTCTGGCTGTATCGTGTGAATACCGGTGGTCCTGAGGTACTCGCCATCGACGCTGGCCCCAATTGGAGTGAAGACTCCGTTGCGGCCCCGTCGACATATCTCACGGCGGGGAGCAATACGGTCTTTACGACAGCAGACGCGCAGTCGACGGGAAATACCATCGACATGAGCGACTCGTCGCTTCCGTTGACGGCACCCGTGGATCTGTTCCGCACCGAGCGATACGACACCGCGCCGGTTCCGGACATGCAATACACTTTCCCGATCGCGCCCACCACCTCGGGTACGTTCGAGGTGCGGTTGTACTTTGCCGACATCTTCACGGGCACCCAAGGTGCGGGCCTGCGTCTTTTCGATGTAACGATCGAAGGTGCCTTGGTGCTTGATGACTTCGATGTGTTTGCCGAAGTGGGCGGCGCCGCGGGCATGATGCGCTCGTTCGTCGTGAACGTGGCCGATGCTGACCTGGTGATCGACTTCGGGCACAACACGCAGAATCCCGCGATCAAGGGTATCGAGATCCTGGAACTCATTGCGACCGGCGCGCCGACGCCCTCGCGAACGAGCTACGCGTTGGAGCAGAACCGGCCCAATCCGTTCAATCCGAGGACGACGATCTCGTTCACGTTGGAACATGACGCGCCCGCGAGCCTGCGTATCTATGACGTGGCGGGCCGCCTGGTCACTTCGCTGGTCGATGGCCGCTTGCCGGCCGGGCGTCACAGTTTCGTTTGGAACGGTACGGATCAGGGAGGCCACCGGGTTTCCACCGGTGTGTACTACTACCGACTCAAGAGTGAGTCATTTGAGCAGACAAGAAGGATGGCCCTGGTGAAATGATATGGAACGGCTGGTGTCAACCGCTTCGATAGATGTCCGAGAGGAAAGGGATTTCTCGACGATCTTCAGACTGATATCCGCGGGTCGAAACCGCATTCCCGAAAGGTCCGTCTGGGGCTGCCTCACACTAGGATGACGCGGGTTGGAGCACAGCTCGTGCCGCATACTTCAAACGAGGATTCCCCTGCCGAAACCTTTCCTCTCGGACTTTTCTTGGCCGCGCCTCAGCTACTGCTGGGGCGCGGTGTTCATGATGGCCCAGACGAAACCGGTGAGTTCACGGGCCACTGCGACCACGGCGACGTTGGGATGTTTACGTTCCCATAGTCGTCGAAACTTTTTCGAGAGCCGATGCTGTGCTTTCACGGCGATGGCCACGGCCGCTGGATCCTGGCCCTGGCGCCTTCGTTTGAGGACCAGATCAGCACCTCCCTGATGTCGATTGTTCCAACCCGCCTCAATGAGGACGCGACGCACCTCGCTGTTTCCGGCCTTGGTAATTGGCCCTCTTCGTTCGCGATCACCCGAAGATCGCTCGCTGGGCACCAGGCCTACCCAAGCCATCAGCGCACGCGGAGATCGAAAACGGGCGATGTCGCCGATCTCCGTGGCGAGTGTCATCGCGGTTAGGGTTTTCACTCCACGCAAACATTGCAGGGCCTCGACGGTTTTTCGGTACGGCTCGCACCTGGACTCCCGTTCGATCTCCGTGTCGAGTGAATTGAGCTGACTCTCCAGATATTCCAGGTGCTCGAGCTCCATCGACAGACACAGCTGCGCGGGACCTTCGAGCTCACGCCGCATTTGCGCAATCCAGATGCGGTGTTTCTTGGTCCAGTTGGATTTGCTGCCATCAAACGTGAGCCCTTGCCGTAGCAGAAAGCCACAGATTCGATGCTTCGCGCGCTTGGCTTCCTGCTTGAGAACGGCGCGATAGCGAACGATCCCGCGCACGGCCTCCTGCTCTTCGCTGGGGATCTCGACCGGGGTGAGGTGACCGCTGCGCAGGAGTTTCGCAAGTTGGATCGCGTCGATCTTGTCGGTCTTTCGACGGTCGCCGGGCTTGCGCGGAATCAACGACGGGGCAACCACCTCGCACGAGTACCCGTGGTCGGTGAGCGCCCGGTGGAGAACGAATCCAGATCCCGAAGCCTCGTAGCACGAACGGATTGGACCGTCGACCGAGAGTCGCCGGAACAGTCGTCGGACTTTGTTGAGATCACTCGACATTCGAATGACCTCGGCGTGGGAATCGCCGTCCTTGAGAATCGCGGCAGTGATGGAATCCTTGTGCACGTCGAGACCGACCCAGATGGTAGAATCTTGCATGGTTGGACCTCCGTAGAATGCAGCGACTACGTGTCGCTTGCGGCTCTGGATTTTCGGTTAACACCTATCCAACCCGCGATCATCACGGGGGTCCAGCCGTTCCATAGGGTCTAGCCCCCCGGAACTCGTGAGAACAAGCCCCCCGGAAGAGCAACCGGGGGGCTTCTTCACTCCCAAGCTCGTGAAAGCAAGCTCCCCGGAAAAGAGCAACCGGGGGGCTTCTTCACTCCCAAGCTCGTCGAGAACAACCCCCCCGGAAAGAGCAACCGGGGGGCTTCTTCACTCCCAAGCTCGTGAGAACAATCCCCCTTGGGAGCAACAATCCAGGTCTCTTCAAGGTTTCTACGCCCAAGTTTCCCCTCCGAATCGTCGATCGCCTTGCCGGCGGCAATCCCTCAAGATTCTGGAGGGCGACGCCTACGCTTGCCCATGGCGAACTGTGCTACACTAGGCGCGAGTCAAGATCTGCTTATCCACTTTCAGGAGCTCCTATCCCATGACCCTTGCAAACGGCCAGCGCATGCTTATTGCGCTGTTTTGCGTATTTGTGTTCGCTGCGGCAGGCACCGCCAGCGCCCAGACCGTCGTCTACCGCGTCAATTGCGGTGGCGGGAACACCACTTCCCTCGATGCTGGACCCGACTGGAGTGCAGACACGACGGCCGCTCCGTCGCCATACTGGGTTTCGGGCGGAAACAACAATTCCTTCAGCACCGGCGCGGCCATCGACATGTCGTTCGTTCCCACCAACGTTCCTATGTCGGTGATTCAGATTGAGCGCTACGACCTGGCTCCTGGCACCGAGATGAAGTACGTGTTCCCCGTGAGCCCCGGCACCTACGAGGTACGGTTGTACTTCGCCGAGATCTTCAACAACGCTTGCACCGGTGGGGCCGGTTTCCGTCAGTTCGACGTGTCGATCGAAGGCGCCGTGCACAGCAGTATGGACGACATCGACCCGGCTGGTGAGTTCGGTTGCAATACGGCTTTCGGGCGCACGATCGTCGTGCAGGCCGATAGCGCAGGCGACGACGACGCAGGCCAGGTTGACCTGGACATCGAGTTCATTCACCAGATCGAGAATCCGGCGGTCAAGGCCATCGAGATTATCACCTCCGATCTGCCGCCCGTGCCTGTGGAAAGCCAGAGCTGGGGCACCGTGAAGAGCCGCTTCTAAAGCAACACAATTTGTTCTGAAGTCCCCGGGGTGTACCACCCCGGGGCGATTCTCTTGTGTCCGAACCGGGAAGCGTCTGCTTGCCCGTCAGTTCAAGCTATTCAGGAAGAACGTCGTCATGCGCTTAGTGAACACCTTGCCCCGACTGTTGATGGTCGTATTTCTTGTTGCTACCTGCTTGGCCGCGCTGGCCCCGCAAGCGTTGGCGCAAACAGTTCTGTTTCGGGTGAATGCCGGCGGTGGCCAGCTCACTTCGATCGATGCAGGACCTGATTGGGACGAAGACTCGGCCGCCGTGCCATCGACGTATCACAATTCGGGTAGCAACCTGAACGGTTTCCCTGGTGGAACGATCGACCCCTCGGTACCCGCGGGCGCGCCGCCCACGCTATACGATACCGAGCGCTGGGACCCCGCTGGAGCGCCTGAAATGACCTGGACGTTCCCCGTGGGAGCGACGGGAAGCTACGAAGTCCGTCTGTACATGAAGAACGGATTCGGTGGAACCAGCGCGGCCGGACAACGCGTATTTGATATTCAGATCGAAGGCAACACCGTGGTGAGCGGGTTGGACCTCTCGGGCCAATACGGTCACCTGAACGCGATCATGCTTCCTTTCGTGGTGGCGAGCGATGCGAACCTGGACATCACGTTCATCCACGGCGTCGAGAACACGCTGATCAACGCCATAGAGATTCTCGCGGCCGACACCAACGGATTCCTGAGTCCGTCGCCCACGGGACTCTCGTTCGGCCTTCTTGAAACGGCCACCAGTTCGGCACCACAGAATGTCACGCTGAACAACCTTGGTGATCCTGGTGATCAAACAATCAACATCTTGAGTGCGGTGACCAGCGGCGACTTCAGTCACACGCTGGGCACGCCGTCGATCGCGCCCGGCGGCTCGGTCAATTTCGACGTGACCTTCAGCCCGCTGACGGCCGGACAGGTATCCGAGACGCTGACCATTACCCACGACGGCAGCAACTCTCCGCTGACCGTCAATCTGAACGGAGAGGGCTTCGATCCGGGGGCGGCGCCGGTGGCGTTCGATCAGTACGGGCTCAGCGGTGAGAGTCTGAACAACCCCACGTCGCTCGAATTCGGTCCTGACGACCGGCTATATGTTTCGCAGCAGAACGGGCTCATCGTTGCCTACACCATCGAGCGTCAGGATACCGGCTCGGTGTCCTATGTCGCCACGGCTACCGAGACGATCAACACGATCCAGAACATCCCCAATCACAACGACGATGGTACGGCCAGCGGTCAGGGCAACCGCCAGGTAACCGGGCTTGCCACCGCGGGCACCGCGTCCAATCCCGTGGTCTACGTAACATCGTCGGACCCGCGCATTTCCGTGGACAATGACACCGGCCTGGATACCAACAGTGGTATTCTTTCGCGCCTCACCTGGAACGGTTCGGCCTGGGACCACGTTCAGATGGTTCGTGGTTTGCCCCGCTCAGAAGAAAACCATTCCAGCAACGGCATCGAGATCGACACTACCTCCAATACGCTGTACCTCATCCAGGGCGGTCACACCAACAAGGGTGCGCCCGGAAACAACTTTTCCCAGACGCCGGAGTACGCTCTGTCGGCGGCGTTGTTGTCGGTTGACCTGACGACGCTCGAAGCCTTGCCCATCCTGGTCGATGGCAACGGCAACGACTACCTATACGACCTACCGACCCTGGACGACCCTTCGCGCGGCACGCCCGGTCTTGCCGATCCCGGCGATCCGTTCGGCGGCAACAACGGTCTGAACCAGGCCATCTGGGACCTGACGGGGCCCGTGCAGGTCTATTCTCCGGGCTTTCGCAACGCCTACGACGCGGTGCGTACCCAGAATGGTCGTATCTACACGTTCGACAATGGCCCGAACAGCGGCTGGGGCGGTATCCCCATCAACGAGGGCACAGCCAACGTTACCAACCAGACCAACGAGAACGGCAGCACGGGCTACGGTGACGGGTTGCACTTCGTGAGCGGTCCCGGCTACTACGGCGGTCATCCGAATCCGACGCGTGCCAACCCAGAATTTTCCGATCTCTACGAGTACGAGAAGGTCGGCGGTAATTGGACCCTCATCAATACGTACGATTGGGCCGTTGATTTCCCGGTGCCCCCGGTGCCGTTCGCAGCGGCCAATGCGATCGAGGGCGACTACCAGATTCCCGGTGTGGAAGACGGCTCGCTCGCCGTGATCAGTGCCTCGACCAACGGCATCGACGAGTATACCGCCTCGAACTTTTCTGGACAGTTGCAGGGCAACATCCTGGCCGCATCGTTCAACGGCAACATCTATCGTTTTGCCCTGAACGGGGCGGGCGACACGGTGGTGGAGCAGGAGGCGCTGTTCAGCGGTTTCGGTTCGCAACCGCTCGACGTGATTGCCCAGGGCGATGGTGACATCTTCCCGGGATCGATCTGGGCCGCTACCTACGGCGCGGACAATATCACCATCTTTGAGCCCGTGGGTGGAGGCGCGCCCTGTACGGGAACCAACGATCCTTTACTCGACGAGGACAACGACGGCTACACGAACGCCGATGAGATCGCCAACGGCACTGACCCGTGTAGCGGTGGTAGCCAACCCGACGACAACGACGGCGACTTCGTGTCCGACCTGCTCGACGACGACGATGACAACGATGGCATCCTGGACGTGAACGACATGTTCGCGTGGGATCCGAATAACGGCACGACTACCTCGATTCCCTTCAGCTATAGCTTCTTCAATCAGGACCCGGGCACCGGCTTCTTTGGCATGGGCTTTACCGGATTGATGAACAACGGCACGGACTACCTGACGTTGTTCGACGAAACCAATATGGCCGCCGGAGGTGCCTCGGGGCTGTTCACGGTCGAGCAGGTTCCGGCGGGTGATGCAATCAACGCAAACAACACGCAGGAGTATGCTTTCCAGATGGGTATCGATGCCGATACCAGTACGCCAGCTTTCGTTGTGCACACCCAGCTCGAGCCACCATTCTTCGAGGTGGGCGGCAGTCCCAGTACCCCAATCAACTTCCAGTCGTACGGGCTGTACCTGGGAACTGGAGATCAGGACAGCTACCTGAAGATCGTCATGAGCGCGAACGGCGGGCTCAGTGGGATCCAGGTCCTGCTGGAAGATGCCGGTGCGGTGACCAGCAATACGACCTACGGCACCGGCACCACGGGTGACCTCCTGAGTTCAAGCGGGGTGGAGCTCTACTTCGTCGTGGACCCGGCGGCAAGTACCGTGCAGCCGCAGGTATCGATCGATGGTGGGGCCAACATCACCGACCTGGGTGCTCCGGTGACCATTCCGTCGACCTGGCTGGACCCGCTCGACAACCAAGGACTGGCTCTGGGCCTGATTTCCACGTCGTTCGGCTCTGGTACCCCGTTCGGGGCCACGTGGGATTTCCTGGAGACCAGCTTCGTGCCCAGCGACAACAGCGCGACCTTCGCCGTCACGCCAGGCGAGATCCTGGACGCTTCGACCGCGGGTACGAGTTCATTCATTCTCGTCAACACCTCGCTGCCTTCGGCCGTGACCTTGACGTCGATGACACTCGACTTGAGCACCGCATTGCTTCCCGATCTGGTATTCGATCCCAACGGAACCGCGGGGGACACTTCGGCCAAACCATTTACGCTCGACGTCAGTACGGCGGGGGTTTCCAACGTCACGTCCAGTCACAGCTTGCCAATGGGGACCGGCGGGTTCCAGGGTCTGCAAGTGAACGCCGACGGTTTCGCGCCGGGCGAATCCATTGAATTCTCGATCGACGTGGATCCTACGAGCATCGAAGGAACGCCTTCTCCCGGCCCGAACGATACGGCGGCCATCTCGGGTCTGGAACTGTCTGGTTCCACGGTTACGCTCGATTTCAGTGACGGCTCCACGTTGATTGGTCAGTTGTTTGCCGATGGCAGCGACGGCGGATCGTTCGCGACCATCTCCAGTGATGGGCCGCCGGCGCCGGGCCTTGAGCTGCTCAACGTGAGCACGCCAACCCTGGTGGGCACCGCCAATCAGGTAGCTCGCATCACCGGTCCCCCGGGATCCACGGCCAAGTTGGTGCGCGTGGAAGCTGCGCTTTTCGAGCAAGCCGGGGGTGGGGTCAACATCGATCCCTTCGAAGCGAACGCAGCCCTCGTCGTGGAGCCGCTCGGCGGGATCGTACTCGACGGGACCGGCACGGCCGACGTACCCATCGTGTTGACCAACACCAACGCCGATGGTGGGTTGAACTACCTTGCCGCGACATTCGAAGGTCCCAGCGGTGACGGTTTCGTTTCACCGACGGTGGTGGTTGAATACGAAGAGACCATTCCCGGAGTTTCGATCTATCGCGTGAACGCGGGCGGTCCCCAGCTCGTTGCGGCCGATGCCAGTGCTCCTGACTGGAGCGTGGATAGCGCGGCTTCGCCGTCGACCTACGTCAATGCGACCGACACTGGAAACCAGATCTACACCAACGTGGTTCCCATCACGCTTGACCCGTCGGTGCCGGCCAGCGTGCCGAGCGCTCTGTTCACGACCGAGCGCTACGACCAATTGGCTACCGCCGAAGAGTTGCAGTGGGACTTCCCGGTCACCGCCGGCAACGACTACGAGGTGCGCCTCTTCTTCGCGGAGATCTTCCCCGGCGCGCAGTCGCCTGCTTTCCGGCTATTCAGCGTTTTCGTTGAAGGTGGGATCGTTCTTCAGGACTACGACGTCTTTTCGGACGTAGGCGCGGACACCGGGGTCATGAAAGCATTCTCCGTGACCCCGGCCGACAACAACCTCGATATCGATTTCGTTCATGTCGCCGAGAATCCGGCGATCAAGGGAATCGAGATCGTCGACTTGACCGCGGCAACCGACGCCCAGGCCCTCATCCAGATCACGCCCACGGGCAACATCACTACGAGTACCTTCACCGCGGGATCGCTACAGATCACCAATCAGTCCACGGACGGTAGCAATATCGTCGGTGTTCGTCTGGATCTGTCCACGGCCAGTCTGCCGGACATGGTGTTCGATCCGGTTGGCGACGCTGGTGATGTGTTGGGCAAGTGCCTGACGCCTGACAGCGGTTCGATCGCGACGGGCTTTGTGACTCCCGTCGATCCGTGTGTTGATCCATTTGATCTACCGCACGACCTGGGTTACGACGCCGTCGACCTGGCCTTCACCGACTTCGCAGCCGGCGAGACGTTCACGTTCTCGGTCGACATCGACCCCACGAGTATCCAGGGAGCGCCCGGAACGGGAAGTTCCGGCTCGGTTTCCGGGTTTGAATTGGCAGGGGCCACGGTAACTGTGACCTTCGACCTGGCCGGAGCGCTGGTGGCCGAGACGTTCGCCATCGCCGGCTCAGAGAGTGGCTCGCAGGCTATCGTGCGTGCGGGTCTTCCGGCAGCTCCGGGTATCGCGGTCCTGGGGGCCACGAATCCCAGCGTTCTCGCCGATGCGAACCAGACCGTTCAGATCACCGGGCCGATCGGTGCCGACGTGCGCCTGACGGTGGTGGAGGCAGCCCTCCTGACGGCGGGAGCACCGGGTGGCGGCTTTGACCTCGATCCGTTCGAAGCCAACGAGGCCGTGGTCATCACCGAATACACCGCGACCGTGGGCGCCGGCGGTACCGTGGACATTCCGGTGGTGCTGACCGACAGCCAGCTCGAGGGTGGCTTCAACTACATCACCGCCGCGTTCACCGACGCGGACGGCGCTACGGGCTCCAACTCGGATACGTGGGTCCACGAGTTCGACCCCGTCGCTCTTCCTGCGCTTGGAGCCGCCCCCGATCCAGTGGCTTTCGGTTCGGTGGGCGTGGGGTCCACGCCGGCCCAGGCGGTTACGTTGACCCACCTGGGTCTGGTGGGTAGCCCCGATATCACAGTCGATGCAGTGGATGTCGTGGGCGCCAACGCCGCCGAATTCAGTACCGACTTCGCCGGGCCTATCGTACTCACGCCGGGGACCCAGACGGTCTTCAACGTGACTTTTGATCCGGTATTCAATGGGCCCAAGAGTGCCAGTCTGAGCGTATCCCACAACGGCCTTACACCACCGCTGCTGGTCGCACTGACCGGCGAGGGCACCGGTGGGACCGATCCCTCGTGGTTGTATCGCGTAAACGCGGGTGGCGCCGAACTCACGGCCATCGATGCGGGGCCCAACTGGAGTGCGGACACGTTGGCCGCTCCCTCGCCTTACTTCACGGCCGGCAGCAATACCGTCTACTCGACGGCGGCGGGAAGTTCGACTGGCGACACCATCGACATGAGCGACCCGTCGATTCCGGCTACGACACCGGTCGAGTTGTTCAAGACGGAACGCTACGACGACACGGCTGTGCCAGAGATGCAGTACACGTTCCCGATCGCCCCGACTACGTCGGGAACGTTCGAGGTACGCCTGTACTTCGCCGACATCTTCACCGGCACCCAGGCGGTTGGAGCGCGTCTGTTTGACGTTTCGATCGAGGGCAACCTCGTGCTCGATGACTACGACGTGTTCGCTGCCGTCGGCGGTGCCGCCGGCGTCATGGAGTCGTTCATGGTGAGTGTCACCGACGGTGACCTCGTGATCGATTTTGGCCACAACGTCGAGAATCCGGCCATCAAAGGCATCGAGATCCTGGAGTTGGCACCAACTTCGGCTCCCGAAATCCCGGTGCGCGAGCAATACACTCTCGAGCAGAATCGGCCGAACCCGTTCAACCCAAGAACGACCATCTCGTTCAGCCTGAAGCAGGGTGCGCCGACCAGCCTACGTATCTACGACGTGGCCGGACGCCTGGTGAGAACGTTGGTTGACGGGAAGCTCCCGGCCGGCCGCCACAGCTACGTGTGGGACGGTACGGACCGTGGGGGACGCCAGGTCTCGACCGGGGTGTACTACTACCGCGTGGTCAGCGATTCGTTCGAACAGTCGAAGCGAATGACGCTGGTGAAATAGCCCCCCGGTAGCTCGTGAGAACAAGCCCCCCGGAAGAACAACCGGGGGGCTTCTTCGCTCCCCTAGCTCGTGAGAACAAGCCCCCCGGAAGAACAACCGGGGGGCTTCTTCGTGCCGGTAACCAGCAAGTCCAACCCCGATCTGGACCCATCCGAGGCGGAAAGCTAGACTACTCCCTCCAAGCTTTCCGGCGGCAAGAACCCGTCCACCTACACGGGTCCAGCGAAAGGGTCTTCATGAGCGAACAGGCTTCCGTTTCCCGGGGTTCCTGGGTAGAACGTTCCCTGAATTGGATTGAAGTGGTAGGCAACCGGCTACCTGACCCGGCCGCCCTGTTCGTTTTGGCGCTGGGCGTAACCTGGATCGCCTCGTGGTTGTTGTCGGGTGTGGAGTTTGCCGAAATCGATCCGCGCACCGGTGAAGCTCTGCGCGTGAACAATCAGCTAACCGGTTCTGCCCTGGCCACATTCCTCTCGGGCATGGTCAACACATTCGTTCGCTTTCCGCCGCTGGGCGTGGTTCTGGTCGCGCTGCTTGGGGTGGGCGTCGCCGAGCATGCTGGGTATATCAACGCCGGCCTGAAGGGGCTGTTGAACATCACGCCCCAGAAACTCCTGACGCCGATGCTGGTGTTGGTAGCCATCGTCAGTCACACCGCGGCCGATGCTGGCTACGTGTTGGTCATACCGCTGGGGGGCGTGATCTTCTACGCCGCGGGGAGGCATCCGCTGGCGGGCATTGCCGCCGCCTTCGCGGGGGTATCCGGCGGGTTCAGCGCCAATTTCATTCCTTCGGGCATCGATCCACTACTGCAGGGTTTCACACAGTCGGCTGCGCAGATCCTGGACCCCACGCGCAACGTGAATCCGTTGTGCAACTGGTTCTTTACCTCGGCTTCTTCGGTGTTGGTAATAGCGGTTGTGTGGTTCATCACCGATCGAATCATCGAACCGCGGTTGGCCAACACCAAGATCGATGGCGATCCCGACGAGATGCCCAAGATGGAGACCCTCAACGATCGCGAACGACGTGCGTTGCTGGTCGCAAACATTCTCATGGGCGTGTTGGTGGTGTTGTTGGTTCTGTCGCTTTGGCCGGGCAATTCACCGCTGCGATCGCCAGATGGTCAAATCACGGCATTCTCAGCTCCCATCATGCAGTCCATCGTTCCTTTGATTTTCTTCTTCTTCTTGTTGCCGGGCATCGTGTACGGCTACATGTCGGGCACGTTCACCAGTCACAAGGACATCATCAAGGGCGCCAGCAAGTCGATGGAGACCATGGGTTACTACATGGTCATGGCGTTCTGCGCCGCGCTCTTTACCTACGCCTTCGGCCAATCCAACATCGGCGCCCTCATTGCGCTGAAGGGCGCCGCCTTCTTGAAGGGGCTGGGGTTGCCGGGCTCGGTCACGGTGGTGGGTATCATCTTCCTCAGCGCATTCGTGAATCTTCTGGTGGGCTCGGCTTCGGCTAAGTGGGCGTTGTTGGCGCCCATTTTCGTGCCCATTCTCATGCAGCTGGGGTTGTCGCCAGAACTGACCCAGGCGGCCTACCGCGTGGGCGATTCGACCACCAACATCGTCACGCCACTCATGCCGTACTTCCCGCTGATCGTCGTGTTCTGTCAGAGGTATGTGAAGAGCACGGGGATAGGAACGGTAGTTTCACTCATGCTGCCGTATTCCGTTGCGTTGCTCATTCTATGGACGACGTTTCTCGTCATCTATTGGCTGGCGGGAGCCCCGCTCGGCTTGCAGGCTCCCTACGTCTACCCCTGATGGAGGCCCGGTAGAGAACGGGAGACCTTCGGCGCTGATCAAACACTCTGGACAACCACTCTTTCAGGAGGTTGTCGATGAGTATCGTACGGGTGTTGGCGGTCTTGGCAGTGTTTGCGGCTGTGCCTGCGTTGGCTCAGGGACCGGCCGATGGCGCATTTGGAAACGCTCTCGTGGTCAGTGGCACTAGCGGTTACGCCTGGGCGGCGCCGAACGCAGCGGGTCTGAGCGAGGGCACGATCGAGTGCTGGGTGGTCGCACCCAGTGCTTCGAACAATTTTCAGATATGGGGTGGCGGAAACGGCGTTCCTGGCACCAACGGCGATTGGTTGCGCTTGGGAAGTCACTCTACCTCGGGTGGACTCAGTATGGGTCTATTTGCGGGCGTCTGGCGTTGGGGGAGCGGCGGAACCATCGGCCTGGGGTATTGGAAGCACGTGGCCGGGACCTGGGGCCCGGATGGGATCAAGACCTACGTAAATGGCGTGCTGGTGGGGGAGCACTCCTACAACGGAGGAGCCGCCAGCTATGCGGTCGAGCTATTCGGAACCTCAAGCTGGGGCAGTGTTTTCCCTGGCGCCATGGACGAACTGCGCGTGTGGGACCACGCTCGTACCGGGGCCCAGATACAGGCCAATATGGACGCTCCCTTGACTGCCGCGGTGTACCAGAATCCGTCCAGCGGACTTCAGGCCTACTACCCCTTCGAACAATTCGAAGATTTGGGTGTGAACGGTGACGGCGAGGACGACCTGAGAGATCTGTCGCTCAACGGCAATCATGCCGACGCGGAGGGCGACGCGAGGTTGAACCTGGGTGCCGTTCAGACCGAGGCGACGTCCTGGTCGGCTTTGAAGGGCACGTTCGGGCAGCGCTGACTCCTCGAACTTCCGTATTACTTCAGAACCACGAGTTTTCTCGTGGTCTCGATCCCTTCAAACCACAGTCGCACGATCCGTACACCGCTGGCGGCGTCGATGGGGTGGTAGGAAAGCTCGAAACTGCCGGCTGGTCGCCGTTCCTCCAGCAGTGTTCCAAGCAAGTGGCCGGCGGTGTCATGGACTGTCACCCGTACCATCCCACCGCGGGGAATCGTGTAGGCAATGGTCGTCGTAGGGTTGAACGGGTTGGGATAGCTGGTCAGTTTCAATGGCCGGGGCGGGGCATCCACGTCGACCGCTGGCCCTATGTAGGCAATGCGATGTACGGCGCCCTCGCCCGTGGTGTACGTCGTGGCCAGGTAGTACAGGTCGCCGTCAGGACCTATTTCGGGTGTGATGGGCTTCAATGAATTGCCGGACTGACTGTCGACGCGGCCAACCTGCGATGCGAATACATGTACAGACGCGTCGCTTGCGTCCACGTAGTTGATGTGGCCCAGGCTGGAGTTGTTGGGGCCCCACATGGTTACGAAGTACCGACCGCGGTATTCGATCGGCCAATTACCCGCGGTGGGATACCAGACTCCCCCGGTGATGACTCGACCTGTCGGGTCACCCCCGTTGGCCCAGGCGATCGCTTCTTCGCCGATGCCACCGAAGCCCTGGTGTCCGTAGTTGGCGGCGGCGGATATCAGATGGATGCTCCCTTTGTCGCTTCCAACCACGTCATTGATGTAGAGCGACCCCGTGGTGGGATCGCGGGTAAGGGAAAACGGATTGCGCAGTCCCAGTGCGTAGATCGCTCGGTAGTTTCCGGTGGCTGTCTCGTAGAATGGGTTCTGGGTGATGATTTCACCGTTGCGGGTAATGCGAACGACCTTACCGGTGAACGTCGCGAGGCTTTGCACGGCATCGCCGCCGTTCCAGCCGTCACCGGTGGCGACGTACAATAGATCGTAGGGGCCGAAAGCGAGCGAGCCTCCGTTGTGACTCCCACTCGCAGCGGTATCGTTCGATGGAAACTCCATGAGCAGCGTTTCGCTGGCGGGATTGGCGACGTTGGGGTCGGTTGACGACGCCTGCACCCTGACCACTCGGTTTTGCAGGACTCCGTGCTTCATGTAGAACGCGTACACGAATCCGTTGTTCTGGAAGTCGGGATCGAACGCAATATCACGCAAGCCGGAGGAACGAAGTGCGCTGGGTTGGCCTGTGCCGTCCTTGGGAACGTCGAACGTGTAGAAGGGCGTAGGAGAAATGTCCCACGTTTGGCTGGTTGCATCGAACGTTGCAACCCGCAGTGCTCCGGTAATTCGTTCGCACACGAACATCCGGCCGTCGGGCGAGAACACCAGGTTTGATGGGGAGGCCAGGCCGGTCATGACTTCGGCGTCTTCGAAGTCGCCCGGCAGGTCGACGGCCTGGGAGGGATGGAAGGTCAGAGACAGGCATCCAAGTACCGCCACGGCGGTGATCAGATGGTTGACGCTCATTTCGGGTGCAACGGAGAAGCACGTATCGCGGTATTTGATCGACATTCTTGGTCCTGCACATCTTGGAGTCGGGCGCCCCCAGAGGCTCCCGACTCAGATAGCAAGATCCGGTTCTCGCGATGCTCCGCAGCTAGTCGATGCTCACCCCGAACCTATTTTCTTTGCGCCTGTATGATCCAGGTCTTCGCGAACGTGGCTCCGCGGTCCTTACTTGTGTTGGCGTACCAGCCGTAACTGTCCTCTTGCATGTCGTGAAAGATCCAATAGGAGAACGGGCTCACGGAGGTGTTTGATTCAAATGAGTGGAGCACGATGTCGTCGCCTTCCTTCACGCCGCCGAAGTGCAGAATTCCGTTGAACCTATTGGTGGTGTACATGGACTCCCAGCGGCGCATGGCCCGGTTGTACAGTCGCACGATGGTGGTGGCTGCGTCGGGGACGGTCGGATCCACGTCGTACCAGGCGTGCTCCATTATTGCGTGTCCATTCAACGCCCGAACGGCCGTTCCGTTCACGGGAAAGTTCACTACCTGGCCGCTGCCCAGAGTCAGTTCATGCGCCAGGTTCCATTCTCCCAGGAGGAAATCGAACTGATGGGCTTCGTCTGGCAGTTCGGCTGCTTCACCGTAGGGCGAGTTGGATGCGAAGAAATCAGCCGCGGCGGATCGTCGCGTGTACACCATGCGGCGAATGGTGGCCAGTTCACCTGGCCAGGACCCTTCCTGAATCCGGATGGAAAACGAATCGTCTTCGATACTGTGAAGCGAAACCAAGGTATGGGTGAGAGTCTGTCGGCCGCCGCGCCGCCCGACGGTTTGCACCACGAGGTCTTTACCTTCGAGGCCACCTGTGTGCAGGGTCACGCTCTCGGTCACGCTGTTGGCCACCCCCCAGCACCATACGTCGTTCGAGGGAACGTGCGTAACGAACGTTATCGTATCGAGCGATTGTCCCTGGCCGTCGACGTCATCGGTGTGGAATCTCTCGATAAGGCCATGGCCGCGGTTCATGAACGTGATTTCGGCCACCCCCTGGCCGGTGTGCGCGACTTCGCCGTCGACCATGGTGTCGTGCACGACGTCCCAGTCACCCACCAGGGTGCGTACCGCGTGAAACGCTTCCGATGCGCGGTCGGCGGGCTCTGTCATGGTGGCGCCCTGATCGAAGCGTTGACCGTCACGGGTGGCGGCCGTGGCGGCCGAAGCCCCAAGCCATGTCGCCATGAGGGCGACCATGAGATAGGCACGCATGGGATCTCCTGTTCGATTCCGTGGGGGAGGGGCCGGGGAGTCCCAGAATACCACGGGGCGGCCCCGGGTTCGACAAACCCTCCTCCCGGAAGAGCATTCTGGGGTAACTTCAAGAAAGTTTGAGCGAAACACCAACTTTTGGAAGGATCATCTTGTATATAGCAATGAACCGGTTTCGGGTTGCCCTTGGTCGCGAGACCGATTTCGAGGCCATGTGGCGCTCTCGTGACTCCTACCTCGACGAAGTAGATGGGTTTCGGGAGTTTCATCTGCTGCGGGGGCCCAGTGACGACGAGGCCACGCTCTTCACGTCCCATTCCACCTGGGACTCGTGTGAAGCCTTCGAGGCGTGGACGAATTCCGATGCGTTTAGGAAAGCTCATTCGCAGGCGCGCTCTCCCGAGGGCACCCTGCTGGGACACCCGAATTTCGAGGGGTTCGAGGTGGTGCTATAGCGCCCTTGGTGCGTTGGCACCAGAATGGCGTGCCCAGCCGCCGCCGGCCAGGGTGGAGAAGTCTGCCCGCGCGAGAGTGCTTGAGTAGCCGTAACTATATGTATAAGCTTGATATGTCTTGAATGACGATGGAGGAATCGTGAAGCAGGCTTGGATAATCTTGGTCTTCTTGCTGGCTGCGGGCGTTTGCCAGGCTGGCGATGCGCAGCCTTTGGCCGTTCTCATGGGCACGGTGGGCGAGGTATCGGTCGAGCGGGGAAACGATCCGCTGGACGGGATCTTCGGGCTCCACCTCGAGGCAGGGGACGTGGTGATTACCGGCGGGGACGGATCCGCCGAGATCATGTTTTCGTCCGGCAACTGGATCAAGGTCGACGCTGGAAGCCGCATGGGCATTCAGGGTTCCCGCCAATCGTCTCTGCCCGAGGGCGGGGGCGCCGCCTCGCCGTCGTTTGACAGCGTTCAAGAGTTCGTGAAGCTGAAGGACGAGCGTGGGACCAGTTCGCTGGCCATGGTTCGGTCGGGCACCGATCGCGATGAACTCCATTTGATGGTTCCTTGCCAGACCAAGGTCCCGGACGGCTTCCCGGTGTTTCGTTGGCAGGCGACTGATTCTCCGCCCGACGTGAAGCTTACGATCTACGGCGACGCCAGCGTTCACTGGCAGACTGAAGTGGTGGGGGCGACCGAACTTGCCTACCCCGCGGATGCTCCGCCGTTGGAGCCAGGCGTTGCCTATTCATGGTCAGTTGAGACTTCCGACCCACTACTCTTGCCACCGCAGCGCAGTCGTACCGGCCTTTTCGAGGTCTTGCCGGCCGAGCAGGCCGTGGCCATGACTCGCGCTATGGAAGCCTCGACCTCCATGTCCGCCGCTTCGGACCAGGGCTTGCAATTGGTACGTGCGAGCATCTACTACCAGTACGGGCTGATGGACGAAGCCATTGCCGCGACCCGCGTCGCGTTGCAGGCGCAGCCCCAGAGTCAGCAACTTCGTTCGATTTTGGCCCGCCTTCTCGGTGAGACGGGGCGCAACCAAGAGGCGTTGGTCGAGTACGACCGACTACTGAAATCCAACTGAACCCATGACTGACGGCAACATGCATGGTGCCTGACCCTCCGGACCAACAGCCAGATCCAGACAAGACGGTCATTCACGGCGCGGGCGACACGCGGGCCGTGCCGACCGGTGATGCCTGGGTTGGTCGCGAGGTTGCCGGATACGAAATCAAGTCCATCCTGGGTCGCGGCGGCATGGGAATCGTCTACCGCGCATGGGACCCAGCGCTTGAGCGCACCCTGGCGCTCAAGTCCATCCGCTCCGAAGTATTGGACAAGGATGGTCGCGCGCGGTTCCTCACCGAGGCGCGCGCCTGTTCACGCTTGAACCATCCGAATATTGTTACCGTCTATGCTGCGGGAGAGGCCGACGATACGCCCTACCTGGCCATGGAATTCGTCGAGGGACGAACCCTGGGCGAAGTTCTGGAGGAAAGGACCCCCGACTGGGAAGAGGCGGTGCAATGGACAGCCGCGCTGCTGGGTGCATTGGAGTGCCTGCATTCGGAGGGCATCATCCATCGTGACCTCAAGCCTCACAACGTCATGCTTACCAAAGACGGCGTCGTCAAGCTGATGGACTTCGGGCTGGCCAAGATGGACACGAACGTCACCATGACCGTGGCCGGCATGGCTATGGGAACGGCGGCGTACATGTCGCCCGAGCAAGCGGGGGGACAACGGGTCGATGCCCGCTCGGACATTTTCTCGGCGGGTACGATGCTGTACCAACTGCTCGCCGGCCGACTACCGTTCACCGGAGATCAGCCGTTGTCGGTGATGTACGCCATTCAGAACAATGATGCGCCTCCGCTCGCACGCGATGGTGCGAAACTCCCCGCCGAACTTCGTACCGTTGTTCGTCGGGCGATGGCGCGCGATCCGGAGAAGCGCTACGCAAGTGCCGCCGAGTTTCGTGATCAACTCAATTCACTGATTTCCGCTGAAGCCTCGGTGACGCCCTCATCCGCTTGGCGGAAGCCACTGTGGGCCGGTTTGGTAGCCCTCATTGCGGTTGCGTCGTTCCTGTTGATTCAATTGGGTTCAGGGCCAGACTCGGCTGCGGTTCGCGAGGTTGCCATGCAGCACAACGAACTGGGCCAGTCGTATCAGGCGCAGGGAAAGCTGGTTGAGGCGGCCTCTGAGTACCAGGCCGCGATTGACGCCGACGATTCGTATTCGGTTCCGTTCAACAATCTGGCCGCGTTGGCGATGCAGGGCGCTCGTTGGTCACGGGCAGACTCGCTGCTTCAGCGCGCCCAGCAATTGGATCCCAGCTACGCACCCGCGTATTTCAATCGTGGGGGTGTGTTGTGGCAGTTGGAAGATCTGTCTGGGGCCGAGCGCGAGTATCGGCTGGCGATCAAGGCCGACCCCGACGGCGTACTGTCCTATAGCAATCTAGGCGTGCTCTACCTCGAAAACGATAGGCTGGGCGAGGCACGCACTGTACTGGAGGAAGGCCTGGCCAGAGATGATGACAACATCCGGGTGCAGTACAACATGGCGCGGCTCGAAGTAGCCGAGGGAGATACGACCCGCGCATTGGAGCGCTTGCGGCGCGTTCTTCAGCGCGCGCCGGAAGACAGAAGCTCTCGTGCCCTCTTCCAGGAGATTGGCGGAGAATCGACGAGCCCGGAGTAAAGCTCGCGCCCTAGAGGCCCGACGGCGAGTCCGAACCGCTCGAAACGCGCGTTGCCTCCATGACCTGCCCACGTAGTTGCAGGACGACCTTCTTGACGTCTCCGTGGTCGTCCAAGACGAACTCCAACGTTGCTCCCACGGCCTTGGCGTAGAATTCCGTGGAGGATACCGCGAAGAAATCTGCTTCGCCCTGGCCGGGCATGAAACCTACCAACACGTCATCGACCCGCGTGAGACTTACCGTGAGTTCGGGATTGATCTGGTAGTCGCCCACGTACCGATCGAGGACTTCGATCTCTATTGAAACCGTTTCCGGCAATCGAAGCTCGGGCAGGGACGTACTGAATGGTCGGTCCTTCACGGCCGTCAGTTTGGGGCTGGATGCAACGGAACCCACGGTTGCATCAGCGATCGCGCGGACCAGCCTCCAGACCTCGCCGCCGTTTGCTCCCCCCCCGAAGTCGGTATCGGCACGGTGCACGATGACCAGGTCCGCTTCAGGGATGATGGCAATGAGTTGCCCGCCTGTGCCGCGAGCTGCGTAGGCGCTCAGGTCTGGACGGACCGCGTTGGAACCTGGTTCGTAGATCCACCACATGTATCCGTAGCCCTCGTGCTCGTCCAGCCTCGAGTGGACCTGCCAGCTACGATCAATCCAGTCGGCCGGGATCAGCGAGTGACCGTCCCACGTTCCTCGATTCTTGTACAGCAGGCCGAACCGGGCCGCGTCTCGCGCGCTCATGCGAAAGGCGTAGGCTGGAACCGGCGATGATTTTCTTTCGAACTGATAGACCGTGTCCTCGATTCGAAAGTCTTCCATGCCAATGGGCTGCGCGATGTCCTCCAGGAATGCGGTGAAGATCCCCCGTCCCGTGCCCAGCTCATAGATGTGACCGGCGGTGTTGAAGTCCCAATTGTTGTACCAAAAGCGCTCACCGGGGGCCTGACTCCCACGCTCCGGTCGAGACTTCTTCATGCTCCGGGGTTCTTTGGCCGCGGGAAGGTAGATGCCAGAACGGGACTGCAGAAGCTGTTCGACCGTGGCCGTTCGCTCGGTCTCGTTCAATCGTTCCGAACCATCAATGCCCAGCAAGCCGACGGAGGTGTTCAGGTCAATTGCCCCGTCCCGGACGGCGGCTCCGTAGAGCGCACTAAGGAAACTCTTGCGCACCGAGTGACACTTGAAACGGCGCGTGACATCACCCCAGGCAGTCACGACGTGATCGCCTCGCACCACGAAGACTGCTCCCGATCCAATTTCATCAGCGATCGCATAGGCGGTAGTTAGTTGCTCGGCGTCGAATCCAGCTTCGGCCGGGGTCGCATACTGCTGCCAGGAACCTCCCGGGTCGCTTACACTGGGATTTGCGTGGCCTGAGATCGTCAGCAGGAAAACGATCGTCGCCAACATGAACGCGGTCTTCGATTCTGCTGGGGCAGTTGGATTTCTCATTTCGAGTCCTCACTGATTCGAGCCGGGACAAAGCGCGCGAGCCTGGTCACGCGTCTATATCAGGATGAACGTATGATCCGCAGAAAAGATACTTCACCGGCTGCTATCGAGGAGCCAACGGCATCCTGCTGGAGCCAACGCCACAAGGAGTCCGAGCGGGGGTTGCCTGGTGAAAACATCACATGGGTGGCTTACATTGTACTGGCCATCATCATTTCTTCCTCGCCGGTTGCGGCGGAGAATTCTCCCGCCTACAAGTCGGGCCCGCGAGTCTATCGATCGGGGGACGATCCTACGTGGGCAGCGTTCGATGTGGCGACCGATGGATGGACGTCAGAGCGGCCGCGCGAGGGAGGCCAGTGGTGGTTTCGTGTACCACTTACCGTGTTCGAAGTTCCATTGGAAGCGAACGACTTGGCGCTTCGTGTTTTCGCCCCCGGTGCCGTCGAGGTGTTCTGGGACGGCTTGCGCGTAGGAGGTAGTGGTGTGGTGGGTCAGGACCTTGCCTCCGAGTCGCCGGGGCGCCATGGGGTGTGGCTACCACTGCCCGGCCATCTAGTCACGCCGGGGTACCACGTGGTAGCGGTTCGGGTCTCATCGTTCGACATGAAACGCGTAACCGGGCCGATCCGGGTGTCGCTGGCCGATCGCGCATCACGCGAGGCCAGGGAAGCGCGGCGCTCTGGTTTCTTTTTCGCCTGTGCCGGCGCACTCCTATTGAATGGGCTTTTCTTCGCCGTCATCTACGGTTCTACGGGCCGGCGCGCCGATATTCGCCTCTTCGCGGTACTGTCAGTGGTCGTGGCGTTGCTGTTGATTCTGGAATACGTGAAGTTCATCTACGCCTATCCCTACACGTGGCACTTGTGGAGGCTCGCGGCGATTTCCGTCGCGACCATCGCGGTCGGAATTCTATTGCCGATATTTGTGATGGCCCACTTGCAGATTGAACGAAAGCGGTGGATTGCCCTTTGCTTGCTATTGTCTTTCCTGATCGCGCCGTTGAAGATTGTCGACCCCGACGTTCATAGCCTCGTTTTCTTGTGTGCCTCCTTGGTCGTCTCCCTAGCGGTGGCTTTCGTGGGTTGGCGGTTGGGTCGCGCTGGATCAGCTTGGATTCTCGGCGCGGTCACGGTCAATGCCCTCCCGGTGTTGTTCACTGGCTTCAGATTCGCGGATCATTGGTTTTTCGTAGGATTCTTGGCCATGGTCGCGGTGCTACTCGTACGCATGGGACAAACGTTGGCTCGCCAGTATCGTGAGCGTCAGGACGCGATTCGTCAGGCGGAGCGACTCAAGTACGAGCTTCTGCGAAAGACCATCCAACCCCATTTCCTCATGAATTCACTGGCGACGGCCATTGGTCATGTGGAGGAGGACCCGGCGCGCGGCATCACTGTCCTGCGAGACCTGGCCCAGGAGATGGAGGCGTTCTTCGCGGTGGGCGAGCGGCTGCTGATTCCAGTATCGGAAGAGGTCGAACTCTGCCGGCGGCATGTGGCAACCATGAGCCATCTGCTCGACCGGCGACTGAGTTTCGAGGCCGATCCTGCGCCCCAAGGTCAGATGTTGCCGCCGGGTGTCTTACTTACTTTGATCGAGAACGCTTTGACCCATGGCCGGCACGTTGACCGCGACCAGATTCGTCTCGCAATTCGCCGCGATGGGGATCGACTGATGTATGAAGTCAGCAACCCCATGCACGCCGAAAAGGCTCGGGGTCATGACGGAACCGGATTGCGCTACGTCCGAGCGCAGCTCGAGAACGCGTACGGGAGCCATTGGACGATGGACCAGCGGCGAGTTGGCGATCGTTGGTTCGCGCGAATTGAGGTAAGGGAGAACTATTCTCCCAGCCGCTTGCGAACATCTTTGTAGCGCGTTCGGCCTACCGGCAAACGGGTTCCGTCCTCAAGTTGGAGTTCGTAGCTTCCTCCTCCTTGCACAATGAGGCGTTGGGCTCGGAGTAGGTTCGCGGTGTAGGACTTGTGAATGCGCATGAAATCGGCAGGAAGCGTGGTCGTCAGGCGTTCCAACGTCTTGTCGTGCAGCAATTCCCGGCCATCGTGCAGGTGGATCGTGGTGTATTTTCCCGCTCCTTGCAGGTATCGAACGTCAGACAGGGTCACCCGCTCGTACCCGTCGCGTCGTCGTACAGACAGAAATCTGGATTCGGGCGCTCGAGCTTGGCCGGAGTCATTCAGTCGCTCAATGGCAAGGCGAAGACGGTGCGGTTCGACAGGCTTGGGGACGAAGTCGAGTACCCCGTACTCGTAGGCCTGGATGGCCCGCTGTGTATTGGCGGAAACCGCGATTGTATGGAAGCCTCCTGCGGCCGCCCACCGAAGAAGGTCAAAGCCGTCCGCGCCGCCCAGGTTCAGATCCAACAGCAAGAGGTCGATGGCGTGCGACTCCAGGTACCGCTGTGCCTCAATCACATTGGTGACGGCGGTCAAAGATGACACGCGATCGGTAAGGATCGCGCGAACCTCCCGCTCCAAGGCCCGCGCTACGACGGGATAGTCCTCGACAATGAGGATGTCAAGCGGTGGTGATGTTGGCAATGGTCGCATCTCACTTTCGGGACGGGTTGATGCCCGGCTATTCTAGCGCACGGTCGAGTGACCGTGCAGGCTAGGTTCCAAGCCAGGTCTTGAGCCGGAACTTCTTGCCGGCGATCATTCGGCCCTAAAGCGTCCCGGCCAAACGGCCGATGCACCAAAGGTGACGCGGGATTTCCAGGCGTCCACGTAACCTGGACTCAAGGGCGACTAGGTGCGCAATGCCAGCGCCCGATCAATCGGTATCCATGCGAAAGACTTCTGGAGAAATTACGCTGGAGTCACGGTAGTGGAGGCCAGACGCCGGGTCGTGAGTATTCGATTTATCGTGACTGTAGTCGCGGTGGGTCTGGTGAGTGCGGGCGCGGTCGGGGCCGGTCTTGTCTACGAGCGGAACGTGCGTCGTGTCCTGACGCCTGAGATCGAGTTCAGATTGTTGTTGGAGGCAAGGAATTTAGCTGTACGTAGCTCCGACGCATTGCTCGATAAATACCCCGAGATGGTTCTTCATCCCATGATCAAGGAATTGCAGGCCCAGCGGCCGGAACTGGCCTACGTAGAGGTAGTAGACGTCGAAGGTGTGATCCAAGGACACTCACAAGCGCGACTCCTGGGTCAGAAACGTACCTCTCGCGGCCTGGCCATTCGCAAAAGCGGCGATGGTGAGTTGAGTGCCGGCGAGCAGCGGCTCGATGGAAACGACCTGACCGCGATTCGTGTTCCCATTCGCCATCCGAACGGGCAAGCGCTTGGCGCGGTTCACATTGGTCTCCATCGCAGCTACATCGAAGGGCGGATCGCTTCCACGCGGCGCGCTCAGATGGTGGTCCTTGCCGGAATTCTTCTGGCTAGTGTTCTGGTCACATCTGGTCTCATGCGGGGCCTTCTGGGTCCAGTACGAGAACTTCGCCGGGGGCTGGATCGGATCGGAACTGGGCAGTTGGATCAGCCGGTAGAGGTCTCCGGTCGCACCGAATTGGGCTTGCTGGCCGAATCGGTGAATGACATGGCGGCTAAGCTCAAGACGGCTCAGATGGACATGGTGGAGAAGAAGCGCCTCGACTACGAGATGGGCCTGGCCAGTCGCATCCAAACCAACTTGCTGCCTTCGGGAAACCTCACTTTGGGAGCGTTCGTGGTAGGGGGATTCTATCAGGCGGCCGCCGAAGTTGGTGGCGACTACTTCGACGTGTTCGAACTGCCCGAAGAGAAAGTATCGGTTGCCATCGCCGATGTAGCTGGCAAGGGGTTGGCGGGATGCATGGTCACTTCCATGCTGGCCGCTCTACTGGGGGCGCTGCGGCCAAGGTACTCGTCGCCTTCCGAACTGTTGATGAATCTCGAAGAGTTGCTGGCGAAGAAACTGGAGCCGGGTGTGTTCATCACCATGTTCTACGGCATTCTGGATACCCATTCCAATACTCTTACATTTGCGTCCGCCGCGCATAGTCCAACGCTCGTGTACCGCGCGCGGACGCGGTCCGTGGACCGCTACGGTACCGACGGCATACCCCTTTGTGCGGCCCCCGGTGGCATGTTGGCGCGCACACTGCGGGACAACCAGATGTTTCTGGAAGCGGGCGATCTGTTGCTTCAGTACACCGACGGTATCAATGAGACCTTCGCGGAAAGCTCGGACGAGGAATTCGGATTCGACAGAGTCACGTCGATTCTGAGCCGCAACGCACAACGAGGCCTCGGAGCTACCGTCGAAAGCCTCATTGACGCTGTAGGTGAGTGGTCGGGGTCACGGGCGGTTGGCGACGATCGCACGCTGCTTTGCATAAGCCATGAACGAGACGTGGCCGCGGCGGGCGAAAAGGTCGCGGCGACGGTCTCGGCGCTTTTCAAGTTGCCGTCGCGAGAGACCCTCATTGACATGATGCGCCCCGATGCGCATCTGCGATTGCCCGCGCAGCTGAACGCGCTTCAAGCTCTACGGGACTGGGTTGCGGGCTGTGTGCCGCTTGACAAGTTGGGGTCGGAAGATCGCGCTCGCGTTGAGTTGGTGCTCTATGAGCTCTGTGCCAACCTCATCGAACACGGTTATGCGGCCGAAGCGGACGACGAGATTGATATCTGGTGGCTGTCGCATGCATCGGAAAACAGCACCGGTGATCACCGTGCCCGGGCTTCCAAGAGCTACTTCGTAATCCGTGACTCAGGTCGCCCATTCGAGAATCCAGTGGTTCTCCGCAGCAACCGCCGCCCGGTTCAGCATACTAGAGGCCGAGGCCTGGGGCTGGCATTGATTCATGCGGCCAGTGAACCGCGCTATTTTCCGGATACGCCAGCCGGAAACCTCACCGTTCTTCAGTTTCAGTTCGAGCCAACCCATCATGAACAAAGGGTACCCCTATGAGCCAGTCATTTGAGATCCGCGATGGAGAGCATTGTGACGGCGTGGCCACATTTCACCTGAATGGTCGCTTGGAGGCTCAGGAGGCAACGCTGCTCCGCGAGCGATGTTTCGAGGTCATGGATGAGGGTGTTTCCAACGTCATCATCGTTCTTTCGGATGTTTCCTTCGTTGCTTCCAGCGGCATTGGATGTCTTCTGGTCCTTTCAGAGAAGACGGGCGCAGCCGGCGGTCGACTTCTGCTGGCTAGCCCATCGGAGGCCGTGGCATGTGTCATCAAGTTGCTGAATCTTGGGCAGCTGCTCGAGGTAGTTGACTCGTTGGATGAGGCACGTTCCCGGTTCATGGTGGGGACTTGAAGTGATCCGTGCGCAGTCATTGGCTCAGCAGTACCTTCGCACGGTGCGAACGGTGTTCGTGCTCGTGGGTGTGGGCGTGCTGGCTCTGTATGCGTACCAAGCGTCGGCCGCCGACGCCGAAAGCCGTTTCACGCTAACCGTGGCATACGTGGCGCTTACCTTGTGGCTGGGCGGTTGCCTCTACTTTGCGCATCGGACCGTTCAAAAAAGATTCATCTTGCCGGCCGTAGAGCTGGTCGAGCATATCCAGACTTGTTCGGGTGACGAGGTTGCGGCCCGTAACTACCGTGGACGCTTGCAACGAGTGCCCGGTCAGTGGACGCCCTATTTTGATCAGGTGTCTGAAGTATTCGACCGGGTAATCGCCCATCAGATTGCGTTGTCGCAGAGTGTACAGGACCTGAGGGTTGCCAACGAGACGGCCGAGGCGGCCAGCGAGGGCAAGGGCGAGTTCTTGGCCACCATGAGCCACGAAATCCGCACACCGTTGCACGGAGTACTGAGCATGTTGGAGCTTCTGCAGCGAACCGAGCTGGGATCGAAGCAGAGGCACTTCCTTGAAACGGCGGCGCGCTCGGGCCGATCGATGCTCAATATCATCAATGACATACTCGACTTTTCCAAGATCGAAGCCGGCAAGTTCAAGTTGTTACCAGGCGTGGTTCAACTGGATCGTCTGCTCGATGACCTTGGTGGCGAATTTGCGGCGATGGCCCATGAAAAGAACATCGAGCTCATCCACTGGATCGACCCGCAGGTACCGTCGACGGTCCTGGCCGACGAGCAAAGGCTGCGGCAAATTCTGACGAACCTACTGAGCAACGCGGTTCGGTTCACCGACATCGGTGAAATCACGGTTCGGGCGACGTTCGGTGCGCGGGAACCGCAGCCCGAAGGCGATGATCTGGGCGTGATTCGTTTCGAGGTCCGCGACACCGGGGTCGGCATTCCTTCCGAACACCTGGACTCCA
>JAJDAC010000009.1 GCA_029262065.1 Candidatus Krumholzibacteriota bacterium | reverse complement strand
GTTCCAGACCGGATCCGGCACCAGCACCAACATGAACGCCAACGAGGTGATCGCCAACCGCGCCAGCCAGATGGCCGGCAAACCCATCGGATCGAAGGACCCGGTCCATCCCAACGACCACGTAAACATGGGCCAGAGTTCGAACGACACGTTTCCCACCGCGATGCACGTGGCCGCCGCCGTCGCCATGGCCGACGAGTTGAAGCCCGCCCTGGAACAACTGGCGGCGCGGCTGGGCGAGCAAGCCAAGCGCTGGGACAAGATCAAGAAGATCGGGCGCACGCATCTCATGGACGCCACGCCGATTCGCGTGGGGCAGGTGTTCTCGGGATACGCGACGCAGGCCAAGCACGGCGTGGCCCGTTGCGACCGGGCCATTGCCGCGCTTACCGAGTTGGCCATCGGTGGTACCGCGGTGGGCACCGGCATCAACACGCACCCCGAATTCGGAGGGCGCGTCGCCAAGGCGCTGGCCAAGCGTACCGGCGTGAAGTTCAAGGAAGCGCGCAACCATCCCGAGGCGCAGGCGGCCAAAGATGGCTACGTGGAGGCCTCGGGCCAACTCAAGGCCATCGCCGTGAGCTTGTCGAAGATCGCCAACGACATCCGGTGGCTCGGTTCCGGGCCTCGCACCGGTATCTACGAACTGTCGTTGCCCGCGGTGCAGCCGGGTAGCTCCATCATGCCGGGCAAGGTCAATCCGGTCATGTGCGAAAGCGTGGTGCAGGTGGCGGCGCGCGTCATCGGCAACGATACCGCCATCACGTACGGTGGCTTTGGCGGCGTTGGTTCCATCCTCGAACTGAACGTGGCCATGCCCATGATGGCCGACGCGCTGTTGGAGTCGATTCAGTTGCTGAGCAACGTGACCAACCTGTTCCGCACCAAGTTGCTCGACGGTCTGGAAGTGAATACCAAGCGGGCCGAGGATCTCATCGATCAGTCGCTGATGATGGCCACCAGCCTGGCCCCGGTAATCGGTTACGACGCGGCGTCGAAGTTGGCCAAGCGCGCGTTCGCCGAGGGTAAGACCATTCGCGAGCTGGCGACCGAAGAGAAGTTGCTGAAGCCGGCGGAGCTGAAGCGATTATTGGACCCGACCCGGATGACGAAGCCGGATAAGAGCTGACTCCTAGTGTGACACCTGAATCTCGGCCGGTGCCCGCCACCATTGGGCAATGTTCTCGTAGAACGACAACGCGTGCGGCGTGGCGTTCTTGATGTCCTTGCGAATGCCCACTACCGAGTTCTTCGCCCACAGAATGCTCCACGGCTGATCATCCGCGATGATCGCCTGCGACTCGTGCCAGTTGCGCACGGCCTGCGTTTCGTCGATCGCAAGCCGCGCGGCGTTGAGTACCTCGTCGAGCTTGGGATTGGAGTATCCGCCGCGGTTGAGCGACCCGCCGGTGGCGAAGTTGGCGCTTACGTCAGGCGAGAGTCGGGCGTTGAACTGACCCAGGTACATCTGGTAGTCGCCCTTTCGCACGGCGGCCAGTACGGCGCCGAGTTCCATCATGCGAGGCGCGGCTTCGATCCCCACGTCGGCCAGGTTCCGTTGGATGATGAGCACGCCGTTCTCGCGTACGGGGTCCCCGGTACGCGTGTGGATGACCACCGAGAGCTTTTGGCCGTCCTTGTCGACCACGCCGTCGTCGTCGGTATCGGTCCATCCGGCCTGGGCCAGAAGATCGCGCGACCGGTGCTCATTGCGTTCGTACTTGGTTACGTTTCCGTTGTGGAAGCGGCCCAGGAACGACGGCACCGGCGTGTGGAGGAGTTCTCCGTAGCCGAACATGAGCCCGTCCACGATGGCGCGACGATCGATGGCGTAGCTGATGGCCTGCCGTACGCGCACGTCGTCGAGTGGCGCCTCGCGCACGTTGTACTCGAGGTAGCCCACGCGACGCGCGGCGATAGTGTAGAGTTTCACGTCCGGCAAACTCTCCTCGAGGCGCGAAATCTCCTGGTGGGGGATCTGTCCCACCATGTCCACCTCGCCCAGTTCCAGCTGTAGTAGGCGCGTGCTCTCGTCGGGCACCACCTTGAACACGAGCTGATCGAGGTACGCAGGGGAACCGAAGTAGTGGGGGTTGCGGGTCAACACCACCTCGTTGTTCGCGCTCCAACGGTCGAGAGCGTAGGGGCCATAACTCAGTGGATTGCGGTTGTAGCTCCACGAGCGGATCTCGGCGGGGTCGAGACTCCCGACCACGTGCGCGGGCAGGAACGACTTGGACAGGTTGAACAGGTTTTCGAACGACGCGCTACCGAACTTCACGCGAAGGGTGAATTCGTCCACCGCCTCGATCGACGCCACGTTGTCGAAGTCCGACGCGCGCGACGACGCCACGGCCGGATCGCGGAACAGATCGAATGTGGCCATTGCGTCGCGAGTAGTCACCGGCTGCCCGTCGCTCCACTTGGCGTCGTTTCGCAGGTGGAATGTGACCTCGGTTTGGTCGGCCGACCAGGTCCAGTGCGTGGCCAGCCCTGGCTCCCACTCGAACTCGGTATTCATGGTGATCAGGCTCACATTGAGGACCGCGTTCAAGGACCCCGATGTGGAAGTAGTAGCGATGATGGGGTTCAGGAGCTGTGGGTCTTCGTCGATGGCAATGGTCATGGAGCCGCCGGGCTGCGGCGCCATGTCCAGCTGGGCCTGGTCTTCGCCCTGGTCGTTGGAGTTGCAACCCATGATTCCCACCAGGAGTATCACGCCCAGGATCACGGTGCGGACCGTCGCCATCGGGTCCATCGGCTTCGATTGGTTCACTTGTTTTCCTTCAGTTGTTTTCAATGTTCCAAAGTTGGATCGGCGATTCCCAACCAGTCTCGTGGCTGCAGGAACCCGCGGGCCAATTCGGCCTCGGGCGATCCAGGTTCGGGCTGATAGTCGTATTGCCAATGGGCGATCGGCGGCATGGACGCCAGGATCGACTCGGTGCGCCCGCCGGCTTGCAGGCCGAAGCGGGTCCCCCGATCGTACAGCAGATTGAACTCCACGTACCGCCCACGGCGGTATCGCTGGAAGTCCAGTTCTCGCGGTCCGTAGGTCGTGTCCCGGCGTCGATCCAGGATCTCGAAGTACGCGGGAACGAACGTCTGAGCGGCGGCTCGCCAGAAGGCCTCGCACGCGGCCGCGTCGGGTTGATTCAGATCGTCGAAGAAGATGCCACCGACGCCGCGCGTCTCTTCGCGGTGGGGCAGATAGAAGTACTCATCGCACCAGGCCTTGTAGCGCGCGTACGCCTGCGGCCCAAGGGTATCGCAGGCCGCCTTGGCGTGCCGGTGCCAGCCCACGGCGTCCTCTTCGAAACCGTAGTAGGGGGTCAGGTCGAAGCCTCCGCCGAACCACCACACCGGATCGCCCTTTTGGGGCTTGGCTTGGAAGTACCGGAAGTTGGCGTGACTCGTGGGGGCGTAGGGATTCGTGGGATGCACGATTACCGACACGGAGATCGCTTCGTAGCTGGCACCCGCCAGATGCGGGCGAGCCTGGGAAGCGGCCGCGGGCATGTCGGCGCCTCGCGTGTGCGAAAAATTCACGGCCACGCGGTCGAAGACGTCTCCACCACCGAACACGGCTGGCCGCGCGAGTCCACCGCGCTCGCCTTCGAGGGTTTGGCGTTCGAAGCGGCCTGAGGTATCCCGGGCCTCGACGGCGGACACGATCTCGTCCTGCCGCTCGGTCAGGAAGGCGTGAATGGCCGAAGCATCTGGTTGATTCATGGAGTCGATCCCTGGGCCGCGGGGGGCGCGAACTTGCCGACCGGGAAGATATCATGACGCTCGGCGCGCGTCATGGGATGGGGCCAGGGTTTTGGGTCCGTCGCGTGCATCATAAGGATTGGGAGCCATCCGTACGGTTTACGGTAATGGCGAATTGCGGTGTTCGGTATCCAACGGCGGCGTATTCGTCCCCGTGCGAGCTCCGCGTTCTGAGCCTCCTATCGACGCCTTCGGTGAGAATCTGCAATGATCCTTGGTCTGGGACCAGCTACTACATCCTTCAGCCGGGTCCGGTTCGGGGCCGGCGCGGCGCTGGGAACGGCCGGCGCCGGCGATGCGCCCCAGTCGAATGCGGGAACGCTACGCGACCTTCTGGCTCGCATTGACGAAGCCGGGCGCCGCCTCGATTCGCTCGATCGGCGGGTCGACGTGCGCAAGCTCAGGATTTCCTCTCCCACGTTGGGACAGGCCAATGTGAGTTCCTCGGCCTCGCTGAATCTGACCGAGGCGTCGGCCGCCCGTCTTGCCTCGACCGAAGAGATCAACACCGTGCCCACGTCATTCAGCCCGCGCGCCCCCGCTTGGAGTGGCGGGTCCACGTCCGATCCGGTGATCGGCGGCGAGTACGACGGCTCCAATGGCGACACCCAACTGACGTTCGAAGTGCAACAGGCCGGTGTGATAGGTGTGGCGAATGTGCGCATCCGGGTGTTCGACGGAACCACTCGCCTGGAAGACATCCGGTACAACGAGGCAGCCGGGACCGAAGTTACCCTGGCCAACGGTCTGACGCTTTCGCTTGGATCCGGCCTGGTGTTGGGCGGCGACACGTTCACGGTGGATGTTTCGGCTTCGGTCGGCACCAGCGTCGATCCCGACGGTGCCTTTGACGGTACGCTGAACGACGATCCTGAGTTCGAAGCCGGCCAATCGGTCACGGGCGGGCTTTTTTTCGTGAACGGCACGGCCATCGGCGTATCGCCCTCGGACACCATCAACATCATTCTCGACCGCATCAACCAGTCGGCGGCGGGCGTCACGGCGGTGTTCGATTCGGCGACCGAGAGCATCCGCTTCGAACAGCAGACGCCAGGCGCGACCCCGTCGATTGTTCTTTCGGGCGACACGTCGGGGTTTCTGGCCGCCACCAAGCTTGATGCGGCGACGGTGGTCGACGGCACTGACGCCCAACGCTCGATTTCGATGGATCAGGTCGGCGCGCTCTCGGGGGTTTCCAGTGGCACGTTTTCGATCAACGGTGTGACGCTGTCGGTTGATGTGGGGCTCGACAGTCTCGACGACGTACTGGCCACGATCAATGCCTCGGCCGCGGGGGTCACCGCCTCCTACGACCAGGCCAGTGGTCGGGTGAGCCTTACACGCAATGAACCGGGACAGGCGATTACGCTGAGCGATGGCTCCAGCGGACTCTTCGCCGCCCTGAATGTCCAGGCCGGCACCTACGACCCTTCGGCTACCGGAAGCGAGCCAGGTAAGCGTACCCGCATCAAGATCGAACGGCCGGGCTCGGTACGTCGGGGTCTACGGGATCTTGTGGAATCTCTGAACCTCTTGTATTCCTCCGAGTTCGAAGGTCTGGCGGCCGGCACCTCGGCTCGCGCGCGTAGCGAAGTCTCGTCGTCGTTGTACCGGGTATTCTCGGATAGCACCAAACAGTTTGGTCGCACGCGCTTGCGCACCGAAGTGGGACTGCAGGCTGACCTGGGCGCCAAGGATCGCGGTGAAGACGTGCTGTCCATCGACGCGTCCGACTTGAGCGATGCTCTCGCTTCGGGCGCCGCACTCGAGGCCTTTCTGCGCGGTGATGGCAAGGAGTCCAAAGGCCTTATCCGTGAGCTTCGCAAGACGCTCGACTCGCTCGAGACCGACGTGCGCGAGCAGCTGCGGCAGCAGGGCCTCAGTGGTTCCCTGGTGAACCTCACGGCCTGATTCCCGGGCGCGACTTCGGACCTGACCCGCGGCCGCGATTACGCTAGCATCCCGGATCGACTCCTTACTCTCGCGGGGACCTTGCGCCATGTCCGAATTGGAACCCCGGTCGACTTCGTCGTCCGGAACAACACCGACCTCATCGAAGCTGGTCCTACGCGGTGCCGTGGGTGGCTTGCTCATGGGCCTGGCCAATCTGGTCCCCGGAATCAGCGGTGGCACCATGTTGTTGGCCGCGGGCATCTACCCGCGCTTCGTGCAGTCCGTGGCCGATGTGGCCACGCTACGCTGGAATCGCCCGTCGCTGCTGGTGCTGTCGTCGGTCGTGCTGGCCGCGGTACTGTCGGTGTTGTTGTTCGCCGGCACCATCAAGGACCTGGTGGTTCATCACCGCTGGATCATGTACAGCCTGTTCATTGGGCTTACGTTGGGTGGTGTGCCCGTGGTGTGGCGGTTGTTGCGGCCGGCCAACTCCGCGGTGGCCATGGGGGCGGTGGGTGGATTCGCGCTCATGGTTGTACTGGCCCTGGGCCAGGGTGGCACGGGGACCGCGGCGACCGACGACTCGAATTTCCTGATGATGACGGTGGCCGGGTTGGCCGGGGCCAGTGCCATGATCCTGCCGGGAATCAGCGGTGGCTACCTGTTGCTGCTACTGGGTCAGTACCTGCCCATTCTCTCGGGCATCGACGAGTTCAAGACCGCTCTGAAGACCCGCGATTTCGCCGCCGTCGTGGATCCGACCCTGAACATGGTATTGCCGGTGGGCCTGGGCGTCGTGATCGGCGTGGTGGTGGTGAGCAGCCTGGTGCGCTGGCTGCTGCGGCGCTACGCCAAGCTCACCCTGGGGGCTTTGTTGGGACTCTTGTTGGGCGCGGTGTTCGGGCTTTGGCCGTTCCAGCAGATGGTTGAGCCCGTGCTGGGCGAGACGGTGATCAAGGGTCGAGTAGTCACGGCCGAGAACCTCGCCGAGTTCGACGCCGAGGACTACCCCATGCAGGGCTTTCGGCCCCAGGCGACCCAGGTCGCCGGCGCTATCGGCTTCATCGTGCTGGGCTTCGCCCTCACCACGCTGGTCGCGCGCCTGGGTGGCGACAGCGACGACGCGGACTACTCGCCCAACGCCCCGTAGCGCACCAGGCGGTACCGGTACGTTTCGGTCTGCTTCATGTTCTCGGCGATCACGCCGTGCAGGTCGTCGTCCCACTTGAACCACCGTTCGATATAGCTGCGCGCGAGTTCGCGGTCGCCGCCAAATTGGATCTTCAACACGTCGGTCAGCATGGCACTGACCACGTCGTGGTAGCGATCGTAGTGGATGCGTAGGGCGCGCGCGTCGGCGTCGTACTCGAGCAGGCCGTTGTCCAGGAAGTAGTTCCACTGCATGAGCTGCATGGTCTGGTAAGGCTGCGTGAGTCGTGGTTTGTTCTTCTGCAGCACCCGTCGTATTCCGCCCGCGTAGATCGCGCGCAGCCGCTCGTCGCTGTGCAGACCCTTGTCGTGTAGCAGTTTGGCGCTGAACAGCGACACCAGATCGGCCTTCATCTCTTCGAACGTGTTGGACATGTCTGCAAGCGCTTCGTCCAGCGTCTGGCCGTCTTGCGTTCGGTCCACGCCCAGGTAGTGCCCGATCTCGTGCCACAGCGTGCGGTAGAAGTTTCCCTCGAGCAACAGGTCGTCACGGTGGTCGGGATGCACGGCGGCGTCGTAGGAGGCCTTTGTGAGCTCGAACAACCGCGGTTCGGTCATGATGTTGTACCGCAGCAGAATGGTGCGTCCGTAGCGTCGGGCGAGATATGGTTCATTGGGTAGAATCGTGGCCGTGTTGGTGCCGCGTGACTGCCCGAAGTCGGCGATCACGTTGTACACCCCCACGGGCAGGTCCTCGCGCACGCGCTTGGTGGCGCCGTAGGGCAATGCGTTTTCGATGTCCTGGATGCCGGCCACGGCCGCGGCCATTTCGTCGCTGCGCTTACGGTCGCGCAGTAGCAGGCTCAGGCTGAACGCGCTTTTCACAGAGAACAGCTTGTCGTCGTAGGTCTCGTACGAGCCGATCTGCGCGTTCAGATTCTGGAACCGGCCCGTGATCCACGCCGCGTCGCCCGCTTCGTAGTCGTCGGTCAGGAAGTCGCGGGCGCGGTTGCGGAGGTAGCGTGCGAACTCCCAGTCTTCCGGTTCAACCGCGTCGGCGGCCGCGTGCAACAAGTCGTGGGCCTGCAGGAGGGCGTCGGCGTACGCGACCGAGTACGGTACGGCGTACATGGCCTCGCCCGGTTGCAGAGATTCGAGGCGCTCGCGAAATCCGGGGTGAAGCGCGTCCAGTTCGGGGTGCTTGTCCAGTGTCCCGAGGTCGTAGGCCAGATTATCGGCGGTGGCCGTTCTTACCACTGCCCGTAGGTACATCAATTCGTCACGTTGCTGTGGGTTCGCGTCGAGGTACGCGTCCATCTCCGCCCGTGTGATGCCGCGCGGGTAGAAGTTTCGCCCGGCGTCTTCGTCATCGACGGGCAGGAACGCGACGCGCCGGTTGTCGAGCGTGGTGAGAATGGGTCCCTTGAACATGCGGACCATGTCGAGCAGGTCGCTGGTCACTTTGGGCTGGCCCATCTCGGTGTGCAGGGTCTGGAGCTGCTCCTTGGCCCACTGCGACTGGTGATGATTGGAGATCTCGTAGAGGCGCTGCATGATGTGGCCGACCTCGATCAGGCGTTCCACCGCGGTGCGCTCGCCTGGGCCCAGGGCCGATAGGTCGGGGTCGAGCTTCAGCGTGAGCGTCTTGTCGAGCAGAGGCTTGATCTGCTCTTCGGTCCAGTAGCCGGCGGGCAGGTCGGCGCCCGAAACTGGCGAGGGCATGGCGGCTCCCGTGGCGAGGAGGAGGCTCAGACAAATTGCGGCCAGGCCTATCCTCCGGACGGAGGTGGCGCGTTGCTTTGGCATTGAGTTCTCCCGGGTGCAATGGGGGGCGAGCGTCAAGCCTGCGCTGAATTACCCGCTTCTGCAAGATCTTCTCGCAAAGCGGCCCGTTGCTCGGTGGTGAGCTGCGTCTCGGCCGTCAGGCTGGGAAAGTCGGTCCCCAGCGCCACCGGCACTCGTCCGTCGGTCGAGAACCGCAGGTACTGTACCGCGCTCAGCCGGTCTTCGCCCACCTGGCCGGCGTCGTACTCGGCGTAGGCCCGCGCGCCATCTTCGAACTTCACATACAGGTGTTTCTCCAGCCCCATCCACTCGGTCAGCAGATCTTTCCGGTCGTCGGCTTCGGCGATCTCGATGAGCAGTGCGCAGCCCAGCCCGCCCTGGCCACCCAGCAGCGCGTTGTACGTGTCCAGCTCGTGTTGGATGGCCTCTTCCTTGACGATGCGCTCGGCGCGCATCATCTCCTGTACCTGGTAGCGGATGGTATCGTGATTCTCGAACAAGAAGGTGAGGTACTCGCCCACGTGAATGCGGCGGGGCTTCTTCGTCTCGAAGATCTGCTGGCGAATGGACTCACGGCGTTCGCTGTAGGTTTGGTAGTCCAGCAGGTCGCTGCGATGCACGGCCATGGTTCACTCCTCGTTTTCAGTGGGCACGGGGGTCGGGAATCCTTTTTCACGGTAGGCGCGCGACAAGATGGTCATGGGGTGCATGGGTTTGCGCCCGGCGTGTTGCTGGAACTGCAACGCGGCCAGGGGGCAGTCGGTAGCCCACACCTCGCCGGGGCCGTCGTTCATGCCGTCGAACGCGCGCTTGCCGATTCGTTGCGAAGGCTCGAATCCTTCTTTGGTCATGGCGTACGTGCCGTCGTGACCGCAACATTCCATGGTCATGGTAGGCGTGACGCCCGGGATCTTGCGCAGCAGATCGCGTCCCTTGAAGCCGACGCCCTGCGCCCGCAGGTGGCATGGCGCGTGGTACGAAATGGACGCGCCCGGCGTGCTCAGGAACTTTGTATTGAAGCGGTCTTCGTCGCGGATGCTCCACAGGTACTCGGCGGGGTCCATGACGGCTTCGGCCAGTTTCTGGGCGCGTTCACGGTTGGCACCTTCGAGTAGCTCGGGGTACTCGCGGCGCATCATCATGGAACACGTGGGATTGATGGCCAGCACCTTGGCGCCCGCTTCCACGAATGGCATGAGAATGTCGAGGTTGTTGCGCGCGTGACGTCGCAGCGTCTCGAGGTCGCCGTGTTCCCAGGCGGGCATGCCGCAGCATTCGAGTCCCTTGGCGCATTGCATATCCACTTGATTGCGACGCATGACGTCTACGGTGTCGCGGCCGATTTCGGGCTCGTTGTTCTGTACGTAGCAGGTCTGGAACAGCACCGCTTCGCCACCGGGGGTATCGGCTACGAGCCCCTCGTTCTGCGCCCATCGCTCGAAGGTACTGGCGGCGAAGTCGGGCAGGAGTTTGTCGCGGTGGATTCCCAGCACGTTTTCCATGAACGCCCGGTGGATACCCACGCGATTGAGCTTGTTGGCCAGGCCCAGGCTGGCCCGGGCCGCCTGGGCGGCACGGTCGGGGTCGCCCAGCACGCGATCGCGAAAGCCCACCCCGTCACGTTTGACCCGCTGGGCCGCGTGACGATGCACCAGGCGGGGAAAGTCGAGTTGGTATTCGTGCTTGTCGCGCACGGTGTACGGGCACTGCACCTCGCACAGTTTGCACTGAAAGCAATCGTCCATGACCTGGTCTGTTTCCCCCGCGGTGAGACCGCGCACGTCGCCATCGTGCGTGTTGTCGATCAGGTCGAACAGGCGGGGAAACGAATCGCAGAACTTGAAACACATACGACAGCCGTGGCAGATCTCGAACGTGCGCTCGATTTCCTTGTTCAGCAGGTCCGCGTCCCAGTAGCGGGGATCGGCGGTGTCGTAGGTGAGTCCGTCGGTGGGCTGGTATGAGATGGGACCAGATTCGCTCACGGGGGGAATGCCTTTGGTCGGGGGGAAGGTAGGAGCGCCGCCCCGGCGGGCAGGGCGACGCTTGATCGTGTGGCGGATGCGAAGAGCGCCGCGACGGACGTTTCCTCGACCGCGCTCTCACGAGTTGTCGCGGATGCGAAGAGCGCCGCGACGGACGTTTCCTCGACCGCGTTCTCACGAGTTGTCGCGGATGCGAAGAGCGCCGCGACGGACGTTTCCTCGACCGCGTTCTCACGAGTTGTCGCGGCTAGCTAATGCTTTTCAGCATCGACTCAAAGCGGCCCGCATGGGACTTCTCGGCCTTGGCCAGTGTCTCGAACCAGTCGGCGATTTCACCGAAGCCTTCGCCGCGCGCGGTCTTGGCCATACCCGGGTACATCTCGGTGTACTCGTGGGTCTCGCCTACGATTGCCGACTTGAGGTTGAGCATGGTGTCGCCCATGGGTGCGTCGGTCGCGGGATCGCCAACCGGCTTGAGGTAGTCGAGATGGCCGTGGGCGTGACCGGTCTCACCTTCGGCGGTATCGCGGAAGTTGCCAGCCACTTCGGGGTACCCCTCGACGTCGGCGATCTTCGCGAAGTAGAGATAACGGCGATTCGCCTGGGACTCCCCGGCGAAGGCCGCCTTCAGGTTGTCGTGGGTCTTGCTTCCTTTAAGGTCGGCCATGACTGGCGCCTCCTGTTTCTGCGTTTGGGTCATGAATCCAGCGGCGAACTATTCATCGCTGGCACAATCGGAACAGAGTACCTCGTACTCCACGAACAGATTCTTCACCTGCAAGCCGTGCGGCAGGGACGCAGGTGGGCGGGGTCGTTTGATGAGGTCGGGATCGACGTCGAATACGGCCCCGCACGTGCGGCAGACGGCATGATCGTGATCCTGCAGCGTGCCGTCCACGCGAAGCTTGCCCCCAGCACCGGCGATGCGTCGCAGGAGTCCCCGCTGGAGAAATGTTTCGAGCGTTTGATAGACGGTTGATAACGACAGCGACGGACTCTTGTCGATCAGTGACTCGAAGATCATCTCGGCCGAAGGATGCCGGCGATCGGTCTCGAGTGCTTCGAGAATCGTCAGGCGCGGGGCCGTCGCCTTCAATCCCGCCGCGCGGAGCTTCTCGGCTCGAGCGACGCCTCCACCGGGATCTTGGGGCGAAACGGCCACGCGGGTCTCCTGCCTCGGGTCCAATCTGGAACCGTTGAACGGCACCATTCTAAATGCGAATAATTCCTATTTACTAATCAATCGAATTTATGTCAAGTGCGATTTCGAGACCCTCGGCCGGGATCAGGACATCGCGGTGGCGGCCTCGAAGATCTGGTCTTCGCTAAGTAACACCAGATGCGCGGCCGGTCCCAGGGGCACGAAGCAGTCGGCCGATCGCACCGAGCGCAACGTTCCGGCAAAACCCTGCTCGGCCAGATGCGCCACGATGGCATCGGCCACGCCGGCGCCGGTGGCCCGGCACTCGTCGGCCACCAATACCCGGCCGCAGTCGGCGGCGTGGCGTTCGATGGCCGCAAACGGAAGCGGATTCAGCCAACGTAGATCCAGGACCCGGGCCTTGATGCCCTGTTCGGCCAGTCGTCGCGCCGCGCGCAGGGACAGTCGGAGTCCATTGGCGTAGCTCACGATCAGTAGATCATGGTGATCTTCGTGGTACACGCCGACCTCGCCGGGTAGCAGGCACGAACCAGGCTTCGGGTAGTCGCTAAGCCACCCGCGGTCGCCCTCTTGGTACAGGTCTTTTTCGTGGTACAACGCGATGGGCTCGAGGAAGCAGACCACTCGACCGCACTCGGCGGCCAGGGCCACGCATCCCCGCAGCATTCGAGCGGCATCATCGCCGCGACTTGGGACCGCGAGCACGATGCCCGGAATCTCGCGCAGCGCACCGATGGCGTTGTCGTTGTGGAAGTGCCCGCCGAATCCACGTTGGTAACCAAAGGAAGCGATTCGCAACACCATGGGGTTGGTGAACTGCGCGTTCGAGAAGAACGAAAGCGAACTTGCCTCGCCGCGGAGCTGGTCGATGGCGTTGTGCAGGTAGGCCAGGTACTGGATCTCGGGAATGGGCAACAGGCCGATCTGGGCGCACCCCTGGGCTACGCCCAGGATGGTGGTTTCATCGAGCAACGTGTCGAACACCCGTGCGGTGCCGAAGCTGGCCTGGAGGCCGGTGGTGACGTAGTACACGCCGCCCTTCTTGGCCACGTCTTCGCCGAAGGCCACGATTTCCGGGCGGCGCAGCATTTCGTCGTGCAGCGCCGAGTTGATGTGGGAGGCCAACGCTCGCTTGGGCGGCGCCTTGGCGTGCTCGGGTAGTCTACCTCCGAAGTGATCCTCGCGGCGCGGACCGTCGGCGGTCGCGCTGGCGGCCTTGCGGACCCGCGGTTCGTCGTAGGGGGCCAGCGGCGACACAATCGTGCTCAAGCTGGTCAATTTGGGTCGTTGCACCACATCTTCGGCCACGCTGCGCACCCGCTCGGCGGTTTCATGGAAAAGGCTCAACAGTTGCCGGGGTTGTGCCGCCCCCAGTTCGATCAAGCGTCGGGCGTTGGCCAACAAGGGGTCGCCGGCTTCCACCGCTTCGATCTGATCCAGCGTGTGATAGGTGGTTTCCACATCGCTGCCGGCGTGACCCCAGAGTCGGACGGTGGGCATGCGCAGGAACACCGGGCGTCCGATTTGACGGCAACGCACGATGGCCTTTTCCGCCGTATCCCAGATGTCGTCGATGGCGCCGTCGGCCAGTGTGTAGTCGAGTTGGCTCAGGCCGGAAAAGCTGTCCGAGATCCATCGACGGGGTTTCTCCACCGAGATCCCCACGCGGTTGTCTTCACACACGAACAGCAGGGGCATGGGATTGCCGCGGCGGAACGCGTAGCGTGCGCTGTTGATACCGCTGAGCGCGGACGCGTGCCCGGTGGACGCGTCGCCGAACGAACAATAGACGAGGGCGTCGCTGGGCAGGTCGCAGAACTCGGGAAGACGTCGACGACGCCCAAGTCCAAAGGCCATGCCCATGGCCTTGGGCAAATGGGAAGCGATGGTGCTGGTCTGGGGTGGAACCCACATGGCGCGGCTTCCCCACACCTTGTGCCGCCCACCCGACGCCGGGTCGTCGGTGGCCACGCACAGCGACAACAGCGTGTCGAGCACGGGGTCGACGCCGGCTTGGCGCGACCGCGCCATCATGAAGCCACCGGATCGATAGTGCAGCAGGCACGGGTCGGTCAGCCGAAGCAACGTGCCCAAAATGGCGTTCTGTTCGTGCCCGGCGCTTGAAATGGTGTAGAAGCTTTCGCCGCGGGCTTTGAGCTCGCGCGCGACAACATCGAGCCAGCGGCTGAGGAGCTGATCGTGGAAGATGTTGAGGGCGACGCCAGCGGTGAGAGAAGTGCCCGGACGAATTGGATCGTCCGGGCCCAGCGTCTTCTTGGTAGAGCCCTGGCCAGGGCCCGTGGCTTCGCTGAGAAACGACTCGAGGTTTCTCTGAACCACCTCTACGCGATTCTCGATCATGTCGACTCCGCAAACAACGGGTCGGGTGGCGAACGCCTACATGCGCTTCGCGTAGTACTCGAGCACCAGGTTGATATCGAGGGCGAGCAGCGAATCGGCGGCCGTAGGCTGGCTGTCCACCGTCACGGACATGGATTGCGTGTCCACCGACAACCAGCTGGGACGTTCGCGATGCGGGTGCTTCCAGTTCTCTTCGACGAACTTCATGGCCTTGCTCTTCAGGCGCGGTCCGATGACTTCGCCCGGACGGACGCGGTACGAACCCACGTCGACCTTGGCACCGTTGACCTCGATGTGTCCGTGGTTCACCAACTGACGCGCCGACGGTATGGTGGGCGCGATTCCCGCGCGGAAGACCACGTTGTCCAAACGTGACTCCAGGGCCGACAACAGCGCTTCACCGGTGTCGGAGGGGCTGCGGCGCGCTTCATCCATGAGCTTGCGCATCTGGCGCTCGTGCACACCGTAGTTGAAGCGTAGCTTCTGCTTCTCCTGCAGCTGCTTCTTGTACTCCGAGTCCTTGCGGCGTCGGCTGTTGCCGTGCTGTCCGGGCGGATACGGGCGGTTGCTGATGGACTTGCGCGACAGGCCGGGCAGCTCTGTGCCCAGGCCTCGCATCTTACGTAGTTTGGGTCCGGTATAACGGGACATGGTGCGATATCCTCTCGTTGGTTTTCCCGCGTGGTGGTCCACACAGGTTGTTCGACCGGGCAAATCCACGACACCAATCGCAGGCTCCGGTCAGATTTTCTGCAAGACCAAGAATGATATAGGATTCGGCGCCAGACGCAACCCCCGGACGGCCCCCGTTGTCGACGGTCAGGAGTCCAGGGACTCCTCGTCGCCGGCCTCGTGGAAGGAGTCCCGGTCGATCCACCAGCGCACGCCGCAGCGGGGGCAGAGCACTTCCACGCCCTCTTCCCCGCGGAAGAGTTCGTCGGGATCGTGGCCCCAGATACCGGTGAGGGCGCGGGCGACCTTTTCGCCGTCGCAGCCGCACAAAAAGCGAAAAGTGCGCTCCTCGACCGGTTCGACCTCGGCCGCGACCAGGGCGGCGGCGTCTTCGCGCGTCAGGGACCGGATCCAGTCCGGATCGACCCGCGGAAGTCCCTGTATCATAACGATTTCCTCGTCCGAGAGCTCCAGGAACCGGGTCGCGGTCTGCACCGATCGATCGAAATATTGCTCGTAGATCTCCAGGACATCGAGTCCGTCTACCTCGATAACGCTGTTGGAGGGCCCCAACAGCGGTCGCATGGATTGGACGTAGAGTCGGCTGGATTCGACCGTCTTGACGCCCTCGGTGAACGCCCGGCCGGTCACCGTGCAGGTGTCGGTGTTGCTGGCAATGAAGAGGTTGAGCGCCGGTTTCTTGATGTTGAGGGTCCAGCCGACCGTCTCGGGGCCCTTCTTGAAGGAAAGCTGCAGGGCGGCTCCGGCCAGGGCCTGCCGCATCATTACATATGTCAGGTCGTCGACGTCCAGATCCCACCGACGGACGTGGGCCCGGTACTCTTCGAACAGATCGCCGAAATCGCCGACGGCCATGATCGCCTCGTGTTGGCGCAGGATGTGGCGCCGGATCGAGACCTGGCCGGGGTTTTCGTGGTTTCGGATTTGGTGCTCATCTGTCATCGAGTCAAGTTAGGCGGGGGTCGCCGGGGTGTCCACTGACAGCGTACTTCGTGGCCTTGTGTGGCCCGGGCCGAGCCACTACGCTTGCGCGATGATTTTGCGCCACGAACGCTATTTCGGCGTCGCCTTGCTCCTGGTTGCCCTTGGAGTACGTGGCGTCGCTGCCGTGGAACGCTCTTCGTTGGGCACGTTCTGGGGCATGATCGACACCAACATCTACGTGCAGAGCGCACGGGCCCTGGCCACCACGGGCTCCCCCGACACGGCTTTTTTCATGAGTCCCCTGTATCCCTATTTGCTGTGGTGGAGCGGCGCGGCCGACGGTGCCGCCGCCGTGATCCTGACCTTCCAGGTGGCCATGGGCATGGGCGCGCTGGTTTGTATGGCGCTCGTGGCCCGGCGTATCGCCGGCCCGGCGGCGGGCCTGGCGGCCCTGGCATTGGGTGCCGTGGCGGGCCCGTTGGTACTCTACGACACCGCGCTTCTGCCCGACGGTCCCGCTACCGCGGCATTGACCATGGCGTCGGCCGTGGTCGTGTTGCGCGGTGAGCGTCAGCGTTGGTGGTGGGCATCCGGTTTGGCCGCCGCCGTGGCGGTTGCGCTGCGCTCCAATCTACTACTGGCGGTGGTTGCCCTGACCGTTTGGGCCGCCTGGAGAAAGTCGCCCCGGAGTGCGTGGTTGGGGCTCGCGGCTCCGGTAGTGGTGGCGCTGGCCCTGATCGCCATGACCAACGGATTGCGCGAGGGACTGTGGGCACCGCGCTCCTACAATGCTGGCGTGAACCTCTATGTAGGCAACAATTCGGCGGCCGAGGGAACCTACAACCCCGTGAACGAAATCAGTCCCGGCGATATGCGGGGTGAGGCGTTCGCGCAACAGTCCCTGGGGCGCCAGTTGAACTCGGCCCAGTTGGACAACTTCTGGCGCGATCGGGCCCTGGCCTGGATATCGTCCAATCCTGGAGCAACCGCGAAGTTGGTTGTCCGCAAGCTTGCGCTGTTCTTCCATCCGTTCGAGATGCCGCAGATGGAGGCCATGGCGTTGGCCCGCTTCGAATCGGGCGCCGTGGCCGTGGCGCGGGTGGGTCTGGGGCTCCTGTTGCCTTTGTTCGTGTGCGGCTGGTGGCTCACCACCAATCGACGCGAATTGATTCCATTCGCGCTGATCGTCACGTCCTCCCTTGTGATCTGCACCGTGTTTTTCGTGAATGGCCGGCTGCGACTGCCGGTGTGGGGTGGCATGATTCCGGTCGCGGCCATCGGTGTGGCCCACCTGGTCGAGTTGCTCGGTCGGCGCGACTGGCGCCGGGCCGCGATGCCACTCGGTCTGGGTCTGGTGCTGGTGACACTGGTGTCGCAGTACCCGGTGCATGCTACCTACTATACGGCGCGGGGCGCGGCGCAGTACGCGTCGATCGAGGCGTTGGCGGGAAACACCCGCCACGCGCGCGACTGGATCGAGACCGGCACCAAGCTGGAACAGAAGTCACACTGGCGCGGTGGTCGGGCCATCGAGCGAACGTTCCAGGCCCAACCGGCCAGCGAACTGTTGCTTCGCATGGAGCGCGGCGCGGCGATGTTCGCGTTGGCCACGTCCACGGACCAGGTTGCCGACTATCGCGCGGCATTCGTCGAGTTGGTGGCCGTGGCCGATTCGATGCCGCGGTTTCGAAGGGCTCAGGAAGGGCTCTATCAGGTTTGCTTGGCCCTGATCGAGCGGGGCCAGGGAACGGCCGAGGTGCTGGCCGCGCAGCAGCGCGCCGCTCAGCGACTTCCGCGTCGTGGTTGATTCCTCCGATCGAAAGTGATTGGCATGATTCGCTCGCTCTACGCCTTGGTTCTGGTTGCGATGTTCTCGACGACGGTGCAGGCGCAGCCCGCCGCGGTAGACTCGGTTCGCAAGGTCGAGTCCTGGTTGCGCACGGGCGTGGTGTCGGCGCCCGCGCCCGCCTTCGCTTCGGAGGACGGGGCGGCAATCAAGATTGCCGATCGGTTCGAAGAGGTCTCGACCGCTTGGCACCGGTTGTGGCCGTTGTCGGGTGATACGATGGAGTGGGCCGACGGATCGCGGGGTGTGTGGCGTCAGCAAGGCGCGGATGGTTCGCGCTTGATGTTGGGCGACCCCGGTGTCGAGGTGCCCCAGATGACGTTGGCCGCGTTCTACATCCAGTTGGAAGAGTTCACTTCGATGCAGGTGGTGATCCGCACGCCGCATCTGGCGCGCTTGTACGTAGACGGCGAGAAGAGTGGCGAAAAGTCGACTGCCGATTCCGCTTCAGATGAGTCGGGTGAACCGTCGGCCGGGATTCTGGAATCCGAGTTGGACCTGGTGGCGGGCAAGCATCTGGTGCTGGTGCAGTTGATGAGCGATGCCGCCACCGAAGCAGAGTGGTTCGTGGAGGCCGAGCTGCAACTCGGCGAAGGCTTCGAAGATCGGCCCGTGGGCCTGTCGATCAGTCCGACGCATCGGTTGCGTCTGGGTGACTTGTTGGATGTGGACTCGGTGGCCGGACTATCGTTGTCGGGCGATGGTAGCCGGCTGGCCGTGGGCATGCGCTACCCCGCGGTGCCGGCCGACAACTCCACCCGCTGGATCGACGTGGTAGACGCGAAGAATGGAGAAGTGCAGCGCAGTTTTCGCGGCATCGGCGCGTTGACGGGCTTTGAATGGGCGCCGGACAAGGACGATGACCGGTTTGCCTTTCTGGAGAACCAGGCGGGCAAGACCACGATCTGGGTGGGAGATTTCGAAGGTGGTCCCATGCGCCCCGTGTTGGAGGGCGTGGAGAAGTTTGGCTCGTTCGTGTGGGTTCCCGGGGCCGAGAGCATCATCTACAGCGTAAGTGAAGAGCCGGAAGCGAAGCACGAGGGCATCAAGCGATACCAGGGGCTGCGCGACCGCTTGGCGGGGGCGCGCAACCGCAGTCATCTATACCAGGTGGCCGTGGCGACGGGAGTCAGTCGTCGGCTTACGGCAGGTGCGCATTCGACCGCGGTGGAAGACGTGGCGGCCGACGGTTCGCGGTTGTTGTTGTCCCGCACGCAGTACCACGACGATCGCTGGCCTTTTTCGTCCACCCAGCTGTACGAAATGGATTTGGCGACGCTCGAAACGAGTGAGTTGGCCACCGTGCCTTGGGGCGTGTCGGGAAAGTATTCACCGCGCGGCGACCGACTCTTCCTGTTGGCCGCGGCCACGGCCTTCGATGGGGTGGGGAATACCGTGCCCGAAGGCACTGCCCCCAATCTGTACGACGCGCAGGCATTTCTGTTCGACCTGGAGTCACGGGATGTCGTGCCTCTGAGTCGCGACTTCGATCCCGCCATAGCGGAAGCGGCTTGGAATGAGAAGGGCAACGGCCTGATTGTTCGGGCCACGGCCGGCTCAACCGTAGGCTTGTTCTACTGCGACGTGGACCGGGCGGCCTGGACCCGGTTGGACACCGAGATCGATGTGGTCCGGAGTATGTCGCTGTCCTACGACGGAAAACGAGTGGCCTACTATGGCACCGGCCTGAATACACCGCCGCGCGTGTACACGATGTCGGCCCGCAAAGGACAACGGGGTAAGCTTCTGGCCGAGCCCCAGGCTTCGCGCTTCGAGCACATGGAATTCGGCAAGGTGGACGACTGGAACTTCACAGCCGATGACGGTACCGAGATCATTGGCCGTGTGTACTATCCGCCCGAGTTCGATTCGAATCGGAAATATCCGGCCATCGTCTACTACTACGGTGGAACGTCACCGGTCACCCGCGACTTCGGCGGACGCTACCCCAAGGAGCTGTGGGCGGCGCATGGCTACGTGATCTACGTGCTGCAGCCCAGCGGTGCGTACGGCTTCGGACAGGATTTTTCGGCCCGCCACGTGAACAACTGGGGCGTTACGGTAACCGGCGAAATCGTGCAGGGCACACAGAAGTTCCTGGCCGCGCATCCCTTCGTGGATCCCGAACGCGTGGGCTGTATTGGCGCTTCCTACGGCGGATTCATGACCATGCTGTTGGTGTCCCAAACCGATATCTTCGATGCCGCCATTTCGCATGCGGGCATTTCGTCGCTGTCGAGCTACTGGGGCGAGGGTTGGTGGGGCTATTCGTATAGCGCGGCGGCCACTTCCCACAGTTACCCCTGGAGCGATCCTGAGTTCTACACCGAGCAAAGCGCGTTGTTTCGCGCGGACCGCGTGAACACGCCCTTATTGTTGCTGCACGGTGGCGCCGACCCCAACGTACCGCCCGGCGAGAGCGAGCAGATGTACACGGCGCTGAAGGTGCTGGGGAAGGAAGTGGAGTACATTCTCATCGACGGTGAAGCGCACTGGATCCAGAGCTATGACAAGCGTGTAGTCTGGGCGCAGTCGATCCTGGCCTGGTTCGACCGCGAGCTCAAGGACGAGCCCGCCTACTGGGATCACTTGTTCTCCACCGACGAATGAGCACGGCCGCAGATGGAGATCGGCCGATCACAGTACCACTACGAACCGGCCGATCACCCGCTTGAAGCCAGGCTCGGCCGACTCCACCGCGAACAGGTAGATGCCGCTGACGATCTGCTGTCCATTGCGCGACACGAGATTCCAGGCCAACGAACCGTTGCCCGAACGGCCGTCGTGATCGAGTTCTTCGATCAGGTCTCCTGCCAACGTGAAGATGCTTACCTTGTTGCGGGCTCGCGGGAGATTGCGGAATTCCACGCGAACCCCGCTTGGATCCTGCGCGTTCGGATTGAGTTGGCTGAACTCAGCCAATGATTGGTTCGTCGCCGGATTTGGTACCACGAAGATGTTCTGCCCCAGAAGGGCGCGGTCCTCGGCCGATTGGGCTTGTGAACGAGGGATGGCCAGTCGGAAGTTTCCGCGCGGGCGTCCCTCGGGTCCGTATCCAATGACCGTGGGTGGAGACGTATCAGCATCGAAGCCCAGCGTGGTCGTGCTGACCGCGTAGAAGTAGTAGATGCCGTTGGTCACGTCACGGTCGGTGAACTCGTAGAATTTCATCCCCTGCTTGCTCCAGGCCAGGGTGTCCACCTGCGCGTAGCAACACTCCCAATTGGACAGCGAGGGATACTGCTCTCCCAATTCGGTGATGGCTCCGCGCGCATCCACGAATCGGATGGGTCCGCCGAACGGAAGATCTGGGTTCTCGGTGATGATTTGATCCAGCAGCTGTTCGAGCGGGGCGAACTCCTGGGCCGTCGGACTGTTCACACGCAAGACCTGGGGCACGTACAACACCGGATCGAGTCCCGTGTTGGCTCCAAGCGAAATGGTTTCGACCGTAGCCCCCTGCCGGTTCTCGAATTGGCTCACTTCATCGAATTCGGCAATGATGCCCCACGACGTGCTTTGGGGGCCGGTCTCTACCGAAGATCCCGGCGGTCGCGTCCAGTTGTCCGAGCGCCAGATGCGATACCCCTCGAACACGGATAGGTCCAGTATCGGATCGCGCACGCGTTCGGATCGGCTATCCCAGAAAACGTGTATTTCGTTGGAAGACTCCCACACGCGCATGGGTGGCGCCGGGGGTGGGGCTTTGGCCAACCAGCGTACGTGGAATTCCTCGCCGTTCTCGCCGGTGCACGCGAAGCCGGTCGTAAGACCCTCGACATAGTCACGGCAGGTTCCGCAAAGCGCGCCGCGGGCTTCTTCGTAGGCGCAATCGGCGTCGATCCACACACAGCCATCGTCGTCCAGATCGTCCAGGCCAATGGTTTCGGCGCGCGAGAACGGATTGGTGCAGTCCGGCGGGTATCCGCAATCGATGAACAGATTGTAGAGGGGATTCAGAGGGTCGCGGGGGTCGCCGAACTGATCCAGACAGATTCGGGTCTCGCGACCTCGGGTTCCCGTGGAAGGGTCCTGGTCGCGATCGAACCAATCGCCGTAGAGAGCCATGGTCAAATTGGCCGCGTTGTCGATCAGGTCATCCAGGTCATCGCCGACCAGGATGGCGGTCTGGAACACGAATGAGCGCCCCGGCCTGAGCCGGAATGCCCCCGATGGCCGCGTCGATATGAGCATTCGGTAGTCGTTCGCGGTCGCGCAATCCTGCGAGAAATTATCGCGGTCGAAGGCGCTTAGCACGTCGTACCGTTCGGCGTCGGTGGTGGGGTCACCGCCCCGGTCGAAGGGCGCGGTGCCCGCGAAGGAGCGGAAGCCGGTGCGCGGACCGGGGGACAGCACCGGAGAGGCGTTCAAGAACATGATGCCCAGGTAGCCTTCGCTGGTGCCGTCATCGCCGTCGCAGTCGTACATGTAGGCCAAGCTCAGGGAAAGGGGCGCACCGTCGGGCGCGGTGATGTTGCCCTCCCAGAACCCGACCATGTCGTCGATGCTGATCGACGATCCGTCGCGTGCGCCGATATCGCCGTCGGCGAACAACCCCACCACAATGTTTTCGATGTCGGAGGTACCAATGTTCTTCACGCTGTACTGAAATGCGATCGCGTCTTCCAAATCATTGTTCGACCACTGGAAGCTCTCCTGCACCACCTCGACGTCCAATGGATCGTGGTCGGGCCACTGCTCGGTAGACACGCTCAGGTTATCACGCATCTTGAAACGAAAATGCTGTTCGCTGATGGCCGCGAAGTCTTCGTCGATCCGGCCATCGCCGTCGTTGTCGATGCCATCCTTGGGATCTTCGTTGACCCGACCGTCGCCGTCGTCGTCTTCATCGGGAAACGGGTAGCGACTGCCGTCGAGTTGACCTTCGGCCGTGCGATAGATCGTGTCCGTGGGGTCGGGGGTAGGAAGGAATTCGTTCTCGAACTGTCCGGTCGACACGGCGGGGACACCGTTCTTGATGCCGCCAATCCAAAGCCCCGCCGCGAACAAATAGTCGACGCCACTGCCCGCCGGCCACATGGCCGACGGTGCGTCGCCGAAAGTCGAGGGCAGATTGGGACGCGAACCTATCAGGCCCCAGTTGGTGATGTTCAGCTGAAGCTCGCCCACGTTGTGAACGACCGAACCGTCGACCACGAAAACGCCTTGGTTGGGCTTCGAGGAAGGAAGGCCGGTCTCGGGAGGGAGCAGGTGAAGCTCCGCCTGGGACGAACCGGTGGTCGCAAGCAATAGGGTTCCCCAAAGGAGAATCGCTAGGGGCTTGGATGGCATATCGAAGTGTTCCGCGCCGCGCCTACGCTTAGGGATACTTCTGCAAAAACATCGATACCCATCGACCCTGGTCGGGGATCCAGGTCTCAGGCGAAGTCTTCCACCGACGGGCAGGTGCAGATCAGGTGTCGATCGCCATAGGCGTTGTCCACCCGACCCACCGCGGGCCAGAACTTATGCTCCTTCAGCCAAGGAGCGGGATAGGCAGCCTGCTGCCGGGAATACTCGTGGGTCCACGTGTCAGCGGTGACCCTGGCGGCTGTGTGGGGCGCGTTGACCAGAACGTTGTCTTCGCGGTTCGCACGACCCTCTTCAACCGCTCGAATCTCTTCCCGGATGGAAATCATCGCATCGCAGAATCGATCGAGTTCTCGCTTCGACTCGCTTTCGGTGGGCTCGATCATTAGCGTACCCGGAACGGGCCAGGACATCGTGGGTGCATGGAAACCGTAGTCCATGAGCCGCTTGGCGATGTCGGTAACGTCGATTCCCGCCGATTGCTTGTACGGCCGTGTGTCCAACACGAATTCGTGCGCCACCCGCCCGTGCGCCCCAGTATACAACACCTTGTAGGAATCCTTCAGCCGTCGTGCCATGTAGTTCGCATTCAAGATGGCAATCTGGGTGGCCTGCGTCAGGCCTTCGCCGCCCATGAGCGCGATATAGGCCCAGGAAATGGGCAAAACCAACGGACTACCGTAGGGCGCGGCCGCCACGGGCCCCACCGAACCGGGTTTGGCTCCGCCACTTGCGTCGAGCATGGGGTGGCCCGGCAGGAAGGGAGCCAAGTGCTTGGCCACGCCGATAGGGCCCATGCCCGGTCCGCCGCCGCCGTGCGGGATGCAGAAGGTCTTGTGGAGGTTGAGGTGGCAAACGTCGGCACCCATGTCGCCTGGGCGGCACAATCCCACCTGGGCGTTCATGTTGGCGCCATCCATGTACACCTGCCCGCCGTGCTCGTGCACGATATTGCAGACCTCCTGAACGTGGCTCTCGAACACTCCGTGCGTCGAGGGGTAGGTGATCATCAGGGCACCCAGGTCGTCGGCCTGGGCTTCGGCCTTGGCGCGCAGGTCGTCGATGTCGATGTTGCCCTGGTCATCGCAGGCCACGGCCACTACCCGCATGCCGGCCATGACCGCGCTGGCCGGATTGGTGCCGTGAGCCGAAACCGGAATGAGACAGGCTTCGCGTCGATCGCCGCGACTCTCATGGTAGGCGCGAATCGCACGTAGCCCGGCGTACTCGCCCTGGGCCCCGGCGTTGGGCTGAAGCGACACGGCTGCGAAACCGGTTATTTCGGCCAACCAGGCTTCGAGGTCGTCAAACATCTGACGGTACCCCGCCGCCTGTTCGGCCGGCGCGAACGGATGGATGTTGGCGAACTCGCCCCATGTGACGGGGACCATTTCGGTGGTTCCGTTGAGCTTCATGGTGCACGACCCCAGCGGGATCATCGACGTGGTCAGCGACAGGTCGCGAGCTTGCAGCCGATGCAGGTAGCGCAGCATTTCGTGCTCGCTATGGTGCGTCGAAAAAACGGCATGGGTCAGATATTCACTCATGCGACGCAACTCGGCCGGGATGGGTTCCGATTTCAGAATGGGCGTGGGGGCGGTCTTACCCGCGGGCGTAAAAATGGCCAGCAGGGTTCGTACTTCTTCCAGCGTGGTCGTTTCGTCCAACGACACGCCGAAGCTACCGTCGTCGAAGTGCCGCAGATTGAAGGCGTGGGTGCGGGCGCGTGCCTCGATCTGTTCGGGAGCCAGGTCCATCGGTTGGATGTGCAGGGTGTCGAACCAACTGTCGGCCGCGAGATCGTATCCCAGTTCCCGCAAACCCCCCGCGAGTGCCTGTGTTTTGTCGAAGATGCGTTGCGCAATGGCCTGCAGACCCTTGGGGCCGTGGTAGACGGCGTACATACTGGCCATGATCGCCAGTAGCGCCTGCGCCGTGCAGATGTTGCTGGTGGCCTTGTCCCGCCGGATGTGTTGTTCGCGGGTCTGTAGCGCCATGCGGTAGGCCGGATCGCCGTGCACGTCTTTCGATACGCCGATGATTCGGCCAGGAATATTGCGCTTGAACTCCTCACGCGTAGACAGGTAGGCCGCGTGGGGTCCGCCGTAGCCCATGGGCACGCCGAAGCGCTGCGTGGTTCCCACCGCGATGTCCGCGCCCCATTCGCCCGGTGGCGTCAGCAGCGTAAGCGACAACAGATCGGCGGCCGCGACCACCATCGCTTTGGCGTCATGCGCCCGGCTCGCCAGGGCACGGTAGTCGATGACCCGTCCATGCGTGGTGGGGTACTGCACCAGCACGCCAAACGTTTCGTCGTCGAGGTCGGCCGATACCGCGTCAGCGATGACCACGTCGATTCCCAGCGCCTGCGCCCGCGTCTCTACCACGGCGATGGTTTGGGGGTGGCAATCGTCGGCCACCAGGAATCTGGATCGACGGTGTCGGTCGACGGCCCACGCCATGCCCATGGCCTCGGCCGCCGCGGTCGCTTCGTCGAGTAGCGAGGCGTTGGCCAACGGCAGCGCGGTGAGGTCGGCCACCATGGTCTGGAAATTCAACAGGGCTTCGAGTCGTCCCTGCGAGATTTCCGCCTGGTACGGAGTGTACTGCGTGTACCAGCCGGGATTCTCCAGCACGTTGCGCAGGATGACCGTGGGCGTAATGGTGGGGTAGTACCCCGTGCCCAGGAACGATCGATACACCGTATTCTTGGCGGCCATCGCCCGCAGGGCCTCGAGCGCGTCGTATTCGTCGCGACCGTGCGGAATTTCCAGTGGCTCGCGCCGCAGGATATCGCTGGGGATGACCTGCTCGATCAGCGCGTCGAGGCTCTCACAGCCGACGGTTTCGAGCATGGCTTCGATCTGCCGTGGTCCGGGGCCGATATGGCGACGGATGAAGTCGGCCGCCGCGGGGCGGGCGTCAGTTGATTCGAGCTGCGGCATGGAAAAACGCTACCTCGCGCCAGGGCTTCGTGCGAAATGGGGGTGGCGGTTCGCGAGCAATCTAGCACGAATGCGGCGCCCTCACCATGCAGGCAGGCGCTGGCTCGGCCAACGCGATCCAGGGGCTATTTCGGGCCGCGAATACGGTAGACCAGCGAGTCCGTGCCGTAGTTCTGGCGGTCGCCATTGGCGGCCGTGATACGCAGCTGCAGGATCTCGGTGCTTCCCGTATCCACCTCGGGAAGCTCGATCTCTCCGGCGAAGACATTGGTGGTTCCGCTGAACGTCAGCCGGGTGTCGCTGACCAGTTCGCCG
>JAJDAC010000008.1 GCA_029262065.1 Candidatus Krumholzibacteriota bacterium | reverse complement strand
CCGTTCGACCAGGCCTTCGCTGAGGTCGAACATGACCCTTTCGGTGCCGCCACGCAGGTCATAGAATTTGTTCACCATCAACACGCGCAAAACGACCGACTCCCCGAACTGCCACCTTCGAACCGAAGCGGGATTCCACTTTGGCACCACACCCGGATTCCTATTCCACCGTGCACAGCGGACCCGAGATCGAGACCAAGGTCAAGGGATCTCGTTTCCTGGGCCAGGTCTTCGCGGCCGCCACCGAAAGCGAGGCCGCCGCACACCTTTCAGCCATCAGGAAGAAGTACTACGACGCCACCCACCATTGCTCGGCCTGGCGCGTGGGATCGCCCGATGAGCACGTGGAAAGGTTCGACGACGACGGAGAGCCCTCGCGCACCGCCGGTGCCCCCATTTTGGGTGCCATCCACCGCGAAGACGTGTTCAACGCCATGGTGGTGGTGACCCGTTACTACGGCGGCACCAAGCTGGGCACCGGAGGCCTGGCCCGGGCCTACGGCGACGCGGCGCGTGCCGCCCTGGCCGCCACCAAGCGCGAACTCCGATGGTTGGAGCATACCGTAGTTGTGACCTGCGCTTTCGACGACCTCGGCGTGGTGGAAACCCTGCTCGGGCGCCGGGCGGGCTCTTTGCTGGACGTGTCCCGAAGCTTCGATCCGGACCCTCTGTTCGTCATCCGCGTTCCACGGTCCGATTCGACACCGCTGAAAGCCGAACTGGTCGAAGCCACGGCCGGGCGCGCCGAGGTCGAGATCAACGACTGAGGCCCAATGAGAAGCCTTGCCAGCGTGGCTGACGTGGGTTGTCATAGGTACTCTGAGGTCGCTCGACCGCCCCACCCATTCGGGAGAAACGACGCATCTTGAAGCCTTCGCCCACCCGCATCCTTGTGCTCGCCGCGTTCGTGCTTGGACTGGGGGCTTGTAGCCCCCGCGGTTCCGAGTCGCCAGACGCCTCGGCCTGGGTTTTCCCACCGCAGGAGATCCTGACCAACGGCCTGCGTCTACGCATGTACCCCATGCCCGGGAGCGGACTGATTGCCAGCAACGTTTTCGTGGGCGCCGGCTCCACGCGCGAAGACGAGGCCAGCGCCGGCTCCAGCCACTTCCTGGAGCACCTGCTGTTCAACGGAACCGAGCGCCGCACGCAGGAGCAGCTGTACGCCGAGGTCGATCGCATCGGCGCCTACAACAACGCCACCACCCGCGAGGAATACACGCACTTCATGTTCGTGGCGCCGCAGGAGAAGCTGGCGCAGGCGCTCGACATCCAATCGGACATGTTGCTACACAGCACCCTGCCCCCAGAAAAATTCGAGAAGGAACGCGGAATCGTGATCGAGGAGATCTCGAAGGATCGCGACGATCTGGAAAACCAGGTTGAGAACGTACTGAGGACCGAGATGTTGGGAGACTCCGCGTTCTCCCGATCGGTCATTGGAACGCCCGAGAGTATCGCCGGTCTCTCGCGCGACGCGGTCACGAACTACTACAAGCAACAGTACGTGCCGTCCAACATGCTGGTCGTGCTCATGGGCGACTTCGATCCCCGCGCGGCGCACGCCGCGGTAGAAGCAGCCTTCAACGCCCCCGCCGGCGCGGCTCCCCCGGCCCCCGAATTCACAGCACCCACCCAATCCGAACTCATCGTAGCCGCCTCCCCCCAGGACGGATCGCACCTACGGGCCTTCATTCCCGTGCCCGACGACGCGATCGAAGAGGCCATGGTGTGGGCTGAGATCCTGGGGCGTGGCGACGACGCTCGGCTACCCAAGGCGCTGCGCGACGACGAAACGCTCGGAGTGCTCGAGTGGTCAGCCGGGCTCGTCCACCGCACCGGCGGTACCATGCTTCAAATCGACGCCGGGTACTCGGACCGCATCGACGCCGCGCGCTGGACCGACGCGGTGCAGAGCGCGGTTGCATCGCTCGCGCAGATCGAGCCACACGAATTCGACGCGGCGCGCCAACGTCTGCTGGCCAACTCCTACTCCCAACTCGAGCAGCTGCACTACTACGCCATCTTGCAGGGATACCGAATCTGGCACGGACCCGCCGACGCCGAGGGTCAGTTGCGCCAACGTCTCCCCGTGCTGCACGAAACGCTGCGCGGCACGACCCAACGTTGGTTGGACACCCTGACCATGAAAGTCCTCGTACTGGTGCCAGGCGCATCACCCTCGCGGTCAGGCCTGAACGTGCGGCCCGTGGCCAAGGGTGCCAAGTGGGAACTGGAAGCGGCCCACCACGCGCCGGTGCCTCACTCCACCGTCGACGAAGCGCCGGCCCTGATCGCGTTCGAGAACGGCCTTACCCTGCTGCACACGGCGACCACGGCTACGCGCATGTTTGGCCTTCACGTGTGGGTGAAAGATCGAAGTGCACGCGAGCCGCAGGGAAAAATGGGCATGGCCGACCTGTTGCACCGGGTGTTGGCGGTGTCAGCCTCCGACCTGCACCAGACCGGCGCCGAACTGAAGACCACTGACGACGACCGCATCCCCTACGACGACTACTACACCTCGCCGCTGTACTCTTTCATCCGCGTGCAATGCGTCGACCATCAGTGGCCGGCCACCACGCAGGCGCTCCTGGCGGCCATGCAGCAACCGGACATCACCGATGAGCGCGTGGAGGAAGCCCGCACCGAGATGTTGCATATCCTGGAGCGCAGCCAGGAGAGCGCGCGCAGTGTATCGCGCGCGATCTTGGCCGATTTGCTCTACGACGACCACGGCCTGGCCCACGAGGTCATGGGTACGCCCGAGACCCTGGCTTCCATTACCGCCGACGATGTTCGCGCGTTCGCGCCCGACTATTTCGCGCCGTCGCAGCTCGTGATCGCCGTGAGCGGCAACGCCCCGCGCGAAGCCGTGGTGGATCTGCTGTCCCGGAGCTTCGCCACACGGCCGGCCGCGCATATCCCCTCGGAGTCGATCGAGGCCATGCAGGTGCCCGACACGATGTTCTCGCTCGAACAAAGGACCCAGGTGGGCGGCGAGCAGAGTTACTTGCGCGTGGGCCGCGTGACGGCGGTCAAACCCGCCGATCGATGGGCGCTCGATGTTGCCGTGCGCATTGCCTCGATCCGTATGCAGCAAGATCTACGCGAGACCCAGGGCCTGGCGTACTCCCTGGGACTGGGTTGCCGCTACATCGGCAACCAGGCCGTCCTGACCGGTCACATGGGCACGCGACCCGACAACCTGGATCGTGCGGAGGCCGGGTTGCTCGACTATTTCCTACCGGGCGACCTGACGGTGGACCAGGCGACGATCGAGCGGGTCGTGAATGGTCATCTGGGCCGCATTCGGATGCGTCGCGTGACCCGGTTGGGGCAGGCCTTCAGTCTATCCCACGACCTGATGCTGGGTACCGGACTGGAGCATCGGTTCCAGGAAGCCGCGGGCCTGGCCGCGGTGACTCCCGACGACGTGGCACGCGTGGCGCGGGAATACCTGGCCGGCGGACCGTATGCCCTGGTGATAGCCCAGTAGGCTTCGAATGACATCCCACCTGGCTACCACGTGCACACCGGTCTAGAATGCGCGGGAGCGACACATTTTCCCGAACCGGAGGTCATGCATGCTGCTCGAAGGTAGCCCCGCTCCCGAATTCAATCTCGCAAATCACCACGACGACTTCGTGAAGTTGTCCGGCCTACAGGGCAAGCGCGTGCTGGTGTGGTTCTACCCCAAAGCCGACACACCCGGTTGAACGGTCGAAGGCAAAGGGTTCCGGGACGGAATCAAAGACTTCGAGAATCAGGATTGCCGCGTACTGGGCGTGAGTTTCGACACGGTGGCCGAGAACAAGAGCTTCGCCGAGAAGTTCTCGTTTCCGTACGATCTGTTGAGTGACCCGGCGCGCGAGATGGGCCTGGACTACCACGCGTGCCAGAGTCCCGACGACGGATACGCCAAGCGCATCAGTTATCTGATCGATCGCAACGGCATGGTCGCCCGGGCCTACGAAACGGTCGACCCGGCGACGCACCCGGCGCAGGTGCTGGAGGATCTGGCCAAACTGTCGGATTGAGAACCGAGCAACCAGCACACTGGCGCTGGCGTGAACATGGGTCCGGTATCCGTTCCACGGTGAGCAACACATCGTGAAGGTACCGGGCCCAATGCCCTTGGCCCTACCGCCGGGCTAAGAGAGTCACTTTGACTTCGCGCTCCTCGCCCGCGCGCACGAAGCGCACCACCACTTCTTCACCGGGCTCGAAGCTGACCATGGCGTCGCTGTAGTCGACGATGCCGTCGATGGGAACGCCGCCAAATTCCACGATCACGTCGCCGGCCTGTAGACCCGCTTTCGCCGCGGGCGAGCTCGGAATAACCCCCGACAGCAGGACACCGCCGGTTTCCTGCGAAAAATCAGGGATCGAACCGAACGACACCTTGCGCTTGCCGCGACCCGCGGCCGGCGGCGCCGACTCGGCGCCCGGCGGCACGAAGCGAAGGTTGGTGTCACGACGCGCCAGATAGTCGACCAGCTCGGCCGTGAAGGCGACCACTCGCGAAAGACCCACGTAGTTCAGTTTGTCGTGAGTGTCCGTGGGTTGGTGATAGTCGGCATTGGCGCCACTGAACAGGTGCAGCGCCGGCACGCCGTGTTCGACGAACGGCACGTCATCGCTGGCGTTGGACCCCTTCTTGACCAGGTCCAACTGAAACCCCACGGCGTAGTTCACACCGGCGAGCATGTCAGCCCAATCGCCGGCGGTGCCGACACCAAACACGGTGAAGCGGTCGTTCTCAACGCGCCCCACGGTGTCCAGATTGAGCATGGCGACGCACTGTTCCAATGGCAGGACCGGAGCGCCCACGTAGGCCCGGCTGCCAAGGAACCCGGATTCCTCGCCCGTGAAGGCCACGAACAAGACGCTTCGCTCGGGTGGGTTTTGCACGAACCAACGGGCCAACTCGAGCAGGGCCGCGACTCCCGACGCGTTGTCGTCGGCCGAGGGAAACACGTTCCCGTCGACCCTGTTCTTGCCCTGACCGTCGTAGTGGGCCGCCACGATCACGTGGCTGGTTTCTGGTTTGGCTTCTGGTTTGGCTTCTGGGCTGTTCGTACCGGCAACCAGGCCCAGCACGTTCATTCCCGTGCCCTGGGCAATAGGCACGATCTGGGCGAAGTCGTCGGTCAGGGGCTGTAGCCCGATGGTCTCGAATTCGTTGCGCAACCACTGAGCGGCCGCGGCCAGACCCGGCGACAAGATGTCGCGGCCTTCCCACTGCGGATCCACCAGCGTCTTCACATCGCGCTGCAATCGCGCCAGGCGATCGGCCGCAGCGTCTTGGGCATCAGCAACTGGCGCCACGGCCAGCCACACCACTCCAACCCCAATACCCATGCGACACAGAGCAGATAGCCGACCGGGTTTCCTGATGCGCGCCGCGTTCACGGCTGCGCTCCAAGCTCCATGCGCAACGGAGAGTTGGGAATGGGCCATAACCCGCGATCCACGTTGTCTGCTCCCTCGAACAACAGATAGCTGTATTTGCTGTAGTGCGGAAGCTTTCGTCCCACCGCCAACGCGTGCTTCATGTCACCGGGCAGGAAAACGGTCCAGGCCAGCTGTGGGTTTTCTGGATCGCGTGTCACGAAACACAATGCCAGATTTCGTGACACCCGCTCGTGCTCGATCGCCGCCGGTTGCTCGCCATGCACCGCCGCCATTTCCAACGCGCGACGCGCCATGGGACCGGGACCCAGAAGGTACAAGGCCCGGCCGCGTCGCATCGACTCGATGTAGTCCTGTTCGGCCACCAGGCCCATCTTCTGGTTGCGCGCCAGCTGACCGGCCACCTGCACGAGCGTCTCGCGCGCCTCGTCGTCGCACTCCGCTCCCAGAATGACCAGCGTGGAATCAGCGCCCAGGGTCTGGCTGAACGTGGGCGGAATCTCTTCGCGGTACAGCCGACGGAACACGTTGTATTCGGGGTCGACCGCCACCCAGCTCGCCTCTTCAGGTACTTCGATCCGCGCTCGCTCGCCCTCCAGCGCAACCTCCATCGACTGCACGCCGGCGGGCGTTTCGTAGGTCACCGGCACGCTTACCTGGAAGTACGGTTCCTGCTGGCGCACGTGGAGTTCGCCACCATCCCTGACCAACTCCAGCTGCGCCGCGCCCGGTCGGGCTACCCACTGGTCGAACCAGGCATCCAGCTTCTGCCCGTGTGATTCGCTGAACACGGTATTCAGGTCGGCCCAGCTGGCCGTCTCGTGCCGATAGCGTTCGTAGAACATGCGCAGAGCGCCGTAGAACGCATCGTCGCCTACTTTCCGGCGCAGCATGTGAAACACCATCATGGTCTTGCCGTAGCCTACCGCCTGCGTGTGGAAGCTATCGCGCTCGCGAAACTCGCTCAGCGGAAAATCACGCGCCCCGGTGGTCGCGAAATCCAGATACCCGATCAGGGTGTTCAGGCGGTAGCCGGTAGCCTGCCGGGGCTCCTTCAATTCCTTGTACAGATAGTCGGCGTTGTAGCTGGTCAGTCCCTCGCTCCAGTTGCCGTGCGCCGTATCGACGAACACGCCGTTGCCCCACCAGTTGTGGAGAATCTCGTGTCCGTAACTGGTATCCACGATGAAGGGAAGACGAATGACCCGGTCGCCCAGGAATGTGAAGCTGGGCATGCCGTAGCCGGTTTGCCACCAGCTTTCCACCAACGCGAACTTGGCGTAGGGATACGGACCCAGGAGGCGACCGTAGAGTTCCAGGTACCCGCCGGTGGCATCGATGTACTTGTCACACAGGTCGGCCGGAGTGTTCTCGTATGTGTACGTGTAGACCATCACGTCACCGTAGAGCTTCTCGCGCACCACGTACGGCCCGGCGATCAGGTAGATCTCCTGCATGGGCGAGTTCTCTTCCCACACTTCAATCGTGCGATCAGAGCGTTCCACAAAGGAGACGCGGCGCCCCTGGCTCATGCTGCGCCACGGCGACGGCAACGAGGTCTCCATGCGAAACGAGAAGTGCTTTTCGCCCGACCAGGGCACCCAGAACGACGTGGACGCCAGGTACACCCCCTGGGGCACGATGAGCCCCGAGGTTTCCTTGGCTCCGCGACCGTATTCGACGGTGGGCGCCCGAAGCGAATCCACCACGACTCCCTGGTAGGTGATGGCCAGCTGCGCCTGATCGGGCCAGCCGGCGGCGGGCGCCGTCACGGTGTGTTGCCGCACCATGTCGAAACCACCGAGCTCGGCGTAGTCGGGGCGCTCGTAGAAGTCACGCGGCTGCCAACGTTCGCGCGACTCGAACGCGAGGAATCCGCCGCCCAATCGGACCGATCCCAGGCTCAGGGCCTGGTTCAACAGAAAATGGAAAGGTTCGGTGGAACCAGATGGCATATCGATAGTTACGATATCAACCGCGGCCAAGGATGACTGTTCTGGCTCGATCTCCACCGTGACGTCGTGATGCACGATGGAAGCGGCCGAGGAGACGCCTACAACTACGGGCGCCAGAAACAAGGCCAAGAGGAACGCGAAGATCGGCCTACTCGGCATCGGCCGGCCGGTACCGGTAGGTGTACCGGCTCTCGATTACGCCGCGCTTGGACCCCGAGGCGTCCAACGGCAACTCGTGCACCTGGTCTTTCTTTTCGAACAGCACGTATCCCGTTTCGGGGTCGATCACCCAGGTCCACGTTCCGTTGACCACCGCGTTGTGCGGAGGGTTTGCCGATGCCTCGCGGCGAACGTGCAGCTTGTGATCGAACTCGGTGCGGCCCAGCGCGGCCACCGCTCGCCCGGCTTCGTCAAACTGGTAGATGATCTTCAACGCGCGGCGTCCATCGAGTTCGGTCCAACCGTCGAAGGAGACCACGCCCACCAGGTCGACCCAGCCGGGACCATTCAGATACGCTTCGTCTTCCACGTGCCACTTGTCGCCCACGTTCACCGTCGCGCCCAGGAACTCGGTCCGAAACCGATTCCAGCTCTGCAGCTCGCCGAATTCCATCTTCTCGGCACTGAGCTGTTGCTGGACCTGCGCGTAGGTATCGCGATCGAGGTTATCCTCGAGCTTGCGAATCAGCCGGCCGAACCCGTCGACGGAAGTGGCCTTGCCGCTGGCATCAAGGGCCACCAGAAGTTCGGTGCCCACGGTCTGATCCAGAACCGGATTGTCGATTGGCGCGCCGTCCATGAGCATGGACGCCATGAGCGGCATCTGTAGAACCGTCCAGGCGCCGGCTTCGCCCGGTTGATAGGTAAACGAAACGTTGGAGAGCGTGGTCTGCTCGCGCCGAGGCGCCAGGTCGGCATAGTCCTGGATAAGCACGTTTTCCATGTCGCGGTTCCAGACGTCGCCCTCCACCGGGCGGAACCTGATCTGGACTTCCTCGGCGGCCGCGATCGATGCCGAAAACGTGGCGAGGATCGCCAGGGCGGCAAGCGCCAGCCCGCGAGTGGCCCGCGGCGGCGGGCCCACCATTTTGAATTGCATGTGGGTCTACTCCAGCGAGTCGATTCAAGAAGTCCGATGAGGAGCTTCGGGGGAAGACGTCCGTACCTCTTGGTCCGGCCGAACAAGATAGCATGAGTACACGCGGGGCCCCACGCCGGTTCCCGAAGCGGTCGGAGCTGTGGCCTTAAGACATTATTTCGTTGAGACTTAACGCCATTTCTTCGCGTTGATCCCGCAAGCTATCTCCGGCTTCGAAATGCTGACTCCGACCGAACACCAGGTCGGTCAACCGCAGCCCGTCGAGCTGACAGGGCAGGTCCAGAAGGCGTGGCGGGCCCAGCGGCACCTCTACCCGATCGGCCTGCTCGTCGCGGGGCCAGCCCTCGACCGAAGCAAAGACCACCAGCTCGGAAACGGCGAAGGCGTCTTCCATGGCCAACTCGGCCGGAGCGTGGGTCAGGCGGCTCGTGGGCAGCGTCTCCCAGGCGCCCCGCGCGCGCGTAAGATGGCTGGCAAATTTGATGAGAAGCTGGGTACGCGCCAACCCCAAAGCGGGAAGCCGCACTTCCGTAGGCCAGGCACCAACCGTCACGTTCAACGCGTCCCAACGAATGGGCACGAACCACACGGGCAGCAAGACGATCTTCCCTTCGGCCGGCAAAGGCCTCTGGGGACGAACCACCGCGCGTTCGAGCGCGACCAACTCGGTCGACGGAACCGCGCCTTCGACCGATGGCGACGGCGAGAAACTCTGTCGACACCCATCACAAACGAAAACGCGTCGGTCATCGACCGGCTCGAACGGTTCACCGCAATGCGGGCACTGCAATCGTGTAAGGATCATGGCTCCATCTCCCGAACCACGGTGCGCGTGGGCCTGAGGTCATCGCTCAACCAGCCGGGCAGATGAGACACCGCGGGAGGCGGGCCCAAGCCGCGCGCCCGTGCCATGGCCCAGACCAGCCACACCGCGAATCCACCGGCCATGTCCAACGGCGCCAACAAACCCATGAGTCCGGCCGCCGCCAGCCACCCTCCCAACCCCGCGCGCACGCGCTGAGGATACGAACCCCTCAGGACCTTGCCGCGCACTCCGTCGATCGTGACGTCGAAGTGGGCCCCACCGCTGGAGTAGGTCAAGCGCCATACGGGGTAGTAGATCAACCGAAGCTGCGTACGAATGAGCTGGATACGCTGACGCACTCTCGCGGCGCGGCGCGGCAACATGCTGGCCGAGCACGACAATCGAGCCGCCCGTACCGCCGCCTCGGCCGTACGCACGGGCAGGCACACGCGTTGATCGTCGGGAAGGCGTTCCACGAGCAGCGGTTTCAAGGGCAACGTCTCGACCTGGCTGGCCACACCCACCAGTCCAAAGCCCCGGATATCACAGGCCGGCAGCGACAGCGAAATATCGCGCGACACGGTCTCTTCCACCGACCGGGTGCGCGGAGCAAGATGTTCCTGGACCGCCGTGTCCCGTTCGAGCGTCTCGCGTTCCTCGTAGCATTGCCAACCCACGACTTTCCCGTTCACCTGCCAAAACGGAAGGTGAAACAGGGTGCCCGAAATCACGGCGAAGTCCTCGATGCCGTGGAGCCTCAACTGCTGCGCCAACGCGCGCGCCGCCTGGCGACGATCCACCGGCCCCACCGGCGCGTACAAGTCCACCTCGCCGTCAGAGCGCTGCAGAAAACCCGCGCGGCAATACTCACATTGAAGCAACGCACGATCGCGCTTCACGCGCAGCACGCCACCGCACTGCACGCAATTGATTCCCAGGCCCGCCGCAGTCGACGGCGGCGAACTCACGAGCCACTCCCGGGACGGCGATCCCACGCGGTCCACGCTACCAAAGCGAGCGCCACGAGACCGCCCTCGCCCAACGCACGGGGCCAGAAACCCGCGACTGACATGCCCATCACCAGAGCCAGTACGGCGAACGACGCGTACGTCATCAAGCGCGTCGGCTCGCCCGGACGGCACCGTGCCGACGCGGGAATCGGCTCGAACATCACCTTGTCGGTGCCGCAAAGAAAGAAGCCCTGGATCTCGTCACCGTTGGCACGCGCGCGCAGGGGCACGACCGGAATCCACACCAGCCGCATTCCCACCACGGAGGGGTCGGTCTCACGAAACGATGCCAACGCGGTGGCTTCGGCTTCCTCACGCGTCACGGTAGGAACTGGAAGCTGGTCAAACGCGCCCCGGGTCTGATCTCGCGCCACCACGGGTAGCGCCGGCAACGACAGACGCCGTAGGAGCGTCGAGTCGAGCTCGACCGCCGGCAGGGTAGCCTCCTCCCCTCCGCCCGAGCTCACGTGCCAATAGGGGACCTGTGTGGGCGTCTGGGTCACTACCTGCGGCCGCACCACGCCTTGCGCTTCAAGCCAGCGCTGAGCCCAGGCGCGGGCCTGGGCCACGTCGACGCGGGCCGGCACCACGAATTCCTCTACCCGGATTCGCCGGTCCACCACCACCAGATTCTGGCAGTAGTCGCAGGTGAACCGCGTCTGCTCGGCCACGGACCGATGGGTCGAGCCACACTGGGGGCAAGCAACGAGACGAGCCAACGCGGATCCGCCGTTTCGCGGTTGTGGACAATGATGCCCCAAGAGGGCTCAAGAGGGAGCGCTCCCCCCCGATCGTGAGCCATCAGGAACTGCAATCCACATGCCGCGCCGGGGCCCAGCCCCCGGACCAGGGTCGTCCCGCGTCAGGGGGCCAGGGGCAACAGGATGGCCGTGTTGGTCCATTCCGTACCCAGCGTCCACGAAGCCATCTCGGATGAGCAGGAATCCCAGTTCACCATCTTCGAAAGAATACCGGTGGAACTGGTGGGATCGGCGTCGGCCAGGAAACCCCAGAAATTACCCTCCAGGTCGTCCTGCAATCCGGCGCAGTTCGAGAAGTTCACGTTGGTGTCGGCCGTCTCGGACTGACCGAAGTTGCAGGCGTTGACCGACAACGACATGAACGCGGCGTTCGCCGCCACGGTCACATTGGCCGCGTCGTTGCGGGCGATCACACACGAGTCGACGTCGGCCACCGTGGTGGGCTGACCCTGCGTGGCGCTGGCGAACAACCCCGAAGCCGCGTTGTCCTCGAGCGTGCAGTGCAGCAACCGGAGTGTCCCGCCGTTCACGAACGCGCCGTGACCACTGTTGTCGCTGAACAGGGTTTCGGTAACCGTGGACGAAGCACCCGATGTGCACTCCATCCCGTTGTTGTTGCGCAGGAGCCGGCAACGGAACATCTCAAGCGATCCCGACGAACGGTGTGCAAGGCCCACAGTGCCATCTTCGATCGCGACGTAGTGGGCCACCGCCTCGGCCGGTCCCAGCATGATGATACCTTCGTGCTGCGAGCCAGCGATGTCACGACCGCCACGCACGCGGATGCGTTGACCGGCGGCGGTGGAAGTGCCCATTGCATTCAGCGTTCCCAACACCTCGAACTTGGGACGACTGAAGTCGCCGCCCACCATCGCCTTTCCACGGAATCGGATTTCGACCCCGGCTTCGATCGTCAGCGTCTGTCCGGCGGGGAGAATCAGGATCTCGGCACTGTTGAGCGCGTCGCCGCCTATGACGTAGGGACTATTCGCCAACGTCCAGGTGGCCCCCGCGTCGAGAGCCCCGTCACCCACGCCGGTTCCGATCGTCGCATTGAATGTGGCCGTGGCCTGGGCGGTGCCGTCGCTCACCGTGGCCGTGATCGTGGCGTTTCCCGGGGTGGCCGCGGCGGTCCAGGTCACCGATTCACCCGTGGATTGGTCCAGCGAGCCGCCGCTGGTACCACTGACCGCCCAGGTGACGACCAGATCATCGTCATCGGCATCATCCACGGTGGCGTTGATGACCACCGCGTCCCCGCCCACGAAGTCGGTGATGTTCGTGACCTCGGTCAGGAGAATCGTGGGAACCCGATTGCCGGGCGTGGGCGGATCGACCGGATCATCGCTGCCACAACCCGCGGCCAGGGTCATCGCGAGCGCGAACACGCCCAGATTGATCGAGGCTCTTGCCACCTTCATCATCGAGTTCTCCATTTGGGATCGAGTTGCATCATCCGTTGGTACCTGGCCCGTCAGCGTAGGTACCTAGCATAGGTCAGTAGGCGCGGGCTCGTCCGCAACAGTCGCAGGAAGAAGCCCAATGGGTCCATCTCATCGATTCGACGGTCGTGGAACGCGCCGCGGCAGGCGTCCACCAGAGAGTCCTTCTCGCCATCGTCCAGCCGATCAAAGACACGGCGAATGGCGGCCATGGCCCGCAGCCGCGGATGCGCCTGGAAATACTGACTGGCCGCCGCCGCCAGGGTGGCTTCCGACGGGCCGCCATTGGACAATGCGTGCACCACAACCTCGGCCGCCAGCCGCCCACTGTCCATGGCCTCGGCGATTCCGGCGGCGCTCAACGGATCGGCCGACCGCGCCGCATCGCCCGCCAAGACCACGCCCTGGGCCGATGACGTCGGCCGGCGAACCAGCACAGGAATACCTCCGGTTATGTAACTATCAATTTTTCCAATGCTTTTGAACCGGTGCTTACGAAATTTCTTGAGCCAATGGGTGGCCACCTGACCGTTGGCGGATGGCCGATCGGCGACCATGGCCAGCCCCACGTTGGCCTCGCGATCCGAGCGCGGAAACACCCACGCGTAGCCGCCGGGGGCGTGACTGTCACCAATCCAGAACTCGGGATAACCAGCCTCCACCGGAACGTCACGGAGGCGATACTGGGCGCACGCGAACATCTCGGACAACTCGAGGCAGGTGTCGATTCCCGCCATGCGCCCGACCGCGCTGGCGACTCCGTCGGCGGCCACGACCACATCGGCGGCCACGGTCTCGACTCCCGACGACGTGGATATCTCAACGCCCTCCAGTTGTCCGCTGGCGCCACGATGCACGTTGCGCACGTCGCAATTCAGTTCGCAACGCGCGCCGGCCGCCTCGGCCTGCTCGAACAGCTTCCGCATGAGACGGTCGCGGTGAAGTATGTACCCCGCCCCTGGCCACCGCAGGCGTACCGGGTCCGACAGTCGGCCTGTCGATGGGCCTGTCGATGGGCCCCCCAGGATACCGCCGTCGATGGGCGCGGCGATGAGATCCGGTGATACCACATGGAACGGGGCGATGGCCCGTGCACTGACACCCTCGGCGCAGTAGTTGAAGTCTCCGGGGTCGGACTTACGCTCGGCAACCAGCACTCGCAGGCCCGCGCGCGCCAGGACCGCCGCGGCGACCGACCCCGCCAATCCGCCGCCGGCCACGACCACATCGAAGCGGCGCGTCACTCGACCACACCGGGCACGTGATGAACCACCAATGCTCGCGCCGGACACACCACAACGCAGCGCGTGCAGCCCGCGCACCGATCGCGATCCCACCGCAGGACATCGGACTCCATGCGTAACGCCAACGGCGGACAGACGGCCACGCACGCGTCACAGCTTCGACACAGCCGCTCGAGAACCTCGATTTCCACGCGCGGGTCGCTCACGAATCCGCCACCGGATAGAACCGCACCACCGTGCCGGCGGGAAACGTCGCCTCGGCGCCGTCGAGCCATGCGAAGCCCTGGGCCCGGGCCAGAGACACGAAGTCGCCCGAGCCATGGTGGCGCGTATCGAACGCACGCGACAGTCCCGGCCGAGGCGCCGATTCGAGCGAAACCGGCAGGAGCTGGGGCCTGGATCCTCGACGCCGGGCATCGAATCCCAGCTCGACGTATCGCGCCGCCGGCATCGCGGTAAGGTGCCCCATGCGCCGACGTATTCCCGGCGCGAACACCGCCACCAATGTCGCGACCACGGCCACGGGGTTGCCGGGCAACGCGAAGACCCAGCCGCGATCGTGGACACCAAACGTGGTGGGATGTCCCGGACGAAGTTGCAGCGATTCAAACACCAGATCCACACCCAGCTCGCGCAGTACCGGCTTCACGTGGTCTTTCTCGCCCATGCTCACGCCACCGCTCAGGATCACCACGTCGAAATCGCGTAGGGCTCGCTCGAAGGCCGAGCGCATGACGATGGGGTCGTCGACCACGGCGGGTTGAACGACCGCGTCGATGCCCAGACTCGCCAGCCACGCCGCCGCGGCCCCACTGTTCGACTCCCGGATCTGCCCAGGTCCGGGAACGGACGCGGGGGAAACGAGTTCGTCGCCGGTGGCGAACACCGTGACCGACGGAGGCGCGTACACTTGAACATGGTCGGCACCGGCCGACAGCAAGGCATGAACGTGCTGAACGCCCAGATGCGTACCCGCGGGCACCACGATCGATCCCGCGGCCAGGTCCTCGCCGGTCGCGGCGATATGTTGACCCGCCACCACGGTGGAGTGGATGGAAGCGGATTCGTTGGAGTAGCCACCGGTGTCCTCTACCTTGACCACCGCGTCGGCGCCCGGCGGAAGCACCGAACCAGTCATCACCTTGGCGGCTGTCCCCGGTTGCACCTGGCCATCAAAGGGAGCGCCCGCCACCGAAGCACCGACCACGGTCAAGACCACGGGTGAATCGGCGGTCGCGCCGATTGTGTCGGTGGCCTTCACGGCGTACCCATCCATGGCCACGCGGTCGTAGGGCGGAAATGCAATGTCGGTGAGTACGTCCTGCGCCAGAACCAATCCCATGGCTGCGTGCACGCGGCGGCGCACGACGGGGCCGGGCGCGAACGCATCCCAGACTATGGATTGGGCCTCGGCCAGGGTCTTGTCGGCAGACATGCGGTCAGCCTAGCACACCGGCGACGTTCAACGGATGAGCAGAAAGCCGCCCCAACCCAACGCCAGCGCCCACAGGTACCAGGAGAACCGGTGCAGAGCCATGCCGCGCACGAGGCGTACGAGCCAGCTCAACGATGCGAACCCCACCGCCGCCGCCACCAGCAGACCGATAATGAGATTGGGAGGCACCACGTCGCTGGCCCCGGCATCGCGCAGTTGAAGAACGGTAGCGCCCAGAATGGCGGGAATCGACAGCAGAAAACTGAAGCGCGCCGCGGCGGCCGGCCGCAACCCCAACGTCAGCGCGACCGCAATGGTCCATCCGCTCCGACTGGCGCCAGGAAACACGGCCACCGACTGGGCCAACCCAATGATGATGGCCTGACGCAGGGTAATGGGCCGATCATCCAAAGCGTCGCCGGCGGACAAGCGGCGCGTCGAGAAGAGGACCAATCCGGTTACCGCCATGGCGACCAGAACCAGGGCCACCGAATCGAACGCGGCCTCGATCACATCGCCCAGCAACACACCCACCAGACCGGCCGGCACGGTGGCCACGACCAGGCATAGCACGTAGTGGCGTTCGTTGGTGCCATCGGCGCGAAAGAACCCCACGATCAGGTTCCAGAGGTCCTTGCGATAGAAGACCACCACCGCGACCAGGGTGCCCAGATGCAGGATCACATCGTCGAGCAGGCTGCCCTGCCCCACTTCAAGGACGCTCTGGGCCAGCGCCAAGTGGCCACTGCTACTAACGGGCAGAAACTCGGTGATGCCCTGGATGACCGCCAACGCGATCATCGACCAAAGCGATGAGCCGTCGGCGATCATGCGCGGGCCGCGTCGAGCAGGGGCTGCAGAAATTCCACGGCACGAGCCGCGGCGTCGGCCGGCTCGGTGGCATTGCCAAGCGCGCTCATGAGGGCGCTACCCACCACCACACCATCGGCGTAGGCCGCCACCTGGCGCACGTCTTCTGGGCGCGAAATTCCAAAGCCTACGGCCACGGGAACTTCATGTCGTGTGCGCAGCCGCTCGACCGTGCGGCGAGCCGCGGGGTCGACACCCTTTCGGGCGCCGGTCACACCCAACGTGGAGATGCAATACACAAAGCCCGAGCTGCTTTCCGCCGCGCGATCGATACGAGTGTCGTCGCTGGTGGCCGCCACCAGGAAACAGGTTTCCACGCCATTGCTCCGGGCAATATCCAGCCACTCGGACGCTTCATCCACAATGAGGTCGGTAATGAGCACGCCCTTGGTATGAGCCGCCGCCAACGCCGCCGGAAGGGATTCCAGGCCGTACGCCAACAGTGGATTCAGATAGCTGAAGAGTAGCCGCGCCCCGCCGGGGTCGGAGCCTTCGGCCACCGCCGTCAGGGCCGATCGCAACGTCACTCCCTGTCGCAACGCCACGTCTATCGTGCGTTGGATGGTCGGTCCGTCGGCCACGGGATCGCTGAAGGGGATGCCGATCTCCACCACATCAGCCCCCATGGACTCAATGGCCGCCAGCACGGCCAGGCTCGCGGGCAACGTGGGGAAGCCCAGGGTGAGGTAGGGAATCAGCGCGCATCGGCGCTCGGACCGAGCGTCGAGCAAGGCCTGGCGGCACGACGATACGACTTCGGTCATTTCAACCCGCAAGCGTGCGGGCACGCCGGAAGCACACGCGGGCCTCGGCTTTCTGGCCCAGTCCGTCGTGGGCGATACCAAGTTGGTAGTGAACGCGGCCGTCGTCGGCCAACACCTCGGCTACCTTCTGAAGTTCGGAAACCGCCGCACCGTATCGGCCCAGTTTGTTCATGGCCATTCCCAGGTAGAAACGGGCGCGGACAAGCGAGGGCTGACAACGCAGCGATGTCTGGAACGAACGTACGGCATCGGCCGTGAGCCCGCGCTTGAACCGGCACTGGCCCAGGTAGTAGTGCGCCAAGGCCGCTTCGTCGTCGTGATCGAGCGCTTGCTCGAGCTCGATTTCGGCCTCGACCAGTTTTCCCTGCCGGAAGTACACCAGGGCCAGATTGAAATGGGCATCGAAGCCCGGATCGATCTGCAGACACCGCTCCAGACTGCGGGCGGCGTCGTCGTAGCGACCCAGCTCGCCGTAGAGAGCGCCCAGATTCAGATGCGCGATGGTCTCGTGGGGGGCCAGTTGGATTGCGCGACGAAAGCACCGGATGGCTTCGCCCGACTTCCCCTGGAGGTCGAATACCACGCCCAGATTGGTGTGGAAACGGGCGTCCTCGTAGCGTCCCTCGAGGGCCTGCTTCAGATGCCTCTCGGCGGCCGGAAGTAGTCCCTGCTTCAGACGGACGGATGCCATGCGATAGCAAGCGTCGGGGTCGGGGCTTTTGCCCGTCACCCAGGGCTTGAGCAACTCGATGGCGTCGTCGAAGTTTCCGGCCAGCTCGAACTTCTTGGCGTGCTCGAGCGTGCCTTGGAGGTCGCCTGCCGAATCGGGATGCCCCTGCGGTTGCGGATGGGCCATGTTTTTCTGGTCGCCAGCGTGTGAGGTTGGGACTGCGTGGGGACGACGAGGGCCAGGCTATGTCGCCCGGCTCCCGGTGTCAACGCTTGCGCCCCGCTCTATCGCTTGAGCTGAATATTCAGGACCACCCGGATGGGCTTGCCCTCGTCGAAGGTATCCGCATCGATCGCGATGGGCACTTCGATCACCTTGGCATTCGACGCCAGACCGGCGAATCCGCTCGCGTGATCGGAGCGGTCGGTCGAGAGTCTCCTGGGGTCGCTGATGATCTGCAGTTCTTCGTCTTCGGCCACCGAAGCGTCGGGAGCGACCTGATCTTCGGGTCCGGCGTGCGACGCCATGGCCTCGAACGGATCCACGTCGTGCTCGATCAGCGATCCAGCCCCGGGCGCAACCGGCTCGACCGGCTCGGGGCCGTCATCGAATCGACCCAGCACCTGGTCCACCAGATTGGATACAACCGGTTCGGAGTCGGGATTGAACTGAGTCAGGTTGCCCTGCAACTGCGTGTCATTGCCCGAGACGGCCGAAGGGTTCGAAAACGGATCGCCCGGAGCCGCGACCGGAGCCGCGGGGGCACTGCCCGGTTGTGTCGCCGCCGACGGTTGGTTCAGGCCGAACGCAGGCGCCGAAGGCTGGATTCCGCCCGGCGCATCAGCCGCCGGCGGCGCACCAACGGTCTCGCGGACCATCGGGGCAATGGGTTCAGCCACCGGCGGAACACCACCGGTTGGTTGGGCCGGGGCCGCCGCGGCGGGGTTACCCAGAATGTGATCGAGAACGGGGCCAACATCCGACTCGGGATCGGGGGCCACGGGTGAGGCTACGGCCACGCGTTCGGGCGTGGGCACGGGAATGTCCACCTCCTGCAATCGCTTGGCGATGGCGTCGCCGAACAACGAGGACGCAGCGTCGTTGCCCATCTCGGCGGCACTCGCATGGTCACCCAGGGTCAGCTTCGTGTAGATCATCCGGCACGCGCGATGGAGGGTTTCGTAGACCCCCTCGCCGGTCAGGGCCGAGGCGTCAAACGCAGGCGAGGCAAACTGGTTGATCTGTGCCTCGAGCTCCGCGCTGGGAATGCAATTGGGCAGGTCACGCTTGTTCCATTGCAGGACCAGCGGAATGGTCGCGGGATCCAAGCCCAACTCGTACAGATTTTCCTTCAGGTTCTCGAAGCTCTCGAGATTGTCGGCCATCCGGCCCTGCTCGCTGTCGGCCACGAACACCAGACCATCAACGCCTTTGAGCACCATCTTCCGGGTAGCGTTGTAGTAGACCTGGCCAGGCACCGTATAGAGCATGAATCGCGTCTTGTAGCCATCGATCAGGCCCAGTTCGAGCGGCAGGAAGTCGAAGAAGATCGTGCGGTCGGCCTGCGTGCGCAGGGAGACCATTTTGCCGGAGTACTCGGTAGGAATTTTCGAGTAGATCCACTCGAGGTTCGTGGTCTTACCGCTCAATGCGGGACCGTAGTACACGATCTTCGCGTTGATTTCCCTACCGCTGTAGTTATAGACGACCATCGAATCCTACCTGAACGGGATGTGGTTGACCCAGCTGGACGCTGTCCGCCCAAGAAAACCGCAATCTCCATGCCACGTCCGCACTTGACGGGCCTGTTTGAACGTCGGTTGGGAAGTCCGGGGAATCCATGAGGTCCCCGCCTGAGGCGGTTTGCCCAAGCGACTGGGCGAGTTGGCCCATGACCCTGCCCCTCAGCAGTCCACGCCGACTAGGCCAGGTGGTTGTACCGCAACCGATTGCAGCGCCTACCCCACCCTCTTCCTCGCGGGCACCAGCCTTGCAAGGTCGTGGCCAGGTCATCGCACCTGAGACTCCACCCTTTTGCATCGGAGAGCCCATGGAGGCCGGAACGTCTACCAACACCGACCGAATCCTCACGGAGATGTTCCAGCGCCTGCTGAACATCCGCGTTTCGCCCGGCGTTGCACGAAAACTGACGCACGTGATCGACGGCGTGATCGGCAAGGTGGAGGGCTCGATCGACCTGAACACGGTCCAGGGCCAGAACACGTTTCGGGCACTCATCTGCTCGATGGTCGTGCACGGCTGGGGTCTGGGCATGCACCCCGACAACAACCCGGCTCAAAACACCGAGGGCCAGGAAATCGAAGTGAAGGTGTGCAAGGACATCCTGGTACCCATCAGCTCGCTGCAGTCACTCCGCTACGTCAAGAAGGACCGCTACGGCCGCGTCAAGAAGGCGCTGTTCGAGCCCGATCAGAACGCGCGGGTGCGCGGGCATATCGACAGCATTCTGAACGAGATTGTTCGGGATAAGTGGGGGGAAGACGGGGAAGAGTCCGAATAGCGGCTTGCGAACGTCTACCGCTTGGCCGGGGACAGCGAAATAGTTCCTGCCTCGCTAGTCCTCGCGCTGCGCCCGCCTCGGTTCGGGGTTCGCAGAATTGGGAGGGCGGGCTGCGCTGCGGAAACGCTCAGCAGGATCTATTTCGCTGTCCCCTCCCACGAAGCGCGCTGACCAGGTCGTGACGCCCCACGATCTCTGATCTTCTGATCTTCTGATCTTCCGTACCTGCTCCGACCCTAGGGGCGCGTGATGTTGCTTGCGGCGCGGTTCCGCAAACGAAGGCCCGCCGAACTCTTGCCTACGCACACCTCGATCGAACCCGGCGGCGGGCCCAGTGCGGCTTAGCGCAGCAAGCAACATCACGCGCCCCAGCCGTAGCTACAGGCACCAGACATGTTCTGAAGAAGGGATCAGACGGAAACCGGAACACTCCGAAGCTTCCGAAGAACAATCGTGCGCCCGTCGTCTTCGTAGCACACCTCGTCCATGAGCGACTCCATCAGGAAGAGCCCGCGGCCACCCTCGCGGTCGACCCGGCCTTCACCGAGGGGGCTGGCCACGTCGCCGCGTTCGAAACCCGGACCGTGATCGGTGACACGCAGGGTGAACCGGTCGCGGTGCAGATCGGCGAGGATCTCCACCATTTCCGACGCGTCCCATTGGTTACCGTGCTCCATTGCATTGGTAACGGCTTCGTCAATGACGAGCGGAATGGTCGATCGCACCATTTCCTCGGGATACCCCAGCGCATCGAGGCGTTCGCACAGGAATCGCACTATGGGCGGAATCTGATCTTTGCGGCTGGGCAGCGACAACTTGTGGGTTTCACTTCGCTCACCGGCCAGGTGACCCGGGAACAGCACCGACAGGTACGAACTATCACGGAACAGCAGCTCGGTGCCCACGGGCATCAGGGGCCACGTCATGACGCGACACGTGCCACTGAGCAGAAGGCGACGCTCATCCCCCTCGAGTACCTCGTCGCAGACGACGATGGCGCGAACGGCAACGGACTCGTCACGAAGCGGTTTGTTCCAGTGGGAGTCCACGTCGCCGCTCGCGGCGGCGGCGAGAATTACGTAGGGCGTGTCGGTTTCTTGGCGAAGCGCGGTGACGAGTTCAGCGATGCCGTCGTACTGCTTCCACTGCACGCCAGGAAGACCCAGGTTCGCGACGCGGTCGGCAACGGATGGATCCAAAGCGACGAGATGGACCGTCATGGATGACTCCGAGATCATACCGCTGCCTTCGTCCCCACGTTGTCAGCCGATCAGAATATCTGCTGGCCGTCGGCAAGAATGTCGTTGAGAGCCTGACGGAAGTGGTTCGTACTGTTCGCGACCTCAGGCGTCACGCGCTCCTTGTACAGCTCCCAGGACTTCTTGATTTCCTGTCCCATGGACTGCACCAGGTTGCCGTCGGCCAAGGCCTTGTCACGCACGTCACGGTTGTAGACCAGAATGTCGGACACCAGCGCGCGAGCCAGGCGTCGTGCCTTGTCGTCGCCGGGATCGGTCTGTTCCTTCTCCACTGTCGCCGTTGCAGCCGCGGCGGGCGCGGCCGGGGCGGCGGCGGGGCCGGAGTCGCCGGCCAGAGTCGGTGCCGCGGGCGGTGTCATGGGCATCGTCGAACGCTCGATCTCCAGGTCGAAGGCACCACTGGGCTCATCAACGACGGGTTGAGAAACCGGCGGTGGCGGAACCGGGGCGACCGAGGCCGACGGGCGCTCGAGTTCGATGTCCTGGAACGCATGGTTCTGCGTAGGCGCAGCCGGTGTCGGCGGAGCCTGCCTCGGCGGAGCCTGCCTCGGCGCGGCCGGTGCCGGTGCCTCTGCCGCGGAAATCGGAGGAATCGACCGAGACACGGCCTGCGCCGCCCCCACCAACTCCTCGGCCCGCGAACCGTCGATGCCGAACACGTAGCTGCACTTGGGACAGCGAACACGAATCCGCCGCGGGGGTACCCTATCCGAATCAAGCTGGTACCGGGCGGCGCAACTGGAACACTGGACGATCATGAGCTTCTCCTGCTGGGTGCGGTCGAACGACGAATCTCGATGGGCCGAATCTCGACGCGGTTCATTGTAGGCACGGTCTCATACGACACGTTGGACCCGATTCAGATACAGCAAGGATCAAGCCAAGGGCCCCTAAACCCGCGATAGGCTGTCCTTCACGTCCTTCTTCTCGTTTTCGTCCTGGAAGCTCAGCAGCAGCATCGATTCCTCGTAGTCCTGATCGATGTGGATCAACAACGGTTCGATGTCTTCCTTCTTCAATCCCGTGAGCTCCCAGGCCTCGGGCAAAATGGCCGGCACCACGCCGTTGCCGCTGAAACCCAGACGAAGGCCGTTGGCCAGGCAGTCGGCCACGTGGATTACCGATACGAAATCAGCATGCCGTTCGGACCGCAACGGTTCGTGGTGGTAGGCCACCGCTTCGGAAAGTCGCTCCGGAAGGCTCCAATGCTTGGCCACCATACGGCCGATACGGGCGTGGTTGATCTTCAGTCGCTCGCTCTCGGCGCGATACAGGGGAATTTTCTTCTCGGCCGAGTAGTCGATGGTGGAGCTTAGCTCCTCGGGAAAATATTGCAGCCACACGATCTTACCGATGTCGTGGATGAGGCCCGAGACGAAGAAGATCTCACTCTCGGGGTGCGCCGTGCGGCGCGCGATGGCCCGGGCCGCGCAGGCAACTCCCAGACTGTGGCGCCAGAAGTCGGTCAGCGACCAGTTGTCGACGGACTCGTCCTGAAACAGATCCATTACGCTGGTAGCCAGAACCAGATCGCTCAACGCCTTCGAACCGACCAGGCTTACCGCGCGGGTCACCGTCTCGATCTTTTTGGGAAATCCGTAGTGGGCGGAGTTCACCAACCGCAGCAGCTTGGTCGTGATGACCTGATCTTCACTGACGACCGCGGAAATATCGGACGCCGAAGTGTAGGGATTACGCAGGAGTTCGTTGATCCGCCGGTAGACCACGGGCAACGTCGGAAAATCCTGCATCCTCTTGATGACTTTGTCGACCTGATCGCGCACTTCGAAACCTCAGACGCTCATTGCGAGTTGGGATGCATCCTCGCGGCACGGTTCACCGCGCAGCGAAAGAACTCGGCCATGATCTCGTTGTCACGTGTGTCTCCAAACCATGCATGCTCGGTCACGATGATCTTGCGCAGGGTGGCTTCGTCCAGCTGTACGGGCTCAGACACTTCATCCTGCGCCGCCTCGAACACCGTTGTCAGTTCCACTTTTCGCTGGCGCAGCATTTCAATATTGTCCGAGGTGAGCTGGGTCCTGGCCGGTAGCAACACCTGGTCATCGCTACCGCACACGGGCTCGGCGAGCACCATTCCGGGGCGTGCGCGAGCAAGCAGCAGCTTTCGCGTTCTTTCCATGGGCGAATCCCGTTGGTTGTCGAGGCAAGTGGTTGCGCATGGGCGGAAGAATCTGCCCAAACGCGGGCTCCCTGGGAGCACCTGGATGCCCCCACGTGGTCCCTAGCCAGAAGCGCTCCAGAATGGGCTGCGGCCGCCGAGTTCGTCCAGCCAGGTGGCGAGCGAGGCGTGGCGCCCGGAGCGGAGCCCCGGATCAGCCTCGAGGATTTCTCGCGCCGACTCGCGCGCCCGCGTGAGGATCAGCTCGTCCTGCAGCGGATTCAGAGCCCGGAACAACGCGCGGCCGTGCTGACGGAAGCCATGCAGGTCGCCCATGCCACGCTCCCGAAGGTCAGCCTCGGCCAGCAGGAAACCGTCGTGGGTCGACGCCAACAACTGCAGGCGTTGCCGGGCGCGCTGGCCAAGGCCGGGGCCCGACACGAGCACACACTCCGATTTCAGATGACTACGACCGACGCGCCCGCGCAGTTGGTGGAGCTGCGCCAGGCCGAAGCGCTCGGCTTGGTGCACCACCATCAGGGTGGCCTTGGCCACGTCCAGCCCCACCTCCACCACCGTTGTAGCCACGACGGCATCGTACTCGCCGCGTGCGAAGGCTTCGCTCAATTGGGCCTTCTCGCGCGGCGGTATCTTGCCGTGGAGGAGAGCCAGCCGTAGCGCACTCAGGGGCCCCGATTTGAGTTCCTCGAACGCGGCCTTGGCGCTGGCCAGATCGCTCCCCTCGTTCTCTTCCACCACCGGAAACACCAGGTAGGATTGTTCGGCGCGGCCCGCGCGCGCGACGACATCCTCGTAGATGGGCGCCAGGGCCTTGTCCGAAATGACCCTGGTCCCCACCTGACTGCGCCCCGGAGGCAGCTCGTCGATCACACTGAGGTCCAGGTCGCCGTACACCGTGAGCGCCAAGGTGCGGGGAATGGGAGTAGCCGACATGACGAGCAGGTGCGCCCCCTCCTGGGCCAGGGCTCCACGTTGCGCCACGCCGAACCGATGCTGTTCATCCACCACGGCCAGACCGAGTCGGCGAAAGTGTATGTCGTCCTGAATCAGGGCATGCGTTCCGAAGACGGCCTGGATGTAGCCCGTGGCCAGGCCCTTCAGAATGTCGCGGCGCTCGGCCGAGGGAGTCGCACCGGTGAGCGTGGCCACCTTCACGCCCAACTTCTTCAGGACCTCGCCCTGGCGCCTACCGTGCTGTCGCGCCAGCACCTCGGTGGGCGCCAGAAACGCAACCTGGCCACCCGCCTCGATGGTCCAGACCATGGCAATCACCGCCACCAGGGTCTTGCCACAACCCACGTCGCCCTGCACCAGCCGGTGCATGGCGACTTTCGATCGCAGGTCCTTGCCGATGGCCGACAACACGCGGCGCTGAGCACCGGTCAACTCGAAGCCCAGGTCGTTCACGAGTTTGGTGGACAGCGTGCCGTAGTCGTCAACGACGATGCGGCTGGATCGACGAAGATACCCGTGGCGTCGAATACCTACCGCCAGCTGGAGAGCAAACGCCTCCTCGAAAGCGAACCGGGCCCGGGCCCGTTCCACCCTATCCACGTCGCTGGGGCGATGAATCTCGCGCAGCGCATCGATGCGGGGCATGAGCTGCTCGCGCTCGCGCAACTTGTCGGGCAGCGGTTCGGGAACGTCCTGGACCACGGTGTCGAGAACGTGCTCGATGATCTTCCGCAACGCTCCCTGCTTCAGACCGGCGGTCAACGGGTACCGCGGAACCGGGCCCGAGGTTACCAACTCACTCTGCGTATCCTGATCGAACTCGGGATTCACCATCTGCGGCTGACCGGCGTAAAGGGTAACTGCGCCGCTTACCACCAACGACTCGCCCACACGAAGTTTGTCGGCAAGGTAGGCGGCGTTGAACCAGGTCAGACGCAGTCGCGCGCCGGCGTCGCCCAGGGTCACGGTGACGAGGGTTCGGCCCCGCTGCACGCGGCGCTTCTGTACGTCGAGGACCTGTCCCTGCGTGGTGATGATCTCTCCCACTCTGACTCGAGCCAGATCGATCACGCCTCCGCGCTGCAGATACTCGGCGGGGAAATGGAACAGCAGATCCTCGGCGCGCTCCAGACCCAACCGCCGCAGCTGTTGCGCACGCACGGGGCCCACGCCCTTCAGATACTGCACTTCGGTGTGTCGGTCCGCCTCGAACGCCATTGAATCGCCGCTACTCTACGCGAAGGAACACGGCGAAACCCGTGGGACCGGCAAGCGGCGGGGTCATTGCCCCCACTTCCAATGAACGCACCGCGTTGCTGAACCGTTCGTCGATTGCGTTGGGATCGACGAAACCCGCATCGGTGCCGCCACGTCCGCCAAACTCGGTTTCGGTTTCGGCCAGGGTGTAGAAATCCTCACCCCGTTTGACCCGGGCAATCAGCGCCTGGGCCTCTTCCTGGGTAGTGGTCCTCAATTGCAGCAAGTGGATCTCACCCCGCGCTCTTGCCGCGGCCGAGGCCTCGACCTTCGTGTCGATGTTGGCGATGATCTCGTCCACGCGCATGGATTCCTCGATGTCAGGTACCAGATCCTGGTAGGCCTCGTAGTGACGGCGAGCATCGGCGTACCGGTATTGCGCGGCCGCGATCCGGGCCAGATGCAAACGCGGACCAGGCAATCGCGGGTCCAGGTCCGACGCGCGGCGAAACAACGCTCGAGCCTCGGCCACCGCCAGGCGATTGAGGACAATGACTCCCAGGTTGAGCAACGCGGCCGCGTTGTTGCCATCGATCGACAGCGATTGACGATACGACTTCTCGGCCCGCTCCACCTGTTTCGCCTGCATGAGCGCGTTGCCGCGATTGAAGTGGAGATCGGGATCGCCGGGGGCCAGCGCCACCGCCGACTCGAAGCGGCCAATGGCCTCGGTCAGGTCGCCGGCCACGAAAGCCAACGCACCCAGGCCGCCCAGTGCTTCGGCGTTCTCCTTCGATGCCAACGACGCCTCGAAATGTTTGCGGGCCTCGGCGTGCTTCCCCGCCAGCAGCGCGACCTTTCCCTGGAGTGCATGCACAAGGGCCACGTCCACGCCTTGGGCGCGGGCTTCGTGCAGAACCTGCGAAGCACCGCCCAGATCGTTGGCCGAGATCAGCACGCGCGCCAGATCGATGCGGTACACCGCGCCGTCGGGGTCGAGCCGAATGAGCTGACGCAGGATTCCCGAGGCGTCCTTCCAGCGTTCGCGGGCGATGTTGATGGTGGCCAGGGATTCCAGCAACTCGATGTTCTCGGGAAAACGCTGCAGTCCCTGTTCAAGGGTAGCCACGCCGTCGAGCGGCTGGCCCACGCCAGCCTGCGCCTGGGCCAGTACCAGGTAGACTTCGGGGCTATCCATGTCGAGTTCCTGCGCCTTGGCCGCCGCCTCCAGAGCCCGTTCGGCGTTGCCCACCTGCAACGAGGCCAGCGCAATGCGCACAAACACATCGGCGGCCAATGGGTTCTGGCGGGCCAGGTCTTCGTACATGCTCAGCGCCCGCTCGACCTCACCCGATGCGAACGCCTGGTCCGCCGACTCGAGGCCTTCGATCGAGGCTCCCCCCAACCCGGGCAGCCCGCCCAGCAACCCCACGACAAGAATGCCCACGGCGGTGGTACGGAAATTCCGGCTCATTATCTGCGTAGTGGA
>JAJDAC010000007.1 GCA_029262065.1 Candidatus Krumholzibacteriota bacterium | reverse complement strand
CCCGCCGCGTCTCGCCCTTCGAAGATCACAACCACGCGGTATCCAGTGGTGCTGATCCACTCCTGCAGCTTTATCAGTTCCAGTTGAAGGCGTTCGAGTTCCTGTTCGTAGGTCTTTTTCTTGAGCCCCTGAGGCTCCTTTGCCTTGCTGTTCTTGGAACCCATGGGGTTGGCCTCCGTGGGAGTTGAAAAGGGCTATCAGGGAACTACCGTACAAGCAGATGCGGTTTGCGTCGACCCCGGGGCCGTGGCCCATGGATTGACGAGTCGAGTCACGCGCGTTTCTCCGACGTTCATTGCGGTGCGTTCGCATCTCGCGGTACTCTGGTGGATACCGTTTTCAGCTTCTCCGTCGAAGGATGCATCCATGCGGCTTGACATCGTCGTATTGCTGATTGGTTTCACCGTCATGAGCACGGCTGCGGTTCAGGCCGGCGAGGTCAATTTCGAGAGCCCTCCCGTGCATCCGGTCGAACTATCAGCCGACGGTAGCCAACTGTACGTGGCGCATACAGCCGACCATCGGTTGGTCACCTTTTCGCTCGCTGGTCCGGCACCTGTGGTGATCTCCGAGGTCATGGTCGGCCTCGAACCAGTGACGGTACGCTCGCGCACGGCGACGGAAGTGTGGGTCGTGAACCATGTCTCCGACTCGATCAGTGTGGTCGACGTGTCGACCGGCAATGTGCTGGGCACGCTGAACGTGGGTGACGAACCCACCGACGTGGTCTTCACGGGCGGCCGTGCCTTCGTCTGTGTTTCGCAGGAAGACCTTCTCCGTGTGTACGACTTGGCGAATCTTGATGCGCCGCCGGTGGACATTCTCCTGAGCATGAGCGACCCGCGTTCGCTGGCGGTGTCGAACGACGGCAACACCGTCTATGTGTCCGCGCTGGACAGTCAGAACCAGACCACGGTCATTGGGAACGACACGGTCTGGTCCAATGGCGGGTTGCCCTCGCCAAACCCGCCCATGGCGGGTGGGTTGCCGGCGGCGCCCCAGGTGGGTCTCATCGTGCGACACGATGGGGCCAACTGGGTTGACGACGCCGGCGGTAATTGGAGCGGCGTGGTTCCCTACACCATGCCCGACCACGATGTCCTGGGCTTCGACGCCACCACGTTTGGCGTTGTCGCCACGTTTACGGGCGTGGGAACCACCCTCTTCAATCTGGCCGTGCACCCGAACGACGATCTGTACGTGACCAATCAGGAAGCCTTCAACGAGATCCGCTTCGAGCCCAATCTGAAGGGAAGCTTCGCCCAGAATCGTGTGACCCGTATTTCACCCGGTGGATCCGTCGCGGCGCACCACCTGAACGCGCACATCAACTACGCCGATGCGGCGGGGACGGCCAACGAGCGGGCCCTGAGTATCTCCACGCCGCTCGATCTGGAGATTGCGTCGTCGGGCAACGAGATCTACGTGACCGGTTTCGGTTCGCGGAAGATCGCCGTGCTCGACGCGGCGGGGAACGTGACCCGTCGCATAGACGTTGGCGAGGGCCCGGCGGGCTTGGCGCTCGACGAGGCGCGCAACCGCCTGTACGTATACAACCGCTTTGCCAGCACCCTCTCGGACGTGGACCTGAGCGACGACACGTCGGCCGAAGTCCCTCTGGGCTTCGACCCAAGTACGCCCGAGGTATTGGAGGGCCGCAAGTTCCTGTACGACGGGGAAGTCTCCTCGGCCCACGGCGACCTCTCTTGTGCCACATGCCACCTGTTCGGAGGCATGGACAACCTGGGCTGGGACCTTGGCGATCCCGCCGGCGATCTGATTCCTGTTCCGCCCGGACAGGTCGTGCCGTTGCCGCCGTTTCATCCCATGAAGGGGCCCATGACCACGCAGAGTCTGAAGGGCCTGACGGCGACCGAGCCACTGCACTGGCGCGGCGATCGGGCCACGTTCGCTGACTTCAATCCGGCCTTCGTGGGTCTCATGGGGCGCTCGACCGAACTCGACGCGGCCGATTTCCAGCGATTCGAAGACTTCGTGTTTGCCATGGAGTATCCGTCGAATCCGTTTCTCGAACTCGATGGCACTTTCGCGCCAGACCTCAATGGCGCGGATCCGGCCAACGGAGAATCTCTGTTTCTCACGGCCGAATTGGTGGGTAATCTCGACTGCGTGTCGTGCCATGCGTTGCCGGCGGGGCAGAGCGCCGCGATCATTCCAGGGTTCGCGTTGCAGGAACCCGAGGCCAAGGTCGTTCCGCAACTGCGCAACATGTACGAAAAGACGCGGTTCGATGCGACCGCGTCCACGACCGTAAGGGGTTTCGGATTCATATCAAACGGGTCGGTGCCCGACCTGTTCGAGTTCCTGGAGTTTTCGGCCTTCGAATTCACTTCGGACGACGATCAACGCGACGTCGAAGCGTATCTACTTTCGTTCCCCACGGCGACTCACCCCGCGGTGGGGGCTCAGGCCACGCTCGACGGCACCAACGATGCGCAGTGGACCGCCCGTCTAAACACGCTGGAGAGCCTGGCCGACGCCAACAGTGTGGGTTTGGTGGTGAAGAGCCTGGTGGCAGGTCAGCCGCGCGGGTGGGTCTACGCGGGGGGCGGGCAATACACGCCGGACAAGGAAAACGAGGCCGCGGTTTCACGCGCCGTGCTGTTGGCTGGATCGCAGCCGGCCGGCGTTACCTTCACGGGCGTGGTGGCGGGTTGCGAGTGGCGATTGGGTGTCGACCGCGACCTCGATGGTTTTCGCGACGGCGATGAACTCGACGGCGGTTCAGACCCGGGAGACCCCGCGTCCACGCCGGATCCGGTGACGGCGGTCGACAACCTCGATCAACTTGTATCGTCGCTGTGGCTCATGGGTTCCAATCCGGCGCGCGGTGAGTCGCAGCTTGGCTTCCGCCTGGCTCAGGATGGCGCCGCCGAGCTGAACGTGTACGACGTGCGCGGCCGGTTGGTTCGCCGACTCGTTGCCCGCGAGCACCGCGCGCGCGGCATCCACACCGCGCGTTGGAATCTACGAGGCGACGACGGGCAACGGGTGCCCGCCGGCGTGTACTACGTGCAGATGTTGGCGGGGACCGAGTCGGCGACGCGTCGTCTGGCGGTCATGCGGTAGCCATCAGGGGTGAAGGCGATCCCAGCCGTGCGAACAACTCGCGCAATTTTCATGAAAATCAGCCCTCGAAGGGCCAAATTGCCGGATTGGAGCTAACGGGGTTTGCCCCAGCACCGCCCTACAGAGTACAGTTTGAAGACCTGATATTTTTTCCCGTGAACCATGGAGGTTCCTTCGTGCTCAGAATGGTATCGATTCTCGCCCTGCTCACCTTTGCTTTCGGCGCGACCGCCGCGCTGGCCGGTAATCCCTCTATCCCGATTTGCACCGTCCGAGCTGACACTGACGGTGACTGCGTCGCGGACGCCGCGGCCACCGCCACCGAAGTTTGCGTAACCGGTGTCGTCATCGCTTGGAAGCAGTTCGGTGCTCGTGGTGCCGGCGCCATCTACGACCCCACCAGTGGTTGTTGCATCAGCATCTTCGACATCGACCTGGCCGACGACCAGCCCGTCGGAACCCTCGTCGAAGTTTGTGGTTGGGTCGGCGCCTTTTCGGGCCTCGATGAAATCATCGACAACCCCGCGGACGCCACCATGGATCCCACGGTGACGGTTCTTGGTGTCGGCGCTGCGCCCGCGCCCGTCGCGATCGACGGTGCTGAGTTGCTCGATCTGAGCCCTACGGCTGAGGGTCTCGAGAGCTGCCTGGTCTCGATATGCGGTACCTTCGAGACCCCGAGCGGTACGTTTGGCTCCGGCTCGAACAACAACTTCATAGCCGAGGACGGCAGCACCGTGACCGTGCGTATCGACAACGACACGGACATCGTGGGCACGGCGGTTCCGACCGGCAACGTGACCATCGTAGGTATCCTTGGTCAGTTCGATGGCTTTGGTGCCAACCCTTGCGGTGGCTACCAGTTGCTGCCGCGTGACGTGAACGATCTCACCGAGACCGACTGCACGCCCATCGCAACCCAGCACGAGAGCTGGGGCGAAGTGAAGAGCCGCTACGAAGACTAGCGGTAACCGATCAGTGCGTGCCCTCGGCCTCGGGGGCACGCACGATCATCTCCCATGTCCGTTCCGGCGAGCCCTGCGCCACGAACCAGGTGACGTACTCCTCGATCAAATCGAATGACACGGAATAGGTGCCGGGTTGCTTCGGCGGCCAGAATTCCTTGATGACTTCGATCGTCGTCTCCGCCCCAATGGTTTGCGATAGCGGCGTGCGGGGACCAAATTCGCTGTCCACGACCAGATCCACCGCGCTGCCTGTATAGGCCGAGAATCGGAATACCCGCGCCGGATCGTCGTGGGGAATGGGCACGTCCGTGAGGTTGCGCACGGTGAGCTTCACGTGGCACAGCTCGCCCGCGGTGGCCACGATTGGTTCGTCGACCGAGATGTCGAGCATGTAGAACTCGTGGGAGTAGTGGCGCTGCACCCACTCACGAAACTCGTTCCAACCGCCGGTACCGCCGCCGTGGCGCGCCACGAACGACTCATACTTCAGGATCAAGCCTTCGACCGAGTCCAACTCGGTGGCGGTGTGCAGATAGCGCAGGCCCAACTGCGAACGTGCGCCCGCGAACGATTCGCCGGCCGCCATGGCGGCCAGCACGCTGGCTACGCCGGCACGATCGGCCCCCGCACGGCAATGCAATAGCAAGGGACGGGGGGCGGTCTCCAGCGATTCGATCAGCTCGAGTACGCGTGAACGCTTGGGCAGAGTTCGATCGGACATGGGGATATGGACGAATCTCGCGCCCGCGCCCTCGACCGCGATCCGCTCCTGGACGAAAGATTCGTGGCCGGCGTCATCGCGTAGGTTTACCACCGTGGCCAGCTGGTGGTCCTGTACCCATCGGGCCATCGTTTGCGGTGAGGGTTGCCCCGAGCGAAAGACGCGGCCGGAAACCACGGTGTGGAAGTTGTCGGATATCCACAGTTGCCAGCCGACGTAGCCGATCGCCGCTAGCGCAAGCAGAAGCGCGGTGGCACCGCTGATTTTCAGTGTGCGTTTGAACACGTTGGGTTCAGCTCGTCTGTTTCGGGTTCAGCGAGCGAAGTGTATACTCTCGGATCGCTACAACTCCATTCGATTTGTCACCCTTGGTGCGTCCCCCCGGAGGATCCATGATCGTTGTCAGACTGGCCAGCCTGTTGGCGGTTACCGCTGTGCTTTGTTCGTCTCCCGCGTTTGCCATCACCTTCGGCCAGACTGACGATTTTCAGGGTTCCACGGACCCGCTGGGTTGGGCTGAAGGTGCGCCGAGTCCGAACCCTCCCTTTGTCGTGCTCGACGGAGGTCCAGGTGGAACAGGCGATTCCTTCCTTCAAGCCAACTCGTCGGGCTTCGCCGCCGTGCCCGGGGGCCGACAGGTCGTGTTCAACCGCGCGCAGTGGTTGGGTGATTACGTAGCCGCCGGTGTAACCCAGGTTTCCATGATGGTGGCCAACCTGGGGAGCACCGACTTGTACGTGCGTATTGGCGTGCAAGGCGGGAGTTCGCGCTTCGCATCCACCAACGCGGTTGTGCTGACGCCTGGTTCGGGTTGGCAGGCGCTCTCGTTTCCCATCAGCGACGCGGCAATGACGCGGGAGTTCGGGGCGGATGATCTGGCTGACGCGTTGCTGAACGTGACTGAGTTTCGGGTCAACTCCAGTCAATTTGGTGGTTGGAGGGGTGACGTCGTGGCGTCGTCCATGGGTATCGACGACATCACCGCCGGCAGCGATCCCACTCCGGCTCCGGCCATCGTGGACTTCGCCGTGGACGTGTCGCCCAACCCGGTCGTGAACCAAGCGCTGTTTTCGTTCCGGTTGCCGGCGACCGCCGACGTAGAGCTACGGGTGTTCGATACGCGCGGACGGCTGGTGGAGACGATCCTCCAGTCCACGCGCCCGGCCGGGCTGAACTCGGCTTCCTGGAACCCGCGCGGTCAGTCGGCGGGTACGTACTTCTACCAGCTGCGGGCCGGGACTCGTGTTTCGCGGGGAAAGCTGATCGTGGTCGACTGACGCGGGCGCGCTAGTCCGACGCGGGCTGGGGCTATTCCGACGCCTGGAGCGAGGCGACGGCTTCACTCTCGGCCGCGAACGTGGACAGAAGCTGCTCCATTCCCATGACTCCCAGTACCTCGAGGATGCGGGCGTTGGCGCCGGCTACGGCGACCCTTGCTCCATAGTTGTCGGCGACGCGGTGGGCGGAAACCAGAAGGCCAATGCCGCCGCTGTTCAGCCAGCTAAGTGAGGCCAGATTGAGAACCAGGCCCTTGCAACCGTTGCTGAACAGACTTTCGACCGTCAGTCCAAACAGGTCGCGCGAGATGTCCGTCATGACGTCGGCCGAAAGATCGAGAACGGTCACGTCGCCCACGGAACGTTGGGGGATGCTCATTGGGAGTCTACCTCGGGTTTTTCTTTGCGCCGTGAGATCCGGCTGGTATCTGTAAATGGTATCACGATCGTCCACGGCAATCGCGGTTGAAACCGGCGATGCGTTCTAGATTCCAATGGAGCTTGGGGTTGCGGGAGTGAGATCAGTCATATCGGCGGCGCTCGTCGTGGGAATCCTGGCCATGGCGGCGACGGATGCCGCGGCCGACCTTCCGCTCACCAGTCTGGGACTGGTGGTGGGTCGGAACGACCCCCAACGCAATATTCCCGACGAGCTCTTCCAGGCCGAGGTCGTGGTCGTCCGTCGCCTGGGTGCTCCCCGACGCTGGGGAAAGTTCATGGTCCGTGGCAGGTTCCTGACCAGCGCTGGTTTTCTGCGCGCGGGTCATGACACGGGCCTGCTCTTGTCGACCGGTCCCGGCTTCGCCATGACTCTCTGGCCCTGGTTGGACTTCGTGGGCGCGTTCGCGCCCACCCTGCTCACCGATTACCGATTGGGCGGCGACGACCTCGGCGGTCGCATCCAGTTCTCGACTCATCTTGGTTTCGTCTGGCGACCGACCCGGCAGTGGTCGGTGGGGTATCGACTGCAGCACATGTCGAACGCCAACATCTTCCCCGTGAACCCTGGCCTCGACATGCACCTGATCCAGACGACGGTGGGTTTCTAGCGTCGGCGGGTGACGAAGACCAGATCGTTCGACTGGTCTGGATCGAAATCATCACGTTGCATGCTGCCGAAAACCTCGTGTTCACGGAACCCGGCCGCGTTCAGTTTCTTCTCGATTTCGGGCCACGTCCAGGCGCGCAATCGCACCTCGCGCGTGGCGTGCACGCGAACCGGAGGATCCTCACCGGGTCGTACCAGAAGCGTGGTGGGGTGGAAGATCACGTGGTAAGGCCCGTCGGGCTTCATGAGTCGCAGCCAGACGATCTCGCCTTCACCGTTGGGGTCCTCGCGCATGTTCAGCGGAAGGTGGCGCACCGGTACGTCGAGGATACGGCGATAGTTGAGTAGCTGGACGATCAGCGGCGCACCGGGTTTCAACGCGGTATGCACGGCATCGAGCATCCGACTGAGATCTTCCCTTTCGAGAAACGGCAGTACATTGCCCAGGCAAAGGGCGGCCTCGAACTTTTCTTCGGTAAGGTTCGGTAGCTCGGTGAAGTCGGCGTGCAGAAACCGGGGCCCAAGCTCGCCGAACTCGTCGGTGTGCTCCATCGCCGCTTCGATCTGGGCCGCCGAAGCGTCCACGCCCACGGCGCGGATGCCGTGGGCGGCCAGGAATCGACAGTGTTCGCCGGGGCCGCAGCCCAGATCCACCACCGACCGCACGTCGCTCAGCGCCGTCTCGAGGAATTTCCATTCGCGCTCGATGCGCGCGGGCCACGCGATGAGGCTGCGATAGTTCACGCGGGAGTAGGGATCGTCGGGTCGGGGATCGTGTTCGTCGCTCATGTCAGGCTTCCTGCGCCCGTCGCTCACTCTGGATCATTTCGTAGGCCTCCTGTACTTCGCGGAATCGTTTCTCGGCGAACTTCACCAGTTCTTCTGGCAAACCCCGGGCGATGGCCTTGTCGGGATGCACTTCGGTCACGAGCTTGCGGTGGGCCGCCTTGACCTCGCTCATGGTCGCGGTGGGCTCGACGCCCAGGACATCGTAGGGGCGGCGCGAACCGATTGGGCGCGGCGGTGGCGCCGTGCGCCGCTGCTGGCCACGCCGCGGCGGGTCGTCAAAGGGTATTCCGCCGGTGAACGGATCGGTGTTCCAGGCGGCGTCGCTGGTGTCGAAGTGGGCGCCGATGACGTGGCGGAACTCCTGTGGTGATAGCTGAAAGATGACGGCCGCTTCGCTCAGCAGGCGACGCTCGTGCGGATGCAGTACATCGTCGCAGGCGGCAAGGCGCGCCAGCAGATCGAGCATGGACAAGAGCATCTGACGGTCGCCCGCGAAGACCTGCCCAAACTGGCCGGCAAAATCGTGGAACGGCAAAGGGGAGTCCTTGGACGCCCGGAAGATCTTGATGGCCGCTTCCCGAGACTCGGTATCCAGTAGCAGATCGTGCTGCATGAAGGACTCGACCAGCTCGATCTCCTCCCTGCTGACCCGACCGTCGGCCTTGGCCATCTTGCCCAGCATGGAGAACAAACTGATGAAATAGCTGGCCTGGGCCTGCTCCTGGGCGTTCATCTGGCGCCGAGGGCGGTTCGACAGGCCGTGGCCCACCGCCGCGCCGGCGATCATTCCCAGCGGTCCGCCCAACGCGAAGCCAATTGCTCCGCCGAATAGAGATCCTATGAGCCCCAAATACATTCCCCCGGCACGGGCTTTGCGATGAACAGTATTCTAGTCGACGCAGGCCGATCCCGCATGGTTCCAACGGTTTTGGAACTTGTGGCGGGGCTTGGGAGTTCTCAGGTGGAAGACCTCGCCGCCACCCGCTAAACTGCCGCCCGCGGAACCCCCTTATTCTCCATCATGAGGAAGCCTTCCGTGCTCCGATCGATAGCCCCGCCGCTCTTCGTTCTCTTCGCCCTCGTGGCCGCGTACCCGGCCACGGTCCGGGCGCAGGATGAGATCGACCTTCCGTCATACGTGACCAACGTCATCGATTTCTACAACGTGCACGCTCGGGATCCGCTACCCCATCTCTCGACCAAGCATTTCGAAGATCTCATGAAAGGCGAGGTCGTAAAGATCCGGCGCCGTCAGGGGCGTGGGGGAGGCGGCGGCGAGGATTCCGAGACCAATCATCGGGTGACCGGATATTTTCTCGTGGATCAGCCGCGTTTGAACGTGTGGCTGGCTGCCCTCGACAATCATCTGACCGAGGGCAACGACATGCTCCTGGACTACAAGATCAGCGGGCACGGTGGTGCCGGTGGCAAGTGGTTCATGCACGTGAATCTGCCTTGGCCCATTACCGATCGCGAATGGGTGATCGACACGTTCAAGGGCTTGAAAGTCGCCGAGGCTTCGGACGGTTTCATCTGGGAGCAGGGTTGGGATCTTGCCGACGGCGGCGAGAAAGCGGCGCGCGAAGTGGTCGAGTCGGGCAAGGTGCCCGGACTGAAGCTCAAGGATCACGAAGACGCCATCTACGTTCCGGTGAACTACGGGGGTTGGGTCTTGGCTACCATCGATGAGAACCGGACGCTCATGGCGTACCACGTTACGTCGGATGTGGGGGGCTACATTCCCGACAGCTGGATCGCGACGTTCGCCATGGCGCAGCTGGACGGTCTGTTGCGCAAGGTCGCCGACCACTCGGCGACCATTCCGCACCACTACGATGCGAACCACTACGTGTTGCACGATGGCTTGGGTCAGCCTATTCAACCGCTGGCACGCTAGCTCATGCCCTACACGCCCATCGTCGGCACCTTGGGATACATACTCTCACCCGATCGAAGCTCGACGCTGTTGGTGCATCGCATTGCCCGCCCCGACGACGATCAGCTGGGCAAGTACAACGGTTTGGGCGGCAAGATGGAACCCGACGAAGACGTCGTGACCTGCATGCGACGCGAGCTGCGGGAAGAGGCCGGCATCGAATGCACGGAGATGACCCTGCGGGGAACCGTCAATTGGACCGGATTCGGACCCAAGGGCGAGGACTGGCTGGGATTCATATTCCGGATCGACGCGTTCGAAGGGCAGCCCCATGCGAGCAACGAAGAGGGCAATCTCGAGTGGCATCGCATCGATGCCTTGGACTCATTGCCCATGTGGGAGGGCGATCGCTACTTCCTGCCCATGGTATTCGACGAGGATCCCCGGCCGTTCCACGGCTTCATGCCCTACCGGGGAGAGACTCCGCTCAAATGGGAGTACGTTCGCTAGGCCGCGTTCTCGGAAAGCTCGAACGAACGCCCGTAGCGGGCCCGGTACCCGATGGCCAACAGGGTCGCCCCCGCCAACAACATTGCTGAAACGTAGAAGGGCCAGTCCGGGCCCAGGCGGGTGAAAACCGTGCCCGCCATGAGTGGGCCCATGACGCGGGCCAGGCTTCCAAGCGATTGATTCAAACCCAGGTAGGCTCCCTGGTTTTCGGCCGGCGCGGCGCGCGACAACAGCGAATTGAGAGAGGGATTGTTGACGCCGAATCCAAATGGCATGAGCGCGCAGCCCACCAGGACCACGGGCCACACCGAAGCGGCGCCGATGATAAGGAATGCGAGTCCCAGGAAGAACGGGCCGGCCACGATCAAGCGCGTCTCACCGAAACGGGGCACCAAGCGGCGGATGAGTCCACCCTGGATGGCGGCGGCCATGAGGCCGATGATGAACATGTAGCGGCCGGCAATTGGCGCGGCCGCGAGGATCTGGTCCATCGAGGATTCCTCGATACTGGCTTCAACGCCGAACGTGGCGGGGAACTTGGCCAGACCGTAGCGGATGAACATGGATTCGAATCCCGAGAACGACAGGATCGCCAGGAAGTAGAGCACCAGAACCATGCCGATGCGTCGATCGGTCAGGGCGCGTCTCAACGTTTCCGTGCCGAAGAGGCGTGAGCCGCCGCCGCCGGTCGCCGCGCCCGTGGCCTGGAGCTTGAAGAACGCGAAGGTTGCGGCCGCCAACGAAAAGCCGGCCGCCACGAAGCCAGGCGCGCGCATGGAGAACCCTACGAGCTCGCCGCCCAGCAGTGGACCGAACGTAAAGCCCAGACCAAACGCGGCGCCAACGATGCCCATGCCTTTGGCACGGTCCCGTTCGCTGGATACGTCGGCGATGTAGGCTTGCGCCGTGGCCACGTTGGCACCGAAGAACCCGGCCAGCAGCCGGGCCGCGAACAGCAAGGGCATGGAATTGGCGAAGCCAAACAGAATGTACGAGCCGCAAGTGCCCAGCAATCCGCCAATGAGAACCGGTCGACGTCCGTAGCGGTCGGAAATGCGTCCCCAGAAGGGGGCGAACAGGAACTGCATGGCCGAGAACGACGCGAACAGAAGCCCCAGCTGCAGCTCGTCGGCGCCGAAGGCCTTCGAGTAGATGGGCAGCAAGGGTATGACGATGCCGAAGCCGAGCAGGTCGATAAACACCGTCAGGAAGACGATGAGCAGGGGCGAGCGGCCGCCGTTGGATGGATTCTTGGGTGTCATGGAGCGGCGCAGTATACCAGACCGCTCCGGGTCTGCACGCTGAGATTGGCGGGTCAGGGGCTCATTACCGCGCGCGCATCATGGGCCTGGGCCGTGCGCGTATCGTTCTCCAGGATCCACAGGTCGAAGTAGTCCGAGCTGGCGTCGTGTACGTAGTTCGCGCGCACGGTCTCGATGAACTCCGGTGGGAACAGGGCCGGGTGTGGTGGATACCAGTTCAGCTTGTCGAACGGCTCGTGCCCCTTGGGTACCAGCCAGATATCGATGGTTCCGTCGATCAGGGCCTCATACGTCCGCTCCGGAAGATCACGACCCGAACGTTGCCCTTCCATGACCGCGATGGCATCGAGAAGCAGTGGGTGGCCGTCGAATACCAGGCTGGGTCGGAAGAACGTGAGCTCGTATTGTTCACCCTCGCCGCCGTAGGCCATTCCAATCGTACGTCCGGGGTACTGTTCCTGGATGGTGTCCAGATCGCCCAGTACCAAGGCGGCGTAGCTCGCCTGATGGTTGATGCGGTCCACCGTCTTGTACTCGACCACCGTGCCAATGATGAGTGCGGCCAGGAAGCAGGCCAGGGTGGCTCCCAGACGGGTGGGCTGTAGCAGGTACTCCCAGGAACCGTCGTGTTCGAACCGACGCGTGGCCAGGCGCGCCGTGAAGACGATGGCCAACGGGATCATGGGGAGCGCATGGACCAGACCCGCGCCTGGTTTGGCCGCGAACAGTACCAGGCCCAGGCTCGTGGCCAGCAGCATCCAACCGAAGTGCTTGAACGGTGGATCGAGTCCCGGCCGCGAAGGAAACAACGCAATCATGACCGGCAGGGAAAAGAACAACCCGAACTTGGCCAGGTGTATGAAGGTATCGGCGTCCAGCCCATGCCGGGCGGCTTCGCGCAACCACATGACGTAGTTTGTAGCCGAGACGTTCGACGGGAGGAAGGGTGCGATCACCACGAGCGCGGTTGCGCCCAGAGTCCATGCGACGACGGCTCGCCCGTGGCGGGCCAGCATGAGGTACAGGATGGGGACGAAATAGATGGCACCATGAATCTTCAGATTCATACTGAGGCCGGCGCATAGGGCCACCAGGCCAATGGCGATGGCGCGGGGCGCGCGCAAGGCGGCCAATAGCCCCAGGCATACCGCCCCCAGCAGCATGGGGTCGGGCCGGGATAGATACGACGATGGTCCGTAGGCGAAGTACAGCATGGTCGCGAAAGCCGTGAAGAACAGGGCGATCCGAACCTGGGCGAAAGCTCGCAGCGAGGCGTAGAGAAACACCACGCTGAATGCCGCCGCCAGCGTACTCGCCATCTTGGCCGCCACCAGGGAGGGCCCGAGAACGCGCAGGAAGAAGCCGTTGGTCAGGAAGGCCATGGGGCCGTAGAGCACACTGTAGCGTTCGGCCGACTCCAGGGTGTGGTACAAAGGCTTACCCTGCTGGACCAACCAGGACACCGATGCGATGGTGGGTTCGACTTCGCCGCTCAGCAGCGGTAAGGACAGATACCAGGCGATGATTCCGTAGTAGAGTGCAATATGGGCGAGGGCGAACGCGGTCGCGGCCGTCGCGCCATAGCGCCTGAACACGCCAATGCAGAAACGTCGAATTGGGCCGATGGATAGCAGGGACAGCCAAGCTGCGAGAAGACCACAGCTTAGCAGCAGCGGTTCTTGGACCGCCGCGAAGAGGAGGCGAGATATGATGGGGGGCATGGGGATGATCAGCCTAACAAAGTGCCGTTGGCACCCTCCTCGGATAACATGGGGTCAGCAGCTGGATATCCAGTCATGGAGTGTCAGGTATCAGGACTCCGAGTATAGCGGCCGAGACGCGCTTTCATCAAGGCGCCCGGCCAGGAGCACTTCTCAACGCCAAGGAGGCGCAATATGAGCTCCGCCGACATCTTCCGCCCGCTCTACCGAGCCGAATTTCGGGCGGACCAGATGGGCAAGAACACCCTGTTTCAGTCGTCGCGCCTGATGGTGGGGTTGAACACGTTCGAACCCGGGCAGGAGCACGAATTGCACTCCCACGAGGGTACGGACAAGGTCTACCACGTGCTGGCGGGCGAGGGTGAATTCCTCATTGAGGGAGGCTCAGAGGAAATGGAGCCCGATGTGATGATGATCGCCCCGGCCGGCGTTGCGCATGGAATACGCAACACCGGCAAGGATCGTCTGGTCGTACTGGTCGTGTTGGCCGGCGAGTCCACCTAGGGATTCAGCTCGCGGCCCCTTCGCGGGCCGCGAGCGTCCCTTGATTCACGTCGCCGTGGCTGGCATGCCAGCTCACCTGGCGACCACCGTCGAGCCACAGCACCTGCGGTGACTCGTGGCGCACGCCCAGAGCCGCCGCGATGTGCTGGCTCACCGGTCTTGCCCCGATCACATCCACCTTGGCCACCACCAGCCGATCATTGCTGGCGGCCTCCTGGTACCAGCGATTGGCCTCGTTCTCGGCACGCCCGCTGATTGGACAAATGGGACTGAACTTGAACACGACGATGTCGCGGTCGGCCGCGGTGTCCTGGACGAGCGCGTCGTAGTCTTCGATGGTCTTCAGATCTCGCATTGGTGCTTCTCGCGTCGCTACTGGTAGCGCTGGAGGATGTGGAAGCCGAACTGGGTTTCGACCAGATCACTGACCTGGTCCACTTTCAGGTCGAAGGCAACCGCGTCGAAGGCGGGCACCATCTTGCCCCGACCGAACACGCCCAGGTCCCCACCGCGGGGGCCACTCGGGCCGTCGCTGTGCAGCTTGGCCATTTCCTGGAAATCGGCACCGCCGCGGATCTCGGCCAGCACCTTTTCGGCCTCGGCCTTGGCCTCGTCCTTGGTTCGCGTGATGTCCGCCGGCTTGCGCTCGGAGCCTTCGTGCATGAACAGAATGTGGCGTATTCCCGCTTCCACGATCTCATCGCGGCGGATGATGTGATACCCAAACTGGGTCTCTACCGGCTTGCTCACTTCGCCCACCGCGAGTTTGGCCGTGGCGGCCGAGAACGCGGGGATCATCTGCCCGTAGGGAAACACGCCCAGGCTGCCTCCGCGGGGTCCACTGGGCCCGTCGGAGAATTCTCCGGCGGCGTCTTCGAACTTCAGGCCGTCGGTGACCTTGGCGTAGACCTCGTCGGCCAGGGTCTTGGCCTCTTCCTTGGTACGCGTGACCTCGGCCGGCGCGCGTTGGCTGCCGACGTGCATGATCAGAATATGCGACGCGGCCAGCTTCGCGGGAGGCAGCGGAGGCGTAGTGCCTGGAGTCGTGGTGGCTTGCGCAGTGTCGTGGCCGCCGTCGCCGTGGTCGTGGCCGGCGTGCTCATCGGTCGCGGTCTGGGTGGTCGACTCAGTGGAGCCGGTATCCTCGGTGGCTTCGCCCGATCCGCAGGCCATCAGCAGAAGGGCAAGAATAGCGGTCAGGGCGAGTCCGCAAATGGTTAGCGGAGCGCGGCGTGCGCGGGACATGGCATCATCCTTGGTTCTTGGGATTGGTGGTCGGAGGGGGGAAGTTCGGCCAAAAATGGCCGGCTGGCAACCCGGAATCGGGGTTCGGCTGGTTCGGCCACCCCGATGGGGTTACCCTCGCCACGGACCCCAGGAATCCCCTTTCCCGGGGCAACTCTCTGGCGTTGCAGCGCGTACGGAACACAGACCTACCGCCGGCCCCGCCAGGCCCGTGATGCGTACCCCCGACTCGGGAGGCTTTCGTGCGGTTTTTGCCACACCGGACCGTCCTATTCCTGTCCCTGATGCTCCCCTTGCTGTTCGCCGCTCTGGGCTGCGATAAGGGCGACGCGAAGGGTGGGGGCGACGAGTCCACCAGCCGCGAAGGCGACGGCGCCGAGACGACCGAAGAGGCCGTCCCCGTCGAGGTAGCTGTACTGAAGAAGGGCCCGATCGAGGCGCTGATTCGTTCGTCAGCCAACCTCGAGGCCGAAGGCCAGGTTGGTATCTTTGCCGAGGCCGCGCGTCGCGTGGTGGCGATCCAGGTGGAAGAAGGCGATCGCGTCGAGCGTGGCCAAACCCTGCTTCGACTCCAGGACGAGGAGCAGCGCAGCAGTCTGGCGGGCGCCCAGGCTCAGTTCGACAAGGCCGAGCGCGAATTCGAGCGGCAGACCCGGTTGCACGAGCAGCAACTCACGACCGACAAGGCGATGAACGACGCCACCTTCGATTACGAGCAACAGAAAATTGCTGTCGCCGATGCCGAGCGCCAGCTGGGGTATACGCGAGTACGCGCGGCGATCGCGGGCACGGTCACCAAGCGCCTGGTGCACGTGGGCGATCAGGTGCAGGTCGGGCAACAGTTGTTCGAGATCGTCGACTTCGAGTCGCTGGTCGCTCGCGTGTACGTACCCGAGAAGAACCTCGGTCAGCTGGTGGCCGGGCAGCCCACGCGGATCTTTGCCCGCGCGCTTTCGGACCGGGCCCACTTGGGAACGGTCGACCGGATCTCGCCGATCGTCGATCCCATGAGTGGAACGGTGAAGGTCACGGTGAACGTCGGCGACCAGCCGGGCCTTCGCCCGGGATTGTTCGTGGACGTCGAGGTCATTACCGCCGTGAATGAAGATGCAGTGTTGGTTCCCAAGCGAGCACTCGTGTACGACGATGACCAGGTCTACCTGTTTCGTCTGAGCGCCAAAGGCGACACGGTAGACCGCGTGAACGTGATTCCCCGTTTGGCCAACCGCGATTTCGTCGAACCTATGGGTGGACTGGTAGCGGGAGACCGCGTGGTCATCGCCGGGCAAGCCGGTCTGAAGGACGGCGCACCGGTGAAAGTGGTCGACCCTGATGCCCCCAAGGCTGAGGAATCGGTCACGGCGGAGGCGTCGACACGTTGAGTTCCCTACCTCCAGCCGCCGCCGCACGCAGCTTCGTGACCCACCGTCCGGTAGCGGTGCTCATGTTGTTCTTGGCCGCCGTGGTGTTCGGCATCTTCTCGTGTGATCGGTTACCGGTCACGCTCATGCCCGAATTGACCTACCCCACGCTCACGGTTCGGACCGAGTTTCCCGGCGCCGCCCCCGAAGAGGTCGAGAACGACATCAGTCGCCCGATCGAAGAGGCGCTTGGCGTAATTGGCGGCCTACGGCAGGTCAGCAGTATCAGTCGCGCCGAGGTGAGCGACGTGGTTCTGGAATTCGCCTGGGACATGGACATGTCCGAGGCCACCCAGAACGTGCTGGAACGCCTGGACCTGGTGTTTCTTCCCGACGAAGCCAAGCGTCCGCTGATTCTGCATTTCGACCCTTCGCTCGATCCCGTCATGGAATTCAGTCTGGCGGGCTCAGGCGTGGCCTACGAAGGCGAGGCGGGGCTGCGACGACTGCGTCGCCTGGCCGAACTGTACGTCAAGCGCCAGCTGGAGCCAATTGAGGGCGTGGCCGCGGTGCGCGTGAAGGGTGGTCTCGAGGAAGAGATCCACATCCTGCTCGACGAGGAACAGTTGAGGCGTACGGGAATCTCGATTCAAGAGGTCATCGATCGCATTTCGCAGGAGAACATCAACGTTGCCGGCGGCACCATTCAGGAGGGCCGTACCGAATACCTGGTGCGAACGCTGAACGAGTACGAGGATCTCAGCCAGATCGAACAGACCATCGTGCGACGCTTCTCCGATCGGGATGTGCGGTTGAAGGACCTGGCTCGCGTCGAGCGGGCCCACAAGGAACGTCAGATCATCACGCGCACCGGTGGCGCCGAGAGCGTGCAGATCGAGATCTTCAAGGAGGCCGACGCCAACATCGTGGCCCTGGCCAAACGCGTGAAGGCGCGGGTGGGTAAAGTTGATCCGGAGCGCACCCGTGCGTCCGCTCAGGCCGAGATGACGTTGGCGCAACAGGTCTACGAAGAAGAGGGGGCTGACCTGACTCTGGTGGCCGACCGCTCGCTGTTCATCGAGAGTTCCATTCGCGAGGTCTGGATGACGGCGGGTATCGGCGGGTTGCTGGCCGTCATCGTGTTGTTCCTGTTTCTGCGCAGCTACCGGACCACCGCCATCATTGCCGTCAGCATTCCCATCTCCATCCTGGTGACGTTCGCGCCGCTGAACCTTCTGGGCGTGTCGCTCAATGTCATGAGTCTGGGCGGGCTGGCCCTGGGCATCGGTATGCTGGTGGACTCTTCCATTGTGGTCCTGGAATCCATCCACCGCTGCCGCGAAGAGGGCGACGATGTAACCCTGTCGGCCATCCGCGGCGCGGCCGAGGTGCGCTCGGCGGTGTGGGCCTCGACCCTCACATCCATTGCCGTGTTCTTTCCCATGGTGTTCGTGGAAGGCGTGGCTGGCCAGGCGTTCGGCGATCTGGGTTTCGCGGTGGTGGTGTCGTTGCTCGCCGCCGCGGGAGTGGCCCTGTATTTCATTCCCATGTTGGCCAGCCGAGGCTCGGCGCAAATCGTGGCGGGCTCGAGTGGGCTCAACCTACTGCGGTTCGAGTCGGTCGCCGCGCTGTCGCGGGATCTGCGCGCGTGGAAGACGTGGGTCTTCTTCCTGATCATTCCGGTGATCTATCTGTTGATTCGCACGTTGGCCTGGTTTGTGTTCGAGCTGATGTTCAAGCTGTTCCTGGCCGTGCTCATGGGCGCGGCCTACGTGATCGTGGCGTTGATCACCCCGTTGCTCCGACGCGTGTTATCGACGTTGGCGTGGTTGCCGCTGAAGCTGACCGATATGGTCATGGGCGGTTTGCAATCCAGCTACCCCGGCGTGATTCGTTGGGCATTGAAAAACCCGGCTCTTATTCTGATGTTGGTCGTCTTGACCACCGCGGGAACCTGGCTGCTGGCCCAGTCGCTCGATAGCGAGTTGTTGCCCGAGGTGCGTCAGGGCGAGTTCACCGTGGAGGTGGCGTTGCCCGTAGGTACGCCATTGGAAGAAACCGACGCCGTGCTGAGCGCGGTCGAGCGTGCAATCCTTGCCGAGCGCGACAACATAGAATCGCTCATTCTGACCGTGGGATACGATCCGACCCAATCGCAACGCTCCGACGAGGGCGAGCACACGGCCAAATTCAAAGTGCTGCTCAGCCCCACGGGCCGCGGCCGCGTGGCGGAAGACGCGGTGGTCGAGCGATTGCGGTCGCGGTTTGCCAACATCCCCGACCTCAAGTCGAACGTCACCCGTCCGGTTCTGTTCAGCTCCAAGACGCCGGTCGAGGTCGAGGTGCATGGCGATGATCTCAGAGCCCTGAAAGACTATTCCGATCGCGCCCAAGCTCTGTTGCTCACCATGCCGGAGCTGGCCGACGTGCGCACCACGCTGCAGACAGGCGCGCCCGAAATCCAGGTACTCTACGATCGTGATCGCCTGACACGGTACGGTCTGAACGTTTCCACCGTGGCCTACCTGGTGCGCAACAAGGTGCAGGGGTTCGAAGCGTCTCGTTTCAACCTACTCGACCGTCGCATACCCATGGTGGTTCGGTTGCGTGAAGAGGATCGCGCCACGGTTACCGATATCGAAGAGATGATGGTGAACCCGGGGGGCGAGCGCCCAGTGGAGCTTTCGTCGGTGGCCCAGGTACTGGTGGGCGAGGGACCCAGTGAGGTTCGACGCATCGATGGGCGGCGCGTGGCGTTGGTGACCGCAAACATCGCCGAAGGCTCGTTGGGTTCGGCGGTGGGTGCCATCGAATCCAAGCTTCGTCAGGAAATTGATTGGCCCGAGGGCATGAATTTCTTCCTGGGCGGTCAGAGTCAGGAGTGGGAGCGTAGTCGGGGCAGCCTGGTTCTGGCTTTGGCTCTGAGCATCTTCCTGGTGTACGTGATCATGGCCGTGCAGTTCGAATCGTTGCTGCACCCGCTCATCATCATGTTCACCATTCCATTGGCGTTCGTGGGTACGGTCGTGGCCCTGCGTGTCCTGGCCATACCGCTTTCGGTGGTGGTGTTTCTGGGCATGATCATGCTGGCGGGCATCGTGGTGAACAACGCCATCGTCATGGTCGACTACGTAAACCAGTTGCGCCGGCGCGGCATGCCCCGCGATGAAGCATTGGTGACGGCGGGCCAGGTTCGGTTGCGGCCCATTCTCATGACCACGGCCACCACCGTACTTGGCCTGTTGCCCATGGCGTTGGGCGCGGGCGACGGCGCCGAGATCCGTACCCCCATGGCCATCGCCGTGATCTCGGGTTTGATCAGTTCCACGTTCTTGACGTTGTTGGTCATACCCACCATGTACGCATCGGCCGATTCCCTGGTGGCTCGCATCATCCAGCGCCCCAAGCAGCAACCTCTTGATCACGCCAAGGAATTGGCGCAGCCGGGAGTGACGCCATGACCCCGCGCGAAGATTCTTCCTACAGCCACGGACCGGCCGAACGCCTGCCCCGGTTTTCGCTTGAGCGCCGGATCACGGTCCTGGTGCTGCTGGTCACGGCCGTGGTACTGGGGTCGGTGGCGGCCACTTCCATTCCGTTGGAGCTGATCCCCGACGGGTTCAGCGATCCCAACCTGCGTATCGTGGTTCCGTGGCGCGATGCTCCCCCGCGTGAAGTGCTGGATAAGTTGGTGGATCCGCTCGAAGAAGAGTTGGGTTCGGTCAAGGGACTCGATCGCATCACATCACTGTCGAGCGTGGGGCAGGCGCGGTTGTACCTGCGGTTCAAGGCCAACACCGATATGGACGTGGCCTATCGCGAAGTTCGCGACAGGATCGAGCGCGCGCGGCGACTGTTTCCCGACGATGCCGATCGCGTCTACACCTTCAAGGACGACGTTTCGGGAATTCCGGTCATGGTGCTGGGCGTCGCCGTCGACCCGTCGGTGGCCGACTACTACAACCTGCTGAAGAAACGCATCATGCTGCCGCTCGAGCGCGTCGACGGTGTGGCGTCGGTGCAGGCAAACGGGCTGGAAGAGAAAGAAATCCTGATCGAGCTCGACCGCGATCGCACCGCGGCGAGTGGTTTGAACATCTACCAGCTGGCCCAGGATCTGGGCGGTGACAGCTTCACGCTGGCCAGTGGGCACGTGCGGGAAGGAAACAAGAAGCTCCTGTTGCGCTCCGTGGCGCGCTACGAAGACATCGAGGCATTGCGCAACCGACTGCTCACCGGCTCGATCCGACTGAAAGACGTGGCCACGGTCACGTACGCCGAACCCGATAAGAATTATCGTGTCAGGGCCATGAGCCGACCCGCCTATGCGGTTCTGGTCATGAAAGAGGGTGACGCGAACGCCCGCGACGTGGCCCACCGCCTGCGCAAGGTGTTCGATGAGATTCAGAGCGACCCGCGCGTCGCCCAGAGCGTGGAGATGATCGAGCTATGGAACGAAGGCGATGTCATCGAAGAATCGCTGTTCACGTTGCTGAAGTCCGGAGCCATCGGCGCCATCATCGCGGCATTCGTGCTGTTCTTTTTCCTGCGTCGGCTGCGGGTCACCATGGTGGTGAATCTGGCGGTTCCCCTGAGCCTGTTGTTGGCGCTGACGGTGATGTACTTCGCGGGCGAGACGCTGAACATTCTGACGTTGTTGGCGTTGATGGTGTGCGTGGGTTTGTTGGTCGACAACTCGGTGGTGGTAGCCGAGAACATCGATCGCCTCCACAAACTGGGCAAGTCGCGTCGCGAGGCCGCGATCAGTGGGGCGGGCGAAATCGGCCTGGCCATCACCATGTCCACTCTTACCACCGTCATCGTGTTCGTGCCCATTCTCCTGGTGGAGGGGCAGGGGCAGTTCTTTCTGCTGCGCATGGCTATTCCCATTTGCGTCGCGTTGGTGGCGTCGCTGCTCGTGGCACTGGTCTACATACCCCTGGGCGTGATGATCACGCTGCCTGCGGAGGACAAGGTCCAGTCTGATTCTGACCGGCGCGGCTGGTACGCGGCGTTCACCGCGATGCTCGGAAGGGCCTATGACTGGACCTTCGAGCTCATGAATCACTTCTACGGCAAGGTGCTGCGATTCGCGCTGGGACATCGATTCGATGGATCCATCGCGGTCTTCGTCTTGTTCGCGGGCACGATCGCAGCTACGGCAATCAGTGGGCGGTACAAGATCGTCGATGTACAGGAAAACGAGGCGGCGGGCTTCGAGATCGATGTGACCCTGCCCGATTCGTATACGCTCGAAGAGACCGAGCAATGGTTCCTGGCCGCCGAGAAGGTTGTTGAAGACCACAAGGACGAACTGGGTCTCGAGGGTTGGTTCCTGTTCCACACCAAAACCTACGGCGAGCTTCAGGGCTGGTTCCAGACGCCACGGACGACCAATCTCACGCCGCGGGAAGTCACCGAGCGCGTGGTCGAGCTTGTGCCCAAACCTCCGGGCATCGAGCTGAGCACGGGGGAAGAGAGCCCCACTGACGAGGCCGACGCGCAGAAATCCTGGCAGATCACGTTGAATGGCGAGGATGCGACGATTCTGGAAGACGTGGCCAAGTCGCTCGAGGGCGTGTTCTTGAAGGCCGACGGCGTGCTGGGTATTCGCCGTGACTCCGAGCGTTCGCCCAATGAACTGGCGTTGGTGATCGACAGGGATCGCACGCAGCACTTCGGCATCGATCCGCGCGCGGTGGCCTACGTGGTGGGCTATGCGCTGCGCGGTCAGGCTCTACCCAAGTACCGCGACGAGGGCACGGAGGTACCGGTGCGGGTTCGATTCCAGGAGTCCGATCGCGAAAACCTGGATCAGTTGGCGGCCTTCGGTCTGCCTACCGCCGCCGGCAACATGCTACCGCTATCGGCCGTGACCGACGTGGAGATGCTTCGCAGCCGCGATACCATCGTTCGTCGAGACAAGCGCATCGCACGATCGATCACCCTCGACCTGATTGAAGGGGAGGAAGAGGACACGCGCGAACGGCTGAATCATCTGGCCGCGGCGGTGAACCTACCCGAGGGAGTAAGTTTCTCGCGCGGCGTGGCCGCTCAGGGCATGAATGAGGACCAGCGGGAGATGACATTCGCGTTGTTGCTTGCGGTCATCTTCATCTACCTGCTCATGGGTTTGTTGTTCGAGAGCTTCGTTCTACCACTTTCGATCGTGGTCACCATTCCGTTGGCCTTCATTGGTGTCTGTTGGATCCACATCATCTTCCGGCTCAACATCGATTTCCTGGGCCTGGTGGGCACGCTGCTCTTGGTGGGCGTGGTCGTGAACAACGGAATCGTGCTCGTGGACTACGTGAATCGTCTGCGCGCCGGCGGCATGGCCCGGACCGAAGCCATCTTGGTGGCGGCCGATCGCCGCTTCCGGCCCATCATGATGACGGCGCTGACCACGGTGGGAGGGATGATTCCCCTGGCGATATCCGGCCGCATGGATTCGGGGATCAGCTACACGAGCTTTGCCATGACGCTGATTGGCGGTATGACCACCGCCACCTTCTTGACGTTGTTGGTCGTGCCGGTGTTGTACACGCTGTTCGATGATCTGAGGATCCGCGTGGATTCGGCGACGCACGGCGCGCTGCGGTGGAAGCGTCCACCGCGCGCGTCGCTCGCCCGCTCGAACTGACCCGTCCTACTTCTTGGCGGGAAGCTTCAGCTTCTGCCCAACCTTGATGACGTCCGGATTGGTAAGGATGTCCTTGTTCAGTTCGAAGATCTCCATGTAGCGCATGGGGTCTCCGCAGTGGAGCTTGGAGATCTTCGACAGGCTGTCGCCCGGTCGCACTTCATAGATCCCGTAGATGTCCGATGGCGCGACCTTGATCTCGGCCCAGATTTCTTTTTCCCAGTTGTCGTGGGCTTTGATGGCGTCCCAAAGGCGATCGAAGTCGTACTGGTACTGGGCTACACCACCGAACTTGAGCTTGTCGTCGACTTCCTCCACGAAGCCGTCGCGGACTCCAAGTTCCTCGCCCAGGTCCAACACGTCCTGGTACTTCTTTCTCAGCATGCGATTGCCTTTCTGCCGGTTTCTACCCGGCTCCCTGATTGGGCTGTCTCGTCGTTATGGGTGTCCGGGACGCGGGCAGTCTAGTAGAAGGCGCCGGGTTGCCACAAGTGCGGGGACGCGCGATCCAAGGCCGCGGTGTCACTTTGGTTGCGCTAGGCCCAGTCCTGGCTATTCTGCTGCGATGACAGCTACCGTCGCCGCCGCTCCGGAACCATCGACGCTCAGCGTGCGGCAGATCGTGCGGTTCTGGCTGCCCCTGGCCGGTACCTGGTTCATGATGTCGCTTGAGGGGCCCATCCTGGCGGCCGTCATTGCCCGATTGGCTGATCCCAAGCCCAACCTTGCCGCCTACGGCGTGGCGTTTGCCTTCGCGATCATCATCGAGTCTCCCGTGATTCTGCTCATGAGCGCATCCACCGCGCTGGTTCACGATCGGGCAAGTTTTCTGGCCCTGCGCCGCTTCACCTACGTACTGAACGCGATCATTACCGCGGTGATGCTGCTGTTGTTGGTGCCGGCGGTGTTTGACTTCGTGGCCCTCACGCTGGTGGGTCTGCCGGCGGACGTGGCCGCCATTACCCACGGCAGCATGGTTATCCTTCTGTTGTGGCCGGGTGCCATTGGTGACCGTCGCTTCCACCAGGGCGTCTTGATCCGCGCCGATCTGACGCGGCGAGTGGCCTATGGCACCGCGGTACGGCTGTTGTTCATGCTTGCCACCGCCCTTGCTACCCGCGGATTCTTCGAGCACGGAGCGCACGTGGGCGCGGCAGCGTTGGTCGCGGGCGTTCTGGTGGAGGCGCTGGCCACCCGTCTCATGGTGCGAAGCACGGTGCGCCGTTTGTTGAGCGGAGCAACCCTCGGCCGCGCCACCGGTCAGGCGTTGGACTGGAGGTCGCTGGCGCGCTTCTACTACCCGTTGGCACTTACATCCATGCTGAGCATGGCGGTCCAACCCACGGTCACGTTCTTCATGGGTCAGAGTCGCATGGCCCTGGACTCCCTGGCTGTTCTGCCGGTAATCAACAGCCTCGCGTTCGTCTTCCGCAGCGTGGGCCTGTCTTTTCAGGAGGCGGCCATTGCCTTGCTGGGCGAACGGGGCGAGCACTACCAGACGTTGCGTCGATTCGCCCTGGGACTGGGTTTGGCCACCACGAGCATCATATCGCTCATTGCCTTCACGCCGCTCTCGGGGTTCTGGTTCGGCGACGTGTCGGGGTTGTCGCCGGCGCTCACCGATTTTTCCCGCTGGCCGCTTCGAATCATCGTGCTCATGCCGGCGCTCTCCATGTGGTTGTCGTTCCAGCGCGCTCTTCTGGTACACGCCGGTCGTACCGAACCGTTGTCCAAAGGCACCCTGGTGGAGGTCGTTGGTATAGCGCTGGTACTGGTGTTGGGTGTCTTCGGCATGAACATGGTGGGGGCCATTGCCGCCATGACCGCGATCATGGTGGGTCGAGTGGCGGGGAATCTCTACCTGGTGCCGGCATGCCGCGTCGCAATCCAGAGATTCGACGATCACACCGCCTGACGGCCAAGGTTCCCAATGGCGCTGCATGGCGGGTTCGACCTAACATGGGCGAAGGATCCTCAAGTCTCTCGCCCGGGAACCCCGTCAGTTGCAACCCGACTATCGCTCTCGCCTGATCGAATCGTTGCTGAAAGGGCGCTGTGGCGATCCGTTTGCCGTGCTGGGCCCGCAACGCGTTGCGAATGCCGAGGCCTGGTTGGTGCGCGTGTATCTGACCTGGGCGGGCGAGGTCTCGTGTCGCGTGGGGAACGAGACTCTTCCCATGGCCCGCGTGCACGCCGACGGCCTGTTCGAGGTGGTCGTCCCGGGCGTCCATCGACCTGACTATGACCTGCTGGTGACCTCGGTCGAGGGCCTCGCCGTCGAACTGCGCGATCCCTACGCGCTGGACGCCTGTCTGCAGCCGACCGACCTTGCCGCTTTTCTCGCCGGCGAAGACCCACGCGCGCACCGGATCCTGGGGGCGCACGTGATGGAACACCAGGGGCTTTCAGGCACCCGGTTTGCGGTGTGGGCCCCCCGCGCGCACAACGTCAACCTCATGGGCACGTTCAATCGCTGGCAGGGGCGCAGCCAGCCGATGCGTCGGGTGGGTGCCACGGGCGTTTGGGAATTGTTCGTGCCGCACGCGGACCCGGGTGCGCTGTACAAGTTCGAGGTACACGGCGTGCGACCGGGCGTGAAGGGCGAGAAGGCCGATCCGTTCGGGCGCGGTATGGAGCTGCGGCCCCAAACCGCATCGGTGGTCGTGGCGGTCAGCCAGCACGAATGGCGAGACGAAGCTTGGATGGCCGCCACAATCGACGCCGACCGGTCACCGATTTCCGTCTACGAAGTGCACCTGGGTTCGTGGCGCCGCACGGTGGATTCGCCGAGTGACGAAGACCAGGGGTGGCTGAGCTATCGCCAGCTGGCCGAGGAACTGGTTCCGTACGTGGTGGACCTGGGTTTCACTCACATCGAACTGCTGCCCATCACCGAGTTTCCCTACGACGGCAGCTGGGGTTACCAGACCCTGGGTTACTTCGCGCCTACGTCGCGGTTCGGGTCGGGCGACGACCTGCGCGCGTTCGTCGACACAGCCCATCGCGCGGGCTTGGGCGTCATACTGGACTGGGTGCCCGGGCACTTTCCACGCGATGGGCATGGGCTCGTCTTCTTCGACGGCGACCACCTGTTCGAGCACTCCGATCCCAATCAGGCGCAGCACCCCGACTGGGGTACCTTCGTGTTCGACTACAGCCGCCCCGAGATCGTCTCGTTTCTCGTGAGCAGCGCAGTGTACTGGATCGAGGAGTTTCACCTGGACGGCCTGCGCGTGGACGCGGTGGCGTCGATGCTGCACCTGGACTATTCACGCGATGAGGGGAAGTGGACGCCCAACAAGTACGGTGGCCGCGAGAATCTCGAGGCCATCGAATTCCTCAAACGTTTCAACCACGAGGTGCACCAGGCCCGCGCCGATGTGCTTACGTTCGCCGAGGAATCCGCCGCGTGGCCCGGAGTCACCGCGGCCATCGATGAAGGTGGCCTGGGCTTCGATCTGAAATGGAACATGGGATGGATGAACGACATCCTGTCGTACATGCAGCTGGACCCGCTGTTTCGATCGGGGTCGCACGACGAGCTGACGTTCAGCATCCACTACGCGTTTCAGGAGCGGCACCTGTTGCCGTTCTCGCATGACGAAGTGGTCCACGGCAAGGCGTCGTTGTTGTCGAAGATGGCCGGTGATCGCGAGCAACAGTTTGCGGCGGTGCGGCTTCTCTACGGCTTCATGTTCGCGCATCCGGGCAAGAAGCTATTGTTCATGGGGGCCGAGCTGGGCCAGTGGTCGGAGTGGAATTTCGCCGGCCAGTTGGACTGGTGGCTGTTGGAGCACGCTCCCCACCAGCAGCTCCACGCCTGGATCCGGCGCCTCAACGGGTTCTATCGCCAGACTCCCGCCCTGCACGGTGCTGATTTCGCGTGGCAGGGTTTTGAATGGCTCGACCTGCACGACGCCGACCGCAGCATTCTGGCTTTCATGCGATGGGCCGACGAGGAAAAGTCCCGGGGACTCCTGGTAGTTGCCAATTTCACGCCGGTGGCTCGTCCCGACTACCAGGTTGGTGTACCCCAGTCGGGTTCATATCGCGTGGTGCTCAGCAGTCAGGAACACGAGGGAGCCGGGCCCTACGAGACGCAGCCGGTTGTTCAGGGCGAATGGTCGCACAGCCTGGTCGTTCCGCTGCCACCTTTGGCCATTGTGTTTCTGGAGCGCGAAGCCTAGCCCGCGTACATCTGCAGCTGCGTTCCCACGCGGTCGGCCATGTCCATGAGCGTCTGCAGATCGGGGTGGCGCACGATTACCATGCCGTCGCCCTTGAGAACCTGCTTCCAGTTGCGCCGGGGGTTCCCCACCGAGTTCAGCTCCAGCGCGCAGATCCACTGGCCCATGTCGGCCAGGATCGACTCGAGACCTTCGATGCGCTGGATTCGTCCTTGACCCTGGGCCCGTTTGAAGATCCAGGCGGCGTTGTACTTGCGTTCGATGGTCTGACTGAAGCGACCGAAACATACCGCTTCGGCCCATCCCGTGAAGAAGTCGACATCGCACGCGTAGTTCATGAGGTCGGTCAGTTGCGCGCCCGGCGGCCGAGCGGCGATCTCGCCGAACACCGCTTCTCCCGACGGTGTGCGGTACCACTCCATGTGCGTGAAGCCCGTGTCGAATTCCAGTGCCTCCAGCACGGCGAACCCCATCTCCTTGCCCGGTTGCAACTCGGCCAGGTCCATGTCGCGTACCACGACCGTTTGTGGGCTGACCCACTCGTTTTCCTTGGCCAACAGCGCGCGGGGCCGGTAGAAGGCCACGTTGTAGTGGTGGATTTCTCCGCCCGAACAAAGGGCGTCGAACGTGCAATCGATGCCCTCGATGAACTCCTCGACACTTACCTCGGGCAGGCCCCGCAGGGCGGGGAGCACGTTTTCCAGCTCGGTCTCGTTATCGATGCGATAGGTGTCAGCCGACCCCGCACCGTCGATCGGCTTGATGATGAGCGGGTAGCCCACGTGCTCCACGGCTTGGAGAACGCCGTCGATGGTCGTGGCGGCACCATGACGCGGCATGCGGATGCCGGCGTCTTCAAGCACCCGTTTCATGATTTCCTTGTCCCGAAACGGAATGGTCTGGGCCACCGTGAGTCCGGGAATCCCCAGCATCTCGCGCATGCGGGCGGCCAGTACCATGTAGGGTTCCCAGAGGCATTCGATGCGATCGATGCGCACTTTCGACGCCAGGTCGCGTACCTGGGCCAAGACGGCGTCTTCGTCGAGCCACGAGCCTACCTGGACGTAGGCGGACAAGCTGTCGCGCGCCATCTTGGGCAGTGCTCCCTCGGGTGAATCACCCAGCCCGATGACCTCCGCTCCCACGGTAGCCAGCCCCCGTGTGAAGAAGGGCATTTCGACCGGGAAGCCCGGAGAGAACATGAGAACTCGCATGAGGTGACTCCGTTGGAATTTGTGAGCGTCCAGACAAAGCAACTGGCCAAGTGATCAGCCCAATTCAACTCGTACCATCGAGACCAACCGGCGCAGCCCCTCTTCGACCACGGCGGTTTCGGGATGTCGCAGAATGACGTACCCCTCGCCCTCGTAGCTGCCGCTGGGAGTCTGTCCCACCTGGGGCAATTTGAAGTCGACCACCAGGTGGCCCAGTTCGCGCTTGGCGCGTTCGAGCCCGACGATGGAGGCGACCTTGCCGCGACCCTGGCCCCGCAGGTAGGCGGCGCCGGCGGCGTACGGACGATGGCGGATCTCGAACTCATCGAAAACCATGAGCTTGGCCCAGGCGCGATTCAGATCGAAGTCGTGGGCGTAGGAAATGAGCGTCGTGAACTGGGCACCGGGCGGGCGCGCTCCCACCTCGGAAATGGCCACCGAGCCGTCCTCGCGCAGAAACCACTCCATATGGCTCAGGCCGGTCTTCAGTCCCAGAATCGGCAGCGCGTGCGCGGCGGCCTGGCGGATGGCGTCGTAACGGGGATTTTCCACCTCCCGCGGGATCAGCACACACCATTGGATCCACGGTTCGCTCAGGACTTCCAGCGGCGTCGGCGAGTAGTGGCTGATCGACGACCACACCATGGAGCCGTCGATACAGACGCTGTCGAGGGAATGCTCGCGTCCGGTGACGAATTCTTCGAGCAATGCGGGATTTTCGGGGGACGGCTTCATCCACTGGACGCACTGCTCCAACTCATCATTGTTCTGGACGCGAAACGTGCTGCTGGCGCCCGCGCCGTCGGGCGGCTTGATCACCAGCGGAAATCCAAACCGGGCCGCGAAGGCGCGGGCCTCGGCCGCGTCGTGGGCCAGAGCGTGCTTGGCGCAAGGAAGTCCGTGCTCGGCCAGAACCGTTTTCATGCGCGCCTTGTCGCGAAAATTCAGCGACGCGGCTTCGCCCAGGCCCGGCAGGTTGAGATGGTCGCGCACCTGACCCAGAGGCACCTGGAGTTGTTCGAGCGTGCCGACCACGCGTTCCACGGGCCCCATCGACTGCTGGAGGGTCTCGATCGCGCCCAGTATCTGGCCCGAATCCAGTCCATCGCGGATCTGGGCGTGGTGTTTCACCCGAGATCGTAGTTCGGCCGGCAACTTGTCGACACCATCGACGCTGACCAGCCCGAAGTTCACACCGGGAAGCTCGGCCACCGCTCGCACGAAGCGTGTGGTGGCGTCCATGAAGTAAGGCGCTACAAAAATCGTATTGACCATGCGGCTATTCTAGCGGGCGCGAGCCCACCTTGCTTGCACTTTTGTGCCGGTGCGTTCGTCCGGCGGCGGCGGGCATCGCCGCATGGCCGCCGCGGGGGGTGCGGTGCTACACTGCTGTCATGGCAATGCGCATCGGTTACGTCACACCAGAATTGAGCCCCTTCGCAAAGGTGGGGGGATTGGCCGACGTGTCCGCGGCCCTGCCGCGTGCGCTCCACGACCTGGGGCATGACGTGCGCGTGGTAGTGCCGTTGTACGGCCGCATCGATCGCGAGGCGCTGGCCCTGAAGCCAGTGGAAGGAATGACCGGCCTCTCGCTGGACCTCGCGGGGGCAAAGCTGGACTACCGGGTTCTGACTGCCCCAATCCATTCCTCGGGGCCACCGGGATTCTTCGTCGACTGCCCACCCCTGTACGGCGGTGAGGATCTCTACGGCAGTAGCGACGACGAGCATCTGCGATTCGTGTTCCTGTGTCGGGCTGGCCTCGAAATCTTTCAGCGAATGCAGTGGGCGCCGGACATCGTTCACAGCCACGACTGGCCCACCGCCCTGTTGCCCCTGTACCTGCGCAGCGTCTACGCGTGGGATCAGCTCTTCGCGTCCACCCGTTCGGTCTTCACCATCCATAATCTGGGTTACCAGGGGTATGTGCCCGCCGACCGGGTTGCTGATCTGGGGCTGGGTGAGCATCAACGGTTGCTGCATCAGAAAGATCTGGCCGAGGGGCACGTCAGCCTGTTGAAAACGGGCCTGATGTTCGCCCACTGCCTGACCACGGTCAGTCCGACCTACGCGCGCGAGATCCAGGAACCCGATCTGGGCATGGGTCTGGACGACCTGTTGCGGCAGCGGTCGTCGGAGCTGGTTGGCATCTTGAATGGTATCGACGATCAGGAGTGGAACCCGACCATCGATCCACACCTGACCATGCGCTACTCCCGCAAGAGCCTGTGGAGAAAGGCCAAGAACAAGGAAGCCCTGCTGAACGGAATGGGGCTTCCGTACGTGAAGAGCGTTCCCCTGGTGGGCATCGTCACCCGGCTCACCGCCCAGAAGGGGCTGGACCTGGTGATGGAAGTTGCTCCGGAGCTCCTGCGCCGCGAGCAGATGCAGATGATCGTGCTGGGCAGCGGCGAACCGCGCTTCGAGCAGTTCTTTCGCGAACTCCAGGCTGCATTTCCCGCCCAGGTCTGTTTCTATTCTGGATTCAGCAATGAGCTGGCCCATCGCATCGAAGCGGGTTCGGACATGTTCCTCATGCCGTCGCGCTACGAGCCCTGTGGACTGAATCAAATGTACAGCCTGGTCTACGGCACCGTCCCCATCGTGCGGCGGACGGGAGGGTTGGCCGATACTGTCGAACAGTTCGATCCGTCGACCGGCCGGGGAACCGGCTTCGTATTCGAACACTACACGGCACAAGGCCTGCGCTGGGCGATGGACATGGCCTTGCGCACCTACGCCGACCCCGACGCCTGGTCGACCCTGGTGCAGTCGGGCATGGCGCAGGATTTTTCCTGGGAGACCCAGGCCAAGCGATACCTACAGGTGTACGAACAACTGACCCGCTGACTTCGGAGCCAAAGTGTAATGCATGTGATTTTCGTTGAACCCGCATTTCCCGTGAACCAACGCGAGTTCGTGGGGGCGCTGCGCGCGGTGGGGGCCACCGTCACCGCCGTGGGCGAGGCGTCGCAGGACTCGCTCGATCCCCAGCTCAAGGGGTGGCTCGAGCACTACATCCAGGTGCCCTCGGTGGTTGACGAAGCGGCCATGCTGAAGGCGGTACGTTGGATCCAGGACCGGCGCTGGGTGGATCGTCTCGAGGCCACGGTCGAAGCCCACATTCTACCGGTCGCTCATGTGCGGGAAGCCTGTGAAATCCCCGGAACGTCCGCGCGATCGGCCTATCTGTGTCGGGACAAGCCGGCGATGAAAGAGGTCCTGCGCGAGGGTGGAATCGCCTGCGCGGCGTCGTTGGGGAGCGGTGACCGCGAAGAGATCCTCGCCTTCGCGGCCCAAGAAGGGTTCCCGCTCATCATCAAACCCCGCGCCGGGGCGGGGGCTTCGGGCACGTACCGCGTGGATGATGAAGATCGCCTGAACCAGGTGCTCGATGAAATGGGGGTGGGGCACGGCGGCAACGTTGCCGTGGAGGAATTCGTCGAGGGACATGAGGGCTTCTACGACACCATCACCGGCGGCGGCGAAATCATTCAGGATTTCGTCACCCACTATTTTCCCAACGTGCTCGAAGCGATGCGTCACCGCTGGATATCGCCTCAGTTCATTGCCACGAATCGCGTCGATCAAGCCGAGGACTACCGTGAAGTCCGGAAAATGGGCAAGCGGGTCCTGGAGTTGCTCGAGCTTCATACGACCGCCACGCACATGGAGTGGTTTTTTGGTCCGAAGGGTTTGAAGTTCTCCGAAATTGGTTGTCGGCCACCGGGCGTGCGCGCGTGGGAGCTGTACAACGCGGGCAACGACCTCGATCTGTACCACGAGTGGGCCATGGCCATCGTGCATGGCCATGCCAGCCGGCCCGCGTCTCGTCGGTTCTCGGCCGGAATGATCGCGCTGCGACCAACTCAGGACGGACAGATCGCAGGCTACGAGGGTCTGGACCTCATTCAAAGTGAGTACAAGGAATTCGTCATCGACTACCACCTGCCGGGTGAAGGAACCCCCACGCAACCCGTTGACGCGGGTTACATGGCCAACGCGTGGGTCCGATTGCGTCATCCCGACTTCGATCAACTGCGTGAAATGCTGGACCGGGTTGGGAAGACCGTGAAGGTGGTTGCCCGGTGAACGCGGAAGCAACGAGTGTGGCCGACATCCAGATCACCCTTCTAGGCCCCCAATCCAACGGTGAGCTGATGGGCCGGGTGTTGGAGGGCAACACCGATCGACTGGCCACCATTTCGGCGGGATGGCAGGAACGCGAAGCCGATGCCGATGAACTGGCGGTCATGGGGCTTCCTGCCGACGTGGATCTGGAGCTGTACCATCGGTCCGACGCGGTCATGGCGGCTGACCCCGACTACCGGAAAGCCCACCGATCGTTGCAACGCTCGCTACGTGAGCTGCGGCGCATGTACAACGTGCGGTTGGACCACGCCATGGCTTCCTGGTCGACGCTCATGGACTGGCCCGTGAATGAAGACCTGGCCGACCCGCACCTGGCTCGCCCCGAGCAGGAGCGTGCCATGGCCGCGGTGCGGGCGGTCGATCGCGAACACGCCGATCGGGTGCAGGAATTGCGCGACGAGTTCGAGGCCGCCATGGGGCTGGCCGAACGCGAGCACGTCCGGCGTCAGCGCGATGAACTGGCCGAAAGGATGAATGGTGTCGATACGGTGGTGGTCACGGGGGGGCACGTGGTGGTCCTGCTGAATAGGATGCGCCTGTTCGACGTTCCCGCGTTGCTGGCCGGAAAGTCGGTCGTCGCGTGTTCGGCGGGAGCCATGGCGTTGGCACCCACCGTGGTGCTGTTTCATGACACGCCACCGTGGGGGCCCGGTCACGCCGAAGTGCTCGAGCACGGTATGGGACTTTTCGACGGTGTCATTCCATTGCCCGACGGTAGCCGGCGACTGGCGCTTTCCGACGCGCGTCGCGTGGCGCGGCTGGCGCAGCGGTTCGAACCCACGCCGTGTCTGGTGCTCGACTCGAACAGCCAGGCTCGTTTCACCCGGGGACATTGGGAGTCTCCCGATGGCGTGTTGCGACTCACGACCGAAGGTACTTCCGAGGAGATTCGCCAATGGTAGGCGTGCCTACGTTGCCCAACTCGGGCCTGGCCATTGGTGCATTGGTCCACAAGCCGGATCGCACGGCGGCCGACATCGATGGTTTCGTGGCCGCCCATTCGTTTCCCCTCATTGAAGGCCGCAATTGCACATTCGTGTTTCGGGGTGCGGTGGACTCGGTGAAGTTGCGTCACTGGATCTACGGGCTTGCTTCGACCCAGGACTTTCAGTCGCTGCCCGGCACGGATTTCTGGTACCTGGTGCTCGAACTCCCCGAGCGCTCGCGCGTGGAATACAAACTGGAGATTGCCGAGGGCCCCAATCAGCGCCTGATCACCGATCCGTTCAACGACAACTATGCGCACGACCCGTTCGGGTCGAATTCGGTCGTGCACGGCCACGGGTACGAAGTCCCCGATTGGAGCGAGGAAGATCCATCGGTTCGTCCGGGGATGATGACCGAACTGCGCCTGCACAGCCACGTCCTGGGGACCACGAAACAGGTAGGGATCTACCTGCCGGCGCGTTTTCGCCCATCGCGCCGCTACCCACTGCTGATCGTCCACGATGGTCCCGACTACATTCGTTTTTCGCGGATGAAGGTGGTTTTGGACAACCTCATCCACCGCCTGGAGATTCCGGGGATGATCGTGGCCTTCACGCACGCCGAAGATCGGCTGCAGGAATACGCGCATCACCGGCCGCACGCCGACTTCCTGGCCACCGAACTCATGCCGCAATTGGAGCGTGACTTCCCGCTCATGAAGGGGTCACGCGCGCGCGGACTGGTAGGAGCGAGTTTCGGCGCCGTGGCGGCGTTCTCGGCCGCGTATCACTACCCCCAGCATTTCGGACGGCTGTTGCTGCAGTCGGGCTCGTTCGCCTTCAGCGACATCGGCGAGCATGAGCGAGGGCCGTTGTTCGATCCGGTGGTGGAGTTCATCAACGAGTACCGTCGTGAGCCCAAAGCGATCAGCGACAAGATCTTCATGAGCTGCGGCATCTACGAATCGCTGATCTACGAGAATCGATCTTTTCTTCCCATCCTGCAGAGCACGGGCATGGACATCCGCTATACTGAATCTCCCGATGGCCACAATTGGGAGAACTGGCGCGACCGTCTGCGTGAGGGCCTATCGTGGCTGTACCCGGGTCCACTGTGGATGGTCTACGAGTAGTCGAATTCAATCGTGAGGAAGGAATGGCATGGCCAGGGTGACTCGCCGCATCGGGCTTTCACTGGGCGCCGACATTTGTTGGCCCATCTGCTACCAGGAAATCATGCGACGGTTGGAGCTTCGCGTGCCGGTGGGCGGCGACACCGTTGAGTTCGACGTCGAACGGGTTCGTATCGAACCGTATGATCTGCAAACGCGCGGCTCGTACGACCTGGTCATCGATCGGCTCACGCATTGGTACCACACCACGCGTGAGTGGATAAAAAAATCAATTCTACTGGATGACCTCTACGTGTTGAACAACCCGTGGTCGGTACAGTCGATGGAAAAGCAGACCAGCTACTGCGCCATGATGCGGTTGGGCCTACCGATTCCCAAGACCTGGATGATACCGCCGAAAGAGTACGAGCCCAGCGACGACCTGGAAGTGACCCTGGCACGTTACGCTCAGTTGTTCGATCTGGGCGACGTGGGAAAACAGGTTGGCTACCCGCTGTTCATGAAGCCCTACGACGGCGGGGGGTGGCGAGGCGTCTCGAGGATCGAAGACGAGCAGGCACTGCGCGACGCCTACGACACCAGCGGCAAGTTCCTGATGCACCTCCAGCACGCGGTTGATCCGCACGACGATTTCGTGCGCTGCGTGGGTCTGGGACCACAGACGCGCATGGTGCGCTATGACCCCTCGGCGCCGCAGCACGACCGATACACCATGGCGCACGATTTCCTCAGTGACGCCGACGCGAAAACGATGGCCGACATAACCCTCACCATCAACACGTTCTTCGGATGGGATTTCAATTCGTGTGAGTGCCTCCATACCAAAGAGGGGTGGATCCCGATCGATTTCGCGAATCCGTGCCCCGATTCCCAGGTGACCTCACTGCACTACCACTTCCCGTGGCTCATCCAAGCCAACGTGCGTTGGTCGGTGTTCTGCGCCGCCACGCAGCGGCCCATGTTGAAGAACCTGGACTGGCAACCGTACTTCGATGCCGCTGAGCAATACGATACGCTGGAAGAGCGCATCGTCGCCTACGCCGCGATCGCGCGCCAACGCCTGGACGTGGATCGCTTCGAAGAGTTCTGCGCGGAGCACCTGGCTCATCTGGACGAGGTGTCCGACGAGTTCTTCGCCAGCGACGTCGCCAAGGACGCGGTAGCCCAGAAGGTGACGGCCATTTTTCCCGAGCACGAGGTCGAGGAATACACGGAGCTGTTCTGGGGGCGGATTCAGAAATGGCGGCAACAGGAGTTGCCCGGTCGCAAGGAGGGAAGCGCGTGAAGATTTCGACCAGCTGGCACAGCGAGCGTCTGGATCGTGAAGTTCAGATGGTGCGCTGGGGCGAGGTCGGCGTACCGGTGCTCATCTTTCCCACCGCCGGTGGCGACGCCGAAGAGATCGAGCGGTTCTTGATGATCGACGCCCTGGCCGACCTGCTGGAAGCGGGGCGTATCAAGGTATACTCGTGCGACAGCGTCGCGGGGCAGGCGATTGCCACCGGCGAAGGGTCGCCGGCCCATCGCATGTGGGTCATGAACCAGTTCCAGGAGTACGTGCGTCACGAGGTCGTGCCAGCCGTGTTCAATGACTGTCAGACCGACCACATCGACATGATGGCGGCCGGTGCGTCCATCGGTGCCTTCAACGCGTTGGCGGTTACCTGCCGCTACCCCGAAGTGTTCGGTCACGCAATCTGCATGAGTGGAACCTACGACCTCAAACGGTTTCTGAAGACCGAGGCCACCACGGACGACTTCTACTATAGCTCGCCGATTCACTACCTGGAGGGCCTGAACGGCAACGGCCTGGAACAACTGCGTGAACGTTTCGTGCTGTTGGCTTCGGGCGAAGGCCGCGCCGAGGACATCGACGAGTCGTGGCGCGTGGCCTCGGTGCTGGGACGCCGCGCGGTTCCCAACCGTGTTGACTCGTGGGGCGCGCAATGGCATCACGACTGGCCTACCTGGCGGCGAATGCTGCCGCAGTATCTCGATGAATTCGCCGACTAGTCGCATTTCCCGGTGCCTACGGTCGCGGGCCCATGTCGTGGCCCTGGCCGCGTTGCTGGCCATCGGCACGGTCAGCCACGCCGCCAACGCTACCATCTGGTACGTGGATCCACAGGCCGTTCCGCCCGGTGACGGATCGATATCGTCTCCCTTCGTACGTATTGCGCAAGCGCGTGGCGTGGTTCAGGCCGGTGACACGATTCGATTGGCCGCGGGCGTGTTCGAGGACACCAGCACCCTTACCGTGGGATCCCAGACCCGTCGCGCCGTGGCTATCCTGGTCGACGGAGTGATCCTGGAGGGGGCGGGAACCAACCAGACGTTTCTGCGCGCGCCGGCATCGACCACGTTGACGTTCGGTGTAACCGCGGCGGGTGTTGGGGCTACGACCGTCGTGCGCGATCTCACGATCGACGGACTTGCGTTCCAGGGCATCAACCTGCGCGGGGCGTCGCCGACCATCCAGCGCGTCGACGTGCGCAACCTGGCCGAATCGGGTAGCACCGTGGCCATCGACGTTCGTGAGGCCAGCTTCCCTACGGTCACCGACTGTGTATTCGATGGCGGTCACAGCGGGTTGTTCATCGAGTTCGGTAGCGGCGGCCGCTACGAGAGGTGCGAGGTAGGAACGCGGCCCAACGAAACGGTATCGATCGTGGGGTCGAATCCAGAATTGATCGATTGCATCCTGCGCGGTGGTGGTCGTGACACAATGACGTTGACGCAGGGGTCAGCTCCTACGCTGACGCGGTGCACCATCTACGCCGGCGCGCGCTACACCATTCGCGTGCACGGGTACCCGCAGCCCACGATCATCGATCTTTCCGGCAACACCTGGATACCGGCTACCGATCTGCCCGCATCGATCTTCGATGCTCAGGACGATCCCAGCGTCGGCGGCACGGTCGACTACCTGCCCCTGGCCGAGCCCGTTGCGGTCGGGCCGACCAGCGTCGGGCAGCTCAAGGCCCGTTTCTAGAACAACGAAGCCGCGCTGAATCCCGGGTCATTCCTGGCGACTCCCCAATGGATGCCTAACGAATGAGAGTTACCGCCGTTACCGCCCGGTCGTCGCCGGCGCTCACGACGATGCGATAGCTGCCGCTGACCGCGGGCTGTCCGTCGTCGCGCTGCCCGTCCCATTGAAGCTCGAAGTCGGCTCCGAAGGGCCCGTCGTGCAGTACCCGTACCAGCCGCCCCCGCAGGTCCATGACGCGGGCCGTCAGGTGGGAGACGTCGTCCGGTATCTGCAGCGGCACCGCGACCATTGGGTTGAATGGGTTGGGAGCCGGTCGACCCAACACGAGGCTCGAAACGGGCGGCGTGTCGGTCAGCGAAACCAGGGCCGTGGACCCTTCGACGGCACGGTAGCGATTGCCGGTGGGAACCATGGCGTACACGTCCTGCTGGCCCGACGGCCACTGGATTGAAACCTGTGCCGTGGTGGACTCGCCTACGCCGAACTCCATGCGTAGGTCGTCGTGGCTCAGGTACGAGGTGCCCGCTCGCAACTCCTGGGTGCGTACGAACCCATCGGCGTCCACCTGCACCCGAGCCCCGATACCGTCGCGATTGCTGTCGGTTCCAACCAGTTCGAGTTGCAACCAGCGGCCGTCGGAAGCTCCGTCGTTGAGAAAGATCGCGGTAGGGGTGGCGCCGTGTGAAACGACAATATCCACGAAGCCGTTGTCGTCCAGATCGGCGCTGGCCATTCCGAATGCCTCGGCCGCCAGCGCCACGTTGGCCTGGGGAGCGATGTCCACGAACGAGATGCCGTTCACATTCCGGAACAGGCGATTCGTATTGTTGAACGCGCTGCTGGCGTTGGCCACATACAGATCCTGGAACCCGTCGTTGTCCACGTCCATCCAGCCCACGCCCCAACCCCAGCGCCGACTGAGCACGCCCGACACTTCGGCCCGTTCGAGAAACGTCCCGTCGCCTCGGTTCAGGTACAGAAGATTGCCTTCGAAGATGTTGGTGGCGTACAGGTCGAGCCGTCCGTCGTTGTCGTAGTCGCCGGCGGCCAAGCCCATGCCGTCGATGCGCGTCTGGGTAGACGCGAGGATCCCGTCCAGGCCGCTGGCCTCGGTCATGTCACGGAATTCGGTCTCGAAGTTCTCGTAGTAGGTGAGGCCGCCGGACTTGTCTTCACCGATGACCAGATCGGGCCAGCCGTCGCCACTGAGGTCGGCGAACAGACACTGGTAGCTCTTCTTGATGTCTCCCACGCCCATCTCGTCGGTCACGTTGGTGAACACCAGGTCGCCATCGTTGCGAAACAGCGCGTTGGTGCTGCTGGCCTGGGGCGGGCCCGCGGTCCAGTAGCTCACGTACAGATCCAGGTCACCGTCCCGGTCGTAGTCGCCCGCGGTGGCGCCGGTGGCTTGGCCGAAGGTTGGATCGTCCTGGGGCCGCACCAGTTGGGCGGCGGCGGAAACGTTCTCGAACGTGCCATCGCCGCGGTTTCTAAACAGCGAATGGGGCACGGTCCAGCCCGAGCAGAACAGGTCGCGCCAGCCGTCGTTGTCGAAGTCCGCGAACAGGAGTTGCTTCGTGCTGCCGCCGGTGTTGAGCCCCAGGTCCACTTCGGTGAATCCGGTTCCGTCGTTCAGGAACGCGCGCACCGTATCGGAGAGTCGGGTGTTCAGGAACAGGTCGGGGTCGCCGTCGCGGTCGAAGTCTTCCAGGGCGATACCGCCGCCCAAGTCACCCGCCGGCCACTCCGTGCCCCAGGTGTGGTCAACGCCCCAGAGGTCAGCCACCTCCTGGAATGACGTTTGTCCCCAGGCGCTGGTGGAGAACGCCAGGCCCGCGATCGTGCCGACGATGAGGCGTATGGCCGCGGAGCGCGTTCGGGAGGGGATCGGGAGCATTGCTGACATTCCCATACTATAGCACCGGGTGCCGCGAACCGCGTCGTGTGGTAGAATGACTTCAACATGAAGAATTTGCCCAGACCCACAATTCTGGCCGGCTGTTTGATGGTTTGCCTGCTCGCTCCGGTGCTTCTGGCGGGGTCCGCCTACCTGGTGGACCACGCGAACGCCACCGAGTTGGTCCAGCTCACGTTCACCGGACGAGACGAGAACTGGAGCACGTGGGCCCCCGGCGGCAACACGTTGCTGCTTTCTTCCGGCGAATATATTTGCGGTGGCGATCGTTGGTTCTGCGGCGACCAGAACATCTGGGAGTTGTCGTTGGCGGGCGAAGAGCCCATTGGTCTGCAGATGAGACTGGCCGACGCCTACCATCCCCGAATGTCGCCCGATGGCCAGTGGGTGGCGGGCATGGTTCACAACGGCAACGACTTCGATATCTTCTTGTGGCCGTCGGACGACCTGTCGAATGGTCAATTGTTCCAGAGTCTGCCCGGCGCCAACGAACGATTTCCCAACTGGAGCAACGACTCCCAGTTCATCGCCTTCGATACGGACAAGATTCCGCACGACATCGATGGCACCACCGGAGTGCAGATCTACTTCGCTCCGGTGGGGGCTCCCGCCGATCCGTCGGCCGCGGTGCAACTGACCAGTCTGGGATTCAACAACAAGCACCCAACCTGGAACCACGACAGCACGGAAATCGCGTACGTGGGCGACGCCCAGAGTCGACGTTCCATTTCGGCCGTTACCGTCCCCGATGGGGAGTATCGTCAGATTACGCCGCACTCCAGTCAGAACCGCCATCCCGACTGGTCACCCGACGGCAAGTTCATCGCTTTCGTCACCGATCGCTGGGACGGAATTGGTGATGTGGCGATCGTGCGAGCCGACGGCAATGGCCTGCCCATCCGCATTACCGAGGGTATGCCGGGTCACGACGACTTTCCCGAGTGGAGCCACGATAGTCAGCGCCTGGCGTTCTGCGGCACGGCCATCGTGCCGCCCGTCCAGCCCAACAAGGAAATCTACCTGGCCGTGGACCTGCCGTTGGACGAAGTCAGCGTTCCCACCGAAAAAACCACCTTCGGTAGCTTCCGTGCGCGGTTCGGGCTGAAGTAACGCCTAGATCGACAAGCGGAACGTTTCGTCGGCCGTGAACCCCAACAACATGGGTTCGGGTGTGAGTCGAACACCAAACTTGCCGAACACGCACTCACGGATTTCGATCGCCAGGTGCAACAGATCGCGAGCACTCGCGCTCTGGTAGTTCGTCAGGGCCAAGACGTGGTTGGTGGACAAGCGGGCGCCGCCGTGCCGGTAGCCTCGCGCGAAGCCGGTGCGAGCAATGAGCCAAGCGGCCGAGAGTTTCAGCCGACCGTCGGCTTGGGCGAATGAGGGCATGGTCTGCGGATCGGCCACGTGTCGCGCGACGGCCTCGGCCTGGGCCGGCGTGACGATGGGGTTGGTGAAGAAGGAGCCAGCGCTGGCCGTGTTGGGGTCGCCGGAGTCGATCACCATGGACTTGGTCCGACGGATGGCCAGCACGGCTTGCCGTACCGTCGCCAGGTCGCGCGGCCCGTTGCCCAAGGCGCGATCGAGTTCGGCGTAGGCCACGGTGCTTGCGCCGTGAGGTTTCAGCTCCAGTTCGACCGCGGTTACCAGCCAGCGGCCGCGCAGTCTGGTCTTGAACAGGCTACTGCGGTAGGAGAACTCGCACTCCGACGCGCTCAGCGACTGCTCCTCACCGCTGTGCAGGTCGATGCCGTGGACGGCCCGCACCACGCTGGCCACTTCCTGTCCGTAGGCGCCGATGTTCTGGATGGGGGCGGCGCCGGTCCACCCCGGAATGCCACTCAGGCACTCGATTCCCGCCCAATCGCGTTCCACGCAGCGCGAAACCACTTCGTCCCAGGAGTAACCCGCGCCTATCCGTATGCGTACAGACTCCGAGCCCACCGTCTCATGCCAGCTGCGGTCGTGGTACTGGAGCACCAGCCCATCGAAGCCGCGGTCGGCGACCAGAACGTTGCTGCCACCACCGAGCACCACGCCCGGGCAGTGCCACCGGTGGGCGAGTTCGAGGGCTTGGCGTACGTCGGAGGGGTCAGTGGCTCCGGCGATGGCACGCACCGGGCCGCCAACTCCCAGGGTTGTGTGGTCGGCCAGGGGTGCGTTTTCGGCTACGGTCAGGGTCACTGGGTTCGACTCTGGAAACGGGGGTAGGGCGCGCAAGGAAGACGGTCGGCAGTATAGCCTACCGCCCGGGCCGGTAAAAAGCCGGGACACGCTCGACCAATTGAATGAACATGGCCCGTGAGTCGATGATGCTAGCGGGTTCCACGCAGAAAGCACTGTACGCCATGTCTTTTTCCGATCGACCACTCGCGTATCGCCTGGCCTTGGTCCTCTTGCCCATCTCGGCCGTGCTCTACTTCGTAAGCTTGACCATGGACGTGGTGGTCGTGGAAACCACGGTCAAGTTGTTTGGTATCGGGCGCACCACCGTGGACCACCTGCGGTTGTTGACCACCATCGAAAGCCTGTACAAGGCGGGGGAGATGGTGCTGACGGTGCTCATCACGGCCTTTACCATCGTCTTCCCCGTGGGAAAGTACCTCGCGCTTGCGTTCGTCATGGCGCGGTTCGGTGAGTCATCCAGTTCCCGCGTGCTTACGTGGATCAAGAACCTGGGACAGTGGTCGATGGGCGACGTGTTTGTGGTGGCATTGCTGGTGGTGGTGCTGCGCATCAATAGTGCCGAGCAACTGGCTCATTTGAATGTCATCGTGCAACCGGGGCTGTGGGTGTTCGCCGGTTCGGTCATCTTGGCCATGGTGGTCTCGGCGTTGCTGGGCTTCGTGGACGCGCAGAAGCCGGCCGCAGCATCGCCGTCCGAAGTGGCACCTACGACAATTCCTTCATGAGGCGGCTCAGATCCTCGAAGTCGTTCTCGCAGGGCGGACCGGTGGCGTAGAACAGATGGCTACCGGCCATTTCCCGATCCAGGAGCAGGATGGTCGACGAGACCGTTCCGTACTCTCCCTCGGTATGCACGCACACGCTGCTGCGTGGACCCCGATCATGCGAATGGGTGGCCAGGGCTCGCTGCAGGCAGTGCCGCCATTGCGGGGACGCGCCCTCGCGTACTTCGGATAGTCGGCGAAGCTCGTCGGTGAGTCCCGCCAACTTGCCCTGCGGCGGATCCTCCGGCACTACGTTGCCAATTGCGTAGTGACCCGGCGCCAGCGAATGGATTTCGAGTCGCTGCTCGGTCGTACACCAGAACCCCCGACCCCTCGCGTCGGCCACGACCAGGATGTAGGGGTTGGTAGCGCTCGCATCCTGGGCGCGCACCCACTGCATGGCGCCTTCGAGGGTCTTCTGCTTCAGGGCGCTGGTGACGATGTTGCCGCGCGATGCTCGCCTGGAGTCGGCCGGGTGTCCGGTCCACAGGTTCGTGATGCCGGCGAATACACCGTGTTCGTTGACTCCCATCCAGGTACCGCCGGCCTTTTCGTCGAGTCCGGCCACCCAGCTCGGGTGCGAATCCCAGACGTGGGGCGCGCGCGTGGCTCGGTGACGCGATTCGTCGCGGTTGGCGGCCACGATCAGCGGGAACCGGGGTGACTGCCCCAGCAGGATTCCAAGAGTACACACGTGTGGCCCTAGAGTTCGGGGTGGCGACGATGCCACTTGGTGGCCCGCTGGAAGGCGAGCGCCATGGCCGCGGCTTTGCCTTCTTCGTATAGGCCGCCGATGAAGGAGATGCTGGTGGGCCCGCCGTCAGCGGCAAAACCGTTGGGAACCACCACCGCGGGGTGTCCGGTCAGGTTGGTGGCGCCCAGAACATTGGCGCCAAACGAGGGCGTGACGAACGCATCGAACTCACGAAACATCTCGGCGTAGCGCTGCATGAGCAGGGTGCGCGCGCGTTGCGCCTGCACGTACTGCACCGCCGGCACCAGTTGCGCGGCCCGGAATACGTTGGGCCAGGCCTGAGCGACCTGTCGCACCAGCTCATCGTCGCGATTGCTGCGCGTCAGTTCATCAAATGCGGCCGCGGCCTCTACTTCCAGGATGACCATGGCGTCCCACACGGGAAACTCGGGTACCGTCACCGGCTCGAGTTTCAAGCCCGCCGATCGCAACACGTTCAGCGTGTCGTCGTCGATTCCTTTCTGGTCGCGCTCCTCGTCGAAGGCCGAGGCCACGTAGCCCAGCCTCATGGGCCCAAGGTCTTTCGGTTCGTACCAACGTAGGGGAACCGAGACCGTGTCGGGATCCCCGGCATCCGCGCCGTGGATCGCGTCCAGGACCATCGCGGCGTCTTCGACGGTGCGGGTGATCGGACCCACCTTGTCCATAGTCCAACTCAACGCCATGCCGCCCGCGCGCGACACGCGACCAAACGTGGGGCGAATGGTGGTAACTCCGCACCGTGTCGACGGTGAGACCAACGAGCCCAGCGTTTCCGTTCCGATGGCGAACGGCAACGCACCGGCGGCCACCGCCGACGCCGAACCAGCCGAGCTACCGCTACTACCCTGTTCGAGGTTCCAGGGGTTGCGGGTCATCTGATCGAACCACACGTCGCCCCAGGCCAGGGCGCCGACGGCCGTCTTGGCCACGAGCACGGCACCGGCCGCGTCCAGGTTGCGCACGATCTGCGCGTCGGTGGCCAGCATCTGATCGCGGAAGGGGGCCGCGCCCCAGGTCGTACGGTACCCCTCCACCGCGAACAGGTCCTTCACGCCCCAGGGAATTCCGTGCAGAGGACCGCGGTCCTTGCCTCGCGCCAATTCGTCATCGGCTTGCTTGGCCTGGGCCATGGCGCGTTCGGGCGTGAACGTAATCACGCAGTGCAGTTGCTCGTTCAGGTGCTCCAGGCGCTCGAGGAAGTGTCTGGTCAGCTCCACCGAACTGGTGCGGCCCGCGCGAAGGTGGGCGCCGAGCGTCGCGACCGAGGCAAAATCCAGGTCGGCCTCGGCGTCGGTGCTCGCCTTGAGGGTCTCGTGTGACTTGGGGGTTTCACCCAGACCTTGGTCTACATGGCCCGCGGGGAGGAACCGGAAGGCCGGCGGCACCTCGTTGCCAATGGATAGAGCCTCGATCTTGCGCAGGTTTTCGAGGTGGCCGCCCACGGATTCTCGCATGAGATCCCGCTCTTCGGGGGTGAAGTTGACTCCGGCCAGTTGCTCGGCTCGTTCGAGGACCTGGTCGTCGATCTCGGCCTGGGCCCGTAGTTCCTGGGGTATCAGGGTGGCCGCCACCGAGGCGGCGGCGGCTCTCAGGAGAAACTGGCGGCGATCCAGGGCGGATGGTTGTTCCATTGGCTTTTACCTCGGCAACGGGGAAAGGCCATTCTTCCGCCCGAACCGACCCTGCGCAAGGGAAAGGCTTCAAATAGGTGCCAACCTTTTGCATCGGGCCAACGTCCAATTCCCTGAGACGACGGTGATCGGTAACGGGGCCTGGCAAGGGTCCCTCTTTCCGGAGATTGGATATGCGGATGACCCTGCGAGTAGTGATGGCCCTGATCGGGCTTGTATTTCTTCTGGCCTTCGCGCCGCCCACCTGGGCCCAGGATCCCCTGGTCGAGCTGAGTCAGCCAAACCTGTACGACCTTCAGGTCGTGGGCTTCGAGCTCACGCGGGGTGGCAACGTCGACCTGACTGCCGTGGGACGCTGGCCCCGCGAAAGTGGCGACCGACGATGGTGGGCCGACATCAAGGACAAGTTTGATGAAAGCTGGGACTGGGACGAGGGCGAGGAGAACATGAGCGTCTACTCCTGGATCCTGGACAGCAAGACGCGCGAGCCCGTGTGGGTTCTGTACGGTGAAGATACCGAGCGCTACGAACGCAGTCGCACGCTGCGCATGGCCGAGGTGTCGCTGAAACTGGATGCCGGCCAGTATGAGCTGTATCAGTACTCGGGCCACGGATGGATCGCGAACCTGCGCGATCGCGACAATCGAAAAGAATCGTCGCGGGAGTGGCGCCGTATGTCGCGCGACCTGGAAGAAGTAGAGGAAGACCTGCGCGATTGCCGGGTCACCCTGACGTCCTCGGATCTTTCCGGCGGCGATGTGCGTACCTTCGAGGTAGACGGTGGCTTGCCCGGCGCCCTGTTCCGGGCGACGCAACTGGGCGACTCGCAATTGGTGAAGCAGGGGTTTTCACTTTCACAGGAAGGCTCGGTGCGCATCTACGCCACGCTCGAGTATGGGCGCGGCGACGACAACGCGGCCGACTTTGGTTGGATCGTAAACGCGGATACGGGCAAGCGCGTTTGGGACGGGAGTGATCGCCGGGGCAAGAACGCCGGCGGCGCGCGCAAGAACCGTCTGATCGACCGGGACGTTCGCCTCGATGCCGGTCGCTACATGCTGTACTACGGCACCGATGATTCGCATTCTTTCGAACAGTTCAACGCGAATCCTCCGCACGATCCGTTGAACTGGGGCATCACGCTGTTGCCCGGACGCGACTTCAATGCTTCGAGCTTCTCCATGTTCGACGTGGCCGAGCGGGGCGAGCCGCTGATTGATTTCAGCCGGGCCCGTGACGGAGACTTCTTCGAGCGTGGATTTCGTCTATCCCGCGACGCTGACCTGCACGTGTATGCGTTGGGTGAAGCCACCTCCGACCATTGGGACTTTCACGACTACGGTTGGATTGCCGACGCCGAGACCGGACAGACCGTCTGGGAAATGGACGATCGGAATGTGGTTCCGGCCGGCGGCAGCGAGAAGAACGTCATGTTCGACGACCTGGTTCGCCTGCCCGCGGGTGACTACATAGCGTTCTACGTAGCCGACGACTCACATGCTTTCGACGATTGGAACTCCGCGGCGCCGTTTGATGGCGACGCTTGGGGCATGCGGATCTATCCGTCGGGTGGCAACGACGGTGGCTTTGCGCTGATTGCCGCCGAGGATCTGAAACGTGAAAGTGGGGTTCTGGCTCGCATCGTTCGGGTCGGTGACCACGAGCGCGAACGTGAGCGGTTCGAGTTGACCGAGACCACGCGCGTGCAGATCTACGCGCTGGGCGAAGGTAGCTCGGGACACATGTACGACTACGGTTTCATCCGTGATCGCGAACGCAATCGAACCGTCTGGGAAATGGACTATCGCGACACCGATCACGCCGGGGGCGCCAGCAAGAACCGCATGATCGACGACGAGATCGAGCTGCCGGCGGGCACCTACGAGGTCGTGTATGAGACCGACGGATCGCACTCGTTCGAGGGCTGGAACGATCGCCGCCCCGATGACCCCATGGGGTGGGGAATCACGGTCAAAAAGGCGAAGTGATCGGAACTGATCCGAACCACCGTACTCAAGACGGGGGGCGCTACCAAGGCGCCCCCCGTTTTTTGTGGGATTCCAGGCTACGACCGATCGGGACTGGATGGACGCCTTGATTCGGTGTTACCTTCCTGCTTCCCCTCATCATGATTTCCAAGGAGAAATAGTGTTGCGACCGCGTGGATTCGCTTCGTGTTTGGTGCTTCTCATGGTCATCGGATGTGCGTCCACGGGATCGCGCCCCGATCCGCATAGCTTCGCCCGACCGGACAAGGTCACGGTGGAGCACCTGGCCCTGGATCTGGCCGTGGACTTCGACCGCCGCGTGCTCTCGGGCACGGCCGAGCTGCATGTATCGAACCATTCGGGGACCGATGAGCTGGTGCTCGACACATCGGACCTCATCATCCACGCGGTATCGCTCGACGGTGTGGGATCCCAGGATTTTTCCCTGGGTAAAGCCCAGCCCTACCTGGGTCGGTCATTGACGATTGCCATTGCGCCGTCCACGCAGATCGTAACCATACAATACGAAACGCAGCCCAACGCCGAAGCGTTGCTGTGGCTCGAGCCGTCGCAGACGCACGACAAGAAAGCTCCGTTTCTGTTCAGCCAATCGCAGTCGGTGTATGCGCGCAGTTGGATTCCCTGCCCCGACAGCCCGGGCATGCGCTTTACCTACGATGCGCGGGTGACGGTACCGCGCGGCCTCATGGCCCTCATGAGCGCCGAGAATCCCACCAGGATTTCCAGCGACGGTGTCTATGAGTTCAGCATGCCCCAGCCGGTGCCGGCCTACCTGTTGGCTCTGGCGGTGGGAAATCTCGAATTCGCTTCCATCGGCAAGAGGGTGGGCGTGTACGCGGAGCCGGGTCTGGTGAAGGCATCGGCGTGGGAATTCGCCGATACCGAAGACATGATGCTGGCGGTGGAAGAACTCTACGGCCCCTACGATTGGGGCCGCTACGACCTGTTGGTTTTGCCTCCGTACTTTCCCTACGGCGGTATGGAAAACCCACGCCTGACGTTTGCGACGCCCACGATCCTGGCTGGCGATCGCAGTCTGGTGGCGTTGGTAGCGCACGAACTGGCGCATTCCTGGTCAGGGAACCTCGTGACCAATCGAACCTGGGATCACTTCTGGTTGAACGAAGGGTTCACGGTGTACCTGGAACGTCGGATCATGGAGGCGATCGAGGGGCGCGACTACTCGGAGATGTTGGCACGACTGGGATACCAGGACCTGGAAGAAGACGTTGCGACGTTGGGCGAGACCAGTCCCGATACGCGACTCAAGTTGGATCTGGCGGGGCGAGACCCCGACGATGGTTTCACCGACATAGCCTATGAGAAAGGGTACTTTTTCCTGCGGCTACTGGAGGAAACGGTGGGGCGCGAGAACTGGGATCCGTACCTGCGTTCGTACTTCCAACGCCATCGGTTCTCCAGCGTCGACACCCAGGGTTTCCTGGAGGAAACCGAAGCGGCGTTCGCGCAGACGCACCCCAAGTTCTTCGAAACGGTCGACATGAAGGCATGGGTGTACGGACCGGGGATTCCGTTCAATTGTCCACAACCGCGCAGCCAGGCCCTGGAGGCGGTCGAACGTCAGCTGACCGCCTGGAACAACGGCGCCGACCCGGCCACGCTGGATGTCGAGGGCTGGACCTCGCATCATTGGCTGCACTTCCTGCGGCGACTGCCCAACGATATCTCGCGCGACCAGATGGCGAAGCTCGATGCGGCGTTCGATTTCAGCAACACCAAGAACTCCGAAATCCTGAACCAGTGGGTTCAGATCGCCGTGCGGGCGTGGTATCAGCCAGCGTTTGCGGCAATGGAGTCCTTCCTGTTGGACATGGGCCGGGGCAAGTTCCTGCGGCCCATCTACGGGGCTCTGGCGCAGACGCAGGAGGGGCGCGAGTTGGGTCGCGACATCTACCGTCGGGCGCGGGGTAGCTATCACCCGCTGGCCACGAAGGCCATCGACGAGGTACTCGGATGGACCGGCTGAGCTGAGCGCCGTGGCGCGGCGCGTATGGCTGGGATTGGGCCGTCTGTTGGCGGTCGTCACGCTGATCGCGATAGTGATTGCTGTCCTCGCCTTCGTGCAGCTGCGCCGTAGCCTGCCGCTGACCCAGGGGCTTCGCACCGTCGACGGACTTGGTGCCGCCGTGAACGTCGAGCGCGACGGCCGCGGCATTCCCACCATCGTGGGTAGTACGCGCGAAGACGCGGCGTTCGCCACCGGTTTCGTCCACGCCCAGGATCGATTTTTTCAAATGGATCTGCTTCGTCGCACGTCGGCCGGCGAGCTTTCCGAATTGTTGGGTTCAGCCACCGTTGAGCTCGATCGGTCGTTTCGTCGCCATCGGTTCCGCGCGGTGGCGGAACGCGTGGTGCGGGCCATGGAAGGGCGTACTCGAACGATTCTGGAGGCCTACTCGCGCGGAGTGAACGCGGGCCTGCAGGAGCAGGCGGCGAGACCGTTCGAGTACTACCTGCTGCAATCCAAGCCGCGAGCGTGGCGTCCGCAGGACTCGGTGCTGGTCTTGTTGACCATGTTCATCGATCTACAGGACGAGAACGGCGATCGCGAATCGGCTCGCGGCGCACTGTTCGATCTGGCGCCGGCGGCGTTGGCGGAGTTCTTGACGCCGGTGGGCTCACAGCGGTGGGACGCCGCCATCGACAGCACGACGTACACGCAACCGCCCATACCATCTTCCGACATCCTCGATCTGCGGCAGCGCCGCGCGGCCGCGTCTGGTGACGCGGCAATCCGGAGTCACCCATTCTCTGACGGTGTCTTCCTGGGCAGCAACAATTGGGCGGTGGATGGCACCCATACCAACCACGGCGCGGCCATGTTGGCCAACGATATGCACCTGGGGCTGCGTGTTCCGTCGATCTGGTACCGCGCGCAGTTGCGTTGGAACGAACAAGGACAGGCCTACCGCTTGGCCGGCGTGACGTTGCCCGGAGCTCCCGCCATCATCGTGGGTAGCAACACGTCGATCGCCTGGGGGTATACCAACAGCTACGGCGACTACGCCGATGTGGTCCTGCTGGAGTTGGATCCGGGCGATGCACGCAGGTATCGCACGCCCGGTGGATGGAAGTCGATCGAGAGCGTGGAGGAAGTCATTCGCGTTCGCGGCGGTGACCCCGTCACCGAAGTGGTGCAATGGTCGATTTGGGGTCCAGTACTCGGTCAAGACCACGCGGGCCGCGTCCGCGTGTTGCGCTGGGTGGCCCACGACGAAGCGGCCGTGAATTTCAACCTGTTGGATATGGAACGGGTGGTGGAGTTGGAGGCGGCGGTGGAGTTGGCGCCTAGGTGCGGCATCCCCCACCAGAACTTCGTGGTCGCCCACCGTGACGGCGACATCGCCTGGACCGTCATGGGCCGCATTCCACGCCGCGTTGTACCCGGGGACCGCCCGCGTAGTTGGGCCGACGGTGAAGGTTGGCAGGGTTGGTTGTTGCCCGAGGAAACGCCGGCGGTGATTCGCCCGGCCAGTGGACGTATCTGGACGGCGAACGCCCGGGTGGTGGGGGGGGAGGACCTGGCCAAGATCGGTGACGACGGCTACGCGCTGGGCGCTCGCGCCCAACAGATTCGCGATCGCCTGCTGGCCATGGACCAGTTCGACGAGCACGACATGCTGGCGGTCCAACTCGACGACGAAGCTCGATTTCTGACGCCGTGGCAACAGTTGCTGACGCGCGTACTGGAAGATGCGGGCGACACGCCCTCACGATCGGAAATCTTGTCGTTCGTGCGGCAGTGGGGTGGCCGCGCCGCGGTCGAGTCGGTGGGGTACCGCTTGGTTCGGGAGTTCCGGGGCTCGGTGGTCGCGGAGGTCTATCGAGGCCTCACCAGTTCCGTTCGTTCCCAGGCCCCCGAATTCGATCCGGGCGATCTGCCGCGGCCCGAGGGTCCCGTTTGGGCGTTGCTGGAAGCCCGCCCCGCCCATCTCACACCACCGGGCTACGCCGGCTGGGGCGAATTCCTGATTGCCCAGGCCGATTCCACGGCCGATCGACTGCGCGCGGGGCGTTCCAGCCTGGCGGGCCGCAATTGGGGTGAACGCAACGCGACCCGGATCACGCACCCTTTGAGTGCGGCCGTGCCGTTCCTTTCGAGCTGGCTCGATATGCCGAGGCTGGCGCTGCCTGGCGATAGCTGGATGCCCCGCGTGCAGCACCCTCGTCACGGCGCTTCCCAGCGCATGGTCGTGGCCCCCGGGCGTGAAGAGCACGGCCTGTTCCATATGCCCGCGGGACAGAGCGGCCACCCGATGTCGCCGCACTACGGTGATGGTCATACCGACTGGGCGGAAGGTCGCCCCACGCCATTCCTGGCCGGTCCTACCACGCGAACCCTCACGCTGCTGCCCCGCCGGTAGCGGGGCGTTCTGGTTTGCGTCTACAAGAAGCTGGGAAACGCGGGCGGCTGTGCGTTGTAGGCGCGCTGGTAGGCTTGTAGGAAACCCGACGGAACTCCCGCTACTTTTTCGTCGAGCAGGTGGGGGTGGACGCCGCGAACGAAGTACATGTCGAACTCGCGCTGTTCTTTTGTTCGGACCTTGCCACGCGCCTCGCAGTCGAATAGATCCTTCACGCGCTCGTAGGTCTCGGTCGAGATGTTGATGCGGTCGGGCGCGCCGGTGGTTTCCACCCGGCTACTGAAGTTCACGGTCTTGCCCCAGATGTCGAACGCGAATTTGTCGATGCCAACCACGCCGGCTACGACGGGTCCGCTGTGGATGCCCAGGCGTACGGCCCAACCGGGTTGGTCGGCGCGCGTGGCCCGGTCGCGGACGACGTGCACCATCTCGAGCGCGGCCAGTACCGTGTCGACCGCATGCGAAGCCCGGGGAGCAGGCAGACCGCCGGCGCACATGTAGCTGTCGCCGATCGTCTTCAGTTTTTCCAGACGGTACCGGCGTGCGATCTTGTCGAAGTCGGTGAAGTATCCGTTCAGGTACCGCACCAGCTCCTGCGCGCCCAGTGATTCGGTGGACGGCGTGAATCCCACGAAATCGGTGAACAGAATGCTGACGTCGTCGAAGAGCTTCGGCGTTACCTCGCCTTTGGCACTGAGCTCGTCGGCGATTTCGGCGGGCAAGATGTTGCGGAGCAGCGATTCGCTCACCTTCCGCTGCTCGTCGATTTCCTTGTTTCGTTTCTCCAACTCCTGATTGCTCATGGTGAGCTGGCGCTGGGTCAGTTGGAGGTCGTGGGACATGTTGTTGAACACGCGACCCAGATCGGTGAATTCGTCTTTCCCCCGCAACTTGATGACATGGTGTAGATCACCGCCGCCGATGGCCGCGGCGCCGTGGAGCAGCGTACGGAATCGGGAGCGGAACGTGGAGAGTCCGGACACCGCCAGTAGTACGCATATCAACGCCAGCCCGCCCAGCAGCAGGAACAACCATAGATCGGCATTGTCGGGCTGCGCGCCGGTCCACGAGGCTCCACGACGCAACGATGCCCGGCGGCTCAACGCCGGCAGCGTCTCGTGCGCCATTTTTCGGTAGGGGCTCAAAGTGGACGCTCGCAACGAGTCGGTGGCGGCGGCCAGGTCGTCTCTTGCCCGTTCGGGATAGCTAGCCCAGGCCTGACTCCATCGCCCGAGCTCGGGCTGTAGACCGTGGCCGGTAACGCCCTGCGCAAGCGTTTCGATGCGATCCAAGGAGGCTTGCACGCGCGCGGCAAAGCGGTTTTCCTGGCGCGCAGTCTCGCGCTCGTCATCGCCTTTGAGGAGTGACGGCAGCGACTCCAGCTCCTTGTGGAGGCGCTCGATCTCCAGGCGTAGGTCCCGCACGCGTTCTTCGTCGCGCACGCTGGTCTCGAAATCATCCAGTCGCTGCGCGACCCGGGCCGAGTTCCAGGCGTGCAGTCCCGCGGCTACTCCCACGAGCACCAGGATGAGGACGAAAGAGAGTGCGAAACGGCGATGGAGCGTCATGCGCAGCGATTTCCCCGGGGGCAATCTCCCCCGGGGAATACCGGTTTCCTAGTTGCCGCCCAAATCGGACTGCTTGAGGAACTTGTAGAACTCGCCATCGGACGAGAGTATCAGCGAGGTCTCCGCATCCAGTGTGGTCGCGTAGCTCTCCATGGTCCGGACGTACTCGTAGAACGCCCGGCTGTCCGGCGAACGGTCGTAGGCTCGCGCATAGATCTGCGTAGCTTCGGCGTCGGCCCGACCCACGATTTCCTGCGCCGTTCGGTAGGCTTCGGACTGGATGCGTTTGAGTTCACGATCCTTCTCACCCAGGATACGCGACGCTTCACCTTGACCCTCGGAGCGGAATCGATCGGCGATTCTCCGGCGCTCGGCGATCATGCGCTCGTAGACCTTCAAGCGCACCTCTTCGACGTAGTTGATACGCTTGAACTGAACGTCCAGGATCTCGATGCCCAGGTCCGAGGTGCGTGTCTGCGCCTTGGTGAGCACTTCCATGCGAATGACCTCGCGTCCCACCAAGATCGGTGCGAGTCCCGATTCGTCGTCGGCCGTCAGCGGGTCGACCTCTGGCTCACGATTGGAAGTTCGAATGACCTCGACGAGGTTGTTGTTCGCAATGGCGTTGCGCGTTTCACCGTCGAGGATGTCATCCAGTCGCATCTGAGCTCCGCGCTCGTCGCGCAGACGTTGGAAGAACAGCAGCGGATCGCTGATTCTCCATCGTGCGTAGGTGTCGACCCAGATGAACCGTTTGTCCTTCGTGGGCAGTTCGTTCTGGTCCCCGTCCCATTCCAGGAATCGCTTGTCGAACCGATGGACTTTCTCGAGAAAGGGCATCTTGAATTTCAAGCCCGGCGTGGTGATGGGTTCGCGCACCGGCTTGCCCAGACGGGTGATGATGGCCTGGTGTCGCTCGTTGACCACGAATACACCGCTGTTCAGTAGTATGGCGCCGAAGACCACCAGGAAGATGTAGAAGTACCGCATCACTCACCTCCGCCCGGGTTCAGGTTCAGAAGCGGAAGAACTCCCTTGAGATCTCCATCGACGATGATCTTGTTCTTCACCTTGGGAAGCACCTCGCCCATGGTTTCGAGATAGATGCGCTTGCGCGTCACTTCGGGGGATAGGCGGTAGGCGTCGAAGATCGACGCGAATCGGTTGGCTTCGCCCTCGGCGCGGTTGACGCGATCGAGCGCGTAGCCCTCGGCTACCTGGATGGTTTGTTGGGCTTCGCCCAGTGCGCGGGGAATTACGCGGTTGTACTCGGACTGCGCCTCATTGATGAGCTTCTCGCGCTCCTGTTGCGCCTCGTTCACTTCGTTGAACGAAGGTTTCACCGGGTCCGGCGGGTTCACATCCTGCAGCACGACCTGGTCGACCTTGATGCCGATTTCGTATTGCTCGCATAATTCCTGCAGTTGGACCTCGATGAGGTCGGCTACTTCCTGACGACCGATGGTAAGGACCTCGTTGACCGTACGGTCTCCGACCACCTTCCGCATGACCGCCTCGGTCATGGCCCGGAAGGTGTTGTCCACGTCACGAACTTTGAACAGATACATGAAGGGGTCGGTGATGCGGTACTGAACCACCCAATCCACCACGGCAGCGTTGAGGTCGCCGGTCAGCATCAATGATTCGTCGGTGAATCCGGCGGTGGTGTATTGCGTTCGTATTCCGGGTTCTCGCGTGCGGAACCCGAATTCCACTTTCTTCTGCCGTTGTATGGGCACTTTCTCAACGGTTTCGATTCCGGCTGGCAGCTTGAAATGTAAACCGGGGTCGGTGTCGCGTACGAACTTGCCGAAGCGCATGACCACGCCGATTTCTTCTGGGTCCACGGTGTAGAACGACGAACTGATCACGACGAACGCCACGATGGCCACTACGACCAGGGCCACGATGCGGCCTTGGGGCCTGGGCACCTGGATCGTTCGCATGTTCAGGTCTTCGCCAAACGGTCCCTGGCTCATGGCATCCTTCTCCTTATTCAACTAGAAGGCTCAGGGGAGTTGATCGAAAACCTATCACATCGCGGGGTTAACACCAGTCCAACCGGTGTTTGGTCCACGCCGAGTCGGTGTGACAAGAAAAAAGGGGGCCCCAAGGGGCCCCCTTCCAATCGTTGCTGCGGGTTTCGACTCAGGCGATGGATCGTCGCCGGGCCATCACGAAACCGGCGGCGAGCATCAGCAAGGCCGTCGCTCCGAATGCCCATTCGCCCAGCGTGGGCACGGGCTGGCCGACCGACTGCACACGAATGATGCCATTCATATTGAAGAACTCGTGAGGTCGACAGAAGTAGTCCACGTCGCCCACGGTGGTGAAAGTATAGCTTGGGGTCGGGTTGCCGACCGTAAGGGCATCATCGAACAGGATGCCAACGTTGGGGTCAGCCGCGCCGGTCCCGTTGGTGACGGTGTGGACCCCGGTGGTCCAGACCCATTCCACGGTGTCACCTACGTTGATGGTGATGTCGGCGGGGTCGAACGTGAGTCCGACCTGGTTGACCTGGACGGTGGCAGCGAGAGCAGGAGTCGCCAGCAGACCACTAACCAGCGCGGCGAGCGCGATGCGATACAAAGGCACTTGTTGCCTCCTTGAAGGGTTGGGGAGAGTCCCCCTAGTATAGGCGGCTCGGCCGCGAAAGTGCAAAGATCCTTGCCAGAATGAGACCTCGCAGAGAGTCAGCTATGTCGGAAGCCCAAAGAGAATCCAAACATGCTTGGTATCGGGGGCCATGGGCCTCGGTCGGAATCTTCCTGGTGGTGGCCTTCGCGCTCCACGCAGGGCTGGCTTTGCCGGCCACCACCAGGTGGTTTCTGGGCGACTACACAAGCCTGGTCACCCGGCTGAGCCGAGGGCTGTTGTCGCTGTTCCTGCCGGCCGTTGGCGGTCAGGCCGAGGTCATCGACGACGGCGTGTTCGCGGTTCGCGTGCTCAATGTCTGCAACGGCACCGATCTGTGGGTGCTGTTCACGGCGGCGGTCGTGGCGTTCCCAGCCCCGTTGCGATCCAAGCTCGCGGGGTTGGCCGTGGGGCTACCGCTGCTTTCGATCATCAACCTGTCCCGAATCGTCGGCCTGTTTCTGACGGGCCGATACCTGCCCGGCATGTTTGACCTGTCGCACCTCTTCTTCTGGCAGGCGGTACTGATCGTGGCCACCGTGGGTGTGTTCATCGTGTATCTCAAGTGGGCGCTTCCCCCACCCCCGCCACCCGCGCGGGCGTCATGAGCGAATCCCGCCTCCACGGCATTCGTTGGCGGCCAATGCTGTGGTTGGCACTTCGATTCGTGTTGGGAATGGGGGCAGGCTGGGTGCTTCTTCGGTCTACCCTGCCATGGTGGTCGCCGCTCTATGTGCCTCTGGGCGAGGGCATCCTGCGGACCTTCGAGCCGACCCCGCTGACCGATCACCTGGAGCTCATCGAGGGCGGTCAGACCCTTCAGGTCTTCCACGAGTTCACGGCGCGCGTCCCCCGCACGCCCACCGTGCGCGTGGATCACCTGGTGCAAGGCGGGCCCGTGTGGTGGGGACTGATGGCGGCGGTGCCCAAGCTTGCCATCCGCGATCGACTGCTGGGGTTGGCCCTGGGGACCTTGATTACCGGGATCCTGGCCCTGTTGATCCTGGTCGCTCGGGTCCACCTGGGATACGCCAATCTGGACGTCGAGCCGTTCCTGGGCCTGTTTGACAATTGGCGTGGGTGGTCTGCCTACTTCGTGGACATGTTTTTTCGCGAAGTGGGTCTTTTCGTGGTCCCGATCGCGCTGGCTGCTCTTCTGTACCGGTCACAGTGGAAGGATGTCCTGGCTCTGGACCCATCGCAAAAAAGGTGAATATAGGAGTACCGATCACAACATTTGGACGTTCCTGGACGCAGCTTCCCTATCAGTTTGCGGTGGTTGTGATAAAATGCGGTATCCATCCGTTTGCCAACCATCACCACAGGTTCTGCCCTGGCCTGACATCACTGGAGAAAGCGACCCATATGCGCCTCCGTAATTGCATTGCCGGTGCCCCTTTGTTGGGTGCACTGACGCTATTCCTGGCTTCCTTCTGTTTCATGGCCGCTCCCGCGAGCGCCGTGCAGATCAACGAAATCCGCATCGATAATGTCGGCGCCGACGTGGACGAGTACGTCGAGTTCATTGGCGCCAACAACGAGAGTCTGGCCGGACTGACCTACCTGGTCATCGGTGACGGGGCCACCGCCAGTGGCACGATCGAGTTTGTCCTCGACCTCGGCGCTCTGTCGCTGAACGGCTCGGGCTTCCTGGTCATTGCCGAAGACACGTTCACGCTCGGTACCGCCGATGTGGTCACCGACCTGAACTTCGAGAACAGCGACAACGTCACGCACATGATCGTCAGCGGTTTCACCGGTGCGAACGGTGACGACCTGGACACCAACGACGACTGTGCCTTTGACGTGACGCCTTGGACGAGCATCGTGGACAGCATCGCGCTCGTGGAGACCTTCGACATCCCGGCCTCGGGCGAATGTGTCTACGGCGCCGACACCGTGGGTCCGGACGGTACATTCGTCCCCGCTCACGTGTTTCGCTGCCCCGGCGGCTTTCTCATTGGTGATTTCACCGTCGGTGTGAACGACACGCCCGGCGTGGCCAACCAGTGTCTGGTACCGCCCACCGCCGACAACACCATCCATCGTCCGCTGTTGCCCATCCCGGGTGAGGCGGCGCTGGTATCCACCGAAGCCGCCGACCAGGACGGCACGGTCACCGGTGTCAGTCTTTTCTACCGCGTGGATGGAGCATTCTTATTCACCCAGGTAGCCATGGTCGACAACGCCGGTTCGTGGGAAGCCACCATTCCGGGTCAAGTCAACGGTGCCTTTGTGGAGTACTACGTGGAAGCCACGGACAACGACGGGGGCACGGGGACCAACCCCTCGGACGCGCCCACCACGCTGTTCGACTACACCGTTGCGCCCGAGACCATCACGCCCATCGCCGACATCCACGCGAATCTCGGGGCCTTGACGGGCACCGTCGTGCAGATCCAGGGACAGGTGTATTGCCCGGGTGACTATCGCAACGACGGCAACGTCAGCGGCTACGTCCAGGACGCCTCGGGTCGTGGTATCAACCTCTTTGGCACCAACTTCAGCACCGGTTTCACCGATCTGAACAACACGGGCAACATCGTGAAGATCACCGGTACCGTGGCCGTGTTCTTCACGACGGTGGAAATCGTGAGCTACGAGGTTGAATTGATCAGCTCCGGCAACCCGCCGCTGAGTCCGGCCGTACAGGCCTCGACGCTGGCCGCCGCCGCCGCGAGCAACGAAGGAACGTACATCGAGGCGAGCGGTGTCATCTCCGATATCGATTCGTCGTCGGCCACGGCCACGAACGTCACCATCACCGATTGTTCGGGTCCGGTGATCATTCGTATCGATGCCGACGTGGTGGCCCAGCCGGTACCCTACGTGGTGGGCCAGCAGCTCACTGCTTCGGGTGCGGGCGCGAACTTCGGTGGCCAGGGACAGATTCTGGTCTGTTCGGCGTCGGAAATTTCGGCTGGTGGCATCACCGGCGATGTCTGTCCTCCGGTTCTGTTGACGGCCGACATCAGCGGCGCCTCGGAGATCACCCTGGGCTGGGACGAGGCGATCGATCCGGTCACCGGCGGTACCACGGGGAACTACTCCGTGTTCGAGACGGCGACCCCGGCCAACACCGTGTCCGTGACCGCGGCCAACGTGGCCGGCACCGACGTGGTGCTGACCCTCGGCTCGGCGCTTTCGGCGGGCGTGGCCTACACCGTGTGCGCCGAGAACGTCGAAGACACTGCGGGCAACGCGCAAGCGGCGCAGGAATGTCTGCCGGTGTTCGATCCCGCCGCGCCCGAGTTGGTCCGTATCAACGAGATCATGCAGAACCCATTCGTCCTGTCGGACACCGACGGCGAATGGTTCGAGATCTACAACGCGGGTGCATCCACCGTCGATATCGAGGGCTGGACCATCCAGGACGCGGGTGGTGAGTCGCACGTGATCGCTTCGGGCGGCGCGCTGAACGTCGCGGCCGGTGCGTACGCGGTTCTGGCGCGCAACGGTGCGGCCCTGGTGGCTGAAGGCATCACCGCGCTCTACACCTACGCGGGTATCACGTTGGGTAACTCGGCCGACGAGGTCATCCTGCTCAACGCGTCGCTGCAAGAGGTGGATCGCGTCGAATACGACGGCGGCACGCTGTGGCCCGACCCCAGTGGTCAGTCCATGCAGTTCGACGAGACGCAGGCCGACAACAACATCGGCGCGAACTGGTCGGGCACGGGTGCTCCGCTGTTCGGCACCGGCGATCGTGGCACCCCGGGTAGCATGAACGACACGACCACCCCGGCTCCGCCGACGGTCATTTCCGCCAACAAGTTGTTTGGCAATTATCCGAACCCGTTCAACCCCATCACGACCTTCCGCTTCACGCTGAAGGATCGTGAGCACGTGGCCCTGCGCGTGTTCAACCTGCGTGGCCAGCTCGTGCGCACGGTAGTCGAGGATGTCCTCGAGGCCGGTCTGCACGATGGTTACGCCTGGAACGGACTGGACGAAGCGGGCAAGCAGGTTACCAGCGGTACCTACTTCTTCCGCCTGGTCACGGCCTCGGGCTACGAAGAAACCATGAAGATGGTCTTGATTAAATAGCCGAGCCAGCTCGGGAGAGCTTGCGCCGCAATGTACCGGCGCAGGCTATCTTCGAGCCAGCTCGGGAGAGCTTGTGCCGCAATGTACCGGCGCAGGCTATCCGGCTCTCACGAGATGGCCCCTCGATCAACCGATCGAGGGGCCATTTTCAATCCCGCCACCCGAGGACCCTGTTGCAACCGTCGCAAGATCTCGCTACCAAAGTAGGATAGGATGCGCGGCTAGTTTGTCCGTCCTCTGGAACCCGGATGCTTTGGTACCGATGTTCGATCACGAAGAGATTCTCAGCGCTGTAAAGGGCCATTCGCCCACGGACGAGCAGAAGGCCGCGCTCTGGCCGCAAGCCAGCCTGCACCGGGCTCGAACGCCAGCCGACGACGCTACCGAAGCGGCGGTGCTCATTCTCCTGTATCCCCACGAGGGGGAAATGCGATTGCCGCTCATGCGGCGGACTTCGGTAGATGGCGACGTTCACTCGGGGCAGATCTCCCTGCCCGGAGGCCGTCGCGAGGCCAATGAGTCGCTAAGGCAAGCTGCCCTGCGAGAAACCCACGAAGAGATTGGGGTTCAGATCGCCGAATCCCAGGTGGTGGGTTCCATTGACCCGCTATGGATTCCCGTGAGCGGATACATTGTGTATCCGTTCGTGGCGGTCGGTCGTGGACCGTTCGAGTTCACACCAGACGCCCGCGAAGTGGAATCGGTGATCGTGAGTTCGGTGGAAGAGTTGAGTCGCGCAGAACTTCGTTCGACCTTTGAGCGAGCGGATCGTTCGCTGCCCTGCTGGCGCCTGCCCGAGGGAAAGGTCTGGGGCGCGACGGCCATGATCCTTACTGATCTGCTGGCTCGTCTGGCGCAGGCTCGTCCGGGCTAGATTGGTTCCCGGTATCCCCGGTCTTCTGCTCTTGGGGCGCCTCGCCGTTTGAATCCACGGGGCCGTCCTGCGGCGGCGCACCGTCTTTCGGAGTGTCGGCCGATTCTACTGGCACCGTTTCCACCGCCGGCTGTTCCACTGGCTTGCTGGCGGCCTTCGGTTTGGGTTTGGGCTTCTTCGCCGGCGGCGGTGTCGGGGGCGTGACCATTGAGCCCTGTTGGACCGACGCCTCGTTGTTGGCCGGGAACTCGAACGGCCACGGATCGATACCGGCCGCGCGCATCAAGGTGATGAATCCGGCGGCCGCCAGGGCCAAGGCCAGGATCAATCCTACCGCGTTCATCCACGGGCGACGCTTGGACGACATGATGTTGCGGCGACCCGAGCTGTAGGTGCGCGACGCTTCTTCAGCCAGTCCGATGAACGCCGCGCGATCGGGTCCCGGTCGCGATGTTTTTCGCGTGGGCACGTGTCCGCTGCGGCTCTTGACCTCTTTGACGATCTCGACGCGCCGCGTTTCACGCGGGTCGGCCTTGGTTGGTCCTGTCGTCATGTGCGTGCGGAAGCTGGCCGACGGGCTGCCGCCGGATTTGGGCATTTCCAGTTCGCCAAATGGCACCGTAAGCAGCTCGCCGATGTGGGGCAGGCCATCCTGGGGTACGTTGCCGGTGTCGCGTCGCGGGGCCGGGCGTGGTACCCGTCCGCTGGGTTTGGGTGCCGCCTCCTGGGTGTCGGGAGCGCTCAGGTCGCTGCCCAATTCCAGGATCAGGTCTTTCGGGCCCGATTCAACCACCGGCTCCACGAAATGAAGTTCGGCGGCCACGTCGTTCATGGAAGGAAAGCGGTTGATCGCGTCCTTCTGCATGCATCGACGGACCACTCGCTCGAGTGCCGGTGGAGTTTCCCGACGGAGTTCCTGAATGGGGAACGGATCGTCCTGGATGATCTTGTGCAGCACGGCCAGATCGTTCTGGCCAGAAAACGGCGGACGACTCGTAATGAGTTCGTAGAACAGGCTTCCGAACGAGAAGATGTCACTGAGGTGCGTCGGTGTTTCGCCCCGTGCCTGCTCGGGCGACATATAGCTGACGGTGCCGTACGAATTGGGGCCCATCGTGTGGACGATGCGTTGGGGCCGAAGCGCCAACCCGAAGTCCATGATCTTCACTTCGCCGCGCACGGTCAGCATCACGTTCGCTGGCTTGAGGTCGCGGTGGATCACGCCCTGTTCATGCGCGGCCGTCATGCCTGCGGCGACGGCTCTACCGATGCGGGCAATCTGGTTCATGGACAGCTGATGGTCGGCCAGAACCTCGCGCAGGGTGTGGCCTTCCACGTATTCGAGGCAGAGCGCGTAGACGCCACCGTCTTCCTCGATCGAGTGGATTACCGCGATATTGGGATGCTGGATGCGGCTACAGCTGCGGGCCTCATCGAACAGGCGGCCCTGAGCCGCGGGGTCCCCCATGAGCGACCGCGGCAGGAACTTCAGCGCTACCTTGCGCTCAAGCGTGGTGTCGAGGGCAAGATAGACCTCGCCCATGCCGCCCTGGCCGAGCAGCTTCTGGATCTGGAAGTGTTTGAAGCGATTTCCTTGCATGGCACCACAGACTGCATCAACCCGTGTGCCAGTTAGACCGGCCGCGGCCAAGGGATTCCTCAAGAGGTCTTGATAGCCTCCAAGAGGGCGCGTGCGCGCTCGGGATCCACCGGATTCCTCCAGTTTCCCCCTTCCTTGATCGAAGTACCCACGATGAACCCGTCCGCGACCGCCGCAAAGGTAGGCGCATTTTGCACCGTCAAGCCGCTTCCGAGCACCAGTGGGAGTCGGCTGGCTCGGCGTCCGGCCGAGAAGTCTCCGGGGGCGGGGGCGATGCCGGTGGAAACCCCAGTCAAGATAGCCACGTCGGCGCCATGCAGTTCCAGCGTCGACAGCACGTCGCCGGTGCTCAGGTCGGAGGTGGCCGCATGGCTGGCGTGTTTCTTCTTCACGTCGGCCCAGATCTGGACGTCCTGGGCTCCGATCGACTGCGCGTAGCGGACGCTCGTGGCCGCGCTGGCCTCGGCCCACCCCTTGTCCGAAAGGTGGCCGTAGGTCCACGCCTCGGCCCGGATGGCCTGCAATCCGGCGGCATGGGCCACCGCCAGGGCCACCCGATGGGCGGCGAAAAGCACCTGGATTCCCATGGGAAATCCGGCGGGGACCTCGGCCCGCACGGCCGTGGCCAGGGCCGTGAGATAGGCCGGAATTTCGGGCCCCATGTGCTCTTCCCGGAGCGGCGGGAAGTCATGCATGTTCTCCAGGAGAATCATGTCAAATCCACAATCGACAAGCACTTGGGCCTGTTTGATCACGTTGAACATGCTCTCCTCCACGGCCCCGTGACCGGGCGACCCCGGGGTGGCGGGAACGTGGATCATGCCGATCACGAATCGGCCTTTTCGCAGGGACGAGGACAGTGGAGAAGTGGTCATGCGTTTCCTGGGGCGGGCCAAATGCCCGTTTGCTGCCGGTTTGGGGTGGGAATTTTCGTTTGACAGCGGTTCTGACGCTGAACACTATACCGGCGTCAACGCCGCCCGGGCATCTCAATTCCACCCTTTGGGAGGGTATCCATGGCCGACATGATCATTTCGAAGAGCCGCACCAAGGCAGCCAGCGAGAAGTGCAATATCTCCAGCGAATTCTACGACGCTCTCGACAAGAAGGTGCGCCAGATGATTTCGAGCGCCGAAGAGCGCGCGCTGGCCAACAGTCGCAAGACGCTTCGGCCTCACGACCTGTAGTCTTCTGACTGCTCCAGGCCTCCTACGCGTTCGCGCGTTCGGGGTCGCTCAGGTGTGCGAATTGGGGCCCGCTTCAAGCGGGCCCCTTTTTGCGTTTGTCAGGTCTGGGATCGGGGCAACACACCCAGGCCTGGTCGTGGTGGTAGTTGCACCAGACCGTTGTTCACCAGGGCCCCTTCGTAGGGGTCTTCGGCCAGCAACGCCGCGCCGTCCAGGTCGAGCCAGTGCGCCATGGGCGCAAGCTGCGCGGCGGCGGAGATAGCCACGCTGCTTTCCACCATGCAGCCGAGCATCACGCCGAGCTGGGCTTCCCGCGCGGCGTGGATGAGCGCGATCGCGGGCCCAATGCCGCCGGTCTTCATGAGCTTCACGTTCACCCCATGGAATGCCTCGGCCAGATCCGCCACCGCGGCGGCATCCTGGATATCCTCGTCGGCTACCAGGGGCACGGGGCTGGCACTCTTCAGTCTGGCCATGGCTTCCAGGCTGCCGGCCGGTAACGGTTGTTCCACCAGCTCGCAGCCCATTTCGTGCAGCCATGGAATACGCTCGGCCGCCTCGGGTTCGTCCCAGGCCTCGTTGGCGTCCACGCGGAAGGGCTTGTCGGTGATCTTGCGCAAATGTTCGATGGCCTTCACGTCGGCATCGCCGCCACCCATCTTCACCTTCAGCACCGGCCAGGCGCTGGCTTCGCCCACGCGCTCTTCGATGCCCTGGGCCTGGTCGATGGATATGGTGAACGAGCTGACCGCTCTCACGACCGGTTCCAGCCGCAACATCTGGTGCACGGGCAGTCCAACGTGCTTACCGGCCCAATCCCACAGCGCCATTTCCAGCGCCGCGCGTGCCGACACCTCGTCGGGGTGGGCCAGATCGAACTGCTGGAGCACGGCCGGCATGTCGAGCGGATCGATTTCTTCGTCGACATTGAAACTTCGTAGCGCCTCGAGCGAAGACGCCTGGGATTGACCGTAGCGGGCGTTGGGGGCCGCTTCGCCCAGTCCCACCACGCCCTGCGCCTGTACATGCACCAGGACATTGGCGGCGTGGGTTTTCGTTCCACGAGATATGGTAAATGGTCGCCGCAGGCGCAGGTCCATCGGCTCGGCATCGATGATCAGACCGGACACGGTTCCATTCTTTGTCGTTGGGGGCCGGGGATTCGCGCGCTGGGTTGTCCGCGCGCGGGGACGGCGATAGTCTAGCAGGGCGTCGGACTCGACGCCTCCCGCCATGTCCTCCCGGTCTGGAGACGGGCATGACGCAGCGCGGAATCGTTCGCGTACTCACCGGTTCATTGCAGGGTTTGTCGGGGCAACGCGTGGTGGTCGAGGTCGACCTCGCGCCCACGCTGCCTGGGTTCTCGTTGGTGGGGCTGCCCAGCACCACCTTGCGCGAGTCCGAGCAACGCCTTCACTCGGCGCTTCGCAACGCTGGGTTCCATTGGCCCGATCATCGAATCACCGTGAACCTGGCGCCGGCTGACCTGCGTAAAGACGGTGCGGCCATGGATCTGGCCCTGGCCCTCGGTATCCTGGTGGCCTCGGGTCAGCTGGAACTGAGTGACACCACCCTGGCCAGCACGCTCGTCGTGGGCGAGCTGGCGCTGGACGGGGCTCTGCGTCGCGCGAAGGGGGCCGTGGCCCTGGGTCTCGATGCGCGGGCTCTGGGGGCCCAGGCGGCGCTTGCAGCGCAGGAGCAGGTTGTCGATCTGAGCCTGGTGCCGGATCTGCGGGTGGTGGGCGTGGCGCACCTGTCGGAGCTGGCTTCTGCCCTGGCGCGCCTTGAAAGTGGTGCGTCGGTCACCCGGCGCGAGTTGCCCGCGCCCGAGCGCCGGGGTCCGGGGCTGATCGGAGTCCATGGACAGAGGCGAGCGAAACGGGCATTGGTGATCGCCGCGGCCGGTGGACATCACCTGGCGCTCGAAGGTCCTCCTGGATGTGGCAAGACCATGTTGGCCAGACGGTTGCCGGACCTGCTTCCACCGCTTGACGAGGTTGTGGCGCGGGATCGCCTGCGCATTCTCAGCTGTTCGGGAGCGGTGCTGGACGCTACCAACATTCGTCGTCCGCCCTTTCGGGCTCCTCATCACACCGTTACCGCGGCGGGTCTGATTGGCGGCGGACGGCCCCTTGGCGCGGGCGAGGCCACATTGGCCCACGGCGGCGTCCTGCTGCTGGACGAGGCGGGGGAGTTCGCCGCCGGTCGTCTTGACCTGCTGCGCGAGCCCCTTTCGAGCGGTGAGATCTCTCATTCCCGGTCCGGTGAGAACGTCAGTTTCCCGGCGCGATTTCAGCTCGTGCTTACCACCAACCCCTGTCCATGCGGATTTTTCGGACGGACGACCGGCAACTGCCGGTGCCTTCCGTTCGAGGTGGCTCGGTACCGGCGGCGCCTCAGCGGTCCGTTGGTGGATCGCATTGACCTGTGGGTTCCGATGGAACGCGAGTCGGCGCGGAACTGGTGGGGTGACGGGCTGGTCAACGGAGAAGGCGAGGGGCTCGAAGACACGCTGGCCGCCATTGACGCCGCCCGTGCCGTGGCCAACGCGCGCGGAGCATTGAACCGTGATCTTCGGGGCGACGCGCTGGCCCGCGCGGTAGTGCTCGATGCCGATACCCAGGAGGTGACATCGCAGTGGGCCGATCGGGGCACGTTGAGTCTACGCGCTGTCGCCAGCACGCTGCGGGTGGCGCGCACCATTGCTGATCTTCGCGGCGACCACCAGGTAGAGCGTAAGGATCTGGCCGAGGCCATGGCGTTTCGAAGGCCATGAAGCAGCGGGGCCTGAGCTGGTTTGTGAGGTCTAGAAGGCGGCGGTAAAGCCCACCGAGATCCAGATGTTGTTGAAGGTGCGCTCTTCGAATTGATCGATCAGTACCACCAGGCTGCCCGGAATGGGGTCGGTGGGGCCCAGGCCCAAGAGCGCCCGTAGCTCGGCGTCGGTCAAGCCAAGCTCGGAGGTGTCGACCAGTTCGCTCACCGGGAAGTCGACGCGGGCGTCGCCTTCCAGGTTCACAATGCGGCGAAAGCTGTCGCTCGGATCGAACTGGATCTGATTGCGGTACATGCGCACGTCGAGCCGGAATGAAAACAGGTCGTCACCGACGATGCGAAGGCCGCCACCGTACGACAGGGTGAAAGCGCGCTTGGCGCTGTCGATATAGTCGCTATCGACCGAGTAGGTCATGGTTCCCGCGCCGGCCGACAGGTAGGGCTGAACCCGTCCTTCGCCGCGCGGGTAGTAGGTCAGGCTGTGTTCGTGGTTCCAGACGAATAGCGAACCCTTTTCGAGTTCTTCCTCGGTGAGTTCGTTCACGCTGTTGGTGTCCTGCCACTTGACTTCGCTGTCGGCGTCCACCGATTGGGCGAAGTCACCGATGGTGAACCCCACGGCGTTATCGAGGGCGAAGTGGCGACCGAACGTGCGGTTCACGAACATCCGCGGCGAGAACGATTGCTGTCCCTTGAGGGACATGCTGCCGAAGATGGCGTCGATCGGATTCTCCACGTCGACCACGACGTTGTCGATGCTCAGGAGAGTCTTGTCGAGGTTCATGTAGCCGGTCTGGAGGCCGAGTTCCCAGACGTTGGGCTCGATGCCGTGAACGAACGGTGCTTCCACCACGACGCCTTCATCGAGTTCGTCAAGGTCCTGGGCCAGTGCCGTGGGCACGACCGCGATGAGGACCAGGGCTACCAAGGCCAAACTGGTCCCCAGCCCAGCCGCCAGGTTGGGCCCGAAATCGGCCCTGGACCCGGCCGAGCCAGCTCCAGGAAAGGCGGAATGACGCATCGTCCAGTGCTCCTTGGCAACGGTTCTACTCATGCTTCGAGATCGCCTGTCGAGAATCCTTGCACGAGCCAGCTTTCTCGACGAGAGAAAGAGCTCTGGGCGCGGAGGTGGGGAGATCACGTCGCTCAGGGCACACGGTGGCACCGGTCCAAGCGAACTGACAGGCTACAATAATTACCCCAGTGATTCGAGCATTGTCAATGAGGGTCACCACTTGCATTTGCGTGGATGGGGGGTGGGGCCCGATATTGGGACGGGTGATTCTGACCCCCTCCTCGCTCGAAAGGCGCTCGAACCCTTGCGAAGCCCTGCATTTGCATCGCGGTGTCCCCGGGCCGTCCTGGCCCTGGGGCTCATCGCGGTTTTTTCTTCCACGGCCTGGTCTCAGTCGTTCCGGTCGCCGCCCACGGTCACCGCTCTCAATGGGCCCACCTCGGTGGTCTTGGCCGACATGGATCTGGATGGAATCGACGATCTCGTCGTCACTGCCTCAGAAGCGGGCAATGTCGTCATCCACGACGGGAACGGCGATGGGTCGTTTCGGTCGCCCACCACCATCGCGGTCGGGGGGGAGCCGATTGCCGTGGCGTCGGCCGACATGGACGGCAACGGCCAGGACGACGTGGTGTTCGTCGACCGTCAGTTCGGGCGCGTCGGGATCATCTTCTCCATCGGCCAACAACCCACGTCGTACCTGACGGTCATGACGATTGGTGAGGATGAGCCCGAGTCGTTCGTACTGCGCGACATGGACGGCAATCAGCAGCTGGATGTGGTCGTGGCCAACCGTGGAGCCGACACCATCTCTGTTTTCTACAACGATCAAGGTACGCTGTCCCGCCCGGTGAACTACGGCGTCGGCGACGGCCCGGCTCGGATTCTGGATGTCAGCGCCGGTGGCCAGGTCCGTTTTCTGGCCCTGCAGTCTGGTCTCCTGTCCAACAACGCCGTGATCTTCGACCAGAGCTTCACCCCGCTTCAGGTACTGCCCGTGGCGAGCGCGGCGTCGGCCGTCCATACGTTGTGGACCGACGATGGGCTGCTTGATCTGCTGATCACCGATGGTGAAGGCAGTAGTCACGTGTATGCGGGGCAGCCGGGTGGATCCTACGCACCCGAACTGACGTGGCCGATTCAACCCGGCGCGAGCGCCGTGGCGGCCCTCGACAATGCGGGAGCCAATCGCCGAGCCCTGGTCGTCGAGAGCGACCGTCACCGGGTTGCGCTCTACGAGGGGCCGGCCACGGGGCCGGTCGATCAGCGCGAGGCGTATTGGGTCGGAGCCGGCGTGGAACGACTGCTGCTGGCCGATGCCGACGGCGATGGCGACGACGAGATTTTTGTCCCCGTCGCCGACGAAGGCATTGTGTTGGTGCTTTCTCAAACGCCAACGGGAGTCGATGCGCCGCGGGCGGCTATCAGCGGGGCGAGCCCGCGTCAGATCGAGTCGGTCGAGGCGGCCGGTGGCCTGCCGCCGCGCGTCGCCGTCTTGTGCGCCAACTCCGGAGACATATGGTTCTACGAGGTCATCAACTCCAGCCTGACTCCGGTGAGTACGCTGGACATCGCCGCCGATGCGATTCGCTTCCGGTGGGGACTCATTGATGCCGACGACCTGCCGGACCTGGCGGTTCTCGACCCGACGCGGGGAATCGACATCTATCTGGCGCAGGGCGCCGGTTTCGCATTCGATCAGACCATTGTCGTCGACGGAGACCTACGCGACATCGAGCTCCTGGTAACCGGGACGGGCTCGCGCGTCGACGTGTTGGTAGCCGACCTTGACGTCACTGCGGTAAGACGGTTCAGCAACGATGGCGATGCGGTCTTTCAAGCGGCGAGCGATGTCGCTTGCTCTACCGCGCCGGCCCTCCTGGAAACCTACGATCTGGATCCTGACGGACGCGATGACCTGATCATCTTGGGTGATCTGACCGCGATGTGTCTGGCCTACAACGACCCCGGTGGATTCAATGAGATAACGACGTTGCAGGTCGGCGATTCTCCCCGTGGTTTCACCGGCGGCGATTTCAACGCCGATCAACGCCCCGACTTCGCGGTGGGATTGCCCGGCGAGGGAACGTTCTCGGTATTGGTTTCGTTGTTTGAGCGTTCGTTCGCGTTCGCCGAACAGAATCGAATAGCGCCCAGCGGATCCCAGATCGCCGCCGCCACCGATGTGAACAATGACGGCACCGTGGACCTCGTGTTTGGTGGTCCCAACTCGACTTCCGTATCGGTGCACTTCAACATCGGGCCGGCGAGTTTCGCCGTGGCCACTCGAACTCGATGCTCCTCTGCTCCCCTGGACTTCCTTCTGCACGAGGTCGATGGGAACAACAATCCGGATCTTCTGGTGCTGGATTCGTTGGGCGACGTGGTCGTGACCCTGCTGGCGCCTGACCCGAATCAGGCGCCGGGAGACCTTCCGAGTGCCGTCACCGCGTCTGACCGTACGCTGGTACTGGCGGCGCCCTACCCCAATCCAACCGCGGCCGGCGTGACGCTACGATTCCAGTCGCCGCGGGCGGCCGCGCCGCTGGTGCGGGTTTTGGACATTCGCGGTCGACGGGTGGCCAACGTAACGGCCACCGCCGTGGGAACCGATTGGTACGAGGCGCGTTGGACAGGACAGGACCAACAGGGGCGGAGAGTGGCCGCTGGGCGTTATGTTATGCAGGTCGAGGCGGGAGGTCGCCGTTCTTCGCGATCCTTCATTCTGCAGCACCCCTGAGAATGGCACTTCGCAGGCATGACAGCCTTCTCAACCCAATTCCATCGCAGGGCGGAGTCTTCTCCGCAGAGGTGGGCCGTGGCGTTCGTCCTGGCTCTCCTGCTCAATGCCCTGGCCGTGGCTGGCTTGTGGCTGTTCGACCCGACCAGTGCCGACGCCCAGGCCGTCAGACCGCGTCAGCCGGTTGAAGTTGTCTTCGCGGACCCGATTTCCGAGCGTGTGCCCGATCCTGCCGACGAGCCGTCCGAATTCAGCGAACTGCCGCCCGATCGTGAGGACGTGGCGCCCGAGAACCCCGATTTTCTCAGCAATCTGAATAGCCGAGCCCGCGATCGTGCCGAGGGCGGAGAAGAGACCGGAATGCCACGTCTCGAAGGCGACTCAGAGGCGCCGCACGTGCAGCTCGAAGATCAATCGGCCACATCCGAGCCAGCCGAAGTCCAGCCGCCGCAGGATGTGAAGGCCGGGCAGGACGGGGGGGCCGCCGAGCACATTGCTCCGTCGACCAGTGGCGTGGACCCGCTGGATCCCGCCGAAGGCACGCCGGCGGAGGATTTCGCGGTGAATCCTTCGACCGAGAGCTCGGCTGAGATGTTCCGGACTCCTGCCACGCAGGAAGAGCTCATTCTGCTCTCACGCTCTTCGATCACCGACGTCTACCAGGAAGAGATGTCGCATCCGGTGGGCAACGTGGCCTATTTTGGCAACGTCTCGCTGAACACCGTGGCCTGGGCCTATGCGCCCTGGCTGCAGCGGTTCATCCGCGACTTCCGTCGGAACTGGAGCGCTCCCTACGCGTATGGCTTGGGACTGATCCATGGTTTCGACCTGGTCGAGATCGAGGTGGCCCAGAACGGCCGCATGCTGCGGGCCGACATGTTGGATCACGAAGGGCACGAATCACTGAGTCGGGCGAGCTTGGCCGCCCTGAATGCCACGGCACCGTTCAAGCCCCTGCCGGATGATTTCCCCGAGGAATCTCTCATCCTCAAGTTCAAGTTGATCTATCCGGAGTTCAAACGACGCTAGCGCTCCCTTCCTTGCCAGCGGCATGGGTTGCGCCTAAGGTTGGGGGCCGTTTACGCGGCCAACTGGGGTGGAGGAAACGAACCGGTTATGTGGGACTTTTTCGTGCGGGGCGGCCCCGTCATGATTCCGTTGGGCGTCTGCAGCGTCCTGGCCGCCATGATCACCGTGGAGCGCATCATCGGACTGCGTCGCAGTCAGGTCATGCCCCGCGAGATCGTCAACGTGATCGAGTCGGTCGAGCCACGTAAGGACCTGAGCGTGGCCATATCCATTTGTAGCCGTAACCCCGGCGCCTTCAGCGACATCATGCGCGTGGGCCTCGAACGATCCCACGATTCGTGGGACGCCATCCGCGACGCCGTGCTCGATGCCGGTCGCCAGGAGACTCCCAAACTTGAAAAGCACCTGGTGTGGCTGGAAACGATCGCGGCCGTGGCTCCGTTGTTGGGGTTGCTTGGGACGGTGCTTGGCATGATCAAGACCTTCGCGGCTATTTCGATCCAGGGACTGGGCGATCCGCAGGTTCTTTCCGAGGGAATCAGCCAGGCCATGATTACCACCGCGGTGGGGCTGGCGATCGGCATTCCCACCCTGGTTGCGCACAACCTTCTACGCGCCCGTAGCGAGTCGCTCATTACCGAAATCGAAGCCAGCGCCAGCCGCTTGGTCATGCGCCTCAAGCCCAACGAATCGCACGAGAGCGTGATGTCGTGAGTTCGTTCACTTTTCGACCGAACGCCCGGCGTCGGCGAGCCCAGGTCAACCTCACCTCGCTGATCGACGTGTTGTTCCTGCTGCTGATTTTCTTCATGCTCACCTCTACGTTCCGGCAGGCGGGAGAGTTGGAGCTGCAATTGCCGTCCTCGACCACGGCATCGCCGGCGAACTCGTCGGGCGAACGGCCGACGGAGGTCGTGCTGCGAGCCGACGGTTCGGTCGCCATCGATGGCCAGCCCATGGAGGCGAGTCAGTTGGCGGCCAGGCTTCGTGACCTGGCGCAGGGCGCCGCGGTGCCCAAGGTGTTGCTCAACGCGGAGTCTTCGGCGCGTCACGCCGACGTGGTGCGAGTGTTGGATCTGGTACGTGAAGCGGGGTTTGCCGGCGTAAGCATCGGTACTGAGGTGCCGTTGGTGCGGCAGGAGGATGGGAATTGATAGCACGAGCCGTTTTGGTGACTGTGTTCGCGGTGTTGCTCGCCTTGGCGGCGTGCGGCAGCGACGAGTTTGGCCTTGTGGGCGGTGGAATGCCCATCGACGTGAGTCAGGACTCGTTGGCCGTCCAGGCCGCTCCCATCGATGCCAGCACGAGCGCGTCCGTGGTTCCAGCTCTGACGCAGGCCTTCATCGATCGGGAATTGTTGTTCTCGGGAACGAGATCGAGCGGTGGGTGGCGGGCGACGCCTTTGTTCCGTTTCAATTTTTCCCGGATGTTCTTCAGCTCCGGTGAAGACATCATCAACGAGGAGCGGCCGGTTGATTTCGATTTGCTCTTCGATGGCAATTGGACGAGCGTAAGGCTCGCGCTCGAGCGAACCCTGGATAGTCCGAGCATCGACCGCTCAGCGATACTCTTCGCGTTGGCCGATACACTGTCGGCGGATATGGCGGATGTGGCGTTACAAAGCTCGCTCGGGCCTCAGCTCTACAGCTTCGATGAAGCGACCAACGGTACGGGCCTGCTTGAGTTTGACCTGGATCGGACCCAGGTCGAGGCCTGGATCCGTGACGGTGCCCATACGGGAGTTGCCCTTTTTGACACGACGCCCACGGCTTCGTTCGACGAAGGAAACTTCGCCGAGCTTGCCTCGGACGAATTGCGACAGTTTACGTTGATCGATTTGGCCGGCGCAGATGAGACGGTCGCCGGGGAAATCGTAATTGAACTCGCCGACGGGTCGTTCGTGGCGTTCGATATGCTCGAAGATCTGACGCACTTTGCTCGCGACGAAACCGCGGGCACCGTTACGTTGGGTTCTCATTTGGCTTCGCGGGTTTGGTTGCAATTCGAGTTTGGCTCGATTCCCAGCAACGCCACGGTCAATTTCGCGCAGCTGCGGCTGCGCACGAATCGTCAGCTGCGATTCGGTGATGGTACGTTCAGTGCGCGGGCCTACCGCACACCGCTGGCCGACGCGGACGCCGGCACCTTGAGCAATCTCGAGCTCATCCTGGACTCCAGTTCGAGTTTCGATTTCACCGATGGCACGGAATTGGTGATCGAGGTTACCGACTTCGTGCAACGCGGTGTCAACGGAGTGCTCGGCGCCGACGATGGAATAATGGTCAAGTTGATCGGCGAGAGTTTGAACCTGAACGTGGTCGACTTCTTCGACCAGACCGCCGCCGTCGACAGCTTACGCCCGCGACTGGAAATCACGTTCACGCCCCCCGCTGACTTTCGCGACTGATGAGGACCAACGGCATGTCGATTCGACCCATTGTCTTCATGATTCTCTTCGTGACTTTCGCCGCGGCCTCCGCGCGCGCCGAGTCGGTGTTTGGTCTTTCGTACTTCGGTGGTGACATTCGTTTCGCCGACGCCCGCGCCGAGGGGCGCGGCGGCGTGGGGCTGGCGTACCTGGATTCGCTGAACGCGGGTGTGAAGTCTCCGACCCAGTTGCCGGATATCCGACGGCTCACGGTGACCATCACCAGCACGCTCGACACGCGCGATGCCACCGACGCCATCGGCAGCCTGAGTCGAACCAACCTGATCATTCCCACCGCCAAAGTCGCGTTGCCCCTGACCCGACGCTTGGGGTTGGGATTTGGTTTCGAGGCGGCGCGCAACACGCAGTGGAGCGTCGTGCGGCCCTTCGCCGATGACGATACCGTCGAAGAGTCCATCGTACGTGAGGGTACGGCGTTCGTCGTGCCGTTCGAGTTGGGACTGCGATTGCATCCGAAGTTCAGTGTCGGTGGCGGGTTGCTGGTAGAACGCGGCACCGTTCGCGATCGCTACGACCTGCGGCTGGGTGGCGGTTTGATCGACCCCGAGGAAGTACGCGAGGAAACCCACCGGGGAGAGGCGTGGCGCATTGCCGGCGCGGTCCACGATCTGGGGCCGGTATCGGCCACGGCTTTCTTCGTGCCCGAGCATGATGCCGATGTGGACGTCAAGGTACGTGGGCGGGCGCTGAGCAACCGCGAGGACATTTCGCGCACCGACACCCGCCCGGCTCGCTGGGCCGTGGGCGGCAAGTTGGATCTTCCTGGCCGCTGGAGCGTAGGAGTAGATGTAGAACGCGAGATGTGGAGCGAGTACAAGGGGCGCCGGTTCTTCGATCAGGCGGGCGACGAAGTGACTCTCCAGGACGAAGAAACCCTGCGCCTGGGCGTTGAACGCAGCGCGGTGCCGGTCCTGGGCAGTGATTGGACCACCCCCTGGCGGGCTGGCTTCTACATGCGTAAATGGAACTACCAACTCAACGGCAACGACGTCAACGAGTGGGGGGCCACACTGGGTACCGGTATTCCGTTTCGCGGTGGTCGCGCCCGCGCCGATCTCGCGGTGACTTATGGTAGAATCGGCTCCCTGTCCGACAACGGGGTCGAAGAAGACGTATTTCGAATCGTCGTGAGCGTAAGCGCCGGAGAGAAGTGGTACTGATGCCACCCTCCGCGACCGACGAATGGAAAGGAAATAGTTCGATGCGGTATTCCTTCACAAAGCTGTTCCTGTGCATTGCGACGGCGGCGGTTGCCCTCGTCTGCGCGGTTTCGTCGCCGGTACTGGCCGATGGTTCTGACCTGCCGGCCGACCAGCAAGAGCACCTGGACAGTCTGCCCGACGACACCACCCGCAACGAATACCTGCGCGATCTGGTGGCCAAGAACGACGGCGATTTTCGCTACCACTTCCACGCCGGCAATAGCTACTTCGACGTGGCCAAGATGGAAGAGGCGGTCAAGCACCTGTCACGCGCCATCGAGCTCAAGCCCGATTTCGTCAAGGCCTACGTGAACCTGGGCAATGCCTACGACGAGATGAATCAGTTGGACAAGGCATTGCAGACGTATCACAAGGCCTTGGAAATCGAACCGAACGAAGACAAGACGCTGTGCAACATCGGTGGCGTGTATTTTCGCAAGCGGCAGATCGACCAGGCCATGGCTTCGTTCCTCAAGGCGCTTGAAGTGAATCCAACCTCGCAATTGGCGCACTACAACCTGGCCATCCTGTTCGCGGACGCCGGCATCTTCGGCGAGGCCATCGCCGAATGGGAAAAGGCGGCCGCGTTGGATCCGGCGAGTGATCTGGGACAGCGGTCCAACGACAACATCGGAATCATTCGACAGATGCAGTCGGCCGAGACTCCCGAGCTCGAAGGGGACCAGGCCCACGGCGCCGAAGGCGACCATTCTGGCCACTCGCACTGATTCGCGACACAGCGAGGAGGCGCAAAGCATGAGCGCCGCAGCCGACCCGTTCTGGGGATGCGAACCGGCGCCCGAGCCGAGCGCCGGCGATCGCGTGGTGATCGGCGTTTCCGGTGGCGTGGACAGCGCCGTGGCCATGCAGCGTCTGGTCGATCGAGGCTGCGATGTGGTCGCGGTAACCACCAAGAACTTCTGTTTCGATACCGCACCGTTCGATCAGATTGCCGATAGCGGCAGCTGCTGCAGTCAGGACGCCGTGCTGGCGGCGCGGGACCTGAGCGCGCAGCTGGGTGCTTCGCATTCGGTGCTGGACCTCACCGAGCCGTTCCGTGGTGAAGTCATCGATGACTACGTGCACCAGTTCCAGGCGGGCCTGACGCCCAGTCCGTGTGTGCGCTGCAATTCTTTCGTACGTTTTCCCCAGTTGTTGGCGTTCGCCGACCAGGTGGGGGCGCAGTGGGTGGCCACCGGGCACTACGCGCGCATCGTTCGCGACAGCCGCGGCGAATTCTTCGTGGCGCGCGGGACGGATGCCGCCAAGGATCAGTCCTATTTTCTGTTTCGGCTGCCGTCTTCCACTTTGGCCCGATTGACCTTTCCCCTGGGTAGTGACGTGAAACCGGCTGTACGCGAGGAAGCCGCCGAGCACGGACTGGCGGTGGCGCGCACGCCCGACAGTCAGGAGCTTTGCTTCGTTCCCGACGGAAATCGTGATCGACTGCTGGCGGCGACCGCGGTTCCCGGTGACATCGTTGATCAACGGGGTCAGGTGGTGGGCCGCCATCGCGGCGTCGAATTCTTTACCGTGGGGCAGCGCAAGGGCCTGGGGATTGCCTCGGCCGAAGCGCAGTACGTGTTGGCCGTCGATGCTTCAACGCATCAGGTCATCGTGGGCCCCGAGTCGGCGTTGGCGCAGAGCGTGATTCGTGGCGATCAGGTCGTGTGTCGCGATCCCCACCATGGCGCGGAAGGACTTTGGGTCAAGACCCGGTACCGACACGTCGGTCTACCGGTGAAGTCGGTGCAGTGGCAACAGGACAGTGTAGAGATCGAAGTGAGTGCGCCCGATAGAGCTCCGGCTCCCGGACAATCGGTTGTCGTCTATCGGGGCGATGTAGTCGTGGGCGGCGCGCGAATGACCAAGATGCCGATGCCGGCATCGCACGGGGAGATACTGGGATGAAACGGATTTCGCGGGTAGTGGGAATCACGCTCGGAGTGTTGGTGGCCATCGGATTGTTGGCCACGGTGGCGGTACGATTGTTCGTATCGCCGGAAGAACTGAAGGACTACGCGCTGCGCCAGTTCGAAGCGCAGACGGGGATCACGGCGCAAGCCGAGCGGGCATCGCTGTCTGTCTTCCCGTTGGCACTGGAACTACACGGGCTCACGCTGAACGACGAAGCGACCGACCGGGCGTACCAGAAGCTGGACGTCACGGCGCGAGAGGTCGTGGTGCGGGCCGATCTCATGTCGATCCTTCGCAGGAATCCTCGCGTACAGGAAGTGCGCCTCGTCGACCCCGTGGTCGAGGTTGAATTGGCAGTGGCCAAGGAAACGATCGGCGAAGACGCCAAGCGCGATGAAGCGAGCGGCGAAGAAGCGATCGACCAGCGCGGAAAGATGGCGGCGGCGTTGGGGCTCCTGGATCTCAAGAACGGTCGAGTCCACGTGTCCGATGCGGCCGGTATGGACCTGCTGATCACGGGGTTGCAGACCGAAATGAATCTCGAGCTTGGTGCCGGCGGCGTCGCGTCGGGAAAAATCGCGGCGGTGGTGGAGCAGGTCACGTTTCGTAAGGACCAACAAGCGTCTCCGTTCGTGTCGCAGCGCCTGGAGTTGGTGGGCGATCTGGTCGCGGCCGGGTCCGGGGCGGGCGCAATCGATGTGGAGGAAATGAAAGCCTACGGGGTCACGTCGTCGGGTCGGATCGAATGGTTGCCGGCCGAAGATCGAACTGCCCTTCGCGCCAACATGGAATTCAATGGCGACCTGGCCGAGTTGCACCAACTCGTGATCGTGGGCGCCCTGGATGCTGAATCGCCCATGAAGGGTGTGTCGGTCGACACGGGGTTCGTACAGGGATCCCTGGCGTTCGACGGTGAGTTTCCCGGCGACACGCCCGACGCCTGGACGCACAGGATCGCGGGCGAGGGTGCGATCGACGGGTTGCGCTTGAGCATGGACGGCGCCGACACAATGGGGGCCAAGGGTAAGTGGTCGCTTCTTTCCGGTGGCTTCCGTTTGTTCGACCTGGAGTTGCAGATTCCGGGGGCGCTCACGCGGGGAACGATAGAGGGGCCGATTCTCGCCGACGGCGACATCGTGGCCAACCTGCAGGCACAGCTGGCGCTGCAAACGTTCCAGGGTTGGTTGGACGATGTCTGGCCGTTGATCATGCCCGATGCCGATGCGGCCCGCCCCGCCGAATGGCCACGCTTCGCGGGGAATTCCGAGGTCAACCTGAACATGACCTGGCCGGCCGACGGGGAACTCGCTGATGATCACATTCGAGTCGACGGCAACGTCGGTAGTGTTTCGGCGCAACTCGCGGGTTGGTCCGAGGCGTTCGTCATGCAGGGCGGCACCTACTCGGGCACCTGGAAGCGGGTTGCCGTCAAGGAGACGACGGCTACTGGCCCCGGTGTGTCCGGGCAAGGTTCGTTCGTCACCTTCGGCTGGCCCGACGTGGTGCGCGTGGAAGGCAAAGCGGCCCTCGAAGAATTCGACATGGACGCGTTGCAGCAGGCAATGGGTGAAGAGCACGCCTCACGTGGGTTCGCCTTGGTGCCCGAGGCCCATGCCCAGGAAACTGCCTCGGCTGGACCGCCGGCCAATCTGGATATGGTTTGGGATCTCACCGCGGCCCAGGTTTCGTATCAGGGTTACCGCGTGCGCGACGTTTCCGGGCGCGCCACCATGAAGTCGCAGGTATTGGAGTTCGTGGACCTGGACGGTCGCCTGGGCGACGGAGCGGTTACCGGCAAAGGTGGAGTTGATTGGTCGCAGACGCCGCCGCGTTGGCACGCCCAGGCCAAGGCTGACTCGGTGCCCGCGACGGAACTCATGGAGCCGTTGGTCTCGAGCGTTGCCTCGGCGTTGACCGCGAAGATCAACGGGACGTTTGATTTCGAAGGGGCCATTACCGACGACACCGCGGCCATGCGAAAATCGCTCGGTGGCGAGGGGGTCGCCTTGAGCCAGCACGGTCGCATCGTTACCGAATCTTTCTTCGGTGACCGACTCTGGCAGTTCCTGGGCGAGGCCGCCCCACAGGTGCGGCAGATCGACTTCGACAACATGGCGGCCAAGGTTCACATCGAGGGTGGCCGCGTCGTGTTCGACGAAATGGCCCTCAAGGGGCCCACGTCGGTGGCGGTGGGAGGCTGGGTCGGGCTCGATGGTACCTGTGACTACTCGTTGCGGCTTCGACTGCCTCCCGGTGCCACGCCGAATCTGGGTGCGCTCGCGCCGCTCGAGCAGTTCCTGCGAGACGAGGACCAACGCATCACGTTTGGCGTCCGGGTTCACGGCCAAGCCAAGCGTCCGACCATTTCGGTGGATACCAAGGAACTCGAACGCATGGCCATGGCTCGCGCTGGTGACCGCGCCAGCTCGGATCTGAAAGATCGCCTGAAGGATCTGGTCCCTACGACCCCCGATAGCACGGTGTCCAACGGCCTGAAGGACAAACTGGACGGATTGCTGGGCGGGTTGCGGCGTAAAAAGGGCGGCGGCTAGGCGTCGGCTTGACACCCCCGCACCTCGGTGGTAGATTGTCCGACCGTTGCCAGGATAGAAGGAAAGCTAAACTTTGTCTTGGTAACGGTTTAGCGGCTCCGATGGCCGCTCTGCACGGTTTTCAGGAGAGGTGGCCGAGTGGCTGAAGGCGTGCGCCTGCTAAGCGTATGAGTCGTTTAAGCGGCTCCGAGGGTTCGAATCCCTCCCTCTCCGCCACTGTCCTGTGTTCTTCTGGCTGCTTCTTCTTAGAATTTGAAATGTGCGCCCATAGCTCAATTGGATAGAGCGTCTGGCTACGGACCAGGAGGTTGGGGGTTCGAGTCCTCCTGGGCGCACCATGTTCTTTCCGTTCCGGCTCGATGGTGTCAGGGAACCTTGCACCGCCGGTCGCGTTCAAGTACCGGTATCGCAACCGGGTTCGGGTCCGCGGTTGCTCGCAACGTTCGCGTGCCGAGGGCCGCTTCCCTCGTAGGAGAGTTCATCAAGATGAATCGTTTGCAATTGATCTCGCGGGCCATGCTCATGGCCGTCCTCGTGCTCGCGTTTGCCGTTCCGGCGATGGCTGATAACCACGAGGGAGCCGATGAGGCCTCCGAGAAAATGGATAAGAAAACCATGAAGGCCGAGGCCAATGGCAAGGAGGAAAAGGGAACCATGGTGACGATAGCGACGAACGAGGGCGACATCGTGGTCCGTCTGTTCCCCGACGTAGCTCCCAAGGCCGTCGAGAACTTCCTTGGCCTGGCCAAGAAGGGTTACTACGAGGGCGTGATCTTCCACCGCGTCATCAAGGATTTCATGGTTCAGACCGGAGATCCCACGGGAACCGGCATGGGTGGCAAGAGTCTTTGGGAGCTCCCATTCGAAGACGAGTTCCACGCCGACCACCGGTTCGACAAGAAGGGCATATTGGCCATGGCCAACGCGGGTCCCAAGACCAACGGCAGCCAGTTCTTCATTACCGTGAAGCCCACCCCGTGGCTCAACGACCGTCACACCATCTTCGGTGAGGTCGTAGAGGGCATGGAGCTGATCGAGGCCATCAGCCTGGCCGAGACCGGACCGCGCGACAAGCCTGTGAAGGACATCGTGATGGAGTCGGTAAAGCTACACGAAGACGACTGATTCGGAGCTTGGGCGCTGCCCCATTTATCGGCCCCCATTCCCCGCCCGGAATGGGGGCCGTTTGCTTTGTGCCAAGGTTGGAACGGTTCCTGATGGTACTGCGTAGATCCAATAGGCCCCGTGGCGGCGGGAGCCCCTGAAATCTCTTCGTTTCCGTTCACCCTCCTCCCACGCGGCCATGAAAATATCCAACCGAACCGTATTGGTTTTGAGCACCCTGATGATCGCGTGGGTCACGGTCAGTGCGTTGGTAGGCCTGGCTTGGGCAGTGGAAGCCGGTGACATCGGTTACGGCGAAAGCGTGTTTCAGGGCGAAACGGTTGAGCGATTCGACGTCGAGATCCTGGGTACTCTCCACGATTGGGGAGCGACCGGAGACGTTATTCTGGCCCGTCTGAGGGGCCCGATCGTGGAAAAGACCGGTGTGCTCCAGGGCATGAGTGGCAGCCCGGTGTGGGTGAATGGCGAACTCATTGGCGCCGTCATGTCCACGTGGGCGTTTGCCAAGGACGCGATGGCGGGCATTCGACCGATCGACGAAATGCGCCCATTGGGCCAGTTCCTCGATCGCGGCTCGCATCCAACCTGGGTGCCCGGCCAGCGAACGGTGGCCGCGCCGCCCGCGTCGGTGGATCCGATGTACACCAACGTCAGCACCGCCCTGGAAGCCTGGGCCCAAGGGGAAACCCTTGCCGCCCCCGTCAGGCCGGCTACTCCGTATTCACCTAGCCTGGTCTGGTCGAGCACCGGATTTTCTCCGGCCCTGATGGGGGTCATGGAGGCGGCACTGGGGCAGCCCGTGCAACAGGCGGGCGCGCGCGCCGGCCGCGGCGTGACACCATTCGATCCCAACGGTGTACTCAACGCCGGAGATGCCATGGCGGTCTTGTTGGTCGACGGCGATGCGGTGCTGTCGGCCGTGGGCACCGTGACCGAGCGTGTGGGCGACACAGTGTTGGGATTCGGCCATCCGTTCCAAAGTGCGGGTCCGGTGAGTTTGCCGATGGCGCGCGCTCGCGTGGTCGCGCTCATGCCCAGTCAGGAAATCAGTTTCAAGATGGCCGAGCCCACCACCACGGTGGGGGCGCTACTGGTGGACCGCCGTAGCGGTGTGTCGGGCAAGTTGGGCGTGCGGGCCGATACCCTGCCGGTGCGCGTGCACCTTCGCACACCCAACGAGTCGCAGTCGCGTGAGTTCGTCTACGAGGTTGCTCGTATGCCCCAGTTCATGGCCAACCTGGTTGCGTGGACGATTCAGAGTTCGGTTCTCGACCAGGACGAGTATTCCGGTGACAGCACCGCTCGGGCCAAGCTGACGTTTTCTTTTGCCGGCGAGGATGACCTGGTGACGCGCCTGGCTACCAGTGGCGCGTCGGTGGGCGTTGATCTGGCCAATGAGGTTCGGCTGCCGCTCTCGGTGCTCGGTGGAAACGCCGAACGTAAACTGCGGATTGAACGCGTTGAGGTTGAACTCGATATCGAGCCCGGTATTCGCCCGGCGCAACTGGGTCGGGTGATGGTTTCGCCACCCACGGCCGCGCCCGGAGATGAACTGACCGTAAGGGCGGAGGTGCTTCCGTACCGGGATTCGCCGTACTGGGTTGATCTCAAGCTCACCGTTCCGGTGGACATGCCGGCGGGTCCGGTGCGCGTGCACGTGGGTGACGGCGCGAGTGCCTTCCGCGACGAATTGGTACGCGGCGCGACTCGCTGGAATTTTCCCAGCGTACAGGTCCTGCGCGAGGCTTTTTCCATGCGCGAGCCAGCCAGCCACCTCGTCGCTTACCTCTACGCCCCTTCCCGCTCGGCCGTGGTTCGCGGTGTCGAACTCGAGCGACTTCCACCGAGCGTGCTTTCGGTATTGCGCGAGACCCGTGGAAGCTCCTCGACGCCGCCGGTTCCCGCCACGCGCTTGGATTCAGATGTGGCGGAAACGCCCTGGGTATTGCGGGGATCGAGACAAGTCACCCTGCAGGTTACGGAGGCGAAGCAGTGAGCAGAACCGTGCGGACGATTGCATTTGTCGCGTTGATTTCGGTCGCGGTGTTTGATGCCCACGCGGCTGGCACACGCCGATTGGTGAATGACGGCATCAAGTTTCTCGACGGCGAAATGGATGGCGTGGTTCTCGATGAATTGTTGCAGTTGCGTCCAGCTCCGGTGTCGGCGCACACCTGGAGCACCTCCGACTTCTACGTTTGGTCGTTGGCCCGTGACGCGCGTGGACGCATCGTCGCCGGTACCGGCGATGGTGGCACGCTGCATCGAGAGAATGGCGACGAGTTGGAACCCTGGGTGAAGACGCTGGCCTTGGAAGTACTCAGTCTCATGCCTTGGGGCGATGACATCCTGGCGGGTACGAGCCCCGATGGGGTGATCTACCGCATCGACGAAGCGGGGGAGCACCGAGTGGCGTTGGACCTGCCCCTGCAGTCGGTGTGGGCACTTGCCCCCGCCCGTGACTCTGGAAGTTGGTTGGCGGGTGGCGGTCCCGGTGCGCGTCTGGTTCGGGTGTCATCTTCGGCCAGTGCAGGTGAACAGCTACACGAGTTTCCCGCCACCAATCTCACGGCGATGGTCCGCGACGGCGAAACTCTATGGGTTGCGACCCAGGGTCCGGGTCTTCTGTACCGAATCGACGGCGACGAGGCATCCACACCGCGCTTGGTACTCGAAACGAAAGAGGGCGAGATACGCTCCATCGTGTCCGACGCCGAGGGCGGCCTGTACGTCTTGAGCCTCGAACTGGATACCAAGGACGACAAGCCCTTGGCGACGAGCCGCATTACGTGGCTGGCGTCGGACGGCGGATGGGAAACCTTGTATGAAGGGGACGAGGCTCTACTGAGCCTGGCCCGGTTGCCCGACGGATCGATCTTGGCCGGCGAGCGCGAGAACGGACGTTTGCATCGATTCACGCGCGGCGGCGCCCGCTCGTTGTACGCCGAGCTTGGAGCTGGCGACCCTCTTTGCATGATCGTCGACCCCGATGGAGTCTGCGTCGTGGGTCTGGGCAACCTGGGACAGGTGGTGCGGCTGTCACCGGGCGAGAAGGGTGGCGGCGAGTTCGTTTCCGCGGTGCTCGAAGCCAACCACAACCAACGGTGGGGAAGGCTTTGGATCGACGGCGAAGCCTCCGGGGTTCGCGTATCGACACGGTCGGGTGTGCGCCCCGAGCCCGACGACACGTGGAGCGATTGGAGCTCGCCGCGTCGAGCGGGCGAAGTCGTCGATTCGCCGGTGGCCCCTTACCTTCAATATCGCCTGCAGTGGGGCGATGGCAACAAGGCGACGGTCACCGGTGTGCGCGTGGCGTATTCCGAGCGCAACCTGGCCCCACGGGTGCGTGGCCTGCGCGTGGAATCAACCGGGGGCGAACTGATGCTGGGTGGCGCGAGCAGCTCGCCACCTCCCGTCAGCCAACGCTTTGAGGACGGCCTCGCCGTCGAGTATTCGGTATACAAGTCGCGCCAGACGGCCGCTCCCGACCTGGCGGCATGGGCTCGTGGCATCCGCACGGTGGTGTGGTCGGGGGAAGACCCCAACGGGGACGAGCTACGCTACGAAGTAGAAGTTCGCCGCGATCCCGAGGGCGATTGGACCGCCGTGGCCACCAATAGTTCCGAGCGGGTCTACGCCTGGGACACCCGAAGCTTCGAGGACGGTAGCTATCGCGTGCGCGTCACCGCGCACGACGGACACAGCAACACCCCGCCGCAACAACGTACGACCAGCGCGGTCAGCGCTCCGGTTTTCGTGGACAATGCGGCGCCGAGGATCCGAAGATTGGAATGGAACAAGGAACGAGGCATGCTGCTGGCCGAGGTCGATGACGAGTCTTCGGTGTTGGTCGAGGTCTCCGTTCGCATCGACGATGAAATCTGGACTCCGATCGAGCCTCAGGACGGAGTGCTCGACGCTCCCCGAGAGCGATTCGAGGTTCCCCTGACGAGTGCGGGCTCCCGATTATGGGTGCGGGCGGTCGATGCGGCGGGAAATGTGGCCCTTAAGGATCTACCACGGCGCTGATGATGGACGAGGGTTTCAAATTCAGTTTTGAGCACAGCGTGCCTGGTCCCGGAGACGACGAGCGTTTCATGCGTTTGGCGCTGGCCGAGGCCGAACGGGCCGCCGAGGCGGGCGAGACGCCGGTGGGCGCGGTGGCGGTACGCGAGGGTCGGGTCATTGGACGCGGCCACAACCGCACCGAAGCGCTGCACGACGCCACGGCCCACGCTGAGATCGTGGCGTTGGGGGCGGCGGGGGAGTCACTCCAGGATTGGCGCCTGGCCGAGACTACGCTGTACGTGACCATGGAGCCCTGCGCCATGTGCGCGGGGGCCATCCTCCTGGCCCGCGTCTTCAGGCTCGTGTACGGCGCGCGTGACGTACGAGCCGGGGCCTGCGGCAGCCGCCTCGACTTGCTGCAAGCCAACGTTCTGGGCCACGATATCCTGGTGACCGACGGATGCCTTGAGGACGATTGTCGGCACCTGCTGCAGGAGTTCTACCGCCGCTTGCGGGGCCCCACCGGTTCGTGATCATCCCTGCAGGTTGAAAACCCACGCAAGTGTAGCTATAACTTATCGGTTCGCCTTCGCGGAGAGGTGCGAGAGCGGCCGAATCGGCACGATTGGAAATCGTGTGTACCTAACGGTACCGAGGGTTCGAATCCCTCCCTCTCCGCCATAGACGACCTGCGGGAAATCGACCGTTCCCAGGGTCAAGTGTCCGGAACCGCTCCTTCGGACCAGCGTAGAATTGCGGAGAGGTGCCGGAGCGGTCGAACGGGACGGTCTCGAAAACCGTTGTCCCCGCAAGGGGACCCAGGGTTCGAATCCCTGCCTCTCCGCCACTGATTACAGCGTTCTTCGTGCTGGCCAAGGTCCCGGCCGCCGCGAAGGACTCCACGGAGAGGTGCCGGAGCGGTCGAACGGGGCGGTCTTGAAAACCGCTGTCCCCGCAAGGGGACCCAGGGTTCGAATCCCTGCCTCTCCGCCACATCGACCCTACGCCCGGAGGTTGATATGAACCGCTTTTCGCGGAACTCCACCATGCTTGCTTGCTGCGTTGTACTTGGAATCGGCTGCGAGAGCAGCACCGATCCTCCCATGCAGAAACCGAAACCCACGGTCAGTCTGGGGGCGGCCTTCGCGAGCAGCAATTCGATTGCCCTGAACGGTACAGTGAATCCCGAGGGGAGCGAGACCACGGCTCGCTTCGACTATGGCACCCAACGCAGCCTGGGGCTGCAGTCCGCCGATCAAAGTCTGGACGACGGAGAAGTGGGGGTTCCCGTGAGCGCCACCCTCGATGCGCTGGTGCCGCTGACCTGGTACTACTACCGGCTCACCGCGACGAACGCGGGCGGCACCGTTTCGACGGCGCTGGACTCGGTCCGTACCCTGACTCCCAACTCTCCACCCGACACCCAGGTAACCGCGGCGCCACCCGACTCGTCCACCAGCCCTGCTTTCTTCTGGACCGGGTCAGATACCGATGGCGAGGTCAGGGGCTACGCGTGGCGCGTGAGTGACAACGGCGCCGATGGGATGGTCGACGTGGGTGACACCATGGGGCTGCCCTGGACTTCGACCACGTTCACCGACCAGAGAATCAATGTTTCAGCCAACCTCCCTGGCCTGCCTGGTGACGCGGCGTTGCCCGAGCGGGATCAGCGTTCGTGGCAAACCCACACGTTCTTCGTTCGCGCCCAGGATGACCGGGGCGAATTTGACCCCACGCCCGCGCAGTTCTCGTTCGTTGCGGTAACCAACACGCCGATTGCAGTCATCGACCCGCCCGGTAAGCGACGCGGTGGTCCAGGCTGTGCATCGTTGGCGCGGAACGCGTTGGTCGGTTGGACCGTGGACGACGCCGATGCCGAAGACGACCCAGCGTTCGTGCGCGTGTTGCTGGTGCCGCTCGCCGACCTTGGCCAGCCGGCCTGCTTTGCTTCCCAAACCGAATTCGAGGCTGTGGATCTTCTGGCCCCCTCGCTCGAGGACCGCTGGAGCGAGTGGCAGGAGCATCCCAGTCCGGCCTCCCAATTGGGTCAACTCGACCTGCCGCCGGCGGCGGAAGGGGAGCTCTACCTGTTCGCGGTGCAGGCGCGCGATGTACCGGGCGCCGTTACGACCTGGTTTGGCTTGGACGTGAACGCGATCCAGGTGTTGATCACAGCCCCCTGATCAGCCCTCCACGCGGCGCAGTTGTACGACGATGGCCCCGGCCCCTCCAAGGTTGGCCGGGGCCTCAGACCACGACTCCACCAGGCTCTTGCGTTGATTGCACAGGTCGCGGATGGCCGGGCCCAGGACCGGCTCGCCACCGGGGCTGTGGCGGCCCCGACCCACGATCACCAGCACTTCGGTGGTGCCCGCACGCTGCTGGACGCGCAGGAAGTGGAGCAGGCGATCCTCGGCCACCTGCAATCGCAGTTGGCGCAGCATCAGCGTGGGCATGGCGGTAGATCGCGGGGCCGACGGCTCGGCTTCCCGCTTGGGCTTTGCTTTGGACTTCTGGCCTTTGGAAGGCGACGCCGCTGACTTTTTCGTGGTCGGTTTGGGCGGCGGATTCTGCTCCAGGTGCTCCAGGATCTCGCGGTGCGCGTCCTGGGTATCTTCTGGCGAGGGTTTGGGTTGCCGTCGTCGGCTCATGGACTGCTTCCAGGGCTGGGGCGGCCGCGCGGTCGCGTTGACAAGTCCCTGCGCGCGTGTTACCTATGACCGGTCAGGGGATGTAGCTCAGCTGGGAGAGCGCCTCGTTCGCAACGAGGAGGTCGGCGGTTCGAGCCCGCTCATCTCCACCAAGATACCTCTAGTTCGAGGATTCGGCCCCGGCCCCGGTCGCCGACCCCGAAACAACTTGGGTCAGGCCCTACGCAGCGGCAGTCTTACCAACCCGGTCAGGACTGGAAGGTAGCAGCCGAACGTAAGTCCTGTTGTGTGCCGTAGATCGCCTGGCCCATCTTTCCTATTCTCCCGACGAGCTCGAGATCGCCATGTCCTATCAGGTGCTCGCTCGCAAATGGCGTCCCCAGACCTTCGGCGAGATGGTGGGGCAGGAGCACGTCACGCAGACGCTCTCCAACGCCCTCACCCGCGGTCGCGTCGCCCACGCGTATCTGTTCACGGGTCCACGTGGGTGCGGCAAGACAACCATGGCGCGGTTGTTGGCCAAGGCACTCAACTGCGACGAGGGTCCTACCCCTACACCGTGTGGCAAGTGTGAAAGCTGCCAGGCCATCGCCTCGGGTTCGTTTCTCGACGTGCTCGAGATCGATGCGGCCAGCAACACCGGCGTAGACAACATTCGCGAGCTGCGCGAGAACGCGCAGTATCAGCCTTCCGCGGGCAAGCGACGTGTCTTCATCATCGATGAAGTCCACATGCTGAGCAAAGGCGCGTTCAACGCGTTGCTGAAGACGTTGGAAGAACCGCCCGAGCACGTGCACTTCGTGTTTGCCACTACCGAGCCCGTGCGAATTCCACGCACCATCCTGTCGCGGTGTCAGCGCTTCGACTTTCGGTTGTTCAAGCTCGACGAGTTGCGCCAGCGAATCGCCACCATCGCCAAGAGCGAGTCGGTCGACATCGACGACGAGGCGATCGAGCTGCTGGCCAGCATGGCCGAAGGCAGCATGCGCGACGCGCTCAGCCTTTTCGACCAGGCGGTCAGCTCTTCAGAAGGTACCCTGGACAAGAAGGGCGTGGTCGAGCTCTACGGTTTGATCGGTCCCGAGCGTTACCTGCAACTGAACGATGCCATCCTCCAGCGTGATACGCGCGCGGCGCTCGATCTGGTGGAAGAGCTGGCGCAGGCGGGACACGACCTGGTCGAGTTCGGCCGCGGCCTGGTGGGCAACTTTCGCGATCTTCTGCTGCTGCGCCTCGACGCCGAATTGGCGGCCCGCGTGGAAAAGCCCGAGGCCGTGCGCAAGCAAATGGTGGAACAGGCCTCCCGTTTCGAAGTGCAGGATCTACTGGCGTTGACGCAGCGCGCCGCCGATCAATATCTGCTTCTCGAACGCGCGCCGCAGCCGCGTTGGTTGTTGGAAGCCCAGGTGGTCGAGTACTCGCGCTTGGAGAGCCAGGTGTTGCTCAGCGACATTCTCGGTCGCCTCGATGCCCTCGGTAGTGGTGGCCCTTCGCAGGGAGCCCCTTCGGCCCCGGGCGGAGCCGGACGCGCGCCGGGCGGCGGGACACCGCCGAAGGCGGCCGGTCGCGCCAAGGCAGCGGCCAAGGTCGCGACCACGACCGACATGGTGGCCCCTTCTGGTCCGCCGCCAAGCCAGGTTGCTCCGCCGCCAAGCGAAATTGCTCCGCCGCCGCCGTCCGCAGCCCAGGATGATTTCACTTCGTTGCCGGTCGAGACGTTTCAGACCGAGTCGGAAGCTCCGCCCAACATCGTGGCGCCGGAAGCCGGCTCTCAACTCGACCCTCAGCTGCGTGAGCCCTACGCGAAACTCCTTGCGCGCGCGCGCGAAGAGAACATGGGCGTAGGAACCTGCCTGCTGGAAGCCGCTCCCCGACTCGAGGGCCACACCCTGGTCCTGACGTTCCGGCCCGAGCACGCCTTCCATCGCGATCAGGTCTCGGACGCGGCGACCATGCGCTGGTTGACCTCGTTGGCCAGCGAGTGCTTCGGGCAGGCACTCGAGGTGTCGTTGGTGAGCGATGAGCCCGGTGCCGAAGAAGAGACCATGCGCAAGGAAGTGCAGCGCGAGGTCGCACCCAGCGAGAAGCAGGAGCTGGAACGACACGCACGCAACAACCCCGAACTGGGGCGCCTCCTGGAAGGTTTGGGCGGACACGTCGTCGATGGCGAATAGCCGGAACACCACCTACGCAGACGAGAGGGAAATTCGACCGTGGATATGAACAAGCTCATGCAGCAGGCCCAGCAGATGCAGCAGAAGATGGCCAAGATCCAGGAGGGCCTGAAGGACAAGACCGTCGACGCCCAGAGCGGCGGCGGCATGGTGAAGGTGGTGTTCAACGGACACCAGGAGCTGATGTCCATTGCCATCGACGCTTCCGTGGTGGATCCCGCAGAAGTGGATTTTCTGGAAGACCTGATCCTCTCGGCCGTGCAGGAGGGTCACAAGAAGGCGGGCAGCATGGCCGCCGACGAAATGAAGCAGGCCACGGGGGGCATGCCGCTACCCGGAGGAATGTTCTAGAAGATGTCCGCCTCCCTGGGTTCGCCGCGCCTCGAGCGCCTCGTAAAGGTTCTCTCGCGTCTCCCCGGAATTGGGTCGAAGTCGGCCACCCGGATCGCGCTGCACCTTCTTCAGGCGCATGCCACTGACGCCGAGACCCTGGCCCAGGCCATGGTCGAGATGCGGACGCACGTTCGTGCCTGTGATCGCTGCGGTGCCATCACCGAAGAACCCGAATGCGTGATCTGCCGCGATCCCCGCCGCAACCCCTCGGTGCTATGTATCGTCGAGCAACCCACCGACGTGTTCTCACTCGAGCGGGCGGCGATCTTCCGTGGCCGGTACCACGTCCTGGGTGGTCTCTTGTCACCCCTGGATGGCGTTGAACCAGACGACCTCAGGCTCCATGCCCTGCGCCATCGCGTGGAGGAAGAGGGTGTGGAAGAGGTCGTTGTGGCCCTTTCGGCCAGTGTGGAGGGCGAGGCTACGTCCTTGTACGTTGCGCGCCTGCTCGAAGGACATTCGGTTCGCACTTCGCGCCTGGCTACCGGCATTCCGGTAGGGGGGCACCTGGAATTCGTGGACGATGTAACGCTCGAGCGGGCTTTTTCGGGGCGGCTGCCGCTGGTTTGATGGTTCCCGCTGGGGAATATTGTTCCGCTCCCGTCCGCAGCGTGCCTCAGAAGGCCGTGACGAGGTCCCCGGTTATCCAAGCGGCCAGAGTGTGCATGCTTCTTGCGAGACCGACCTCGAAGTTGGGTGGTGTTACGCCGATCCGCGGCCGTCTCTCGCCTTGACCCAGCTGAAACAGCCTTTTTGCGCTACGGATGGGATCTCAGCAATGCCAAAGGCCGATTGGGCAATCTTCGAAGAAGATTACTGGGCCATCAACAGTGTCCTGAGTGACCTGCTCAAGAGCAGCAACTCTCAGAGTTCGCTGCTGATTGACCGGACCGGACAGCTCATCACCAACGCCGGAACGCCCCCGGAGTTCGATGTGGTGGCCTTCGCCAGCTTGTGCGCGGCCGACTTCGAGGCGAACAGCCAGTTGGCAAAGCTCATCGGCGAGAAGGATTTCTCCACCCTATACCACCAGGGTGTGGAAGAGAGCATGTACCTGAGCCGGATCGCGCGCGACGTGATTCTCGTGGTGCTGTTCGACAAGAGCACGACCCTGGGTCTCGTGCGGCTGCGCGTGAAGCGCTCGGTCGACGAACTCTCGGCCATCTTCGATCAACTCTTCGAGAAGCTCGAATACCGCAACGAAGAATATGACGACCCGCTAGCCGACAGTGATTTCACCGAGGGTGTCGAAGCCGAAATCGACAGTCTCTTCGCGGACTGACCAGAACAGCCAATTCAGCTCGAGGAAGCAAAACGTGTCTCTGATCAATTACAGTTCCCGCGAAATCAACTGCAAGATCGTGTACTACGGTCCTGGTCTCGGTGGGAAGACGACCAACATCCAGTACGTCTACGACAAGCTCAACCCCGATACCAAGGGCAAGCTCGTCTCCTTGGCGACCGAAATGGATCGGACGCTGTTCTTTGATTTTCTGCCGCTCGAGTTGGGAACCGTGAAGGGTTTCAAGACGCGGTTCCACTTGTATACGGTACCCGGTCAGGTCTACTACAACGCATCGCGGAAGCTCATTCTGCGCGGCGTGGATGGCCTGGTATTCGTGGCCGACAGCGATGAGCATCGCATCGACGCCAACCTGGAGTGTCTGTACAACCTGCACGACAACCTGGCCGAGCATAAGCTGGATTTGAAGGACATTCCCCTGGTCATGCAGTGGAACAAACGCGACATGCCCAGTGCCTTGCCGGTGGCCGAGATGGAAGCAGAGCTGAACCCCGAATCGCACAACAGCTACGAAGCAATCGCGATCAAGGGTGATGGTGTTTTCGACACGCTCAAGGCGGTGTCGAAGATGGTTCTGCACAAGTTGAATTGAGACCGCGCGAGCTCGTGCGATTCGCTCTCTAGCCAGTTCCCGCGCGGGCTCGGGCGGGAGGGCGGGGCAAGTCCGCGGTTTCCAAACGACGGGCGAAGGGCCTCTCCCCGCCGGCTATATGCCGGGTCCGGGTCGAGAGGCCCTTTATTTTTGCCCGTGAGCCACTGCCCTTGACCGCCGCCTCGGGCCTCCCTAACCTGCCCGCCATGCCCAGACTATTCGCACATGCCATCGGCACCTTCTTCGGCGTGGGACACATCCCCGTCATTCCGGCCACGTGGACCAGCCTGGCCGTGGCCATACTGTTCTACCTGGTGTCACCACTGCACGAGCTGGTTCCCCAACTCGTGTTCCTGGCCGTGTTCCTGGTGCTGGGTGTTCCGGCCTGCGGCGCGCTCGAGCGCGAGTACGGTGAGGACCCCAAGCAGGCCACCGCCGACGAGGTAGCCGGCATGGTCATTGGCCTGCTTGCGATACCGATGACCGCGCTGAACGTCCTGGTGGCCTTCGTGCTGTTTCGCATCTTCGATGTGGTGAAGCCACCGCCTGCGCGCAGCTTCGAATCGTTTCCGGGCGGTTGGGGGATCATGGCCGACGACGTCATGGCGGGAATCTACACCCGGTTGGCCATGGCCGTTTTCCTGTGGCTCGCGCCGCAGGTGGGGTTGTGAGTCGACTCGCTCTGATCATGGTGGGCGACGAGCTGCTCGACGGCCGGGTCGCCGAATCCAATAGCCGGTTTCTGATCGAGGAAGTCGCGGCCATGCGCGGTCGCGTCGTGTCACTCGAGGTCGTGGCCGACGATCAGGGTCGTATCGCCGAAGCGTTGGACCGGGCCTGCAAGCGTGCCTCCGCGGTTGTGGTGTCCGGTGGGTTGGGTCCCACCCCCGACGATCTCACGCGTGAAGCCTTGGCGCAGTTCGCGGGCGAAGAGCTGGTGCTCGACGACGAACTGGTGGCCACGTTGACGGCGCGTTTCGAATCGCGCGGACGACACATGACTTCCAACAACCTCCAACAGGCCATGCGTACGCCGACGGGACGCTCCATTCCCAACCCGATTGGCAGCGCGCCCGGTTTGTGGCATGAGGTGGGCGACGTGGCCGTGATTCTGGTGCCTGGCGTGCCGTCCGAGATGCGTCGGATGTGGAGCGATTCGGTACGCGAGATGCTGCGACCGCGGCTTGGCGGCCAGGCTCCCGCTCGCATTCGACTCCGGGTCCTGCGCACGGCGGAGTCGACGCTGGCTCAACGCGTGGTCAAGGCCGTGGACGCGCACGACGGCATTGAGGTGGCGTTCTGCGTCCACGACTTCGGCGTGGATGTGTTGGCCGTGGGCTCATCGCCCGACCAGGACCTGACGTCGGTGCGCGATGAGCTGAAGCACATGATTGGCGATCGGATCTACGCCGAGGAAGGCGTATCGTTGCCCGACGTGATCCTGGATTCGCTGCGCTCACGTGGAGAGACGCTGGCGGCGGCGGAGTCGTGCACGGGCGGCTTGTTGAGCAAGGTCATGACCGACGCACCGGGTTCCAGTGACGTGTTCGTCGGTGCGGTGGTAGCGTATTCGAACGCGGTGAAGACCAACCAACTGGGAGTGCCCGCCGTGCTCGTGCAGGAGCACGGCGCGGTCAGTGAGCCGGTGGCGTTGGCCATGGCGCGGGGCGTGCGCGACCGGCTGGACGCCGACTGGGGTGTTTCGATCACCGGTGTCGCCGGTCCCGGCGGTGGCACCGAGGACAAGCCCGTGGGCACCGTGTGGCTTGGCCTGTCGCACAGCCAGGGTGAGCGGGCTCTGGAACTACGGCTGCCCGGCGATCGCGACCAGAACCGTCAGTGGGCGGTGGGGAGTGCCCTGGGCCTGTTATTCGAGCAGATTCGTTCCCAGGCCCGCTAGGACTGGACGAACCTACGCCGAAACGGCATTCTCGGTGGCGTTTGCCGCCCTCCTCTGGACTTTCGGAGCCACGTTTCATGCAGACCGTTCTCACCGTACCCGTTCTCGATAAGGTCTACCCGGCCTTCGCCGAACTTCGTGCCGATATCGAGGGCGTCGCTTCGGGATCGTGGCTTCCCGACGCCGCGCTTCGTATCCACCTGGCCGATCTGGACGCTGGCGAAGTCGATGCGAACGCCGAGCGGGTCGAGGTGGCTCTGGCCAAGGCGACCAATGCGCACCAGGGATTCAAGGTCCAGTTGGGGAATGTCGATTTCGTGGCCGGGGGGAAGGGTAAGACGCACCTGATCGTGCCGGTGCAGGAAAACGCCGGCATGCTCCAGGCCATGACCTTCTCGTTCGGCGAGCGGGTGGGTAACCGGGTTTCGCTGAGCTACGAGGAACCGTGGCGTCCGTTGCTGCGCGTCGCCACCTTCGATCGTCTGGCCGATCTCGATCGCCTGCGTATGCAGGCGCTGGTGCATCGGATCCGAATCGAGATGACGATCAAGGCCATGGGAGTCTACCGGGTGGCCGAGGACGGCTCGTTCCAGGAGATCCACAGCGGCAAGCTGCCCGCCTCGGGTGGTTGAACCCGGGTCCAAACAAATGTTTCTTTTCGGGGTTGAAGTAGGCCCGGGGCCATGCTACATTGCCGCCGCGTTGGTCGGGTAACCCCACTCTTTCGCTAACCCCACGAGCGAAATTGGCCCGGCATTCTCCCAGATCGACCTCCCGGATTCGGGTTGGGAAGTGTTCCCAACACATAGGTTACGTAGTCTGTTCCGGCCGATGGTCGGGACGCAGGCTTCCCAAGAAAGGCATCGGCAATGGCCAAGGATCCCCGTGATGAGCGCCTACAGGCGCTGCAACTGACGCGAGCCCAGATCGAAAAACAATACGGAAAAGGCGCCCTCATTCGTATGGGCGACGAAGGTGCCGTCGATGATGTGGTGGACCCGGTTTCCACCGGAAGTCTGGCACTCGATGTTGCCCTGGGAGTAGGAGGGTTGCCGCGCGGTCGCGTGGTCGAGATCTTCGGCCCCGAAGGCAGCGGTAAGACCACCGTGTGTCTGTCGGTCGTCGCCAACTGTCAGGCCGCCGGTGGCACGGCGGCGTTCATCGACGCCGAGCACGCGGTCGATCCCATCTATGCACGCAAGCTGGGCGTAGATATCGACAACTTGTTGGTGTCGCAGCCAGATACCGGTGAACAGGCGTTGGAGATCACCGAGATGCTCGTCCGAAGCGGAGCCGTGGACGTCATCGTGATCGATTCGGTGGCCGCTCTCGTGCCCCGCGCCGAAATCGAGGGCGAGATGGGCGATGCCCACGTCGGTCTGCAGGCGCGCCTCATGAGCCAGGCGTTACGCAAGCTCACGGGCGCCATCAAGAAGACGAACACGTTGGTTATGTTTACCAACCAGATCCGCATGAAGATCGGCGTCATGTTCGGTAACCCCGAAACCACGTCGGGTGGCAACGCCCTGAAGTTCTATTCTTCCGTGCGTCTGGATATCCGTCGTATCGGTGCCATTACCGAGGGTGAAATCGTTACCGGTAGTCGCGTTCGGGTCAAAGTGGTGAAGAACAAGGTCGCGCCGCCTTTCCGCAAGACCGAGTTCGACATTCTCTACGGCGAAGGCATTTCCCGCGAGGGCGACCTGATCGACCTGGGCGTCGAGGCCGAAGTCGTGCGCAAGAGCGGCGCCTGGTTCAGTTACGGCGAAGAGCGTTTGGGCCAGGGGCGCGAGAACGTTCGTCTGTTCCTGAAAGAGAACGCCGATCTGCGCAGTCGCATCGAGCGCGAGGTGTTCGACCATTACGGCATCCAGTTGGCCAGTCATGGCAAAGTCAGCGCCGACAAGTCCAAGAACGGAAACGGTGACGGCACGGCCAAGGTCGACAAGGATAGCAAGGCCGAGGCGAAACCCGCTGCAGCTGCGCCGGCGGCCGCCGCGGCAGCGCCGGTCGCCGCTGGCAAGCCACGGTCTCGCACGGCCTCGGCGTGAAGCCCGAGCTCGGCGTCGACAGCGAAGTCGTCCGGGCTCTGATCCACGACGAAGTCGGCAACTGCCTGACGGTGGGACTCTCTGATGGGGCGACCTTTGAGGTCGCCCCTGACGCACCTGAGGCGGCTGATCTGGTCGTGGGTGGCAGCGTGGGGGCCGAGCGTCGCGCTGCCCTCGAGCTGGCGGCGGAACGCAAGACGGCGGCTCGATCCGCCCTGGAGCTCCTGGCACGGCGGGCCTACCCCCGCGATGGACTCCGCACGAAGCTCCTGGGCCGGGGACTCTCAGAACCGGCGGTGGATGCCGTACTCGAGCAGTGCGAGCGCCAAGGACTGGTCGACGACCTCCACTTCGCCATGCTCTACTGCCGCGACCAGATTCGTCGTCGGCCAGTGGGGCGGCGATGGCTTCGCTCCCAGTTGAGGCAGAAAAGCATCAGCAGCGACCACGTGGCCGCGGCCCTCGACGCGACGTTCAGCGAGTTCAACGAATTGGCACTTGCGAAGCAGGCACTGGGTTCTAGAAAGTACTCGGTGGACGAGCCCAAAGGTCGCGCTCGGGCGGTCCGTTTCCTGGCCTCGCGGGGTTTTCCCGATTCGTTGGCGCGGCGCCTGATCCTGGATGGTCTGGATGACGATGGTGAGTGCGGCCCCGATTGAGTCGGATCTTCCTTGGGCTCGCGGGCTCAGGGTGGCCCTCGTGCACGATTGGCTCACGGGCTTTCGAGGCGGTGAAAAGGTCCTCGAGGTCATGGGAGAGCTTTTTCCCCAGGCCGACCTCTTCACGTTGGTGTTCGTGCCCGGCTCGACCCATCCCACGATCGAACGTCGTCGGGTCCGTGCGTCGTGGATGAACCGACTGCCTGGTATCGCCCGCTACTATCGCTACATGCTGCCGTTCTTCCCCACTTGGATCGACGGGTTGGATCTTTCAGCCTATGACCTCGTGGTCAGCAGCAGTCACTGCGTGGCCAAGGGGGCACGGGTTCGACCCGATGCGGTACACGTGTGCTACTGCCATACGCCCATGCGGTACGTGTGGGATCGTTTCGAAGACTACTTTGGACATATGCGCGGACTCAAACGATGGATGGTCACGCGCCAGGCCAAGCGTCTGCGGGCCTGGGACGCTTCCACCAGCGATCGAGTGGACCGGTTCGTGGCCAACAGCCATTTCGTCGAGGATCGTATTCGCAGGTTCTACACCGTGGACGCCAATCGCGTGGAGGTCGTGTTTCCTCCCGTCGACCTGGAGGCATTCCCGGCGCCTCCATCGGCATCTTCCCGCGACGAAACGTACTTTCTGGTTTCGGCGCTGGTACCGTACAAGCTGGTTCATGTCGCGGTCGAAGCGTGCGCAAAATCGGGCCGACGGCTGGCCGTGGCCGGTAGCGGGCCCGAGCGGACGCGGCTCGAGGCGCTGATCGGGAAATGGGGCGTGGGCGATCGTATCGAATTGTTGGGGCGGGTCGACGACAACGAGCTACGCCAGCGGTTGGTGCGTCACCGGGCGTTCTTGTTTCCCAACGTGGAGGACTTCGGCATCACACCACTCGAGGCCATGGCCAGCGGCATGCCGGTGATTGCCTTCGGAGAAGGTGGTGCCCTGGACACGGTGGTCGATGGAGTTACGGGCATGCTCTACCCACGCGCGGGCGTGGATGGTCTCGTGGAGGCGCTGGACCGCTTCGAGGCCCGCCAAGAGCCATGGGACGAAGCCGCCCTGCGCCAGCATGCGACGAGGTTCAGCCGCGACCGATTCAAACACGAGCTGGCTGCCTCGCTCGAGGAAGCCGTCGAGCGTGGGCCCGTACGCGAATCCCGGAGACCATGAAATGATACCGCGTCCTCCCGATAGAAGTTTCGACCTGGTTCGTCCCGCCATCTTCGCGCTGATCGACATGGTAGCGTTGGAGGCCGCCTTCCTGGGCACCTTCTGGCTGCGGTTCCACAGCGGTTGGTTCCTGGTACCGCTGGGCGTGCCATCCCTGCACATCTACACGCTCACGAGTTTCGGACTGTTGGTCGTCTGGGCGGGTATCTTTCACGCCCAGGGCCTATACGACAGCTCGCGTCGCAAGCGAATCGACGAAGACGTGTACGGGTTGGTCAAGGGTGTCATCCTGGGAAGTCTGTTGGTGTTGGCGGTGGCGTTCTTCTTTCGCGGCATCAGCTATTCCCGCTCGTTCTTCGGTCTGTTCTTTCTTACCAGCCTGCTACTTCTGACCATGGGACGCGTGCTGGCCCGAGCGGTGCTGCGCGCCTACTACCGCCGCGGCGTGGGCATCACGCGGGTCTTGCTGGTGGGAAACAGCCAGGCGCGTCTGCGCATTCTGGAAACGTTCCATCGCATGCCCGGCCTGGGTTTCACCACCGTGGGTTGTATTTCGTTGCCGGGCGAGCCCGAACCGGTGCCGGATCCAGATCACGAATACCTGGTTCCCCCGTCGTTGGGGGGAATCGACGATCTGGAAGCCGTGGTGGAAGAGCACGCGGTCGACCAGGTGCTTCTGACCCTGCCGTTCCACCAGCTGGTGTTGCTGGGAGAGCTGGCTGATCGTCTGGGACCGCAGCACGTGGACGTGCAGTTCGTGCCCGACCTCGCCGAGCTGAAGATCAGTCGGATGCGGTCGCACGATATTGCCGGAATTCCCCTGCTGGGCGTTCGAGAAAGCGGCTTGTCTGGGTTTGATCGCATTGTCAAGCGCACGCTGGACGTGGTGCTGACGGGGGTGGGGCTGGTAGTGCTGTCGCCGGTGTTGCTCCTGCTCGCGTTGCTCGTGCGTCTAAGCTCGCCGGGATCAATTCTGTATCGCCAGGAGCGTCTGGGGCGCGATAACCGGCCATTTGACATGCTGAAATTCCGCACGATGCGCGAAGACGCTGAGGCGGGATCGGGTCCGGTGTGGACGGTGGAAGACGATCCGCGAAAAACGATGATAGGGTCGTTCCTGCGACGTTTCAGCCTGGACGAGTTGCCTCAACTCTGGAACGTCCTGGTGGGGGACATGAGCCTGGTGGGTCCGAGGCCCGAGCGCGCCCACTTCGCCCAGCAGTTCCAGACCGATGTGCCGCGCTATCTCGAGCGTCATCGCGTGCGGAGCGGGTTGACCGGCTGGGCCCAGGTGAATGGCCTGCGAGGCAACACTCCCATTGAGCTGCGAACCATTTACGATCTCCACTATGTAGAAAACTGGTCTTTGGGACTCGACCTGCGTATTCTCCTGCGCACGGTCATCCATGTGATTCGTGGTGACAATGCCTACTAGTGCGACTTCCAATGCGCTTACCGATGCCCTGCCCGGATCTTTTTTCCCGCAACCCGCCAGCTGAGTCATGCCCCTGATTGCCATTCTCCAGAGCATGCGACCTCGCCAGTGGACGAAGAACCTGGTGTTGTTCGCGGCCGTCATATTTTCCCTCCATCTGTTCGACCGCGAGTTGGTGCTGCGGGCGGTGGCTGGCTTCGCCACTTTCTGTGTGTTGAGTGGCGTGGTGTACATGCTGAACGATCTGAAGGATCGCGAGCAGGATGCGTTGCACCCGCGCAAGAAGAACCGGCCGATCGCATCGGGCGCGCTATCGCCGCCGGTGGCGTGGGGCGCCCTGGTTGTGTTGTTCAGCGTCGGCCTGTTTGCTGCGTCGCGGTTGGGGACCAATTTCCTCATCGTCTCGGTGGCCTACGTTACGCTGAATATCCTGTATTCGTTCGTGCTGCGAAACATGGTCATTCTCGATGTCATGGGTATCTCCACCGGGTTCGTGCTACGGGCGATCGCCGGTGGCGAAGCCATTTCGACGCCGGAGTCCCGTGTGGACATCTCGGCCTGGTTGCTCATGTGCACGTTCTTTCTTTCACTGTTTTTGGGGCTCGGCAAGCGCCGTCACGAGCTCATGGCGGTGGGCAGCTCGCACCGAGCCAGCCTTCGCAACTACAGTATCCAGCTGGTTGACCGGCTCACCGCGATTACCGTGGCGGTCACGATCATGAGCTACAGTATCTACACCATCTGGCCTGACACGGTGGCGCATTTCGGAACCGAGAACCTCATCTATACCATTCCGTTCGTGTTCTTCGGCCTTAGTCGCTACATCTATCTGGTGGTCGAAGAAGACAAGGGTGGCGATCCGTCTGAGATGCTTCTTAGTGATCGATCAATTCTAGCCACCGTGGTCCTCTGGATCCTTTGCGTGGCCTGGATCCTGTACGCCCGAAACTGACGAGGCTGCATTCATGGCGCGCACGAAGGTCGCGGTTCTCAGTACAACTCCAGAGACGGTTCTCGAAGATACGCAACGCGCGTTGATCATGTCGGGCGCGTCGGTTCACCTGGGCGCCGATGCAGTAATCAAGCTCGACCTGGGTTGGAATCGGGGGTTCCCGGGAACGGGCACGCAGCCGTGGCAACTCGATGGCGTCCTGCGCGCGCTCGATCGCCACCACGTTGGCGCCGAACGAATCCAGGTCGTCGAAACGCCGCGTCAGGGGCTTGATCCACAAGCGGCCGCGCGGGCGCATCGGCTGGATGTGGTCCTGCGTGGCGCGGGGCTTCAGCTGGCGGTCCCTTCGGCGGCTTCGTGTCCACCGCGGTCGATCGAGACTGAACACGTCAATCTGCGGCAACACTTTCCCCGCGGATTGCCGCTGCCGCTCGGCGTCGAGGGTAAGACGACGATTCTGCTTCCCTCGCTCAAGACCCATCGGGGGGTTGGCGTAGGGGGGGCGGTGTTGGCGTTGGCGTCGCTTCTCATGGGCGACGTGCCCGAGGACGCGGCGTTTGAGCGCATTGCACCCGAAGTCCTTGCGGTCGCACGCGATGCGCTTGGTCCAATTCTGGTTCTGATGGATGGGACCGTGTGCGGCGATGGTGCGGGTCCCCGTACGGTGCATCCAAGTTTGCAGAACGTCCTGATTGCCTCCACCGATCCGGCCGCGGTCGATGCCGTCGCGGCTCAGCTCATGGGCCTCGATCCGCGTTCGCTGCCATGGTTGCGAGAGATCGGCCGCAGTGGCCAAGGCAACGTCGACCTCGATACGATGGAGCTGTGTGGTGAGGACCTGCGCGGCGTCGATTTCGGTTTCCGCGTGGCTCGCAATCTGTCCAATGCCGTCGAGGATCGACCGCGTCGTTGGTGGGCGCGCCCAGAACTGGCGCGCGCCTATGAGAATCTGTTTTGGTGCCCGTTCGTCGGCAGCGGTTTGCTGCGCCAGTTTCGTCGTACTCCCTGGGGTCGCCTGATGGCCCACTATGAAAGCAAGGCTCAATGACTCTCGGCGCAACGAACATAAAGGCGCTTTCGTTCGCCAAGGTGAACCTTCACCTGGAAGTCCTGTCGCAACGTGAAGACGGATTCCACGAAATCGAGAGTATTCTGCAGACGATCGAACTTCACGACGTGCTTCACCTGGAGGTTACCGACGGGCCGATCCGCGTGCTTTGTGAACATCCGTCGGTCCCAGTCGATCGGTCGAATCTTTGCCACCGCGCCGCGAAACTATTACGGATGAGGTTGGGGCTCAAAAAGGGCGCGGAGATACGACTGGAGAAGCGTATTCCCGTTGCCGCGGGCCTGGGGGGTGGTTCGTCCAACGCCGCCGCGTGCCTGCTGGCCTTGCCGCGTATCTGGGGCGTGGACGTGGAGGACGAGTTGTTGGTCGAGGTGGCCGAGCGCCTGGGTTCCGACGTTCCCTTCTTTCTTCGTGGAGGAACACAACTCGCCCGAGGCAGGGGAACCGATCTTACGCCTTTGCATTCCTCGGGTGAGGGGTGGTACCTCGTAGTTACTCCGAAGCTCGAATTATCGACTGCAGACGTATATTCCCAACTTAGAATGGGGTTGACGCGCATTCCACCCAAAGTTAACCTCCAGAGCTATAAGGCCTTGCTGTCTCGGTTCCCCGAACGAACGTGGCCCGGGTCCAATCGATTGGGCGATGTCGTGTTGCCCGGTCGACCTGCGTTACGACGGCTTCTTGACGAACTCGAAGCCACTGAACCGAGATTGGCATTGCTTAGTGGCAGTGGACCAAGTTTATTTGCGGTCTATTCAGAACGAGAGCAGGCCGAAGTCGCCCGGACTTCCATTGACATTGCAGACGGGTTCACCTGGGTCGGTCGATCGGTACGCGAAGGCGTGAAGCTGGTGGACTAGGGGAATGGATTCCCACCACGGTCCGCGTGCGGCGCGGACATCAGCACCAAGGTGCGGCAGACGAATTGGATGGTGACAATTGAACATCACGGAAATTCGGATCACGCTGCGCGACGATGATAAGCTGAAAGCATTCGCGAGCATTACACTCGACAACAAGATCGTCATTCGTGGTCTCAAGATCATCGATGGTTCTTCTGGAATGTTTATCGCAATGCCGTCGCGACAGCGTAAAGACGGCACGTACCAAGACGTAGCGCATCCGATCAACCGCGAGACGCGGGAATGGTTGGAGGGTCTGGTCATTGGTGCGTACAAGGAAGAAATTCAACGCGTCGGCGACGGACTTCCTTCCAAGTTCGGGGGAAATTCGGAGGACCTTGCGGCTGAGGATGCCTACTAGACCTCGGTCAGCATCGTCGTGTTCCGGGCGACGATGCGAACACAGATCGCGCCCACCAAGCAGCAGTCACTAGGGTTCATGCGCGCGAGGTAACCATCGTGGCGATGGGAAGACGGTTGAGGATCCTGAGCGGACGTGCTCATCCCCAACTCTCACGAAGAATCTGCAACTACCTCGATGTGTCGCTGGCCGACGTATCGCTTACTGCGTTCAGCGACGGCGAGATCAACGTCAAGATCCAGGAGAACATCCGCGGATCGGACGTGTTCGTGATCCAACCCACGTGTCCGCCAGCCGAGAACCTCGTGGAACTTCTGCTGCTGATCGATGCCGCGCGTCGTAGCTCGGCGCAGCGGATCACGGCCGTCATTCCCTACTTCGGTTACGCGCGCCAGGATCGCAAGGACCAACCGCGCGTTCCCATCGGCGCCAAACTCATGGCCAATCTCATTGCCGAGGCGGGTACCGACCGGGTACTCACATTGGATCTTCACGCGGCCCAGATTCAGGGCTTCTTCGACATTCCGCTCGATCACCTCTACGCCGCGCCCGTCTTGCTGGACTATTATGAGCACAAGGGTCGCGTGGACAATCTGGCCGTGGTGGCTCCCGATGTGGGTAGCGTCAAGATGGCCCGCGCGTTCTCCAAGCGTCTGGAAGCATCGCTGTCCATCATCGACAAGCGACGCCCCAAGCCCAACCAAGCCGAGGTCATGAACTTCATCGGCGACGTGAAGGGCAAGAACGTGGTGATCTTCGACGATATGATCGATACCGCGGGCACCATGTGCGACGCGGCCAAGGAATTGGTGGGTAATCAGGGGGCGGCCAGCGTTCAGGTGTGCGCCACCCATCCGCTGCTATCTGGACCCGCTGTCGACCGGCTGAACGACTCTCCAATCGATGCCGTGGTGGTGACCAACACCATCCCCTTCACTCGGACCAAAGAGTGCCCGAAAGTGGAGGTTCTCGACGTTTCCGCCCTGTTGGCCGAAGCGATCAAGCGCATCCATCTGGAGCAGAGCGTCTCGACCCTTTTTATTTAGCCCCGCCAACTCACGCGTGGGTTACCACAAGAGGCTCGTGGCGGGGCTATCTTGGGGCGGGGCCAACTCACGCGTGGGTTACCACAAGAGGTTCGTGGCGCGGGCTATCTTGGGGCGGGGCTACCCGCCGACTGACCAAATCCAGATAGCCCTACCCATTTCCCAAGAGTTTTTCTATACTTCTCCGCTCGTTGCTCGCCAGTTTTTGGCAGGCCGTGATCGGTCTGGCAACGAAGTCTGGGCTGGGTCCGATGCTTTTCGAAGCCGGCTCCGTCCCTGATCCTGGAAATCCGAAAGCAGGAGTCCCACAAGTCATGGCAAGCGTCGATCTGAGCGTGGCCTCGCGGTCCGACAATGGCAAGGGTGTCGCTCGTAAATTGCGTGCTGACAACCAGATCCCGGCGGTGCTGTACGGCCATGACATGGACGGGGCGCGCCCCATCGCCATGCAGTCCATGGCCTTCCGCAAGGCCCTCATGACCCGGGCTGGCCTTCGCGTCATCCTGAATCTGACCGTGGACGGTGCCGACAAGCGGGTGGCTATCATTCGCGATGTGCAGCGTCACCCCCTGAGCCAGGACATCCTCCACGCCGATCTGCTGGCGATCGACTTTACCCAGCCGGTTGAAGTCGACATCCCGATCCACGCGATCGGGACGCCCATCGGCGTCAAGACCGAGGGCGGAGTATTGGGCTGGGCCCAGCGCGAACTGATGGTGAGGGTCTTGCCCAGCAACATTCCCGAGTCCATCGAGGTCGACGTAACCGAGCTTCACGTGGGCATGAGCATACATGTGTCCGATCTGAAGACCGATGGGTTCGAAGTGTTGGAAGACCCCGAGCAGACCATCTGCAGCGTCGCCAGCACGAAGATCGAGGAAGAACCCGTTGAGGCCGAACTCGCCGAGGGCGAAGTGGCCGAGGCTGATGCTGCTGATACCGACGAGGGCAAGAAGCCCGACGGAGGCGAGTAGGCTCTTGGGCTGGTCCGCGAGGGGAGACGATGACGCATCGCCTCCCCAGTGGCTCTTGTTCGGCCTGGGGAATCCCGGAATTCGTTACGCAGAAACCCGACACAATCTGGGCTGGATGCTCGTCGACCTACTGTGCGAACGCATGGGGGAGCGTCTGGTCGCGGGCCGTGCCGACTACTTCCGAGCAATCGGACGAATTGGCGGAGCAGAGATTCACGTGATCAAGCCCACTACGTTCATGAACCTGAGCGGGCGCGCCGTACGTCAGTACCTGTCCATCGAAAAGCCCGTGTCGCCGCGCGTCGTGATTGCCGTGGACGACGTAGCCATTCCGCTGGGTCGACTACGGATGCGTCCGCGGGGTGCCTCCGGTGGTCACAATGGCCTCGAGTCGATTGAAGAACATCTACGCACGACGGACTTCACACGGATCCGCATGGGTTGTGGACCCGTGCCCGAAGGCGTGGACATGGGGGACTATGTCCTGGAAGAGTTCGCGCCGGACGAGCGCGAAACAGTGACGGCGCTACTGGAACGCGCCGCCGACGCTTTGGAGAGTTGGGTGCAAGTTGGCGCCCAGACCACGATGAGCAAGTTCAACGGCTGAGGCACTCGAGCCTAGGCCACTAACAAGCTGACGGAGGTAAACACCCCTCATGGATCAATTCCTCTACCTGTCCGGTGGAACCGCCCTTCTTGCCCTGGTCTTCGCGTTCGTGAAGTTCGGGAGCATCATGAAGAAGGATCCCGGCGACGCCAATATGCAGGAAATATCACGACAGGTTCAGGAGGGCGCCGCGGCCTTCCTCAAGTCCGAGTACAAGTGGCTGTCGGTGTTCGTGGTCATCGTGGCCGCGGCCATTGGCTTTTCCAGTGCCGAGAACGGCCTCGGACCCAAGACTGCGATCGCTTTCGTTTCGGGAGCGTTGGCCTCGGCCCTCGCTGGCTACTTTGGAATGCATACGGCGACCCGCGCCGCGGTTCGCACGACCCAGGCCGCGCGCACCAGCTTGCAGGCGGCCCTCGGTGTGGCGTTCAGCAGTGGTGTGGTCATGGGGATGAGCGTGGTGGGCCTGGCGCTGCTGGGTATCACGGTGTTCACGTTCGTCTATACCGACGGTGAGTTCACCGCCAGCGCCCTCGAATATGTGCTGGGCTTCAGCTTTGGCGCGTCGTCGATCGCTCTCTTCGCTCGCGTGGGCGGCGGTATCTTCACCAAGGCGGCCGACGTGGGCGCTGACCTGGTGGGTAAGGTCGAGGCCGGTATTCCCGAGGACGATCCTCGTAACCCGGGCACCATCGCCGACAATGTGGGTGACAATGTGGGCGACGTCGCCGGCATGGGCGCCGACTTGTTCGAGTCGTACGTGGGCTCGATCATCGCGGCCATGACCCTGGGTGCGTTCACGTACGCCGGCCAGGCCAACATGGACTCCATGGTCCTCTTGCCGCTGGCATTGGCCGCGGTGGGTATTGTGGCCTCGATCATCGGCACGTTCACCGTGGTAGCCAAGGACGAGCACGGCATCCACAGCGCGTTATTCCGCGGTCTTATCGTGGCGTCAGTCCTGACGATCGGCGCGGCGGCCGCGCTTACGCTGAGTGTCTTTGAATTCCCCGAGGGCATTACGGGCATGAACCTGCTGATCGCCATCGTGTCCGGGATTCTGGTGGGCGTGATCATCGGTAAGATCACCGAGTACTACACGTCCACCGAGACCAAACCCGTACGAAACATTGCTGAGCAGAGTCAGACGGGCGCGGCGACCAACATCATCCACGGTTTGGCCACGGGTATGGAATCGGTCGCGTTACCGGTTGCGTTCATCTGTGCCGCCATTCTGATCTCGAACCAGATGGCGGGCGTGTACGGCGTGGCGATTGCCGCGGTGGGCATGCTCTCGACCCTGGGCATCTCGCTTGGCGTCGACGCCTACGGACCAGTGGCCGACAACGCCGGCGGTCTGGCCGAAATGGCCAAGCTTCCGGCCGAGGTTCGCGAGCGCACCGACGCCCTCGACGCGGTGGGCAACACCACGGCGGCCATCGGCAAGGGCTTCGCCATCGGTTCGGCGGCGCTCACGGCGCTGGCGCTGTTCAATGCCTTCTGCACCCGCGCCGGCGTGTTGACGGGGACGGGCAACCTGACTCTGGATATCAACTCAACCAACGTCATGATCGGTCTCCTGATCGGTGGCATCCTGCCGTTCCTGTTCAGTGCCCTGACCATGAAAGCCGTGGGCAATGCCGCGGGCGCCATGGTGAACGAGGTGCGCCGCCAGTTCCGGGAGATTCCGGGAATCATGGAAGGCACAGGTAAGCCCGACGCGGCTCGCTGTGTAGCGATTTCCACCGACGGTGCGCTGAAGCAGATGGTGGTGCCGGGACTGATCGCGGTGGCGGCACCCATCCTCGTGGGACTGTGGAGCATCGAGGCCCTGGGTGGCCTGCTGGCGGGCGCGCTGGTGACCGGAGTCATGATGGCCATTTTCATGTCCAACGCCGGTGGAGCCTGGGACAACGCCAAGAAGTACATCGAGGGTGGCCTATACGGTGGCAAGGGCAGCGATGCCCACAAGGCGGCGGTAGTGGGCGATACCGTGGGTGACCCCTTCAAGGACACCTCGGGCCCTTCGCTGAATATCCTGATCAAGCTGATGACGGTAGTAGGCCTGGTCTTCCTGCCTTGGTTTGTCTAGGAGCGGTCATCCCAGCTAAGCCCGGCGCAGCCGAGGCTTAGCTGGGATGGCGGCGACGACGACCCCGGCAAAGCCGGGGTCCAGTGGTCCAGGACCGGTCGAATTCACCTGGTAGGTTGCGGCCCCACGACGGGGCCGCTATCCTCACCTGGCTCCGGGAAACCGGGTGCTTCTGGCACCCGGGGCCTCGGGCTCACAACAAGTTGGCTCCGCGAGGGGCCGTCCCTGCCCACCCTCCACGCCAGTGGATTCTGGTGGGCCCTTGGACCAAGGGGAGAAATCGCGTGACCAAAACACGTAAGTACGAGTGTGTCCTGGTAATCCACCCGGGCGCGACCACCAATGACAACGAGCGGATCCTCAATCGCTTCGAAGAGACCGTGAAGAATCACGGCGGCGAGATCCAGAATCGTGACGATTGGGGTATGAAGACGCTGGCGTATCCTATCGAGAAGCAGACCAGTGCTACCTACTATCTGTACAGCTTCACCGCTGACAACAAGCTCGTGGAAGCGGCCGACCGCGATCTGCGACTGGACGAAAAGGTCCTGCGGCATCTGATCGTGCGGGATGAGGAATGGGCCGAGCGCAACCGCGTCGCCCAGGCCAAACGCGAGCGCGATGAAGTCGTCGCGGTGGAGGAGGAATAACCATGGCCGGCAAGCGAGATACCAAGAAGAAGCGTGCCACACGGTTTCGGGGCAAGAACAAGCGGTGCTACTTCACCGAAAACGGCCTCGTGGCAATCGACTACAAGGATGTGGAGCTTCTGCGCAAGTTCATGTCCGAGCGAGGCAAGATTTCACCGCGTCGCAATACGGGCACCAGTGCCAAGTATCAGCGAATGTTGGCGCTTGCGATCAAGCGCGCGCGTCAAGTTGCTCTCGTGCCGTTCGTGCGCGAATACTACCGGTAGGGGGGCCCATGAACATCATTTTGCTGCATGACGTAGACAAGCTGGGCCGTCGCGGCGACGCCGTGGCGGTGGCCAATGGTTACGCCCGGAACTTTCTGTTCCCGCAGTCGTTGGCGGTCCGCGCCGACACGGCGAAGAAGAAAGAGCTTGAGCTCCGCCTTACGGCGCTGCAAACGCGGGACGACCGCGATCGCAAGTCTTCGCAGGAGCTGGCCGAGTCCATGAAGGATGTCTCGGTGAAGATCGAGGCCAACGCCAGCGACGAAGACACGCTGTACGGCAGCATCACCGCGCAGATGATCGCGGCGGCGCTGGTGGACAAGGGCCACAAGATCGACGCGCGCCAGGTGGAACTCGAAGAGCCGCTCAAGAGCCTGGGTAGCTACACCGTGCCGGTTCGCCTGCATCGGGATGTGCACGTCGAGGTTCAGGTCTGGATCGAGCGAGCCTGATCCATGCCGACACCCGCGCATATCTATCGCGAGTATGACATTCGGGGTGTGGTCGAAACCGATCTCACCCCGGACGTCGTTTCAGACCTGGGACGAGGTCTCGGCACCGCCTTTCGTCGGGCGGGATTGTCGAAGGTCGCGATCAGTCGCGACGTACGCGAAAGCGGACTCTCGTTGTTCCGATCGCTGTCCGAAGGGTTTCTGAGCACCGGGTGCGACGTGGTCGACCTGGGCCAGTTGCCCACTCCGGCCGCCTACCACGCGGTGGCCGTAGGCGACGAAGAGGGTGGCGTCCAGATTACTGGCAGTCACAATCCGCCCGAGTTCAACGGATTCAAGATCACCATGGGGGGCGGCAGCTTCTTCGGGAAGGACATCCAGCAGGTGCGCCGCTGGATCGACGCCCAGGACTTCGAAACCGGTCAGGGCACTCTTACGGCTCGTGACGCCATGCAGCCGTATCTAGACGACCTGGTGAAGAGCGTGAACCTGGCGCGCAAGCCGCGGTTCGCCTACGACTGCGGCAATGGGGCCGGTGCCCTCATGGCCGCCGACCTGTTCGCGCGGCTCGGTCTCGAACCCGTGGCGCTGTTCGATGAGCCCGATGGCACCTTTCCCAATCACCATCCCGATCCCAGCGTCCCCGCCAACCTCGAAGACCTTCAACGTGCGGTGGTGGAGCAGGGTCTGGAACTGGGCGTTGCCTACGATGGCGATGCCGATCGAATCGGTGTGATCGACGAGAAGGGACGCGTGATCTGGGGCGACCGTCTGCTCATTCTGTACGCGCGTGACCTGCTTTCGCGTCAGCCCGGCTCTCCTGTCATCTTCGACGTGAAATGCAGTCAGACGCTGGCCGATGCCATTACCGCAGCGGGCGGCAAACCGGTGATCTGGAAAACGGGGCACTCGCTCATCAAGGCCAAGATGAAGGAAACGGGCGCCAAGTTGGCGGGCGAGATGAGCGGCCACATGTTTTTCGGCGAGACCTGGTACGGCTTCGACGACGCGATCTACGCCACGCTCAAGTTGCTGGAGATCGTTGCCCGAGGCAACACTCCGGTCAGTGGATTGCTGGCCGACGTGCCCGAGCTGCAGGCCACGCCCGAGATTCGAATCGACTGTCCCGACGACCAGAAGTTCGAAGTGGTACGCAAAGTCACCGATGCGTTTCGGGCCAATCACGATATTGTGGACATCGACGGCGCGCGCGTGCGCTTCGAACACGGATGGGGGCTGGTGAGAGCCAGCAACACCCAGCCGGCGTTGGTCATGCGGGTCGAAGCCAGCAGCGTGGAGCACATGAATGACTACCGCGGCCAGCTGGAACGTGCCATCGCCCAGGCAGGAGCCTGACCACCATGGCGGCGCCCAGCCACGCGTTCATTCTGGCCGGCGGTAGAGGCACGCGCTTCTGGCCCCTGTCGCGTCATGCCAATCCCAAGCAGTTGCTGGATTTCACCGGCGAGGGCAGTCTGTTGTCGCTCACGCTCGATCGAATCGAGCCCCTGATTCCGGCGTCACGCCAATGGGTGATTACCAGCGACGACCTGGCGCCCGCCGTGGCGCAGATGCTGCCGGACATTCCCCGCGACCATATCATCGCCGAGCCCGTGGGACGCAACACCGCGCCCGCGGTGGCGCTGGCGGCGGCTCTGCTCGAGCGGGAAGATCCCGAGGCCACCTTCGCGGTGTTGCCCAGCGATCACCTGATCAGTCCGGCCAAGGTGTTTCGCAGTAGCTTGCAACAGGCGCTGGAGCTGGCGGCGGCCGAGGATGTGCTCATCACTTTTGGTATGAAGGCCACCCGTCCCGAAACCGGTTACGGCTACATCGAAGCGGCCGAAGACCTCAACGGAGGTGCACGTCGGGTTGCTGCCTTCTGCGAGAAGCCCGACCGCGAGACCGCGCAGACCTACGTCGATAGCAGACGTCACTACTGGAACAGCGGCATGTTTGCCTGGCGTGCCTCAGTGGTCCTGGCTGGCCTGGAGCGTCATCTGAGCGACGTCGTGGCCCCCTGCCGGGAAGCTGCGAAGCAGCTGGGAACTTCCGGCTTTGCTTCGGCGTTGGAATTGGCCTACGGCCAGGTTCCGTCCATCTCGATCGACTACGGGCTCATGGAGCGAGCCGACAACGTGGTGGTTCTACCCGCCACGTTCGACTGGAACGACGTCGGCCACTGGGTAGCCATGCGAGACCTCTGGCCTCGCGATGCCCAAGGCAACGCCGCCCACGGCGAGATTCTGGCCGTGGACAGCGCGGAGAACATTGTATACGGCCCCGGCCGGTTGACAGCGCTGGTGGGTGTTCGCGATCTGGTCGTGGTACACACCGAAGATGCCACTCTCGTTTGTTCGGCCGAGCACGCCCAGGAGGTTCGCGGCGTGCTTGATCGACTGAAGGAACGCGGACTCACGCAGTACCTGTAGGTACCGCGAGGATCCCGGAGGAAATATTGTGAGAAGAAATCTCGTCATGATCATGATTGCCTTCACGCTACTCGCGTGTGGCGGAGCCGAAGAGAAGGGCTCCACGTCGATACCCGATGTAGCCGATCAATTCGGGCAGGATTTTTCGCCCGTGATCGCCCGCATCGGTGACGTCGACATTACCCAGGCCTATTTCGATTTCCGCTACGCCAACATCTCGGCGACCGACAAGGAACGCTACAGCGGCGACAATTGGAAGAACCGATTCCTCGACTACCTGGTCGACGAGACACTGTTGTACCAGCAGGCCGAGGCGGAGAAGTTCGACCTTTGGCCAGAGGTAGAAAGGCGCCTGGATGTGGCGCGTCGTTCGATCCTGGTCAAGGCGTACCACGACAAGAAGTTTCGTGACGATGTGAAGGCTAGCGACGAAGCGGTGGCTGAGCACTACGAAAGCAACAAGGAGCAGTACCGCACTCTGGGTCGCGCGCTTGGTTATCACATAATGAACGAGAACGAGGACCGGATTCGCGAAGCCTACGAGAAGTTGCAAGCCGGCGACCTTCGTTTCGGTCAGGCGGCTGCGCAGTACAGTCAAGATGAGAACACACGAACCAACGAGGGTCTGGTGGGCTGGTTCAATCCCGATGGCTACGTCATGGGACTCGGCTTCGTGCAGGACTTCACCAACGCCGCGTTTGCCACGCCCGAGAATGGTTACACCGAACCAATCAGGATTGGTGACAATTGGCACATCATCAAAGTCGGTGCGAAGGTCGCGGCCGAGCAGCTGTCACTCGAAGACGCCAGCGATCGGATTTCCACCGAGTTGCGACCGGTGATCGCGCGTGAGTTGTACGAAGCCCACATGAAGGAACTGAAGGCAACGCTGGGAGTCGAGCGCTACGGCGAGTACCAGCAAGACGATTCGCGTACCGCCGAACAGCTCTTCCGACTGGGTGCGGAGACACGCAACAACCACGCCAAGCTCTACTACTACCAGACGTTGGTTGACCAGTACCCCGACGACGAACGGGCCCATCAGGCGCAGTTCATGGTGGGTTTCATCCAAAGCGAAGAATTTGGTAGCACGGGCGAGGCCGCGGTTTCGTTCCGCAAGCTCATTCGTAACTACCCCGACAGTGAGTACGCCGAATCGGCCCAATACATGCTGAAAAATCTGGGTCGAAGCCAGCCTACGCTGCGCGAGGGATCGCCTCAGGCGCCATCAGACGTGCATGGAAAGATCCAGGAGCTCCAGGGGCAGTAGACCTTCGAACGCCCTCTGCGTTCGGTCCAAACCGCCTCTCGGGAATTCCGGGGGGCGGTTTTGTCTTGATTTACCTGGGGGCGCGGTTTCATGGTAAGCCGCAGAAGGAGTTGGAAATGAGCATGAGAATCTACACCTTGAGCACTCCTTGGGCCGTGGCGGCGATGCTGCTGGTCGTGTCACTGGCCGTGCCCGCCACCCCGGGGGCCGCGGCCGGCGACGAAGAGCCTGCCACCGACGCCCCCGCTGCCGATACTCCGCCGGTCGATGCCCCAGGCCCCGCCTCTCTCACGGTGGCCGAGGCGGTCATCTGCACGGAAGTTCAGGAGCATCAACCGGTGAACGCCGGCGACCGATTCTCGGTACGGGAGGAGCGACTGATCTGCTGGACGCGTATCGTGGGTGGGCAGGGCGAAACGGTCGTCCACGCCTGGATCCACGAGGGAACCACCCGGGCGCGGGTGGAGTTGCCGGTCCGCGGACCCGCCTGGCGAACCTGGAGCAGCAAGCGGCTGCTTGCTTCGTGGACCGGAAGCTGGGAAGTTAAGATCATGACCAAGGACGGCGCCGTTTTGAAGACCATTGGGTTCGAGGTGGAGTAGGTGGAGCTGAAATGATCGAGGTCAAAGTGGGGGGGCTCATTCCCGACAAGAAGACGGGCAGTCACGTCTTGTTGTTGAAGGTGCCCAATATGCAGAAGTACCTGCCCATCTGGATCGGTCTGAATGAGGCCAACGCCATTGCCATGGCGCTGCGCAAGCAGAAGTTCGAGCGCCCCCTCACCCATGATCTACTCAAGCAGGTGATCGACGGCCTGAACGCGACGGTCACGCGCGTGGTGATCACCACCATCCAGGACAACACGTTCTTCGCCCGCATCTTTCTGAATCGGGAGCACGAGATCATCTCGATCGATGCTCGACCCAGTGATTCGGTGGCCTTGGCCGTGCGCGCGGAGTGCCCCATCTTCCTGACCGAAGAACTTCTGGCCAGCCAGTCGGAGAACCTCTATCAGTTCGAAGAAGAGTCCGATTCGGACGGCACCGACGAAATGCAGGCTGATCTCGATGCCCTCCTACGTAGCGTCGAGAAGGGCGAGGGCCCGCCACCGCCAGACGACGACGAGATTCCCCCCTCGAGCTGAGAGCGGAAGCGCAGCATGGCTATCATCAAGGAATACCAGGGTCTGGTTCCCCAGATCGGGTCCAACGTCTATCTGTCGGACAATGTGGTGATCATTGGCGACGTGATACTGGAAGACGATGTTTCGATCTGGTGGGGTAGCGTGCTTCGAGGCGATTGCGGACGCATCGTGGTGGGCCGAGGTAGCAACGTGCAGGACGGCTGCATGTTGCACGCCACCACCGAACACAGCACTACCGTGTTGGGACCCAACGTGTCGGTGGGCCATCACGCCATCATCCATGGTGCCCATGTCCAGGAGTGCGCTTTGGTGGGAATGAAGAGCGTGTTGTTGGACCTGGCCGAAGTGGGGGCGTACAGCATCGTGGCCGCGGGTGCCGTGGTGCCCGAGCGCATGGTCATTCCATCGGATCGACTGGTGGCGGGTGTACCAGCCAAGATTAAGCGGGAACTGGACGAAGCAAACCGTCAGGCGCGCCGTGAGCACGCCCAGGAATATCGCGATCTGGCCGCGGTCTATCTCGGGAAGGAATCCTGATCATGCGACGCAATCGAACTCTCATTCTCATTCTGGCCATTGCGGCCCTGGCCGTATCCGGATGCTCGCGCCCGCCTGGTCGCACCTCGGGCGTGTCCACCGATCCGGCGCGTTCCGATGCCAAGCGGCAGCACGAAGCCATCGTTGCGTTGGCCGCCAGCGGCGATTGGGTTTCGGTGCGCGAAGCGGGAGACGAGTTCCTGCAACGTCATTCCGATGCGCCGCAGGCTGACCACGTCATGGCGCTGGTCGCGCAGGCGGCCAGTGAGCAGGGCGATGCCGCTGGCGCTCGCCTGGCCTACGAGCGGCTGGTTACCGCGTACCCCGATGGTGAGCATGCGCCGACCGCCTGGTGGGAGCTGGCGCGATTCTACGAGGGTCGCAGTCGTTGGTTCGACGCCACCAATGCCTACGCCGAGTACTATGAAGTGAGCGGCGAGGATTCGCGTCGCGACGAAGCGGCGCTGCGTCTCAAGGACATCATCGACACCAAGCTACGCGACGAACAGATCGAACGCCTCGCGCGAGAGCAGGGCGATACCATCCTGGGTAGCTACGTTCACTTCCTTCGGGCCCAACGATCCTACGATGCGGGAAGAGATGTCGGGGTGACCGGCGCCATGCTGGAATCCTTCCTGCAGGATTACCCCGAAAGCAAATATGGAAACGAGGCACGAAGACTCCTGGCCGATCTGCGCGAGCAAGGCTACGAAGTGAGCGACGGCTTCCGCTTGGCGGCCCAGGCCCGGTTGGGATTGCTTTGCCCGCTCACCGGAGAATACGCTGCCATGGGTCAGGCCATGTACGACGGTGCCCTGCTCGCTCTCGAGGAGCACAGCCGTGCTACCGGTCAGGAAATCGAACTCATCTCCATGGATACGCGAGGCGACGGCGTCCGCGCCGTACAGTTCGCGCGGCAGCTGATCGAGAATGAAGATGCGTTGGCCTTGGTGGGAGCATTGCTCTCGGCCGAGACCATTGCCGTGGCAACGTTGTGCTCCGAGCGGGGCGTCCCCCTGATATCTCCCACCGCAACGCAGGAGACGATCAGCGACCTGGGCGAAACTGTGTTCCAGACCAACCTCACGAAGTCGGTGGAGACCCGCCTGGTGGCCCGTGCGGCGGTTCAGACGTTGTTGAAGCGGCGCCTGGCTATTCTCCATCCAGAAACCGAAGAAGGGCGTACCGCGGCCGATCTGTTCGAGTCCGAGGCCTTGCAGCGGGGCGGACAGATCGTGGCCAAGATTGCGTTCGATCGCGACGTAAACGACTTTGCCACGATCGCAGCGCAGTTGCGCGCAGCGGGGCCCGAAGCCCTTTTCGTGCCGGCATCGCCCACCGAGATGCGGTTGATTGCACCCCAGCTCACCTTCTATGGCGTTGAGACGCAGCTACTCGGCCCCAGCAGTTGGAACAACACGCTGCTCACTCGCGAGGTCGGGGAGTTCCTGGACCGGGCTTTGTTCCCCAGCGACATCGCGCTCATTCCGCCGTCCGACCGCGATCGATTCGAGGATCTCTGGAGACGCCGTTTTCCTCAGGTCAGCTCGAATCCGTTTGGGCTGAAGACCTATTTCGCGGTGAAAGCCGTGTTGGATGCCTACGACCAGGGTGCCCGTAGCCGCGAAGAGATGCTCACGGCACTGGCTATGCACATCGACGGTGGCGGAGGGGCGCTGGGTCTGGACAAGCTACGAATGGTGCAGGGCACCGGCATCGAGCCCTTCCCGTACACTGCGTTTCCCAATGTCTACGTGGCCGAGCCGGCCGACGACGAGAGCATCGACTAGGGCTAGCGCCCACGTTGGGAGGGCGGAACCATCTGGCTTTCGTAACCGTTCTGCGTGGCGACGAACCGCCAGTGGATCTCGTCCCAGAAACCGCGCGCCTCGCCGTTGATTACCAACGGTTCATATTCCCATTGTTTCACGGCGCTGAGCACGGCCCGGCTGAATGCGGGTCCGCCGTCGTTGCGCGTGGTGTACGCGTCGGCGACCTTGCCGCTCGCGTCGACGTACATGGCCACGATCACCCAGACCTCGCGGGCGCGGGTGGTGGCCGAAGCCTGCGCGGGATAATCGGGCGACACGAACTTGAGAAGTACGAAGTCGAGCGACTGCTGCGCGCGGTGTTGCTCGGCCTGCGGCACGGGTTCGGTGTCATTTCCCGTTTCCTTCAGGATGTCGTCGGCCAGTTCGGTGGTGGCGTTGCTGGTGCCCGATTCTGTGGTGATCGGCAGAACCTCGGGTGACTCGGTGGGAGTGAGGTCGAGCGGTTCGACCTCGAGCCCGACCATGGCGCTGGAGCTCGATTCCTTTTGCTCCTGCACGACCGGGTCGATGTCGGGAACGATGTCCACGTAATCCAGGAGTACCAGATCGCCTTCGGCCCCGGTGTGCTTGATCCACCGATCGATCTGGTCGGCACTGGGGCCAAAGAAGCTGGCGACGATCAGACCCAGGGTCACCACGGCGGCGGCGGTCGCCAGGCGCTTGAGGTAGGGATCTTCGTTGGAGCGTCGAAAGCTCATAAAGACAAAAATCTCAAGGGTTTGGGGGCTTCCCTCAAAGTAGGGCCTGTCCTGCTTTGCGTCAAGGGAGGGCGGTTTGACCTGGGAATAGCCCTATGCTACGTTGCCGCTCTTCCCGCATGACCTTCCCCACGGCCCGAGTTTTCAGACCGCATGAGCCATCCCGCCCGGCAGTTGCCATCGCTCACGGAGGTTTTGGAGCGCCGAGCGGTGCGCGGTCTGCTGCGCCGATTGAAGCGTGACGTCGTGGTCGCGCTGCTTCGTGATGTGCTGCAGGAGTGCCGCGAGGACCTACTGGACAACAAGAAGGCCAGGCGCCGGTTCGGGCCCCAGACGCCCACCCGCGCCGTCCTGTTGAAGGACGTAGAGGCTCGCCTGATGGATGCCAGCGCCGAGCTGCTGGAGCCACGCCTGGAGCGGGTCATCAACGCCACCGGCGTGCTGTTGCACACCAATCTGGGGCGAGCCAGGCTGAGCGAGGCCGCGGCTCGGGAGGTCGCTCGCGTGGCGCGCGAGCCCGTGGCGCTTGAAGTCGACATGTCCACGGGACAGCGCGGAAGCCGCAACGAACGTATTGCGAATTGGTTGCGCCTGCTCACGGGCGCCGAGCAGGCACTGGTGGTCAACAACGGCGCGGCCGCTCTGTGGCTGGCCGTGCATTCGTTGGGGGCCAGGCGGCGGGCGGTCATGTCACGCGGCGAGATGGTGGCCATTGGCGGCAGCTTCCGGATGCCCGATCTGATGCGCTCGACGGGTGCCAAGATCGTGGAGGTGGGCACCACCAATCGCACCAAGGTGGCCGACTACGCCAAGGAGCTGCGTGAGGGTGATCTGGTGGTAAAGGTGCATCCAAGCAACTACCGGATCGAGGGATTTACCGAAGAAGCCTCCCTGGACGGCCTGGCCGAACTCTGCCGGCAGCGCGGCGCTTGTTTGATCTTTGACGCCGGCAGCGGTTCCCTCTATAACTTCGGCAGGTTCGGCCTGACCGGTGAGGAAACCGTCGCAGCCAGCCTCCGTCGCGGCGCCGACGTGATCACCTTCAGCGGCGACAAGCTGCTGGGCGGCCCCCAGGCGGGCTTGGTGATCGGCGGCTCGCGCTGGGTCGACCGAATGGCGCGTCATCCGATGATGCGGGCCATGCGGTGTGACAAGCTCGTTCTCAGTGCTCTGGAGGCGACTCTGGCCGCCTACGCGGCGACCGATGACCCGCCAGCTCTGCCGATCTTCGAGTCGCTGAAGACGAAGAAGACGGCGCTGCGCAGTCGAGCCCGTGCGTTGCAGGATCGAATTGATCCTCATGTTCCCACGGGCTGGACGGTCAGCACCCAACGCAGCGAAGCCGCGGTGGGGGGCGGGAGTTTCGCGGAGCACCCGGTGTCGAGCTACGAAGTTACGGTACGCCCCACGCGCACCGTCGATGCCCAGCGCCTGCAGCGTGCACTGCGGGCCGGTAAGCCTTCCATCCTGGCCAAGGTGGGAGACGATGCCCTGCGAATCGACGTGTGGACCTGTAGTCAGGACGAGTTGGAGATCATCGGCGAACGCATCGTGTTCGCCATCGGCGAACTTGCATCGTAGCGCGTGGACGAAAGAGCAATCGAATGAAGGGCAACCCGCAGTTGGCATCAACGCATTCGGCTCTGGACGACGAAGCCCAGGACAAAATCATGAACGATCCTACACAGTCCGATGGCCCCTCGCTGCACGACATACTTGTTCCGCGCGAGGGCTCGCCCTACCCCGTGGTCTATACCTCTGCGAAGCCTTCCGCGGTCCAAGCTCAGACCTGGCCCGACGTGCAGCACCTCGACGAGTTCCGCACCCTCGCGCTCGCAGTGCTTCAGCGCACCGAAGGTGGGGGACGCGTGCTCGCGGTCGCCGACACCCAGACCGAAAACGATCTGCGACGGTATGTCTCAAGGCAGACCGCGCGCCTGTTGGCCGAGCGAGGTCAGAACGTTCTGTTGGTCGACGTGGACCTGGACGCGGCGGGCAGTGAAGACGAAGAGGGATTCATCGACCTGGTGTTGTACGGGGTGTCGCCTCGCATGGCGTGTCGTCCCTCACCGGTTACGGGCATCATGGAAATGAGCGTGGGATCGTTCGTGCCCTCGCCCGAGGAAGCTTTCGAGGAAACCAAGGTTCGGCATGCGCTGGCCCAGTTGCGGGCCACGTTCGACGCAGTGATCCTGGTGGTGCCGGCTCTGCCCGATGGCGAGAACTACCACCCCTTGCTCGTGCACGTAGACGGACTCGTGTTGACCACCCATCTGCACGCGCCGACCAGCGAACCGCTCGAAGGACTGATGGCCTATCTGAAAGGGCTGGCTCTACCGGTCTGGGGCGTGGCTGCGTTCACCGGGGCGCGCGAATCAGTAGACGTCGCGGTGGATGACGCGTTCGACGGTGCCCCGTCGGTACCCGAGCCCGAGCTGGCGACCGCCGCAACTGGCCAACATGACGTAGAGGCGGAAGCGGTGCCGCCCCGGGTGCGTCGCACGGGATTCGATGATGACGAAGAGAGTTCGAATCCCCGGTTCCGATGGATATCCATGGGTGCCGTGGCGTTGCTCGTGGTGTTCGCGGGCTGGTTCGCGTACCAACAATTCTTCAAATCGGATTCCGCGTCGCGACAGATTGCCGGTCCGGTCACGCCGCCGTCGGTAGCCGATGGCAACCGTGCCCCTTCCGTCGAAACCGCGGTCCCCACGCCGCCGGCTGGCGCCGATGCCCTGGTCGATGGCGCCGGCGACGGAGCGGCCGGATCGCCCGACGAGGTTGCCAATTCCGATTCGGGCGGCGGTGGCACGACCGAAGTCGCGGGTCCTGATGAAACCTCCGATGGAGACAGCACCTTCCAACGAGACGGAACCTCCGATGGAGACAGGGCCACAGCCGCCGGCCGCGGCGATGCGCCGCCGGTGAACCCTGTCGAACCGAACGAAGATGTTGATTTCGCCGAGAGCGGCGACAACGACGTACCGGAACTACCCACGCCTACCGAAAGCGTCGAGTCTGAAGTGCTCCGCTTGGCCAAGTTGGCGCCCGGTGGTGGCTTCGCGTTGCACGTTTGGAGTTTCCCCGATTCGCTCGAGGCGGTTTCGCAACTGCCGGTGTTGCGTCGGGACGGATTCGAGCCCGTGGTAATCGGCGCGAACATTCCCGGTCGGGGACGCTGGTTTCGAGTGGTCGTGGGACGGTATCCCACGCGGGGTGATGCGCAGGACGCGCGCACCCTGATGAGCGCGCGGGCGGATGTCGACTATGTGGGTGTCGTTCGGGTGCGCTAGGCATCGCGAACGCGTGGGCGGGCATTGGACCCGCAGGAAGGGAAGACGTTGCGACTCAAGAAAGTGGAAATGATCGGCTTCAAGTCGTTCATGGACCGCACGGTCCTGGATTTCCGCGATGGCATTACCACGATTCTCGGACACAATGGGTGCGGCAAGAGCAACGTGGTGGACGCGGTTCGCTGGGTGCTGGGTGAGCAGAGCGCGAAACAGCTACGTGGCGAGAAAATGGAAGACGTCATTTTCAAGGGCACCGGCAAACGCAAGGCGCTGTCGATGGCCGAGGTGTCGTTGGTCTTCGACAACACGGCCGGCGTACTCAGCGTTCCCTACACCGACGTGGCCATCACCCGAAAGGTCACCCGTACCGGAACCTCCGACTACTACCTGAACAAGGTCCCTTGCCGTCTGAAGGACATCCGGGACCTCTTCTACGATACCGGTGTGGGAAACAACGCCTACTCGGTGATCGAACAGGAAGTCGTGGGTCAGGTGCTCGACCCGCACGAAAAAAAGGTTCGTTCGATTCTCGAAGAGGGTTCGGGCATCGTTCGCTACAAGGTGAAGCGCAAGGAGGCGCTGCGGAAGCTCGACCTGACGCAGCGTGATCTCCTGCGCGTGGAAGACATCATCGACGAGATCGGGCGACAGGTCCGAAGCCTGGCCCGTCAGGTGGGTAAGGCGCGCCGGCACCAGAAACTGTTCAGCGAAGTGAAGGCGTTGGAGTTGCTGCGGGCTTCGAAGCGCGTGGCCGAGCATACCTTGGAGTTGAAGGGGCTGCAGGACCAGGTTCAACAACTCCGTACCGAGGGTAGCGGCGACGATGCCGAGCTGAGCCAGCGCCGCGCTGAACTCGAGAACATGCGCCCCGAACTCGATGGGCTCGATAGCCAGCGCAAGGAAAAGAGCTACGAACTGTCACAGGTGGAAAACCAGCTCAGCCAGGTCGAAGGCGAGTTGTTGGTTCTGCGCGAGAAGATCGAGAGCGGCGGACGTCGCATGGTGGAGATCCTTGAAGAGGTCGCGCGCTGTCGCGATCGTTCGGTCGAATTGGAAGCCGAGGCCGGCGAAGCCAATCGCGAACAAGCGGGGCTGAAGGAACGGGTGGCCGAGCTCAAGGCTGACATGGAGTCGCGACAGGCGATTGCCCGACAGGTGAGCGACGGCTACGAATCGATCCGCACCGCTTTGGCCGACGCGCAACAACTGACGTTGGGTTTCTTGAAAGAAGAGGCCGAACAGAAGACCGAGATCACCGCGGCCGAAACCAAGTTCAACAGCTTGCAGGAGCAACAGGGGAAGCTGGGCCAGGCCCTGCGCGAGAGTGAAGAGCGCGAGGCGAGCATCCAACAGGAACTGGCCGAGGCCCAGTCGAGGGCCGACGATCTGGTGCATCAGCAGACCGAGCTGGAAGGGGAGGCCGAGGAAGCCAACGAAGGCGTGCGCCTGGCCGAAGACCGGCTCCAGGCCGCCCACGATGCCCGAAGCGAAGCGGGCGACGAATTGGCCCGCGCCGAGAGTCGTCTGGAAATTGCCACGCGGATCGCCGCTGAGTTCGAGGGGTACCGCGCGGGAACGGCGGCGCTGCTGAACGACGTTGAGACACGCGATCGCGTGCACGGAGCGCTGGCCGAGCAACTGCAGATCGAGTCGGGCTACGAATCCGCGTTCGAGTTGGTGTTCGGCGAAGACGCCGACGCACTGCTCGTCGATTCCGTTGACGATGCCCGTAGTCTCGCTCGACGTCTGGCCGAGGGCGACCTGGGTCAAACCAGTTTTCTCATTCGCAGCCATGGATCCAACGGGGATTCAGATGACGGGCACGATCTGCCCGGACGGCCGGCGCTGGACTTCGTGCGCGCCGATGGCGCGGCCTACACGCTCGCTCGCCGCTGGTTGCGATCGGTACGCGTGGTGGGCAGTGTCGATGAAGCGGCTCAAGCGGCCGTACACTACGCCGGTCGGGGCGTGAGCTTCCTGGCCCGCGAGGGTTTGTTCGTCCGCGCGGATGGACTCGTTCGTGGTGGTACCGGCGCGCGACGTGAGCTGTCGCTATTCGGTCGCACCGAACAGATCGAACACCTCACCACCAGTGTTGAACAGGCGCAGGCGCTGCTCGAGGCGCGAACCTCCGAACAGGAGAGGTCCAGGGAACACCGCGACGAAGCACGTACGATCGTGGCCAACCTCGAGCGTCGCTCGCGCGAGATCCACGGGGAGCTGCGTAGCGCGCAGGAAGAGGTGACGGGCAAGCGCACCGCCCTGACGCGCGAAGAAGAGGCTCGACGTCAGGTGCTGACCCAGCGCGACGAGACCACACGTTCGATCGAGCAACTGGTGCGTGAGATCGAATCGCTGAAAACGCAACTGGGCCTGCACGGGGCCGATCAGGAAGCCTCCCATATGCGGGTGGGCGATCTGTCGGCCGAGTTGACGCGGCTCGAGGCGGACCGCGAACAGGCTCACGACTCGTTGGCCGAGGCGCGGCTCAAGCTGGCTCACGATCAGGGGCTGGAGCGCGAACTCGAGAGTCGCCACCAGCGCCTCGAGGTGATGCTCGAAGACCTGCGGCAACGGCTGGCCCGGCTCGAAAGCGAGCGCGCTACGCTCGAAGAAGATTCCGAACGCTGGCAGGCCAGCAAGGTCGAGCGGGAAGAGTCATTGTCGGGTCTGTTCGAAGATCGCGATACGCGCCGCGAGGCGCTGCGTTCGCTGCAGGAGTCGATCGACGAGAAACGCGTGGCCATGGAAGCCGTGCAGGAGACCATCGGCGAGATCAACGAGCGGCAGCGTCGCAAGGCCGACGCCCTGGGCGCGCTCGAAACGCGTTGTACGAAAATCGAACTGACGGTCCAGAACATCGCCGAGCGGATCCAGGAGAAGTTCCAGATCTCCGTGGAAGAGGGAGTGACCCAGATCGCCGATGAGGCGCTGCCCAGTGAACTGGTTCGCGGTGAAGACGGGGTGTTTCAGGTCAACCAGGTCGAGGAGTTGCTCGCCGAGCGCCAGGAGAAACTCGACAAGCTGGGTCCGGTCAACTTCGTTGCTCTCGACGAGTACGAAGAAAAGAAACTGCGTCTGGAGTTCCTGGAGAAGCAACGCGACGATCTGTTGAGCAGCAAAGAAGACCTGATGCAGGCCATCAACACGATCAACAAGACCGCGCGTAAACAATTCCAGGCCACCTTCGATCAGGTGCGCGAGAACTTCCAGCGCCTGTTCGCCACGCTGTTCGAGGGCGGCAAGGCCGATCTGGAACTGGTGAGGTCCGACGATCCACTCGAAGGCGACGTGGTCATCTCGGCGCAGCCCAAGGGCAAGAAGGTCGACAACGTTGCGTTGTTGTCCGGTGGTGAGCGTGCGCTCACGGCCATCGCATTCCTGTTCGCGGTGTACCTGATCAAGCCCAGTCCTTTTTGTCTGCTCGATGAGGTCGACGCGCCGCTGGACGACGTGAACGTCGGGCGCTTCGTGCGCCTGCTGAGCGAGTTCGATACCAAGACGCAGTTCATCGTCATTACCCACAACAAGCTCACCATGGAAGCCGCCGATCACCTGTACGGCGTGACGATGGAAGAGAACGGCGTGAGCCGGCTGGTGTCGGTCAGCTTCGAGGAGCTGGGCGCCGAGGACCCGCTGGGCGCGCTGGAGCGCGGCGCGGGTAGAACCGCGCGCAAGGGCGGGGCACGCACCACCGACGCGGGCGAACTCCTGGGAGTGACGGAAGATCTGGTTGATGGCTCCGCCGGCGAGGCCACCATGGCCAAAGGCGCGGTAGCCGAGAGCGAGGCCTGAGCGCAATGGTGTTCGGTGCCTTCAAGAAGCTCAAGAAGGGCCTGGGACGCACGCGCGAGCAGGTCCTGGGACGCATCGGCGCGGCGATTCGCCGCGAGGTGTACCTGACCGAAGACTTCCTCGAGGAAGTGGAAGAGATCCTGATCGCCTCCGACGTTGGCGTCGATGCGGCGGTGGAACTCACCGAGGGAATCGGTCGTCGCCTGCGCAAGAAGGGTGGTTCCATGCAGCTGGCCGACGTGGCCGCGGTGCTGCAGGAAGATGTAGCCCGCTTGCTTGGCGGAGCCAGCGCCGAAGAGCCGGTCATGCAGGGCCCGCCGCACGTAGTCTTGATGGTCGGCGTGAATGGCGTGGGCAAGACCACCTCGATTGCCAAGTTGGCCCAGTATCATCGCGATAAGGGGCGCTCGGTGCTTCTGGCCGCGGGTGACACGTTTCGCGCGGCCGCCGTGGAGCAGCTTTCCATGTGGGCTGACCGTACCGGGGTGGAAATCGTCAAACAGGCCATGGGAGCCGACCCGGCTGCCGTCGCGTTCGACGCCATTGGTAGGGCCAAGGCCAAGGGCATCGACGTGGTCATCGTGGACACGGCGGGGCGTTTGCAGAACAAGGAAGGGCTCATGCGCGAACTCGAGAAGATCGCGCGCGTGGTGCAGAAGCAACTTCCTGAAGCACCGCACGAAACGTTGCTTTGTCTCGACGCCAACACCGGTCAGAACGGAATCAGCCAGGCCAAGGAATTCACTTCGGTGGTTCCGCTCGACGCCATCTTCCTGACCAAGCTTGACGGCACTGCAAAAGGCGGCGTCGTAATCGCCATTGCCCAGAGTATTGATCTGCCCGTGCGGTACGTGGGCACCGGTGAAGGAGCGCAAGACTTCGCACTGTTCGACGCCGACGACTTCGCACGCGGACTGTTCGACGCCAGCTCGTTGGACGAGACCGCGCAGGACGCAGCCGCCGACGCCACCGAGCAGTAGAAACCACCTCTTCGGGGAGCACGGCCGCATTGCGCACAGGCGACACGCACTGGATGCGGCGCGCTCTCGTCCTGGCCCGGCGGCACGCCGGCCTTACGTGGCCCAATCCCACGGTTGGTGCCTGCATCGTGCACCGAGGCACGCTGGTAGCTGAAGGTGCGCATCGTGGGCCAGGTTCGGACCACGGCGAAGCGGCGGCGTTGAAGCAGCTGGCGGGCCTGGGTCTGGATCCATCCGAGCTCACCCTCTACGTCACGCTCGAACCCTGCCATCACCGCGGTCGCACGCCACCGTGCAGCCAGGCCATACGAGCGGCGGGGATCGGTCGCGTCGTCTACGCGGTTGGAGATACCAATCCAGTTGCCCAGGGCGGCGGTGCCTGGTTGAAGCAGGGCGGGGTGAAGGTTGAATCCGGCTTGCTGGCCGATGCGGCGTGGGAACTGAACCATCCCTTCTTTGAAACCCAGGGTCGAACCGAAGCGCACGTGACGCTCAAGCTCGCGCTGTCGCTGGACGGTCGACTGGCTCCGGCCCGCGGTCCGCTGGCGGTGGCTCAGCGTCGGATTACCGGCGGGCGCGCGCATCGCCGCGTGCACCAGATGCGCGCGGCCAGTAGCTGTGTGTTGGTGGGTCGTGAGACGGTGGCGGTCGACCGACCCAAACTGGATGCCCGGGACGTCCAGACCCAGTCCCAACCCCGCCCCGTGGTGTTGGATACCCACTTGTCGTTGGACCCCGCCTGGTTGCCGGCAGGCGCCCTGGTCTTTCACGCAGAGGCTTTGGACGAGGGTTCCCGCCCGGGCCCAGGGGAGCTCGTCGGCTTGCCGCTGGACGCCGCCACGGGGCGGCTGGCCTGGCCGGCGGTGCTTGAGGCGCTGGCGGATCGTGGCCTGGGCCGGGTGATGGTGGAGGGTGGAGCCCAGGTCGCCACATCTCTGCTGGCCGCCGGACACGTTCATCGGTTTCATGTCTTCCTGGCCCCACGCCTGTTGGGAGGCGACGGCCCGTCCCTGGCCGAGTACGCTGGAGCGGGGCTGGACTTTCGGCGAGTACGGGCGAGGCGTCTGGGTGACGACCTCGAATGGATACTGGCTCGCTCCGATCTGCCTCAGGGACCGCCATCTACGTGAAGGATCCGGATGTTCACGGGCATCATCCAGAGTATCGGGCAAGTCACCCAAGTGGCTGCCCAAAAAGAAGATCGCCAGATCACCGTGCGTGACGCCGGCGCCGCCGCGCGCCTGGATATCGGCGATAGCGTGGCGCTGGACGGTGTCTGTCAGACGGTCATCCATCTCGACGGCGACCAGTTCCAGGTCCACGCCATTGCCGAGACCCTGCGCGTCACGACCCTGGGCGACCTGGAAGTGGGATCGGCTCTCAACCTCGAAACCGCGTTGGCCGCGGGGGCGCCGCTGGGCGGTCACTTCGTGCAGGGGCACGTCGATGGGGTGGCTCGTCTGGAGTCGCGGCAGAGCTGGGGAGACTCGATCCGGTACCGATTCGTGGCGCCGGGCGAATTGGTGGCGCAGCTTGTACCCAAGGGAAGCGTGGCCATCCATGGCGTGAGCCTGACGGTAGGGCCGGACATCGAAGACGAACGGTTCGACGTGTTTCTTATTCCCCACACGTTGGAAGCCACCAACCTGGGTGACCTGAGAGCGGGCGCTCGCGTGAATCTGGAGACGGACATCTTGGGAAAGTACATTCTGCGTTACCTCGGGTCCGACTCCCGCGGCGGCGCGTTGAACTGGGACGATCTGGCTCGCGCCGGCTTCACCCGATCATCGAGCGAGGAGGGCTGAAATGGCCACCGAATCTGGTTCAGCCTCATCGCACGGCCACCTCGATCAGGTGGCTGACGCCATCGAGCGCATCAAGCGAGGCGAGATGGTGGTGGTGGTGGACGACGAAGATCGCGAGAACGAGGGCGATGTCATCTTCGCCGCCGAAACGGTAACGCCCGAATCCATCAACTTCCTGGCCAAGCACGCGCGGGGTCTGGTTTGCGTGGCGGCCGAAATCGAACACCTGCAACGCCTCGATCTCAAACCCATGGTGCATCGCAACACTTCGCGCCTGGGAACCAACTTCACGGAAAGCATCGATGCCGTCGAGGGTACCACCACGGGCATCAGCGCCGCCGACCGGGCCATCACCATCCAGAGTTTCGTGAACCGCGCCACCAAGCCCGAAGAGTTGGCGCGTCCCGGGCACGTGTTTCCGCTCGAAGCGCAGGCGGGCGGCGTTCTCCAACGGGCCGGGCACACCGAGGCGGCGGTCGACCTGGCGCGACTGGCGGGTCTCTACCCGGCGGGCGTGCTCTGCGAAATCATGGACGATGACGGTTCGATGGCGCGCCTGCCTCGCCTGCGACGCTTCGCCGACGAGCACGGTCTGTTGCTGGTTTCCATCCGCGATCTCATCGAGCACCGTCGGCGTCACGAACGTCTGGTGAACGAAGAAACCCGGGTGTCCATGCCCACCGAGTACGGGGAGTTCATGCTCCACCTGTACAGCAGTCAGGTGGACTCAGAGCAGCACGTGGCCCTGACCATGGGCGATGTCGATAGCGGTGTTCCCGTGTTGGTGCGGGTGCACTCGGAATGTCTCACGGGAGATCTGTTGGGAAGCAAGCGTTGTGACTGCGGTCAGCAGATGGACGCGGCGTTGCGTCAGATCGAGCGCGAGGGCCGGGGCGTGTTCCTGTACATGCGCCAGGAAGGTCGCGGTATTGGTTTGTTGAACAAGCTGAAGGCATACGCCTTGCAGGACGCCGGCAGTGATACCGTCGAGGCCAATCGCAAACTGGGGTTTCCGCCCGACCTGCGGCACTATGGCATTGGCGCGCAGATTCTCTTCGATCTAGGGGTTCGGAAGATGCGCCTTCTGACCAACAACCCCAAGAAGATCGTGGGCCTCGAGGCCTACGGGCTCGAGTTGGTCGAGCGGGTGCCCATCGAGATCGACCCCAATCCGTCCAACCTGCAATACCTGACTACCAAACGCGACAAGCTGGGACACCTTCTGGGTGATCTGGACTCGAAAGGAAACTGATGTCTGGTTCTCAAAGCGGTGGCGACTTCGCGGGTCGCTTCATCGACAAAGGTGGTCGATTTGCTGTCGTCGTGGCGCGTTTCAATTCGCTTTTCTCCGAGCAGCTGTTGGCCGGGTGCCGCGATGCCCTCGTGCGTCACGGCGTCGACGGGACCCGCATCGACGTGGTGCACGTGCCCGGCGCCATGGAGATTCCCATGGTCTGCCAACGATTGGCCGGATCCGGCGGCTACGCGGCCGTGATCGCCTTGGGATGTGTGATTCGCGGCGCGACCCCGCACTTCGATATGGTGGCCAAATCGGTGACCGACGGGTGCGCACGGGCCGGGCAGGAATCGGGCGTTCCGGTGATCTTCGGCGTGCTTACCACCGACTCGCTCGAACAGGCCATGGAGCGATCGGGCACGAAGGCTGGCAACAAAGGATTCGACGCTGGCCTGGCCGCACTGGAGATGGCGGACCTGATGGGTCAGCTGCCCTCCGGAGACCACTAGTGGGACGTCGGCACAAGGCACGTGAGCTGCTCGTACAGGCTCTATACGCGGCCAATCTGACCGATGGCGACCTGGCTCGCACCATTGCCGACCAGATCGAACGTCGTCATCCCAGTCCCGAGGCATTGGAATACGTCGAGCACATGGGTCCCCGGTTGCAGGAGCACCGCGAGCAACTCGATAAGAAGGTCGACGCCGCGCTCACCGGCTGGAGTGCCGATCGTGTTTCGGCGGTGGAGCGCTGCATCCTACGCCTGGCCACGGCCGAAATGACGCTCGAAGGCGTGCCGGCCAAGGTGGCCATCAACGAGGCCGTGGAACTGGCCCGTACCTTCAGCGGTGACGACGCCGCCCGTTTCGTCAATGGCGTGCTCGCTCGACTTCAGCGCGAGTCGGACGAAAGTCAGTCCGCGTAGCTCGATTGGTGGGCTTGCCGGGCCTCCTCCGGGCCACCTATACTTCCCGGATGCGCGAATCCAGACGAGATCATTGGGAGGCCTTCTGGTCGGAGGCCGACCGCCTGTCGTTGGACGATGTCTACGGCAACGATGGCCGCATCCTGCGCGAGATCTTCGGCGTCGTGGATCCCACCGGTCTGCGTATTCTGGAAGTAGGGGCCGGAACCGGACGTGACAGCATGGCGCTGGCCCGCGCCGGTGCCCAGGTGGTCACGCTGGACTACGCACCCGAAAGCCTACGCCTCATCCAGAAGACCGCCGACGAGACCGGGGCCACCGTCCAGGTGGTGGGCGGAGACGGCACGCGCATGCCATTCGCCGATGGCACATTCGACCTGGTCTTTCATCAGGGGCTGCTGGAGCATTTCCGCGACCCCATGCCGCTGTTGCGCGAGAACGTGCGGGTGCTGAAGCCAGGTGGTCATCTTCTGGTCGATGTTCCGCAACGCTATCACTACTACACTCTGGGCAAGCACATGCTCATGTGGATCGACAAGTGGTTCGCGGGTTGGGAAACCGAGTTCTCCATCGGCGAGCTGGAAGGTCGCGTGCGCGAGGCCGGCTTGGAGCCGGTTCAGTCCTACGGGGATTGGATGGTCCCCAATCTCGTCTACCGTGCCGTTCGCAAGGTGTTGTTGACTACGGTCGGTTGGCGGCTTCCGATGTACCCGAAGGGGATCTTTCCCTTCTCTCAGGTGGCCGAGAGTTGGCGGCGGTGGTTTCGCCAACGTCGAGCATCACTGTATACGACCATCATCGTCGGCGTAATCGGTCGCAAGCCCGGTACGTCCGGTGGTTCGGGAGCGGCGGCGTAGCAGTCTGCACGTTGCCGTCGGGGAGCCTTCACTGAAAATCCTGGCCGTGAACTGGAGGGATCGCAACGATCCCATGGCGGGCGGTGCTGAAGTGCATCTGCACGAGCTGCTGCGTCGCCTGGTAGCCAATGGCCACGAGGTCACGTGGTTGGCCTGTGACTACGAAGGAGCCGTTAAGGAAGAGGTGGCCGACGACGGCATTCGGTATCGGCGCCGTGGCCACTGGAAATTGGGCAACTTCGTGTTGCCCCTGCTGCTGCGCGACGAGCTGAAGCAGCGCGACTACGACGTGGTTGTCGACGACATCAACAAGATTCCCTTCTTCTCGCCGCTCCATACCTCGTTGCCCGTGCTGGCGGTCGTACCCCATCTGTTCGGGCGCACGATCTACCGCGAGGCGGGGCCGGTGACCGGCACCTACGTGTGGATGAACGAATGGCCGATTCCCCGCGTCTACCGGCGTAGCTGGTTCATGGCCATCAGCGACAGCACGGCCAACGACCTGGTGGAGCGTGGCATCGAGCGCGATCGTATCGAAGTGATCGAGTGTGGCATGGACCATGACCGCTACATTCGCGACGACCCGCCGCCGCGCGAAGAACATCCCACCCTGATCCATCTGGGGCGCCTGCGTCGCTACAAGAGCGTGGACGTGGTCATCAAAGCGCTGGCTCGCATTCGGCAGACGCTGCCGCAGGCGCAGTTGCATGTGATTGGCGACGGACCCGACGAACCGCGATTGCGCCAGCTGGCCGTGAAGCTGGGCATCGCCGACCACGTCCACTTCCGCGGCTATCTGCCCCGGGAACAAATCGTCGACCAGCTCTACCGCACGCATCTGTTCCTGAATCCCAGCCCGAAGGAAGGTTGGGGTCTGACCGTCATCGAGGCCAACGAGTGTGGGGTTCCGGTGGTGGCGAGCCGGCGCCCGGGTCTGGTGGATTCGGTGCGCGACGGCGAGACCGGATTGTTGGCCGAGTATGGTAACGCCGATGATTTCGCGCGCAAGGCGCTCACGCTGCTCACCGATGACGCGCGATGGACGGCATTCAGCCAGAGCGCGGTGCGGTGGGCCCGCGGCTTCAGTTGGGACGAAGCGGCCCAACGCACCGAAGCGCTGCTGCAGCGTTGCGTGCGGGAAGGTCGGCGATGAACCCCCGCGTTCGATCCAGGGTGTGGTTTGTGCTTCGCGTGGCGGTGAGCCTGGCGTTGTTGCTGTGGCTCGTCACGCGCCTGCGCGGCGAATTGCCGCAACTGGGTGAGCTTCGTCTGATAACCCTCTGGCCCGCGGCCGTGGTCTTTGCCCTGAGTTCGGTACTGGGCGCCTATCAATGGACGCTGCTCATGCGTCACGCCGGCGTTTCGGTATCGCCGCGTCGGCTGCAGGCCACGTACTGGGTGGGTCTGTTCTTCAACAATTTCCTGCCCACCAACGTCGGCGGCGATCTGGTCAAGGTGACCGACGTGGCCCTGGAGACGGGAACGTTGGCGCGGCCGGTGGCGGCTACGCTATTGGACCGGCTCATGGGGCTGTCGGCCCTGGTCACCCTGGCGTTGGTGGCCGCGGTCACCCTTGGCGGGCCCACCCCGGCCGGGGTTCCTTGGTGGATGTTGCTGGTCGTGGCGTTGCCGGTGTTGGGCGGAACCGCCGCGATCCTGTCTCGCCGCGCCGGCCACTGGGGCGCGGACCTGGCCGATCGCTTGACGCGCGGTCGTGCGCGTGGGCGGCTGCGAGCGTTGGTGGACGAGATGGTCGGATTCCGCGTGGATCCGGCTTTTGTGGCTCGCGTGTTCCTGCTGGCCCTGCTGGTGCAGTCGCTGCGCGTGGCCACCCACCTGCTGGTGGCGTGGAAATTGGGAATCTCTCTGGGGTTTTTGCGTATGCAGGAACTCTTCGTTCTCGTTCCGGCCCTGGGCGTGGCCATTGTCCTGCCCATCTCGTTCAACGGTCTGGGGCTTCGGGAGTGGGTCGCCACCCGTCTCCTGCCCAACATCGGTATCGGGGCCGGCGAGGCATTCGTCATGGAGTTGGCCACCTTCCTGGTCCAGGTCGCGGTGAGCCTCGTCGGGGGGCTGATCTTTGCCTGGAAGATGTTGCGAGGTCGCCGTGGCGGAAAAGTTCGAACCAATTCAGAGCCAACGGCTTAGACGCGTCGCCGCCGGGCGGGGCCTGTGCTAAGGTGCCCGCCGAGGAAGGCAGGAGCTGGATGTTGAGAGATTCCAACCGTTTGGTCGCCCTGGCGCTGTTCGTCGTGAGCTTCGCGGTCTACGCGGCTACGGCATCACCCACGATCAATTTCTGGGACTGTGGCGAGTTCGTCACCACGGCGTACACGCTGGGCATTCCGCACCAGCCGGGCACGCCGCTGTTCGTACTGGTGGGCCGGGTGTTCGGGTTGATCCCGTTGGGAATCTCGTTTGCCTACCAGATCAATCTCATGAGCGCGTTCTTTGGCGCCTTGGCCGTGGCCATGACCTATCTGACCGGGGTGCGGCTCCACTGCGATTGGGAGCAGCACCGTGAAGAGCCGACGCCGCTTTGGTTGGTGAAAGCCGGCGCGGCCATCGGTGCCCTGTTCCTGGCGTTCAGCACCACCTTCTGGACCAACTCGATCGAAGCCGAGGTCTACAGCCTGGCTTCGTTCACCCTGGCGTTCACGGCGTACCTGTCGGTGCGCTGGTGGGAGGTTCGCGAAACCGAGTCTTCGGCCACGCTCATGTTGCTGATCATCTATCTCATGGGTCTGGCCGTGGGCTTTCATCTGGGTGCGGTGTTGGCGTTTCCGGGCGCCGTTCTCATCATCCTGTTGGCCGATCGAAAAGCGCTGCGCAATATCGACATTCTCATCGTCGCCGTAGCCATGGGTGCTTTCGTGCTGTCCACCATGCGTGGGCCCGAGCGGTACACCGGCAGTCGCGGAATCATGGAGTTGTTCACGCACGACGCGTTTGTCATTGCCTGTCTGGTGGGTGCCACGCTCCTGGGGCTGTGGCGTCTCATGACCTGGGGCAGCAAGGACGAACACGCGCACGGTGCCTGGTTCTCGTTGGCCGGTATTGCGTTGTTCTTCCTGGGCCTATCGGTCCATCTGGTCATGATGGTTCGCGCGGGACAGGATCCCATGGTGAACCAGACCGACCCCGAAACGTTCGATCGCCTGATGACCGTCCTGCGACGCGAGCAGTATCCGCCGCGCGATATGGCCGTTCGCGAGGCGCCCATATGGTGGCAGCTGGGTCACCTGTGGGGTACGAGCGTATGGGGCGAGGGTACGTCGTTGGCGGGCAACCGCGCGGTGGGTTACCTGCAGCAGTTTACGTTTCTGCCCAACCCGGGGTGGTTCGACCGCGTGTTGCCGCTGGCGTTGTGGTTGTACGGGTTGTACTGCCAGTTGCGCGGGAACTGGCGCCTGTTCTCGGGCTTCCTGACCACCCTGCTCATCAACTCCCTGGGTCTGATGATCCTCTTGAACTTCACCGATCACGAAGTGCGTGATCGCGACTACTTCTATTTCGCGGCGTTCCAGTTCGCCGCGCTTTTCCTGGGATTGGGAGCCGGTGGACTGTTGCGTGAGGGTTGGTTCGCGCTGAAGGGCAGCAACCTTCGTCGCCCGGTCATGGCAACGTGGGCGGGAGTGTTGCTCCTGTTGCCCACGCTTCCGGTTCTCATGGCCAACGTAGGTGGCGAGCATGGTCACCCCAAATGGTTTCAGCACAATTACCACAACAACACGTTGGCTCGTGACTACGGCTACAACCTGCTGGCGGGTCTTTCCGAGAACGCCATCATCTTCACCAACGGTGACAACGATACCTTTCCGCTGTGGTACATGCAGGAAGTGGAGGGGTTCCGTCGCGACGTTCGCGTCGTGAACCTGAGCTTGATCAATCTGCCCTGGTATATCAAGCAGCTGCGCGACTACGAGCCGTCGGTCCCCATCAATTGGTCCGACGAACAAATCCAGGGCGAAGCTGACATCCAGTACCGCAACTACCGCGGTCTGCTGCAGGCCGTGCAGTTCAATGACGGGTCGATTCTCTACGTGCGTGACATGACGGTGTGGCACATCGTTCGGGAGAACAATTGGGAGCGGGACATCTATTTCGCGGTGACCATACCCAACGAGAACATCGGCGACTTCGTGCCATATATGTCCATGGAGGGTCTGGCCTACCGACTCACGCCGAATCGCAATCCCGACGAAGACCTTCCGTTCGTGAATACCGACAAGATCTGGCACAACTTCACGCAGGTGTACGACCTGGACGGGATGCTCGACGACGAGGGTATGATCGACAGGTCGGTGTACCGAGACCACAACTCGCGTCACCTGTTGCGAAACTACCCGGCCGCTCTGTGCCGCATCGGCTACTTCGAAGCGTTGGCCAACAATTTCGATTTCGCGCTCGAAGGTGCGGAAATGGCGTATCGCATGGACCCTACGTTTCCGGTGGTGGGGGACCTGCTGCCCAAGATCTACCTGCAGGCGGGCCGACCCGAAGATGCGTTGGACGCCGGGCGTAGGCTCGTGAAATCGCTGGCCGATCCAGCGCCCATGGCGGCGCAGTTGGGCGAAGACCTGTTTACGTTGCGAAAAGACGACCTGGCCCTGGATTGGGCCAAGGAGGTCTTTGCCACCGACGAAGATGAACCGCTCTACATTGAATTGCTGTTCCGCGCTCATCTGTTCAAGCAAGAGTACGATACGGCCGAGGGCATACTGCAGGACTGGGTGGAGCGCGCCAGTGACCCGCAGTCGCGCCTCGATGCCGAAAACGAACTTCGTGCCTTCCGGAAGATGCGTGAGGAGGGTGCGTTCGACGACGAGGCGGTTGACGAGCCCACGCCCACGCCGCCGCCGGAAGACGAAGTGCCCGAGGAGGATCGTTGACCGTAGAGCTTCCGTCGGCGTGGCGTTCGTCGCCGCGTCGTGTACTGGTAACTGGGTGCGGCGGATTCCTGGGCAGTTCGCTCACGGACGCTTTGCTGGCCGGCGGCCACGACGTCGTGGGCGTTGATTGTTTCACTGACTACTACGACCCCGCGCGTAAACGCAGGAATCTATCTGACGCGTTGTTGAACCCGGGTTTTCGACTGCTCGAAGCCGACCTGAATGATCTGGATCTGAGCGACGTGCTCGCCGATCGGCAGGTGTGTTTCCACATGGCGGCGCAGGCTGGTGTTCGTGCATCGTGGGGACGCGAATTCGACATCTACCTGGCCTACAACATCCGCGCGACGCAGAACCTGCTGGAAGCCATGCTTCAACTCGATCGGGCCGACGGTGAGTCGCGTTGTCTGGTGTACAGCAGTTCCAGTTCGGTGTACGGCAATCAGCCCACGTACCCGGTGGTCGAGACATCCTACTTGCAGCCGTTCAGTCCCTACGGGGTCACGAAGCTGGCCGCCGAGCATCTTTGCGGTCTGTACGCCGAGAACTTCGGTCTGCGGACGACCAGCCTGCGATACTTTACGGTGTACGGTCCGCGTCAGCGGCCCGACATGGCGTTCCAGAAGTTTCTGGAGGCGGCGCGCGCCGGCCAGCCGTGGAAGATCTATGGCGATGGCAGTCAGACGCGCGACTTCACGTTCGTGGCCGACGCGTTGCGGGCCAATCTGTTGGCGGCCGATTCGCCCCGTCGCGGAGCCGTATACAACGTGGGTGGAGGCAGCCGCATTGCCCTGCGAGACGCGCTGGCCATTCTGCGCGATCGGGCCGTGGCCCACGGGCTGGCCGACGACATCCAGATCGAATACGGCGATCGCGTCGAGGGTGACGTAATCCATACCTACGCGGACGGACAGCTGGCGCGTGATGAGCTGGGGTTCGCGGCGGGCGTTTCCCTGGAAGATGGCCTGGACGCCCAGGTGCGATGGAACATGCGGGGGGAACCCGCGGCGTGACCACGTTGCCTCAAACCCATCAACGCCCGGTGTTCGAAGGCCCTGGCGAACTGGATCTCACGGTCCTGGTGCCGGCGTTCAATGAAGCCGAAAGCCTGCCCGAGCTAATCGACCGAATCGTCGAGGCGCTCGATGGCGTTACCTCGGCCTACGAAATCCTACTGATCGATGACGGCTCCACCGATGAAACGACCCGGGTAGCCGAAGAAGTTCGCACGCGTTGCGAGCAGCTGCGTCGTGTGACGTTCCAGCGCAACTACGGCAAGTCGGCCGCGTTGGCGGTGGGTTTCCAGCGCGCGCGGGGCAACGTGGTGGTCACCATGGACGCGGACCTGCAGGACGACCCCGCCGAGATCGGGGCCTTGCTCGACAAATTGGACGAAGGCTACGATCTGGTCAGCGGCTGGAAGTTCGACCGCAAGGATCCCCTGATAAAGACGAGTACCAGCAAGGTGTTCAACGCGGTGACCCGCATGGCCAGCGGCCTGGATCTGCACGATTTCAACTGCGGGCTGAAGGCCTATCGCCAGGAGGTGGCCCGGTCGCTTCAGGTATACGGGGAGATGCACCGCTACCTTCCCGTATTGGCGCATGTCATGGGCTTTCGCGTCGGTGAGATCAGCGTTCGGCACGAGGCGCGTCGTTTCGGCGAAACCAAGTTTGGTCGCAACCGCTTCCTGAACGGCATGTTCGACTTGATGACCGTATTGTTCCTTACCCGCCAGCGCACGTCGCCGCTGCACTTCTTTGGCCGCATCGCACTCGTGTTCGGCGTGTTGGGTAGCCTTATCTGCGCCTATTTCCTGGTGATCTGGATTGGTGGCGCGGGCCTTCGCGTGCGCCCGATCATGCTCATGGGGGTCGCCTTCCTGTTGGTGGCCATCCAATTCGTGAGCCTGGGACTGGTGGCCGAACTGTTGGTTGCTTCCAAGGACACGACGACCCACTACCGGATTCGCCACGAGGACTGACGGTCATGGCTGTGCCGCTGCCTCGACTAGGCGTGGTCGTGTTGAACTGGAACGGCCGCGATCTGCTCGACGACTGCATCGCCAGCGTGCTCGCGTCCGATCATCCCGATTTTGTTCTCGTGGTCGTCGATAATGCCAGCACCGATGGTAGCGTGGAGCATCTGCGTGACCGATGGCCCCAGGTGGATCTGGTGTGCAACGACACCAATCTGCGATTCGCCGAGGGCAACAACCGTGGGTGCGAACGATTGCTGGAGCTGGGAGCCGACGTGGTGGTGTTGCTGAACAACGATGCTACCGTTTCCGCCGATGCGCTGCGTCATTTGGCCAAAGCCCTGGACGACGCCCCGCGCTTGGGCATCGCCGGCCCGCGCATCTGCTTTGAGCGCCCCGCCAACGTGATCTGGTACGGCGGAGGGATATTCCATCGGTGGTGGGGCGTGGTGAGGCACCGAGCTATCCGGCGGCCGGCCGACGATCGCCATGATCCGGCGGGGGCCACGGATTGGGTCACCGGGTGCTGCTTGGCCGTGCGAAGCACGGTCTGGAAAAGCCTGCGCGGCCTGGATCCATCTTTCTATATATACTCCGAGGATGTCGACTTCTGCCTACGGGCTCACGCGGCGGGCTGGGGTGCACGCTACGTTCCCGCCGCTCGCGTGGATCACGCGGTGAGTTCGACGGTGGGCGGAGCCTGGGCACCGTTCAAGACGTACCACCAGAGCCGGGCCCGTCGACAGTTGTTACTACGCCATGCGAAGCCCTGGCACTGGCCGACTCTTGTCGTGGGCCTGGTCGGGCAGGAACTGGCCACACTGGGTTGGCTGGTCGCCAGAGGGCATGGAGGCGCGGCGCGCGCGTTGATTCATTCGTGGCTGGATTCGCTCACCGGCTCCAATCGGTACCTCGTGTGAGGTGGCCATGGTAGGGTCGCAAGCTCGTGAAAGGACTCGGCTTGATACAGCATTCGGATGAAGTCCCCCGGAGCGCCCGTTCGGCCTGGGTTGAGTTGGCGCTGGTGGCGGTGGTCATGCTGGTGGCGTTGGCTTTCCTGCACCCAGCGCTACTGGTAGAGGGGAAGATCTACACCAGCAGCGACATGCAGTCGGCGGCCGTGTTCAAACACCTGGGCGATGCCGCGCGGCAGCAAGGCGAGTACCCCCTCTGGAACCCGTTCGTATTCATGGGCATGCCGTCGTACGCCAGCCTGGCCTACACGCCCGACGTATATCCGCTGACGGCTCCGCTTCGCTGGCTCACTGGCACCCTGGGTTTGCCGCCCATGACGTGGATGCTGTTCCACCTGTTCATCATGGGTGTCACGTTGGCCGCCTACCTGAGGTGGCGCGGCGTGGCACTGGTAGCCGCCATGATGGCCGGAGCTTTGCTCATGGCCATGCCCAACGTGGTTTCGTGGTCGGTCTACGGGCACGGGACGAAGCTGGGCACGTTGGCCTGGATGCCACTTGCACTTTGGTGTATCGAAGGCGTATTGCGCCGCGGTCGTTGGGTGTACGTGTTCGGACTGGCGTTCGCGGTGGGGATGCAGCTATTGCGTAGTCATGTGCAGATTGCCTACTACACGGTAATCGCCATGTTTCTGTGGGCCATGTTCTTTGGCGTTCCGTTGCTGCGTGAACATCGCGCGCGGGCGTTGCGACGCGTCGCCATGATCGCGGTGGCGGCCGTGCTCGCCCTGGGCGCGTCCATGGTGTTGTACATGCCGGTCCTGGAGTATCAGTCGCACTCGATTCGCGCCGCGGGTTCGGGCGCGGGTACGAGCGAACAGGGCAGGTCGGCCGCCTACGACTACGCGACCAATTGGTCATTGTCGCCCTCGGAGGTCGAGACGTTCTGGTGGCCCACCGCGGTTGGCTATGGCAAATCCAGCTACGTGGGTGGAATGCCATTTACCGACTTTCCCAACTACGTGGGGCTGCCCGTGCTCCTACTGGCGCTGTTGGCGGTGGTGTTGCGCCGGGATCGGTGGAGCTACTGCCTGGCCTCGCTTGCGCTCCTGGCCACCGCGGTGTCCATGGGAAAGCACTCTTTCGTCTATGACCTTTTCTACCAACTGCTGCCGGGCTTCAGCAAGTTCAGGGTGCCGGTGATGATCCTGGCGCTACAGCAGTTCGCGTTGGTGGCCCTCGCGGCCGCGGGACTCGACCGTCTGGTGGCTACCGTGAACGATGAAGACCGCCCTGTGTGGTTCTCGTCGCCCTTGTTGATCGGGGTCGGCTTGGTTGGTGCGGGGTTCCTGGCGGCGGGCACGGTGTTTGGTTCTTCCCTGGTCGACGGTTCGTTGGCCAAGTGGACCGGGATGCGTGGCACCGTTCCAGCCGTGGTCATGATTCCCGTTGCCGAGATGGCCAAAGCCGACGCCGTACGCGTGGGCTGCATCATCCTGGTGGGGTCGGGGTTGGTCGCGGCGTGGGGGCAACGGCGTGTTCCCGCACTGGCTCTTACCGCCGCCGTCGCCCTGCTGACGTTCTTCGACTACCACCGTGTGAGCGATGGCATCATACATCCGGATCAACATCTCGTGGCTCCGGTGCAACAGGGCGGAAGAATCGTCACCGCTCCGTACGGCAGTCTGATTCGCGACGAATCCGCGGTGCGGGAGTTCGTGGCGGGCAACGATGTTACCGAGTGGATTCGCAGCCAGGGCGAGAGGTCGCGGGTGTGGCCACTGGGCCAAGAGGGATCTTCCACCAATCTATTCGCGGGCCAGGAGATCGTGAGCCTGGGCGGATACCATGCGGCCAAACTGAAGCTTTTCGAGGACCTGCGGTCCCGAATCTATACCGAGCGCCCCTCGGTGGGGCTGGTGAACCTGCTGGCGGTGGAGTACGTGTCAGCTCCCAGCGAGTTTGACGTGGGCACGTTGACCGGTCTGGCCCAGACGGGCCTGGACCTGGGGCAGGCACCGGTGTTCCGGGGCGGCGATGGCGTGGTGTACCGAAATCATACCGCCCAGCCCCGGGCCTGGGTGGTCGGGCGGATCGAACAGGAAAGAATGGGGCACGATACGACCTCGCAGCGCCCCGATGAGTCGGTGTTGACGCGCGTCGCGGCGCCGGGGTTCGACCTGCGTTCCACGGCCATATTATCGGCTTCACCGCAGCCCGCGCCGGCCAGCGGAACGCGCGGCTCGGCTCGCGTGGTAGATGAGGGTTACAATTGGGTGGAGGTCGAAGCCGACCTGACGCAGCCTGGAGTCCTCGTCATGGCCGACATCTACTATCCCGGTTGGGCCGTAACCGTGAACGGCCGGCCGGCTGACCTGCTGCGGGCCAACTACGCTTTGCGGGCCGTCGCTCTGGACGCCGGCCAACATGCGGTACGATTCGAGTTCCGCTCCGACAGTTTCCAGCGTGGCCGGTCGATCAGTGTGGCCAGCGGAGCCATCATTGGGCTGGGCCTGCTCGCGAGTTTGTTGGGCGCTTTGTTTCGGCGTTCGGGTTCTGAAGGGAAGGTAACTTGAAGGCGCTGGTAGTCATTCCCACCTACGACGAGCTGAACAACATTCAGCGCATCGTACCTGTCGTGCTACAGCAGGACGACGATATCCACGTGCTGGTCGTGGACGACAACAGTCCAGATGGAACCGGCGCCAAGGTGGACGAAATGATGGCGGCCAACGACCGGATCCATGTGATTCATCGCCAGGGGAAGCAGGGTCTGGGCTCCGCCTATATCGCGGGCTTCAAGTGGGCGCTGGAGAATACCGACGCGGAGTACGTGTTCGAGATGGACGCGGACTTTTCCCACGATCCCGGTTCCATTCCGGAATTCCTCAAACACATCCAGGAGGCCGACCTGGTGGTGGGCAGCCGCTACCTGCACGGCATCACTGTCATCAACTGGCCATTGTCACGACTCTTTCTGTCGGTGGGCGCAAACATCTACGCCAGCAAGGTGACGGGTCTTCCGCTCAAGGATTGTACGGGCGGTTACAAGTGTTTCCGGCGGGCGACCCTGGCCGCATTGCCGCTGGACCGCGTTCGTAGCGACGGCTACGGGTTCCAGATCGAGTTGAACTACCTCGCGTGGAAGCGTGGGCTTCGGGTGAAGGAGATTCCCATCATCTTTACCGATCGTGTGATTGGTGAAAGCAAGATGTCCCGCCGAATCATCTGGGAGGCGACCTGGATGGTGTGGCGACTTCGGTTCACTTCGGGGTCGTAGAGGGAGCGCAGTTTGGAATCGATCCAGGTCAGCCTGGTTCTAGTGAATTACCACAGCGGCGAGCCGTTGCAGCGGTTCTTCGCGAGCCTGCGCGAGTACCCGATTGCGGCCTCGCACGAAGTGCTCCTGGTGGACAACGCGGGCGACGACGGCGTAGCCGATTGGCTAGCCGCCGAGTGGCCCACGGTTCGCGTGTTGCCGATGGGCACCAACGTGGGATACGCGCGCGCGGTGAACGCTGCCATCGAGTGCGCACGGGGCGCGGCGATCCTGGTCATCAATCCCGATGTGGTGTTGTCGGCCGGCGGCGTTGATGAAGCCCTCGAGTACCTGGACCAACACCCCGAGGCGGGCATCGTCGGCGCGCGGTTGCTCAACGCCGACGGAACGTTGCAGCGGAGCGCACGTCGCTTCTACAACCTGTCCACCATATTGCTGCGCCGCACGCCGTTGGGTCGCCGCTACCCGGATCATCCCGCGCTACGCAGCCACCTCATGCTGGACGACGATCTGGAATCGCCGCGGCCGGTGGATTGGGTCACGGGCGCTTTCATGCTCGCGCGCCGCGAGGCAATCGAGCGCGTGGGTGCCATGGACGGTCGGTTCTTTCTCTACTTCGAAGACGTCGACTGGTGCTACCGCATGTGGGAGCAGGGGTACGAGGTCCACTACTTCCCGGGTGCGGAGTTCGTGCACGAGCACCAACGCAGCAGCGGGCGCGTGGGCAAGTCGTTGGTTCACCACCTGCGCAGCTTCGTTTCGTTCTACGACAAGTGGGGGGCAATGGTCTACGTGGCCAAGCGTTGGCGATCGAAGTGGGAGACGGTCTCGTCCGTGCTCAGCGACATCATCGTGCTGAACGTGGCGTTCGTCGCGGCCTACGTTCTTCGTAGCGCACTCGATCAGTACTTTCCCGAGCCACTCTTTGGTTTCTCCGATTACCTTCCGTTGCTGTTGTTCACGAACGTGGTCTCGTGGATCGCGCTTCCGCTCCTGGGTCGATACCGCGAACCGCCGCCCACGCGACGGCTGACGCGTTGGATTGGCGCGGTGCGGGCGGCATTGTTCGTGGCGTTGATCGTCATGGCCGGGACCTATCTTTCCCACACCAGGACATTCAGTCGCGCGGTGCTGCTGTTGTTCGTTCCCATGTACTTGCTGGGGCTGGAAGTTCTACGCGCGTTGCGATCCCGCTGGCTCGATGGCATCGTCGGCACGCGTGGTCCCACCCGGTCGCTGTTGTTGGGTTCGGTGGCGGGCATCGAGCGCCTGAGCGGAATCATGGCCGGGGCCCAGGGCGCCACGGTGGTTGGGGCGATACGAGGCGACGTTCCCGACCCTCCTCGGGGTGACACCGATGCGCCGACTCGGATCCTGGGTGGCCTGGGCGATCTGGCCGAGGTGGTCGAGCGATACCACGTGGACGAAATCCTGATCGACGGGCATGACCCACCCGACGAGCGCCGGTTGGCCGCCGCCCGCATCCTGGCCGTGGCTGGAACCCGGGTGCTGGTGAGCCATGCGTGGATTGGGCTCATGGGCACCAGCCGTCGTCGACACGATGCCCACGGAGTGGGTTGGTGGTATGTGCCTTCGCCCGCGGCCTGCTCGGAAACGGCCTGGCTCAAGCGGATCGCCGATCCTCCGGTGGGTCTCTTGCTGAGCCTTTTGTCCCTTCCGGGGTTCGTGGTATGCTTTGCCCTGGGTCGATTGCTCGGTCTTGTCGAGCTGCGGCCGGTTTACAGGCTGGGGAAGAACCGGCGAGACCTGAGTTGGCACGAACTCGTCTGGCGGCGCTCGCATCGGCCGCTTTGGGGGTTCATCCAGCTTCCCCTGTTTCTGCAGGTTCTACGCGGCGGTCTCAGTCTCGTGGGCCCGTATCCGCTTCCAGTTGGCTTCGAGGAGGAGCTGGGACCTATCCAACGGCTAAGGTTCGCGGTGAAACCCGGTCTCAGTGGACTGTGGCAACACCACACGACGACCAGTTCCTTGCGACAGCTGACCTACGACGACATGGACTACCTCGAGCGATGGTCACCCACGCTCGATCTGGATCTGTTCCTGTCATCGCTTCCCCAGTTGATCGCCGGGCGCGACCGTTGGCATCGTTTCCCCAACACCTCGTGAGCCGTTTCATGCTTCAACGATTCGATGTTGGCGCCATCCTGGGATGGATCGCCTGTACTTCTCTGCTGCTCTTTTCCGGGGCGGCCATGGCCGACCTGCGCGACCCCGCGGCCTGGAACGTTCTGATAACCCAGGAGGGCATCGGCGATAGCGCCGTATGGGGCGATCTCATCGCCGCGGCCGACGATGGCGGCGGCCTGTTCTTCTTCGACCCCGGTGCGCTGTCGCTGGAGTCGGTGACAACCCGCGAGGGACTTACCAGCAATCGGGTATCGGGTTTCGCCGTCGACGATGGTGGTGATCTGTGGATCGCGACGCGCGGCGGAGGCATCGTGCGCATGGCCCCCGATCGCTCGGTGCGTTCGGTCGTACAGCTGGTGGATCTGGACGTAACCGCCGTTTCGGCCGATGGGCAGTTCGTGTACTACGGAACTTCCGATGGCGCCGGGTTCATCTCCTCGGGCTCGCCCGCGGCCACGTTCACCGAAGAAGATGGTTTGGTGGACGACAACGTGGTGGCGGTGGCCGCGCGCGATGGCGTGGCCTGGTTTGGCACCCCGGTCGGCGTGTCGAGCTTCTCCCGCGCGGGCAACGTCCTGGTGACCCGTAACGACGGCCTGGCGGCCGCCCCCGATCGACAGGTGCGCGATATACTCGCCACGGCACGAGGGGTGTTTGTGGCCACCGCGACCGACGTCTATCTCTTCGATGACAATACTGAAACGTGGATCCTGGCCGCGGCTGGGCTGGCCGAACCAGTTCTGTCGCTCAGCGAACTCGGCAATGACATTCTTGCGTTGGGCGAAGGCAGTCGCGCGTTTCGATTGCCCGACGGCGCCACGACCTGGACCACGCTCGCGTTGGATACCACGAACCGTGACTTCCAGACCGTGGTGGGGGGACCCGACGGCCAGGTCTGGTACGGCGGTAGCCTTCTGAATCCGCAGGCCATGCGAAACGACCCGCGCGCCATGCTTTGGCGAGAGGGCCTGGCCGAGCCGGTCGCGGCCCGTGGCTTGTTCGGCGACGGTCCACGCGGTGTCGCGCCCGATGGTGAAGGCGGCTTCTGGATCGGCACGTTTCCCATTCGCGGCGGCCTTACGCACTGGCGATCCGACGGCGAACTGGTGGCCTACAACCTCCAGGATGAGGGTGACGGGATCGGATGGGGCAGCTCGGGTCCGAAGATCGCGGTTCTGCGCGCCAGCAACGGCGATGTCTGGGTGTCTGACCTGGGCAATGGCGTCACCCGAATGCGACCGCATCCTTCCGATGATCCGGCGCTCGCTGAGTATCTCGATTTCGATGCCGCACAGGGCCTGTTGCGCGCCAACAGCGTGTTGCGGATGTCCGAGGATTCCAACGGTCGCATCTGGTTCGCCAACAACGGCGGCGGCGCGGATCTCGTGATCGACAAGGGCATCGACATCCTGCTCGATCAGGACAATCCACTCGACGCCAACTCGTGGTTGAAGATGACCACGGGTAACTCCATGTTGGCTTCCGACGAGATCAAGGGAATCGACTTCCAGGGTGATACGGTGGTGTGGATCTCGGGCACAGGGGGCGGTGTGCAGCGCTTCCTCCACGATGGCTTTCAGGGGACCGGGTCCCAGCGCGAGTCGTCGTTCCAGGTAGGCGCGCGGTGGGATACGCTGACCGATGTGGGTGGGACGAATCTGACCGACCCGCGTGGCGTGGCCGTAACCAACACCGGTCTGATCTGGGCGGCCAGCAATGGCAGTGGCCTGGTGCGTTTTCGCTATAACGTGGGCGGAACCCCCGACCAGATTCTGCGCGTCCGCGAGACATCGTTTGGTCCGTCGTTGCTCTCGGGCCAGGTTCGCGACCTGGTGCTCGATTCCTCGAACGATCTGTGGGCGGTTACCGACGCCGGCCTCAACCGGGTGGTCGAAGACGCGGTAGACCTGCGGGTGGACAGCTGGACCGACTTCGTGGCGTTTGAGTCGCGCAACCTCAACTTCGAGTTCATATCGCCCATGCCCGGTTCCAACGCACAGACGTTGGCCTACGACCCTGCGTCGAATCGTTTGGTGGTGGCGACCCAGACGGGAGCGGCCGTGCTTTCAATTGGCGCCCTTGCGCCGGCGCCGGCCGAGGCTCTCGAGTTCTCGTTGTACCCCAATCCCTACCGTGGTGACTCCACGCGATTGCGCGTGACGGGGTTCACGGGCCTGGCCGATGTTGAAATCTACAACCTGTCTGGCGTTCTGATGGTGTCGCGCCCCATGGTGCGACCCGACGAGGGTTCAATCTGGGATACCAGAACCCTCAACGACGAGCTTGCCGCCAGCGGTCTGTATCTGGTGCGCCTCATTCAGAATGGGTTCAGCGCGACCAGGGTCCTGGCGATCGAACGATGACGCGGCGAATCCTGGTAATCGGTGCGGGCGAGGCGGGGCGTGACATCGCACGGGCATTGCGGGCGAGTCCCGAATACGAGCGCGAGGTCGTGGCGTTCCTCGACGACGATACGAGCCTGGTTGGAACCTCGATCGACGGCGTCGCGGTGGTGGGGGTATCGACCGATGTGGCCGGTGTTGCCCGTCGCGAGCGTGTCGATGAGATCATTGTCGCCATCCCTTCGGCTCCTGGATCGGCCGCGCGGCGCGTGCTCTCGCTGGCGCGGCGGGTGCGCGTTCCCGTGCGAATCGTGCCGGGCCTGCGCGACATCATCAAGGGAAGCGTGCACCTCGATCAGGTACGCGATGTAGCCCCGGAAGATCTTCTGGGCCGACAGACCGTCGATTTGATCGAAGGCCCCATCCGGGCCGCGGTGGCGGGTAAGCAGGTCCTGGTGACCGGGGCCGGTGGGTCGATCGGGTCGGAGTTGTGCCGGTTGCTTACGGGATTCGGGCCCGCGAAGTTGTATCTCCTGGGGCGCGGCGAGAACAGCCTGTTCGAAATAGAAGAAGAATTACGCGACGCGTTTGGTTTCGAGGAAACGCAGATCGTTTTGGGCGATATCCGTGATCGCGATCGCTTGCGTCACCTGGCCGCGACGGTTCGGCCCGACGTCGTGCTTCATGCGGCCGCTCACAAGCATGTACCGCTCATGGAGATGTATCCCGAAGAGGCGGTCATGGTGAACGTGGTCGGCACTTCCAACGTACTGGCGTTCGCTCGCGACGTGGGTGCCTCGCGCTTCGTGATGCTCAGTACCGACAAGGCGGTCCTGCCGCGCAATGTAATGGGCGCGACCAAGCGACTCGCCGAGTTCCTGGTTCAGTCGGCCGCCCTGGAATCGAAGCTTCCGTTCACCGCGGTGCGTTTTGGCAACGTGTTGGGTAGTCGGGGAAGCGTGGTTCCCATCTTCCAACGCCAGCTGCGAAGGGGTGGGCCGCTTACCGTCACACATCGCGATGCTACCCGGTATTTCATGACCATCAAGGAAGCCGCGATGCTTGTCATCCAAGCCATGGCCGAAGGCCAGGGCGGCGAGGTGTTCGTGCTCGATATGGGCGAAGCCATCAACATCTACGAACTGGCGCAGGATCTCATCGCCTTCGCCGGCTTTGCCAAGGACGACGAGGTCGAGATCATCGAAACCGGGTTGCGCCCGGGGGAGAAACTCCAGGAACGCTACCTGGCCGACACCGAACCAACCGTGGCCAGCCCCCACCCCCAGATCCTCGTGGCGCGACCCAACGTGCCCGACGGTTTCGATCCGGTCGATGTGGTCGAGTCGCTCCGAGCACTGGCGCAGGCCTGCGATAGAGACGGCATCCGGCGCCGGTTGATCGAGTTGATTCCCGATCACGAGGCCCAAGCCGGAACGTCACAGTGAGCGCCGTGGCGAGCGAACCCATTGAACTGGTTCGTGGGGCCGATATGGACCCCGGAGCATGGCAGGCGCTGGTCGACGCCGACCCTCGGTCCACTCCCTTTCACGCGTTGGATTGGTATAAGCGATTCGTGCATCACCACGTGGCCACCGACGTGGGCCTGCTCGTGGCGCGATCGGCGAACGGCGAGCTGAAGGGCGGGCTTCCTTTCGTTACGCGCCGTCGCCGTGGGTTGGGTGCCGTGGCCAGTGGCGTAGCCGGAACGTACGGTGGTCCCCTGGTCGTGGGTGGGCAATCCGACGTGGAGGCGAGTTTGTTTGCCGCCTTCTTGAAGGTGGGTGGACCCCGCACCGTGCGTCGTGAACTTGTCTGGGGAAATGATTCAGTGCCGGCCGTTCCCGACGGGTTCAAGATCGAGATCGACGCTGCGATCCTGCCCACGCCCGGTGATTTCGAGGAGTTCCTTCGCGATCATTTTCCCAAGAACCGTCGCAACGAGTGCAACCGAAGCGAGCGTCGCGGCTTGGCGGTCCACATCACGGGCGATCTGGCCGACTTCGATTCTTTCTACGCGATATATCGCGATCAGGCGATCGAATGGGGTTCGCGTCCAGAGTCATACCAGTTCCTGCGCAGTATCCTCGAGCAGGAAGCGGCGTGTCGATTCTTCGTGGTCCAGCTCGACGGTGAGATAGTGGGCGGGCATCTGTGTTTCGAGTTGAAGGACCAACTCTTCGCTTGGTTGGGTACGACGTTGCGACGCCCGCAGGTGTTCCCGGCCTCGCTCTTGATTCGTGAAGAAGCGCGGTACGCCAGTGAGCACGGCAAGTCGATGTTGAATCTGGGCAACAGCATGGACCTGCGGGGCGTGGCCAACTACAAGAAGCTCCTGGGCACCCAGTCGATCGTGCGGTGGTTGATACTGCAGGAATCCTTGCCGCTTCGATGGTGGCGAAAAGCGTGGGACCGGCGGGCGTGAACCGGCTCGCCGCGACAATGGCGTCGGTTGTGGCACTGCTCATCGCCCAGTTTTTTCTGTACCGCGGCTACATCACCGATGACACCTACATCTACGCGCGCTTCGCGCGCAATCTCGCGCAGAGCGGCGAGCTGGTGTTCAACCCCGGCGTCGCGGTGCACGCGGTAACCAGTCCGGTGTGGGCCTTGGTGGGGGCATTGGGAGAATGGTCGGGGTTGGGGGCGCCTGGGGTTCTGCGAGGAGCGGGGATGCTCGTAGCCGTCGCGGCTACGGTCGTATTCCTGCGCATCATGCGACGTGAGGGTCTGTCGGATATCTGGCTGGCGCTGGCGGGAGCGGTGTTTGCCACCGAGATCTGGTTCGTACGTTGGTCGGCATCGGGCATGGAGACTGCCCTGGGCGTGCTGGCCGTGTTGGCCATCGTGGATCTGGGACTCAGACCTCGCGCCATGGTCCCGGCCTGGCGCCTGGGCCTCGCTCTGGGCCTGGCTCCTTTCGTGCGCCCCGAGCTGGCATTGTTGTCGGTGATGGTGGGCGCGCGCGCGTTGACCGTGGGACGATTCCGGTGGCCGGTGATCGCCGGCGCCGCCGTTCCGGTGATTCTGTGGGCCCTCTACGCGATCCCCACGTTCGGCGAGATCTGGCCGCAGACCCTACAGGCCAAGTCCACGCCCATTGGCCTCCAGCCGGCGCGACTTTGGATGAACCTGCAGGTGCTGGGCAAGCTGCTCTTGCTTGCCGCTCCGGTCCCCCTGGTGGCACTGATGCTCGTGTTCCGGCGATCTGGTTCGGTTGCGCCGGATGCCTGGGTTCGTCCGGTACTCTGGGTCTGGATCGTACTGTTGCCGGCGATCTATCTGGTGCGCGACGTTCAGGTGGTCAGCCGTTACCTGGAAGTGGTGTTGCCGGTGGTGCTGGTGCTCGCGGCTTCGTTGGCGTACCGCCACTCATCGCACTGGCGATTCCTGTGGGCGGGGCAAGTGGCTCTTTCCCTGGTGCTCACGATAACGTGGGTCTCGCCGAATGCGCGGGCGTTCGGTCGGTCGCTCGAGGCCGGTCTGGGTGACATCGCGGGTTGGATCGACGCCAACACGCCGACCGAGACGACCGTGGCCAGTTACGACATTGGGCTGGTGGGCTATCGGAGCAATCGTCGCATCCTGGACCTGGGAGGGCTGATTGAGCCTCGCATCAACGACCTACGGAACCGGGTGGGGGATGAGGAGATTCTCCAACAGGGATTGTTCCTCGAGGTGGCTACACCCCAGTTCCTGGTCCATCGCGATGCTTTGCCCAACGCCCTGGTCGATGGGGGGGTGGCTGGGTTGCGACTCACACCGGTCCTGAACCGGAGCGTCGCGAATCTCGGGCTGAGCCGTGCCGAACCCGTTGTCTACACGCTATACCGCGTCGAAAGTATTCCCTGATAACCGTTCGGCTTGTCACTTACCGGTCAGAATGAATCCAATCCCGCCGCCCGGCGGGATTTTTTGTTGACGCCCAATTCGGTCTCGGGCAGACTGCGCTTGGGACGAGAAGGTCCTTGGAAGTCCTGAAAAGGAAAAGTGACCTAGGTCATTCTGAAAATTAGAGTTATGATTCAAACATGGCGCAAGATAAGACATTCCTCTCTGGGCACGATTCGCCGCCCTGCGATTTCTTCGGCCGGTATCGGCAGAAGATCGCAAAGGGCCGGATCACGCTTCCGGTGTATTGCCGGAGGGCCATGCCCGAGGGAAGCGAGTCGACCTTTTTGCTGCGTCAGGGTAAGGAGCGGTGCATTGAGATGATCCCCCTCACCGAGTGGCAGAAGCTGCGTGCTCGTGGCGGCACCCCCGACAAGACCGGGGCCGACCGTCGCTGGGCACAACGAAGCTTCCGCAGTGAGGTGGAGCCCGCTCAACTCGATCCCAAGGGTCGGTTTTCAGCTCCCGACGAGCTGCTCACCGACAACGGGATCAAGGGCGAGGTGCTGATCGTCGGCGTGGGCCGCATTCTGGAGCTTTGGAACCCCGATACGTTCTTCGCCGAGTTGAAGAAGCATCGTACCGGGTCCGATGAGATGGACGATCTGTTCTACGACTAGTCGTCGTGCAGGTCGGGAGTCAGGGGAGCCGGGCGTCGTAGAAGTCGCCGTCGCGGGGTGCGATTCCGCGACGCCCGGCACATTTTCGCATTGGGCCAAGATGCAGCATTCCACTTCAAATTCGGCTGGTCAGGGACTCTCGGGTTCCGATCACCAAGCCTGGGGTGGCTTCTTGCTGGTCGCGCGTTCATCCGACGTGTTCCAGGTGAAGTTGACGGGACGGCTTTCTTCGTCCAGCGCTCAGGATCTCAACCGTCGCATTCGTGATTCCCGCCAAGGGGATGACGGGGTGCAGTACGTGATCCTCGATGCAACCCATCTTCAACACATTCCCATCTCCACCATCGAACAATTGATGGGATACGAACGACGCTGGCGCGAGCTGGACGTCGTGACCCTTTGGGTAGGTCTAACGCCATACCTGGCCAATCTATTGGCTCTGGCTGGCTGGTACGGCGAAACGCTTCCGGCGTTCGTCGATCTGGCCACCGCCCTTCGCGTCGTCAGTAGTGCGGCGCAACTTCCGGTCGGGCGGGCTCGGGATCAATTGATGGCCTGGGGCGACATGCGGCACTGATCGATCATGACGACGCTCCATGTGCCGGTCATGCTGGATGAAGTCCTCCAGATTCTCCGGCCACGGCCAGGAGAGTCGTTCGCGGACCTGACCCTTGGTGGGGGTGGCTATGCCGAGGCCATTCTCCAGCGGGGCGCTTCGGTCCTCGGTTTCGACCGGGATCCGGCGGCCATCGCGCGTTGTCGCGAGCGGCTTGCGGAGTACGGCGACCGTTTCGAGCCCCACCACGGCGAATTCGCTTCGTTGAGCAATGTGCTCGACGAGAAGGGGGTCGATCGAGTGGATGGCATCTGCATGGACCTGGGCTTGTCGAGCGATCAACTGGAAGATGCCGCGCGCGGCTTCTCCTACCGTCACGATGGGCCTCTCGATCTGCGGTTCGATCCGGCGGTGGGAACTTCCGCGGCCACGCTTGTAGAAGAAGCAGAAGAGCAGGAGATCCTGCGCTGGTTGAGCGAGTGGGGCGAGGTTCGCCGGGCTCGCCGCCTGGCTCGGATCCTGTTCAATCGTTCCCGCCAGGGTCGTATGCGCACCACCGGTGAGCTGCGCGAGGCCGTCAAGTCGACGATGCCCGCGCACGCCAAATCCGCGGCCGAATTGGCTCGCGTGTTTCAAGCCCTACGCATTGCGACCAACTCCGAACTCCGCCAGCTCGACGACGCCTTGGCCCAGGTGCCGGCCCGGTTGAACCCGGGTGGGCGCTTCGTTGCCGTGAGCTATCACAGTCTGGAGGACGGACGCGTGAAATCAATGCTACGACGGGCGTCGGGGTACACCGAAGGCAGTCGGCATGTTCCGGTGGCCGAAACTCCGGTCGCCACCATGCGCGTTCTTACCCGTAAGCCCATGCGGCCTTCGGCGGCCGAGGTGCAGTTGAACCCGCGGGCGCGCTCGGCCCGGTTGCGGGCCGGCGAGAGGTTGTCATGAGCAAGCCTCGCAAGAAGGCTCGTGCGCGTCGATCCCGGTCGGGGCAGGGTGCGCGGTGGGCGCTCCTCACCCTGGTGGGTCTGGGATCCCTGTTCGTCATGGCGCTGCAATCCCACCGCCTCCAGCAGCTCCAGCGCGAGCACGCGCACCTCTCGCAGGAGTATTTGCACCGCGCTGGCGCCTACCGAAGCCTGACCGCCGATTGGTACGAACACACTCGGCGCGACGTGATCGTTCCGCGCGCCGAATCGGAACTGAAGCTGCGGCTTCCGGGGCCTACCGACAAGGAAGTCGTGGCCCTGGAACCGCCGCTTCAGGGACCCGAAGATTCGCGTTTCGTGCAGCGCCTGAAGCGCGGCCTGCATCGCTTCGGTGAAATTCCCGGAGCCGTGGCCAAACCCAGTTCGCCCGTCGGCGAAGAACCCGTCGAGACCGACGGGGGAGGCGCCGGTCAGTGAGTCGACGTTACCCCCACACACGCTTTGTGACGTTCGCGGTGGTCGTCGGTTGCGCCCTGTTGGTGCTCACGGCCAGGCTGGCCTGGGTCCAGGTGTTCAGTCACGATCACTGGCAGAAGGTCTACGAAGACCAGAGTCGGCAGAAGGTGGAAGTGGCGGCTCGCCGGGGTACGGTCTTCGACCGCAACGGCCATCCGCTGGCCATGTCCGAGCATCGGTACCGCGTCGGCGTTACCAAACCAGAAAAATGGTTGGAGCCGACTTCGTTGACGTGGTTGGCCGGCGCGTTGGGAATCAGCGAGCGACAGGTGCGCGGGCGTCTCAAGAATCGTTCGGGGCATGTGGTCGTGCACAAGACCGATCTCGATCCCGTGGCGCGCATGCAGCTTGCGGCGCAGCCCACCGTTACGTTGGATCGTCTGGACGATCGCAAATACCCGGTATCGGGATTGGCGACGCGGCTCCTGGGTCGCGTGGCCGCGTCCGGACACGGTGACGCGGGTATCGAAGTTCTGTTCGACGATCGCCTGGCTGGTAGTCCGGGCACTGAAATGCAGTTCTACGATGCTCTGCGGCAGGGCACCCTGCAACGTCAGCCGATCGAACCACCGCGGGACGGATGGGATGTCCTGCTGACCCTCGATCACCGCCTGCAGATGATTCTGGAGGAAGAGCTCGAAACCGCTCGTGTCGCGGCGGGGTCGTCCGAAGCGTGGGGCATGATCGTGGAGCCCTACACCGGCGAAGTGCTGGCCCTGGCCGAGGTCCCCGTACTCTCGAGTCGCGACCGAAAATCGTACGCCGCCGATCGCTGGCGCACCCGTTCCGCCACCGATCTGTTCGAGCCCGGTAGTACGTTCAAGCTGTTCACCGTGGCCTCGATGCTGTCGCGGGGCGTTTGTGATACGTCCACCGTGTACGACGCCGAGGGCAACCCCAACCAACGTCGCAACCGGGTGGACCTGGGCGGGTTCACGTTTCAGGACGTGCATCCGGTGGGCCGCGTTTCGCTGCGGCATGCATTCGCCGTCAGTAGCAACATCTGGATGGGCAAGGCGGTTTCGCTACTCCGGCGCGATGAGTTCCACGAAGATATTGCGCGAGCCGGGTTCGGCAGTCGCACCCACTCGGGATGGCCGGCGGAAACCGCGGGTCTTCTGCACAATCCGGCCAAGTGGTCCGATCGTTCACAACCCACCATGGCCATCGGCCAGGAGGTGGGGGTGAGCTTGTTCCAGCTCACCATGGCCTACGCCGCTCTGGTGAGCGACGGGCATCTGCGATCGCCTCAATTCGTTTCGCGCTGGCGCGATGACCAGGGGACGTTGCACGACCCCGAGTCCAATATCCTGCGACGCAATGTGGTGCCTGCGAGCGTGCCGCCGGTGCTGAGGGCGCTCTGTGAAGGGGTCGTGGCCAACGACTACGGATCGGGAACCGCGGCCCGCGTCGACGGGCTTCGCATTGCCGGCAAGACCGGCACGGCGCAGATTCCCGGCCCCAATGGTTACCGGTCCGATGCTTTCATGGCCAGCTTCGTGGGTTTCGTGCCCGCCGATCGGCCGCGTCTGCTTGCGGTGCTGGTGCTGCAAGAGGCCAAAGGCGCCATGCGGTGGGGTGGCCACTCGGCGGCGCCGTGTTTTTCTCGCATCGTCGAGAAGGCGATGGCGTGCACGACCTGGCTCGATGACGCAGCGCAGGGATTGCGCCCCGCTCCGGGTCCGGTGTCGTTACCGTTGCCCGACCTGCGCGGTCACGACGCCGGCGAACTGGCGAAGATCGCGCAGGCGGCTGCGTGGAATGCCTACCCACCCGCGCCCGATGCTCATGCTCGGGTGATCGGGCAGATGCCGCCGGCGGGAACCCCCGTGCGGCCGGGAGCGCGCGTGCAGGTTGCCTGGCGGGGAGGCGTTCGATGACCTCCCGACTGGCTGATCTGATCGACCTTGCGTCGGTTGAAGTTCTGCGGGGCGACGCGAGCCGGCCGGTACGGTCGATTACCGCCGATAGCCGCCGGGTCGAACCCGGTGATGTGTTTGTTGCGATTGCCGGCCCCGAGCACGACGGACATCAATACATCGAAGCGGCAGTGGCCAAGGGTGCCACGGTAGTCGTACTCGAGGCCGATCAGGAGGTCCCGGGCGACGTAGCCGTTCTTCGCACCGAGCATGCCCGGCGCCTGCTGGGGCGTGCCGTGCGCGGTGTCCATGGCGCCCCCGATCGTCGGCTACAGCTGGTAGCGGTTACCGGCACCAACGGCAAGACCAGCGTGGCCCACGTGGTGTGTCACCTGCTTCGTCACTGCGGCGTGTCGTGCGGCTTGTTGGGCACGATCGAGTACGACACCGGGAAACGGCGTCAGGCGGCCACCCTGACCACACCGGGGGTGGAGCAGCTCTATGAACTCTTCAGCGAAATGGTGGAGGCGGGCCTGACGGCATGCGCCATGGAAGCCAGCAGTCACGCGCTGGATCAGGAGCGGCTGGGCGAGGCCGAGGTCGACGTGGCCGCCTTCCTGAACCTCACGCGCGATCATCTCGACTACCACGTCGACGAGTCTGCCTATCTCGACTCCAAACTTCGGTTGCTCGAGCGCCTCGAGCAACCCTCCCGAATCAAGGCGCCAGGTAGGGCTATTGTAAACGGGGACGATCCCGTCTTGGCCTCGGTCGACTGGCCCCACGGCACTGTCTTTGTTGGCAGTGGCGACCATGTCGACCTACGACTCGTAGCTACCGACTTCCGTTCGCACCGGACGCATCTCACATTGGAGATCGCAGGAAGTCGCTTCGCTTTCGAGTCCAGACTACTTGGTGCCTACAACGCTCAGAACCTGCTGGTTGCCATTGCGGTGGGCCACACGTTGGGGCTTTCCGCCGAACGCATGCAGGAAGCGCTACCGCACGTGCCGGCGGTGCCGGGACGGCTCGAGCCGGTGGAGCTGGAGGGGGGTCCCCTCTGTCTGGTGGACTACGCCCACACTCCCGACGGCCTGGAGAAGACACTGCAAACCTGCCGCGACCTCACGCGGGGGCGCATCGTGCTCGTGTTCGGCTGCGGCGGCGATCGTGACCGGGGAAAGCGGTCGATGATGATGGCCGTGGCGCAGGACCTGGCCGATGCGGTGATCTTCACCTTGGATAATCCGCGTACCGAAGATCCTGAGCAGATCGCAGCCGATGCCTGGACGACGGTGCGCTCCGAGTCTTCGGTTCGCCGCATCGACGATCGTCAGATGGCCCTGGCGGCCGCGCTCGAGAGTACCGGTGATTCCGATCTGGTGCTCGTGGCCGGCAAGGGACACGAGGCGTACCAGCTTATCGGACGAGAGCGACTGCCCTGGGACGATCGTCGCGCCTTGCGCACGGCCTGGGAGGCGCGGACGTGAGTTTCACCGCGGCGGAATTCGTGCAGTGGCTTGCCGACGAGAGCATCGATGCCGCGGTTGACGCCGATGCTGGCGTTTCGCTGGAGTCGATCGAGCTTCGCGGTGTGACGCTGGACAGTCGCACCGCCGACGCCAACGTCGTGTTCGTGGCGGTGGCCGGTGAACGCACGCACGGCGCAAGGTTCTTGCCCAACGCGGTGGCGGGTGGCGCCCGTGTGTTCCTGGTCGAGGGAGAAACGCCGGCCGCGCCCACGAACGGCGTGATGGTGCATGTGACTTCGGCTCGCCGCGCATTGGCGGCGGCTGCCCGTGGCTACTTGAAACAGTTTTCGCCGACGATCGTGGGAATCACCGGCAGCAATGGCAAGACCACTACGAAAGACCTCCTGCTGGCTTCGTTGGCCACCAAGCGCGCGGGTGGCAACCCGGGGAATCTCAACAGTGGTTGGGGGCTTCCCGTCGCGGTATTGGGGCAGCGCGGTGACGAAGAGATCCTGGTGCTTGAAATGGGCGCTTCGGAGCCGGGCGAAATCAGTCAGTTGACGGCCATTGCGCCACCGACGGTGGGCTGTATCACGAACGTGGCCCCCGCGCACCTCGAACAGTTCGAGAGCGAGGATGCGGTCTTCGAAACGAAAGTAGCCATGGTGGAGGGTCTGCCGTCCCACGGCACGGCGGTTCTGAATCGCGACGATGCCCGTTTCGAATTCATGCGAGAGCGCGTGGTCACCGGCCGTATGAAGACCTTCGGGCGTCACCCCGAAGCCGACTTCCAATTGCAAACCAGCGAGCAACGCGACGACGGTCTGCTGGTTACGATCAACGGATGCGAGCAGACACTGCCGTTTTTTGGCGAGGCCAACGGACTCAACGTGGCCGCGGCCTGCGCGATGGCCGCCGAGTTTGGCGTGAACGTTTCCGATGCGATGTTGGCCATGAGCCGCGCCGAGCTGTCGCCGCATCGGTCCCGCGTGTTGCACGTAGCGGGGCGCACCGTGTTGGACGACTGCTACAACGCGAATCCGGCCAGCGTGTCGAGCGCGCTGGGAAGCTTGTCGCGCATACCCGCCACCGGTCGTCGGGTGGCGGTGCTGGGGTCGATGGCCGAGTTGGGCCCGCAGGGACCGAGTATGCATCGCGAAGTGGTACGTGAGGCGCGTTCGCTGGGAATGGACGCGTTGGTAGCCGTGGGCGACGCCATGATCGAAGCGCAGACGCGCGAGTGGGTGCCGGTGGCGCCTTGGGATTCCGCACCCTCGGAAACCGCCGAGCTGGGCGGCTATCTGGCGAGCGTGAGTCGCCCCGGTGATGCATTCCTGTTCAAGGCCAGCCGAAGTGTGGGCCTGGAACACGCGGTGGATAGCATGGTCCAAACTCTTTCGATGGGGGCCTGAGCATGTTCCTGGAATTCGTGGATCTGCTCAGGGATTTGTGGAGCCCATTCAATGTGTTCCGGTACCTGACGTTCCGGGCGGCCTACGCAACCATCACCGCGTTGCTCATTTGTTTCTTCTTCGGCGGTTGGACGATAAGGCGGCTCCGCTCGTTGCAGATTGCCGAGACCATTCGCGAAGACGGTCCGGCCACCCATCAGGCCAAAGCGGGCACGCCCACCATGGGCGGACTGCTCATCGTGGTGGCGATCACGGTGCCGGTTCTGTTGTGGGGAGACCTGAGCAACAAGATGGTCATTGCGGCGCTGTTGGGTACGGTCTACATGGGCGTACTGGGTTGGCTCGACGATCTCCTGAAGCTGCGCGGCAACAAGGGCGGACTGCCCGGACGCATCAAGTTGCTGTTCCAGGGCTTGTTTGGATTCGTGTTGGCGTTGTGGATGGTGAACGACGGCTACTTTGGTGAAATGGCCACCAGCACCACCGTTCCTTTCCTGAAGGCCGTCGATTTTGATTGGGGCTACCTGTACGTGCCCCTGGCCATGACGTTGTTCGCCGGTACCACCAACGCCGTCAACCTGGCCGATGGTCTCGACGGACTGGCGGTGGGCCTGTGTGCGTTCTGCTTCTTTGCGTTCGCCGCTCTGGCCTACTTGTCGGGCAACGCGATCTACTCCGACTACCTGGACATATTCTTTCTACGCGGCGCCGGTGAATTGGCCATTTTCAGCATGGCCGCGGCCGGCGCTTGCCTGGGATTCCTTTGGTACAACTGTCATCCGGCCGAAGTATTCATGGGCGATACCGGATCCATGGCCTTGGGCGGCGCCCTCGCCAGCATGGCCCTGCTCATCAAGCAGGAGCTGCTGTTGGGTATCATCGGCGGTGTGTTTCTGGTGGAAGCGCTGTCGGTGCTCATTCAGGTGGGCGTGTATCGTCGCACGGGCCGTCGCGTGTTTCGTATGGCTCCGATCCACCATCACTTCGAGCAGCTCGGTTGGTCCGAGAGCAAGGTCGTCATCCGGTTCTGGATCGTCGGAGCCCTGCTTGCGTTGTTGTCCATTTCCACCCTGAAGATTCGATGAGCACCATGACACAACCTCGTCGGGTTCTTGCTTCCGGTTCTACGTGGAAGGACATTCCCGTGGGTGTGGTGGGCCTGGGCGAGAGTGGTCGTGGCGCGGTCGCTCTGCTGTGCGATCGCGGCTCTCGTGTCACCGTCTTCGACGACCGTGATCGGTCCGAATTGTCGGCCGAGGTTCTCGATTGGGTCGCTGGTCAGGGCATTCTGCGGGCCGGGCCCGTGGTTCAGCCCGAGGTTGAGATCGCGCCATTGCACGCGCTGATCGTGAGTCCCGGCGTGCCCCGCGACCATCCCCTGATCGTGGCGGCCCGCGCGTCGGGCATCGAGGTGCTCAGCGAAATCGAGTTGGCCGCCCGCGCCATGCCCGGGCGAATCCTGGCCGTGACGGGTACCAACGGCAAGAGCACCACGGTCAGTCTGGCGCACGCAATTCTCGGACGCATTGGGCGCGCGCACCTGGCCGGCAATATCGGTACGGCCGCCACCAAGGTGGCTCCGCAGGTGAAGGCGGGCGAAGCGGTGGTGTTGGAGGTCAGCAGCTTCCAGTTGGAGTGGATCGATACGTTTCACGCCCGGTCGGCCGCCGTATTGAACGTGGCCCCCGATCATCTGAATCGCTACGAAGATTTCGAAGACTACGCCGCCACCAAGCGCAACCTCCTACGAACGCTTACACCGGACGACACGTTCACTTTTCCGGCGGACGACGCTCGGTTGGAAACCTGGGCGCGCGAGTGTAAAGCACATGCGGTTCCGTTCCATGCGAACGACGAGTTGCTGGCGGGGCGGGACGGCGCGTTCGTTCGCTCTGGTGCCATCTGGCGTCGTTGGCGTGGTAGCGAAGAACGCATTCTGGCGGTCGGCGACTTCGGTCTGCTGGGGGCGCACAATCTGGACAACGCGCTGGCCGCGGTGGCCTCGTGTCTGGTGTTCGAGGTGCCGGCGAAGGAAGTCGCGGTGGCGTTGGCACAGGCACAGGGCTTGCCGCATCGCACGGCCCTGGTGCTCGAAGCCAACGGCGTGCGCTACGTGAACGACAGCAAGGCTACCAACGTGCACGCGACGGCCACCTCGTTGCGGGGTTGGGACGGATCGTTGGTGCTGTTGTTGGGTGGTAGCGACAAGCAGGAAGACTACGGCGCCCTGACCCGGTTTTTGGCAAACGTTCGGGTGGCGCTTTGTTACGGCCAGCAGGGAGAGCGCATTGCCCAGGCAATTGCTGGCGCTACCCAGGTAGAGCGCTTCGACACCTGCGAGCAGGCGCTGACCCGAGCCGTGGCCGTCGCCCAGTCGGGAGACGCCGTGTTGCTCTCGCCCGCCTGCGCCAGCTTCGACGAATTCAAATCGTTCGAGCATCGGGGCGAGTTCTTCGAACGCTGGGTTCGCCAGCATGTGGGGGGCGCGTCATGATCATGGACCGTCGTCTCCTGTTGTTCTTGTCCATGCTGGTGGGGTTGGGACTCATCGCGGTGTACGGCGCCAGCTCCTACGACGCTCTGGTAAACGGCAGCGGTTCGGAGATGGGCGTGTTCATGGGCCACCTGAACAAGGTTGGTCTGGCCGTGCTGGCGTTTCTGGTCATGCTGGTCGTGCCCTATCGGGTGTCCTGCCGCCTCGCCCTCTACGCCTACCCGGTTACCGTCGTGCTCCTGCTGCTCACCGTGGTGGGCGAATTGGGCATCGGCAACGCCAACGTGTTCCGTTGGTTGCCGTTCATCGGTGGTACCACGCTGCAGCCGGTGGAGTTGACCAAACTCTGCCTGGCGCTGGGTATTCCGTACTGGATCGATCGTCACCCCGAAAGCACGCAGAAACTGCGCGGCGGATTCCTGACGCTGTTCTCCATTCCATTGGTGGCCATGTTGGTACTGGCCGCGCAGCCGAACTTCGGCAGCATCCTGGCTTTGGGCCTCATGTGCATGTGTATCTTCTGGCTGGCTGGAACGCGGGCCAGCTATCTGTCCACGCTGGTGCTGTCCGGCGCATTTTTTGGTCTGATGGGCTATCAACACGTCGGCAAGATCCACGAACGCGTCAATGCGTGGTGGGCCGTGCTACGCAACAACGAAGTGGTTTCGGACTACGGGTACCAGTCGTACCAGGCCCTCGTGGGTCTGGGTGCCGGTGGACTACACGGCGTGGGGCCGGGCGAGAGCACCATGAAGTTTCTTTTCCTGCCGGCCAGCCACACCGATTTCATCCTGGCCATTCTGGGCGAGGAGCTGGGATTCCTGGGAGCGGGCGCGCTGTTGTTGGTCATCGGACTGCTCCTGGCTCGCACCATGAAGATCGCCTACCACTCCGAAGATGGCCTGGCTTACCTGGCGTGCCTGGGTGTGACGAGCATGATCTTCTCCTACACAATAGTGAACGTGGCCATGGTGGTGTCGCTCATGCCGGTGGCCGGTTTGCCCCTGCCGTTCGTGAGCTACGGAGGCTGGGCCTTGATGACGAACATGGCGGCCATGGGTGTGGTTGTGAACGTCAGTCGCACCCTGCGCGAACGTCGTGGCCCGGCCGATCGTTGGGTGGGGGTGCCACTATGACCGTGCGACTCCTGGTGGCGGCCGGTGGTACCGGCGGACATGTCTATCCTGCGCTCGCGGTGGCCGAAGCCGTGCGTGAAGCGCGCCCGGACGCCAGGGTGCATTTCGTGGGAGGGCGTCGTGGCATAGAGAAGGAACTCGTGCCGCGCGCGGGGTTTCCTCTTACCCGTTTGCCCGCGGCCGGCATGCGTGGCCTGGGCCTGGCCGGCGCGCTTCGCTTCGCCGGTGCCTTCGTCCTGGCGCTCGTAGCGTCGCTGTTTCTGATTCTGCGTCTGAGACCCCACCTGGTGTTGGCCACCGGTGGGTACGCCAGCGCCGCGCCCGCGGTATCGGCCGCGCTTACCCTGCGACCGCTGTGGTTGCAGGAACAGAACTCGGTCCCGGGTTCGACCAACCGGATGTTGTCGCGCCTGGCCGAGCGTGCGTTCGTGGCGTTCGAGGAAGCCCAGATCTACTTCTCTCGCGTTCGCACGGTGGTGCCCATGCCCAATCCCGTGCGTACCCAGATCATCGACCATCGCAACGATCCAGCTACGGCCGAAGATTTCGAACGATTTGAATTGTCGCCCGATCGTCCAACGGTACTTTTGTTTGGCGGTAGTCGTGGTGCGCGGTCGCTCAACGAAGCCTTCGCGCAAGCCTGGACTACCATCGAGGCGGAAACCTCCTGGCAGGTTCTGGCGCAGACGGGTGAAGCCGATCATCAGGCGACCTACGCGGCGGCCAAAGGTGAGCGGGCCCAGGTCGTGCCGTACATCCATGACATGGAACGTGCCTATCGGATCGCCGATGTTGTCGTCTGTCGCGCTGGCGCGCTGACATTGGCCGAGCTATCGGTGCTGGCCAAGCCGGCGATTCTGGTGCCATTTCCCCACGCTACCGATGACCACCAGACGCGCAACGCGCAGGCGTTCGTGCGAGCCGGTGCGGCCGTGGTAATCGCCGACGCCGAACTGACGGGGGACACGTTGGCCGCCCAGCTGAAACGCCTGGCCGAGGATCCCGCGCGGTTGGAAGCCATGGCCAAGGCGGCCCGAGCTCTCACCGGCGATCAGGACGCCGCGCGAACCATCGCCGGTGAAATCATCGCGCGAGCCGAAAGCGGGGTGCGAGCGTGAACTGGAGCGATCGCGGACTATCGGTTGAGCCTGGTCAGCGCGCCGCGGCGTTTCGTCTGACGCGACGCATCCACTTCGTGGCCATCGGCGGCATTGGCATGAGCGGCATCGCCGAGGTGTTGCTGCACCTGGGGTTCGAGGTGAGCGGCTCGGACATGCATGAGAACACAATGACCCAGCGCCTGCGCGGGCTGGGTGCCACCGTCAACATCGGACACGCCACGGCCAACGTGGGACCCGCCGACGTGCTGGTGGTTTCGTCGGCCGTGCCTCGACACAATGTGGAATTGAAGGAGGCCGATCGCCGCGGCATCCCGATCATCGGCCGGGCCGAAATGCTGGCCGAGTTGATGCGTCTGAAGCACGGCATCGCCGTGGCGGGTTCGCACGGCAAGACCACTACGTCCAGTTTGGTCGCCACGGTATTGAGCGAGGGCGGGCTGGATCCCACGGTGATCGTGGGAGGTCGTCTATTGGCTCTGGGTGGCAATGCGATCCTGGGTCAGGGCCAGTATCTCGTGGCCGAGGCCGACGAGAGCGACGGCACGTTCCTACGCCTCTCGCCCACGGTGGCCGTGGTCACCAACGTCGACCGCGAACACCTGGACCACTACAAGGACATGGACGCCATTCGGCGCGCGTTCGTCGACTTCATGGACCGCGTTCCGTTCTACGGACAGATCATTGCCTGCGCCGACGACGAAGAACTGAGTCGGCTGCTTCCCACCGTGCGGTGGCCGGTGTTCCGATACGGCATGTCACACGATGTGGATTTGCGCGTCGCCGTGGTTCGTGGCGATGCCGAAGGTATGGAACTCGAATTCTGGCTGCGCGGCGCGGCTCTGGGTACCGGCCGGGTCCCGCTGTTCGGTGCGCACAACGCGCTCAACGCGGCGGCCGCGGTGGCCTGTGGCATCGAGTTGGGTCTGGAGTTCGCCGCCATCGCCGAGGCGCTGGCGGGTTTCGGCGGGGTCGGGCGTCGGCTGGAAGCCAAGGGCGAGTTTGGCGGCGTGATGGTGTTCGACGACTACGGGCACCATCCCACCGAACTCGACGTGACGTTGAAAGCGTTGCGGACGAGCTTTCCCGACCGGCGGATCGTAGTGATTTTTCAGCCGCATCGGTACACGCGCACGCGTGATCACCACGAGGAGTTCGCGGACGTGCTGGCGCAGGCCGACATGGTTGGCATTCTGCCGATCTACGCCGCCAGCGAAGTCGAGATCATTGGCGTCAGCAGCGAGCTGATCGTCTCGCGGCTGCGCAGCAAACACGGTGTAACCACGCGCCTGCTCACGGGGCTGGAAGACGCTTGTACCTGGGCCGCGCAGTCGGGCGTGGAGGGCGACCTTTGGCTCACCCAGGGTGCGGGCGACGTGACCCGACTCTCGGAGATGCTGGTGGAGACGATGCGACAAGTGGCCGAGGGGGGCGATGGACGATGATGAGATTGGGTTCGGCGCAGGAGAGTGTTCGACCGGGTGCGGTCGCCGATGACGTGATGTCACGCGGTCGTCGGCGTCGGCGTGGTCGCGGGCGCCAAAAGGGAGAGCGGCAGCCGAGCTGGCGCGCCATGGGGGCTTTGCTTGCGGTCACCGCGATCGTCGTGGTTGGCCTGAGCCTGCGCGTTGCGAACGTGCAGGTGGTGGGCATGCTGGTGGCCGATGACGATCGTCTGCGTGAGATCCTGGAGCCCTACGTCGGCGAACGCGTGCTGTTCGTGGACTACGGCACGCTGGGCAAGGTCGTCAGGGACGACCCCTGGGTTTCTGACGCACGCGTTTCGTTTCAACTTCCCCGGACGTTGTTGGTCCGACTGGACGAATCGGTTCCGCGCCTGCGTCTGCCCGATGGCCGCGGCATCGACGAGCGAGGCTTGGTCCTGCCGCCTCGCGCGGGGGTTTCCCTGCAGGAGCTGCCGTTGTTGGTAGGCGCCGCGTTCGAAGGCGATCGCCTGGTGTCGTGGCAACGGACCAGCGTGCGCGAGTTCGTGGGGTCAATCGCCCAGGTGCCCTGGAACTGGAACGAGGGCCTGGTTTCCGTCCGTCTCGACGACGACGGGCTAACGCTTCAGACCGGCGGCGGAACCGAGGTCGTGCTCGGCCGCGGCGACTACCCCGCCCGTCTGCGCCGCTACCTTTCGATTCATTCCAAGCTGACCGAACCATTTCCGCGGCGCGTCGATTTGCGGTTTGCCCGCCAGGTCGTCGTCGCCGAACGAAGCCCGATCGAGAACGTGGGAGGATGATGTTGGACGATTCGCGTGTATTGGCCGCTCTCGATCTGGGAACGACACGATTTCGAGCCGTGGTAGCCGAGCCGGACGGGAGGGGAGGAGTGTCCATTCTTGGCCATGCCTCCCTTCCCGCACGCGGTCTCACCCGCGGCGAGCTGAGTGACCTGCCGGCGGTGGTCGAGGGCATACGGGAAGTGCTGGACCGCGCGGCCCACGAGGCCGAGGCCGAGCCCTATCTGGTGGCTACCTCGGTCAGCGCCGACAACGTGCGGAGCCTGGCGGCGCGCGGCGTGGTCTCGGTGGAGAGCAGTGGCGGCTCGGTGCGTGACGATCACCTGCACCTGGCCCGTCAGCGCGTCACCTCCATGGGCATTCCTTTTGACCGGGTGATTCTTCACTGCCTGCCGGTGGAGTACACCCTGGACGACCGGGCCGGGCTCCAGAATCCGGTGGGTATGATCGGGGCTCGTCTGGAAATGGACGCCCATCTCATCACGGGCACGCAGTCGTCGGTGAGTACCCTGGATCGGGCCGTGATGCAGGCCGGATACAAAGCGGATCCCCTGGTTTTCGGCCCCTGTGCGACGAGCCGGTATCTGATCGAAGACGAGGAACGGGAGCATGGTTGCCTGCTGATCGACATTGGCGGCGAGATTTCCCAATACGCGCTCTTCTATCGGGGTCGAATGCGTCAGAGTGGGGTGATCCCGGTCGGCGGCAACCACGTGACCCGGGATCTCGCTTTCGGTCTGGACCTGGATCTGGAGCAGGCCGAAGAGTTCAAGCGTCTGCATGGACGCGCTCTCCGCTCGTCGATGGTCTCGCAGCCGGCGGCCGAGGCCAAGATTGCTCCGGAAATCGCGGCTCGGGTGGCCGCGATCTGCGAGGCACGCCAGCAGGAACTGCTGGAATTGGTTGCAAAAGGACTACAGTGGGGTATAAGCAGACCAGCGCTTGCGTCCGGCATAATCCTGACCGGCGGTGGATCTCGACTCGACGGCACCGTCGAGCTCGCGGAGCAGGTATTCGCCCTGCGTTCGTGTGCTCGTCGAGCACCCGGAGACGATCTGGGTGCGCAGCCTGATAGTTGGGCCACCGTATTGGGTTTGGTGGAGAGTGCCAAGGAGAGCGAGAGCCCCACTGCAACTGCCATCGTCACCCCCACGGGCGACGGCCAACTCTGGGATAATGTGAAACGGTGGTTCGGCCGCCTCGTATGATCCACAAGTGGCGACTACTTATAGATCGCCAAGGTTCGGGCACCGTTGGAGGGCTATCATGATCTTCCAGTTTGAAGAAGAGTTCACCGGGCAAGCGCAGATCCGCGTGGTGGGCGTCGGGGGCGCGGGGGGCAATGCCGTGAACGGCATGGTCACTTCGGGACTCCAGGGCGTCGAATTCGTCTCTGTGAATACCGATGCGCAGGCGCTCCGCGAGAATCTCGCGGGCACCAAGGTCCAGATCGGGGGCATGGTCACACGCGGCCTGGGTTCCGGCGGCGATCCGCGCGTGGGAGCCAAGGCGATCGAAGAAGACCACGCGACGGTAGCTGAGGTTCTCACTGGCGCCGACATGGTGTTCGTGACCGGGGGAATGGGCGGTGGCACCGGAACCGGGGCCGCACCCACTGTCGCCCGGATTGCTCGCGAACTCGGGGCGTTGGTCGTGGGTATCGTCACCTTGCCGTTTTCGTTCGAGGGACGTCGTCGTGGGTCGCAGGCCTATGAAGGCATGGAAGAGCTGAAGCGCGAGGTCGATACACTCATCGCCATTCCCAACGAGCGACTGCTGAAGGTCGTTCCGGCCAACACGCCGTTGACCGACGCGTTTCGCGTGGCCGATCAGGTGCTTTACCAGGCTACCAAAGGCATCAGCGATCTCATTACCGTCCCTGGTCTGGTGAATCTCGACTTTGCCGACGTCCGGTCGATCATGGCCGGAATGGGCGACGCGATCATGGGCACCGGCATGGCCAAAGGTGACGGGCGAGCGGTCGAAGCCGCCCACGCCGCCATCTCGAGTCCGCTGTTGGAAGACGTGGACGTCCGTGGCGCGCAGGGTGTCCTGGTGAATATCACCGGTGGCACCGACCTCACGTTGCACGAGGTGAGCGAGGTCACCGGCCTGGTACAGGACGCCGTGGGCGCCGACGCGAACCTTATTTTCGGTGCGGTCATCGACCCCACCGCGGGCGAGGAAATCCGGGTAACGGTCATCGCTACCGGATTCGGCTCGGCCCAGAGCGACTTGGCCCAGCCGGAACATCGCGCGGCCGCGGCGGCTGCGCCCGCTCCGGTATTGCAAACGCGTGTGGCGCCGTCCGAACCGGTTCGACCGGAGATGGCGCCGAACCGCGTGGTATATCCCGAAACCGCTCCAAGTGTACGTCCCGCCGCGAATCCCGACGTACGCGAGATTCCCATCCGACCGGCGCCGGTGGCTCCGGCGGCAAGTCGTGTGGACCCCGTCGCACCACCGACGCCAGCCTCTCCGGCCGAGGAGCTGCGCTTCATGGAGGCACGCGGTGGGGAGTCGGCGTCGGCACATTCGCCCACGTCGGGCGCGGAGGCTCAGCCTCCCGCACCCCAGGCTCCGGCTCCCGTGCAGCCCGAGACGGCACAGGAACCCACGACCATTCGTCCGTTGGTGCGTCGACCGACTTCGATCTTCGACACCGATGCTCGCGAGGCCGGGCGAAGCCGCCTGTTGCACGAAGAGCAGGATGCAGATGCTCCCGACCCCGAGGCTCCCGGCGCCTTCTCGGGTCAGGGTCGCGATGCGCAGCAGATGCCCACGCGAGAAGAACTCGACAAGCCGGCGTTTCTCCGTCGGACCATGGACTGATCCGTGTTCCGGCGGTGGTTCGGCGGGAACATCGAGCGTTCCTATCAGGAGGGCATCGAGCTCTTCAACAAGGGCTCGTACTCCGAGGCGCTCGCCGTGTTCGAACGCGCGCTCGGTCAGGCGAACGACTCCACCCATCCCTACGCGGCACTGGCCAGATTCTACCGCCTGGAGGCTTTGGGTCGTCTGGGATCGCAGCTGCTATCGGCGGGTCAGGACGCTGAAGCCCTGCCGTACTTCGAGACCGCATTGGCCGAGGAGGGTGGTTACCCGGATCTGCATTTTCGCCGCGGTGTGGCCCTGCTGCGACTTGACCGGGTAACGGAAGCCGAACAGGCGGCCGAGGCTGCGTTGGGTCTGAACGAATCTTTTCACGAAGCACGCGTGCTGCGGGCAATGTGCCTGGACTCGCGGGGTGAGGCGGCGAACGCCGAGTCCGAGTTGTCGGTGGTCCGCGCCGCGGGGCGGTCACGACCTCACGCGCTGGCCGCGTTTCTGGAAGAACGCTCTTCGGTGCCCACGCGCGAAGAGCTGTGGGAACATCTGTTCGACGAGCAGGCGCGCCAACAGCGGGTTCAGCGGGCCGAGCAGGCGTTTCACCAGGGCGATTGGTCCACCAGTCGGGATCTGTTTACGCAGCTCGTCACCGAGAACCCACAGTTTCCCGATCTGCGCTTGAAACTGGCAACCTGCCACTACGAATTGGGTGAAGACGACGCGGCTCTGGAGCATCTGGACCAGGCACTGGGCCGGAATTCGTCGTTTGCCGATGCGCACGTGTTGTCGGCCACGCTGCGCCTGCGCCGCGGTGAGATCATGATCGCCCGCGAGCACTACGACGCGATCGATCGCGAGACGCCACGGTCGCCCTTCACGGACTATGGCTCGGCTGTGTGTCACCTGCTGCTCGGAGATCTGGAAGCGGCTCTGGCCGATCTGGAACCGGTGGTCGACGCACCCGATCCACCCGCGCTCGCGACCCACCTGGCGGTGTGTCTCCACGGCCTGCAGGGCCGCTTGTCGGCCGCGCGCGAGATTTCATCGCACGATCGCAATACCGACCCCCGGGTGTTGACCGACCTTATCGCACTGGCTTTGTACGGTGGTGACGGTCGCTGGGCGCTGGAACTCGTCGAACGGTTGGGCAGCAAGGATTCGCTCGACGCCAGCTTGGCCCGGGCCAGTGTTTGCGCGGCCGACGGTCGACTCGATGAGGCGATGGATATTCTGGACTCGGCCAGCGGCAATGCGGCGGAACATCCTGGACTCATTCTCCTGGCGGCTACTCTTCGTGGCAAACAGGGCAACGCCAGTTCCGCTCTACGTCGGCTGAATGGTCTCCTCGCCATCGATCCATCCATGCCCCAGGTTCGCAGGGTGGCCGCGCGATTGTTGCGCGGCCATGGCGATCACGCCGAGGCGCTGCAGAAGCTGCAGGAAGAACGACGACTCGAGTCATCCACGTTGGATGTCGAGTTGGAACTCCTGTTCTGCCTTCGCGCCGCGGGTCGTGGCGCCGAAGCCGCCGAGCATCTGGCCCAACTCAATCGCTACTTCGGGCTGGAGCCCGCCGTGCGACTGCAGGACCCACTGCGATGGATGCCGCCATTGAGTCCTCCGACATCGGAGCCGGTGGCCAGCGCGTCTTCTTTTCATAGCACACCAGTCTGAGGCTTCGCCCATGAGCGAGCTTTGCCACTTCCAGGAGCTGCACGCTGGCCGGGTTGCGGTGCTTACGCTCGACGCCGGCCGTGGCAATGTTCTGGACCAATTTCTGCTCGAATCGCTGACGGTGCAAACTGAGCGGCTGCGCGAAGGGCCGCCGCGCGCGGCCGTGATCCTGCAATCGACCGGACCGCATTTCAGCTACGGCGCCAGCGTTCAGGAGCACCGCGTCGACGAAATCGGCCCGGCCCTGGAGCGGCTGGATTACTGGATGCGAGCGTGGTTGCAGGTGCCGGGTCCAACGATCGCGGTCGTGCAGGGTCTGGTGCTTGGCGGAGGGTTGGAGCTGGTGCTCGCCTGCGACCTGGTGCTCGCGGCTCCCGATGCCTCGTTCGCTTGTCCGGAGATTTCCCTGGGCGTTTTCCCCCCGGCCGCGGCCGCGTTGTTGCCGGCCCGCGTGGGCGGAGGCATGGCCTCGTTTCTTACCCTCACGGGCGAATCGATCGACGCGCGACGTGCCCTGGAGGTGGGTCTCGTACAGAGGGTAGCGCCAGGGAATGACCTTGGCGTCGAGTTGGGCGCCTGGTTGGAGAACTCGTTTCTCACACGGTCGGCCGCGTCGCTCGCCGTGGCCGCGACCGCTTCGCGTTGGCCGCAACACCAGGCGCTGGAAAGTGTGTGGCCGACCCTCATGCGCACCTACCTCGATAAGGTGGCCGCGCTTCCCGACGCGATCGAAGGCGTGGAGGCCTTTCTGGCCAAACGGGCCCCACGCTGGGGCCACGGGCGAGTTCTGGACTGACACGGTGGGGTGGAGTGTGAGAATCTAGGGGGGAGATTTTTCCTAACCGACGCCCCGGACGAGATGAGTAGCCATGGGAGAACAAGACGTCCAAGGCCGGCTATCGGGTGAGCAACGACGGTCCATAAGCCAAGCCATCCTCGACGATCTTGGTGCGCTCGAGCACATGCTCGAGAAGGGGATGGTCGAGCGCGATCGCCGCCGCATCGGCGCCGAACAAGAGTTGTTCCTCATCGACGAGAACTGGCGCCCGGCCCCGGTCGCGCCTGGTGTTCTGGAAACCCTGCAGGATCCTCATTTCACCACCGAGTTGGCGCGGTTCAACCTGGAAGCCAATCTCGATCCCATCGATTTCCGCGGGCAGTGCTTCCGCGAGCTGGAAGAGCAGTTGAATACGTTGCTGGCCAAAGCGCGTACCGCCGCGGCTGCCCACGACTCGAAGATTCTCCTGACCGGCATACTACCGACCATCGCCATGTCGGATCTGGGTCTGGAGAACATGACGCCGAATCCCCGCTATTTCGCGCTGAACGATGCTCTCACGGCGCTGCGGGGTAGTTCATACGAGTTCCGTATTCGCGGCGTCGACGAACTCATGGTGAAACACGACTCGGTGATGGTCGAGTCCTGCAACGCGAGCTTTCAGGCGCACCTGCAGGTAGACCCCGAGCAGTTTCCCCTCTACTACAACGTGGCCCAGGCGGTGGCCGCGCCGATCCTGGCTGCGGTTACGAACTCACCGCTCTTGTTTGGACGTCGTCTTTGGGCCGAAACACGCATTGCCCTGTTCGAGCAGGCCGTGGATACGCGGGCAACCCAGGAAAGCCTGCGCGAATCGGCGCCGCGCGTCTGGTTCGGCCGTGACTATGTGCACAAGGGAATCACCGAGATCTACAAAGAGGACATCACCAGATTCCGCGCGTTGCTCGCGGCCGAGAAGTCCGAGGATCCCTTCGAGCTCCTGCGCCGAGGTGAGGCGCCCGCGCTACGGGCTCTTTCGGTACACAACAGCACCGTGTACCGCTGGAACCGTGGATGCTACGGGCGTACTGAGGGAAAACCTCATCTACGAATCGAGAATCGCATCCTACCGTCGGGCCCCACGGCGCAGGACGAGGTGGCCAACTCGGCGTTCTGGTTCGGGCTCATGGAGGGAATGGTAGGCCGCTACGAAGATGTGACCGAGCGACTGCCCTTCGAGTACGCCAACGCCAACTTCCACGCGGCGGCGCAACTGGGTCTATCGGCTGAATTTACATGGTTCGATGGCGAGCACATCGTGGCGCGGGATCTGTTGCTCGAGCGGCTTCTGCCGATCGCCCGAGAGGGATTGGAGCGCCAGGAGGTTGACAGTCGGGACGCGGACCGCTATCTGGACATCATCGCGCAGCGAGTAGAGAAACGTCAGACGGGGGCGCACTGGTTGGTACAGTCGTGGGAGGCAACCAAGGGCAAGGGCACGACGAACGAGCGTTTGTCGGCGTTGACCGCGGCCATGGTCAATCGCCAACACCTGGGTCGACCGGTGCACGAGTGGAGCCTGGCGGCGTTCGATGAAGCAGGCGATTGGCGCCGGAGCTTTCAGCGGGTCGAACATTTCATGACCACCGACTTGTATACGGTGCAGGAAGACGAGCTGATCGATCTGGTGGCGAATCTCATGGACTGGAATCGTATCCGCCACGTGTTGGTGGAAGACGGCCAGCAGCATCTGGTGGGGCTGGTTTCGTATCGCTCCCTGCTGCGAGCGCTCTCCAAGCGTGCACGGGCGAATCCCGAGCCTCTGTCGGTGTCGGATATCATGACTCGCAACCCCATTACCGTGGATCCCGACACGCCAACTCTCGACGTCATCAATCTCATGCGCCAACACAAAGTGGCGTGTGTGCCGGTGGTGCGTGGCGACAAGCTGGTGGGTGTGGTCACCGAGCGTGATTTCATGGACATCACGGCCGAACTCGTTCAGGAAAAGCTCCGAGACTGATTTCCATGGATGTTCGCTTGCAATCGAGAACCCAACAACGCCGGGAGGACCGTGTACTGGGCCGGTACGAGGGCGATAGCCCCGGACCAACGCTCATCATCACGGCCGGAATCCACGGTAACGAGCGCGCGGGTGTCGTGGCGGCCCAGCGCGTCTTCGCGCAGCTGGGCGAACATAGCCCGCCCGCGGTCGGTCGCGCTATTGCTCTGGCCGGCAACCGTGCGGGGCTACAACGCAACCAACGCTTCATCGATCAGGATCTCAACCGACTGTGGTCGCCTACGGCCATGCGAGAGTTCTTGTCGAGAACCCGCGAAGGCGATCGCGTGGAAGATGCCGAGCAGGCCGAGCTCTACCAGAGCATCGTGGATATCCTGGGCAAGGCCGATCCTGGGTTCGATCGTATCTTCGTGGACATGCATACGTTTTCGGCCCCGGGTACTCCGTTTGCACTGTGTTCAGACACGCTTACCAGTCGTGCCTTCGCACGCCGGCTACCGTTGCCACTCATCCTGGGTCTGGAAGAAGCAATCGATGGCACGCTGGGCGAGTTCATGATCCGCCATTGCAATGTGGTGCTGGCGGTTGAGGGTGGGCAGAGCGAGGATCCCGCCTCGGCCGATTGTCTGGAGTCGGTGTTGTGGGTGTCGCTGGTAAGCGCGGGGGTTCTGCGCGCCAAAGACTGTCCCGGATACGAGTCGCATGTGCGACGACTACGCGAGCTTCGACGTCATCATCCCAAGGTCACCGGCATCATCTACCGGCATCCGGTGCAGGCCTCGGATGGATACGTCATGGAGCCGGGATACCGGAACTTTCAACCGGTGAAAGTCGGCGAGAAGCTCGGGCGGGACCGGCGCGGCGACGTGCGCGCCCAGCATGATGCGGTAATCCTCATGCCGCTGTACCAGAGCCTGGGCAACGATGCCTACTTCCTGGGTGCGCCGCGTAACGGAGCCTGGCTGTGGTGGTCCACGCTACTGCGGCGGTTGCACGGCGACTACCTGCTCACACTGTTGCCCGGCTTGGAGCGAGTGGCCAATGCCGAACCGGGCGAATACAGCTTCCGGGTGGAGGGCCGCGCGTTGCGATTGGCGTCGCGCGGATTGCTGCAGTTCTTCGGCTACCGGAAGGTGCGCCGCGAAGGGGGCGCTTTGGTTTTCTCTCGTCGCCCCGAGCGGACCGTGGACATCTCCAGTGCGCATAGCCGAGGCCGTCGCGACTGAGACTCCATCCCATCGCCCGAAAAATCAGACGATCAAGTGGGCTCCGCAGCTGGGGCAAGCACTTCGGCCAGGATCTCTTTGAGGGCTTCGAGCGTATAAGGCTTCGTGAGGTAGTGCGCCGCGTAGTGGGACAGGCCCTTCTTGCGGTGGTGATCGTCGTGGCTGGCGGTAAGGATGATGACGGGAATCTCCGCCAAGGCATCGATTGACTTCACCCGTTTCAGTACCTGGAATCCGTCCATGACGGGCATCATGAGATCCAGCAGAATGACGTCGGGGAGGACCTCTTTGGCGCGCTCGAAGCCGGCCTTGCCATCTTCGGCGACCGATACCTCATAGTTCGACATCTCGAGCTGGGCCCGCAGAATGAGCCGCAGGTCGGGATCGTCTTCGATGATCAGGATCTTGGTCTTTGGGTCGTTGGCGTTCATAGTTGGTTCTCGTCTGGATCCGTCAAACCGGGGGTTGCCGGTCAAGGTCCAGGGACGTTCGTTGTGAGTGAGTTCCGCCCCACGGGTCGCGAGGGCCCGTTTCCACTATGAAGAAAATGAGCCGCAAT
>JAJDAC010000006.1 GCA_029262065.1 Candidatus Krumholzibacteriota bacterium | reverse complement strand
CCTCCGGCCGCTTGCCCTTGAGAATCTCGTCCAGGAGCGCGTCGACTTCTCTATCTCGCTGACTTTTCTTCCGTGCCATGGGTTCCCTCCGTGATGGGAGTATAGTCCATGGCCGTTTACACAGAAATCAGTACAGTCCCGGTTGGGAACGTCGGACGCTTGAAGCCAGAGTATCTATTCTCGCACCATCTCGTTGACGGGTGAGCTTACGCATTGACGCAGTCGTCCAAACGCCGACGCTGGAAAGAGCGAGAACTAATCAGTCCAACTAGACCCGGGCGGGTAGTCTCACTAGCCATTGAACCGCTCCACACATCCCACCGCGCGTTGCCCTCCGCTGACATCGAGGCAACATGATAAAAAGCTCCTTGAGCTTCACTAGTAACGATATCCTGGGGCAAGTTCTACGCGGTCGGCTAAGGTCCATGCGGGCTCTCGACACTACGCACGTGCAAGATTCGACCATCTTACTATTGTCGCTTTTCACTACCAAATGCGGTGGAATTCTGGTGTAATGAGTCCCGCGAGATGCTGAGATTTGGAGGAAGAAGCAGCCTGGTCAGGTCCCAATTGCCAGACGAACTGCCCCGAAGTGGTCCACCAAGCTAGATTTCGAACCAAGGTGAAGCCTAGGCCCCAAGATGAGCGCCTCCGAAGTCCAAGTACATTCCTAACCCTGAGCCCACCTCGCCCCGGTCGGATTCACAACAAAATGCCGCTGAGGGTTGGTCGAAGCGGGACCTCCCGAGAAACCGCGAACTACATCATCCATGGAATCGTGGCTGAATGAAAAACACGCCAGCTAATCATTTCGAGTCACCCTTTGGCCGACCTCAAGCTTCTCACCTTACCGAAGACGAGATTCGGAAAGGCTACTTCTCGCTGCCGAACACAACTTTCGATGTCGATACCGGCTCGATGGCCTTCACAAGTCGACGGGGGGGGGGGAAGACGCACGTCATTCGAAAGTCTTACCTGGACCTAAAGCGGGCAATGCCAGGCTCGATCGTCGAATATGAGTCAACAGCCTACTCGACTGAGTATGCCCTTGATGACCTCAAGCAATACTCTGGAAACGATCTCCAAAACCACCTGCGCATTGTATGGGAGATTGTATTGGCGCTTCGCGTGGCCGGCCTCTATCTCGACGCAATAACACGCGGCCACGGATCTATGACCAAGGCCGAGCGCCGTAACTTCCGACATCAGCTTAATTCCCTCATACAGTCAGCCAATGTTCAGCCAGACCCAAACATGGACACGGCGGCTATCTACAGCCAGATTCTACCCAAGCTGCAAAAGAAACACATGGTGCAGCAGTACCTCGAATCATTCAATAGGCGCAATCTAGTCGCCTTTCTTGGCAGGGCTGTCCGCACCACAATCTACCTGTTCTTGGACGACACCGATGAGGAGTACCATCACTCGCCGAGTTTCTGGAACAGCAACTTAGCAAGCCTCTTCGAAACAATCTCGTACCTCCGCAGCGCACTTCCTCATGTTCACATCGTCACCGCCGTCCGCAGAGAGGTATGCGATTTCCTTGTAAACGCGAACCCAAACGCGACGCGAATCGCTGCGATGGACAACGTGAAGGACATCGTTTGGACTCGAGACACGCTCCGCATGTTCTTCGAGAACAAAATTCGGCGACTGCCACCAGAAACCCGACTATTCAGAGGGGAAAACACTGGGCTCTTGAAGTCGTTCCTCGGAACAAACACGATGCTAAACAACACCGTTGGCGTCGAGGAAACCACCTTCGATTACCTGTTGAGGCATACGCAATACAGAGCTCGTGACTTGGTGAACATGGGCAATGACATTTGGCTTGAGTTTCAAACCTGGCTAGCGACTAAGCAGAATCGATTCTCAGAAGACAACATCCGGGATTGCATCCGAGCCGGTGTCGAAGTTGGATCCGGCCAAATCGCCAAGGAGATCGTATCAGACTGCAACTCAGCCATCTACGACCTCGCCGGAAGGAACGTTGGGCCGAACGTAGCAGACCGATTACTTCGAGCCTTAGGGTCCAACGTGGTGACCAAAGAAGTGCTAGAGGACGAACGTCGCAACTTGGCGGCCACCACTCCGGAACTTGCGAAGGTCGATCCTTACGATCAACTGGCATACTGGGGACTTCTTGGCTGGATCAAACAACTTGGCCGCGGCCGCTTCGTCCAGAAGTTCAACATCGAGAGTCGTCGCATGGAGGCACGGATCAACGAGCTGCCGGATAGTGAGCTGTACTTTGTGCATCCGGTAATATACGACCTGCCTGGCTTCCGCGAGTCGATCCACATCGACAGTCGATTCATCGTTGGCCATGACTATCCACTGGACAAGAAGTTCCTCAGGAGCGGCGCGACCACTACGCCGAGCGACACTGAACTGAGGGGTCCCTATCGACTTCATTGGACTGAACGACAGATCTTCGACGTATATGGTAGCGTCTTCACGCTGTCTGCACGCGAGCACGCATTGCTGAAGGCACTCTTTGATACAGCAGACGGCGTTGACTGCGTCCCCTACGAGGACCTTTACTCGGCAATTTTGGCGTCAGAAGTTGGATATCGTGGAGGGAAAATTAGGCTACGGTCCACAGCTGAACAAAACGCAGCCCGCCACGACGTGCAGCAGGCCGTCAGAGCGTTTCGAGCCCGGGCCGCGAGGCGGGGCGTTCCTCGACGTAGCCTGATCGAAAACAAAGCGAATATCGGGTATCGAAGAGGCGGAGGATGGCACGCTACAAAACCGCTTCTGGATCGCCAACATGGCTACGTCCATCTCTTCAGAGATTCTCCGGATCAACCCGACCCTGCATCCACTGAAGATGGTACATCAGACCCCCACTAGAGGCTGATCCATCCTTGGGCGAGCGATGGCAGCGGGTGAGCCAGGTTGAGCCATTGAGCAATTTGGCTCAGCCCGAACCGAGATAGAACAGCTCATCGTCGCGGAGGCGGAAAACGTCTCTTTGCGCAATCACCGAGTTCCTCTCGATCTAGCAGGGTCCCTCCCCTTAGGGCGCGCGTAAGTATGAGCTGCGCAGCTGCCAATAGGTCGCCCAGTAGCGATCCATACACCGCCGAAACACTCTCTCGTCGAAAGGACGTGCGGTAATGGCTCGCAAACGCCGCGGAGCGCAACGCTCGCAAAACACGATTGACGACCTTGCTTCGAAGATCCAGAACATTCGGTGGCTCATCGGAGTTGCCGTCAGTGTCGCAGGCATCCTTGTTGCGGTCGTTCTCGCTGTTGTCTTCAGCAATCAACCGCTCAATGAAGTTGACCTGAAGCGGTACATGGACAATCACTCAAGCCACGTGCCAATCGTACGAAACCTTCTTGTCAAGGAAGCCTACGACCTTCTTTCGGACGTTCACGTTACGGAGATTGGAGCAGACTCGTCCCTGACTCGCAATCTGCGTGAGGTCCGTGAATCACTGAAGAACGTACGTGGTTTCGACCGTCAGAACCTTGGCCTCCAAGAGATTCTCGACCTCGTCGTCGGCATGGCAACGTCGCCAAACGCGGCCGCGGAAGATCGCTTCCTCCGAATCGACCCTCGGACATTGGATTTCACGCCGATCGAGGTCGGGTACTTTTTCACATTCCAGGGCCTCGTTCGGATGAAGCGGGCACGGGAACACAACGACGTTCGGATGCAGCTTGCCGAACTTGATCGCGCAATCGCGTTGCTCCTGACGGCGCGCGACCTTACACCTCGAATTTCCAATCTATGGAACGGCCTTGGAATCTGCTACCTGGAGCGGGCATCGATCACCGCTGATACGTCACTGATCGACTTAGCCACAAACTGCTTCGCCATGGCCTACGAACTCTACCGCTCTCCAACCAATCTCGCCGCCAGGATCAACAACCTCTCCTATTCCACGATGGTTGCCACAGTCTTCGAGATGGTCGATGTGAAGACAGTCGACGATTTCCGACTGATACTTACGGTGCGAAACCCGGAGGCTGCAGAGAGACATATGAACCAACTGGTCCAGGCCCTGCAGGACTTCGATCGCGCGTCGCTACAGGCACCCGGTGTCGTGTCGATTCTCCTCTCAAAAGCGGAAGCGTATTGTACCGCAGCCATTTGCAGTGCATCGGCGGCCGGTTCAAAAGGAGACGTGATCGCCATCGAAGATCCCAATGAGTACATGGACAAGGCCATGGAGCTCCTGCGAGAGGCTCGCTCCGAAGGATACCGTGAGTGGAACTACCTCTTCTCGCGACTGTGGGTTGCGAATACGCTGCTCAAGGTCGAGAAGTATCGCGCAGAACTCCGAGAGTTCGTCGCAAGCTAGTCTTGTTGATCAGAGCCTTTCCACGGAACTCTGGTCTGGACCTAAACGGCCTCGACATGCGCTCCCGTCGTCGATTCGACGGACAACGCGGAGCCCGCTTCAATCCGAAGCGGGCTCTGCTCCGTTAGAGCACGAAGGAAGTCCGGGTGACCGCCCCAACCGCTGTAGTACCGGCGGGGAACCTATCGAAAGAGGACCTGCGAAACATAAAGTCCATGGGATTCGACAAGTCAAGGATGAAGGATATCGATGATGAGGGGTCTGATGTGTTGGGCTCGATTCATCATTGCATGGAGGCTGTTTACGGGGTGGCCGCCACCGATGTGCAGAAGCTACTGGACGAGGCAATTGAAAGTACGGGCGTCGACCAGGTCGACATCCGCCACCGACCTCGATTGCTATCGGGCAACGGCGCGTGTTTCATCTCCTCGGAACTTGCGGAGTACCTCAATGGCAAAAATGGTCCACATGCGAGGTAAGCCGTATCACCCGATGACGCAGGGTAAGATTGAGCGCTATCACCGCACGATGAAGAACGTGGTGAAACTCAAGAATTACTACCTGCCGGGCGATCTCACGGAGGAGCTGGGTCACTTCGTTGAATACTACAACCAAGAACGGGTCCACAAATCACTGGGGAATCTCACGCCGGCAGACGTGTACCACGGTCGTGCCAGGGAGATTCGAACAGCTCGGCAGCGCGTAAAGGAGCAAACGATCTGCCGAAGGCGACGTCACAACAAGGGTCTTGAGCCACGAAAGGAGGAGCTGATTCTGCCATCGATCTATCGTGGAAGTGTTCTTTAGAAATCGAGGCGATCTGTCTCATTCAGTTGACGACGTACAGCGGTTAGAATGATTCGGGGCAATACGTTGCTCAGGGCGCGTACTTCGCGGACCTTCGACCCCACGCCCTGGCGCCGATCAAGATATCGATCCTACGATCGAAGAAAAGATAGCGCGTCGACGTTCCTCCGCGGACGCATCACTACGTAGCTGGGCACGCCACATCATGCTTTCTGTCGATCGTCATGGTCTGAACGCGCCGTGGTTGGGAAAGAAATCTGCGGCAGTGCTAGGCAGAGCGACGATCTCGCCATCCTCGATCGACTGAGTCAAGCTGTCCCCTAACGCAGACCTTGCGTCGGCGAAATTGAGAACAAGCCCGAACGTTTCCGGTAGCTGTCCGGATACGTTCGACGGAACGACTGCGCTTATTGTGATGTTGTCGTCCTCTCTTCCTCTCAAGCCGATCTTGTACGCAAGTACCTGCGCCCCACTACCACCTTGTTCTTCACGCTGCCTCTGTACCTGCTCGTACTGTTGGTACGAATCAGCTCGCAAGCAATCCCTAAACGTCAGTTGGACAGTGGCGTCATCGTCTATTCCGGCCATCGAGGCGAACGCCTCGTTTGCATCGACGATTCGGTCATGCCTGTCGAGGCGAACATACGGTGCGGGTGAAAATGACATTACACGGCCTACTGAGTCGAACGACGCGATGGTCTGCTGACGCTTCTTTAGCTCGGCCATCAGCAGGCCGACAAGGGTAGCTAAGATTAGTCCGAGCGTCCCAGCCGTGGCGAGGGCGAGTAGTGTTGTCTGGGACCTGAACTGACCAACATTTACATCAAATACAAAGAACTCCCCTTGATCGTCGTTCTGAAGAGTTGTTCTGCTGATTGGGAGTGCAACGACAAGCGCCCCGTCCTCACGTCGTTCAAGAACGCTTACGTTCCCAAAAACCGATGCCAGGTTTCCTTTGTGATTCACAACATAGGTCTCAATAGCATTGGCGAGATGCACCTGGTCAGGGGGTCCTCCATGAAGAGCGCTGGTCGTCTTGATTCCTTTCCTGATTGCCGAGCACTTGAGCTGTTCATGGTTCGAGCCAAGCTTGTCTAGAGCTCTTGCAAGGTCTTCCGGGAAGCGCTCGGCGCTGAGCAACGGCAGGTCCATGCAAATGGCTGCATCTGAGAGCCCTGGTATGGAGATTCCACGGGCGACGGTGATCACCAGTCCATGTCCGCCAATGTCGATATAGGGCTTTGATACGTAGAATGAACTCTTCAACGGTTCCGCGGGTGACGGCGCAATCGCGTCGAACGTAGAGGCCCCGAAGCTATGCACAGCGGGCCAAAAGTATGGGCGAGAGGGGAAGAATGTCGTGGACGAGAATTGATCGCGGTAGATGTCTTCCGGGTTCACGGACCTCTCATCGAAAATCCGATTCGTGCCATTCTTCGTAATGAGATAGACCTGAGCCGGGCGGTTCCTAAAGGGCTCCGTACTCTCCTCAGTCACTCTCGTACCCGCCAGGCGTGTCAACTCCGGAGCCAAGAACAGTCCAAGTCGAATATCACGCTCTAGATGTGGATTGCTGGCGAGAATGTCGGCATCGGCTGTCGTCGTCCGGCTTGAGTCTTTGAGTTCAGCTCGTTCTACAGCGGTCAGTGGCGTCGTAAGTACCGATGAAGGCACAAATAGGAAGCCTGTCTTCTTGTTCGGCAGTCTGTCAGTGAGTATGTCGTGGGCAGCCCGATCCACGAGCTTCAGTTCGGGCCCGACACCCTGCTGTGGTTCAAGTTGGAATTGCTTCAGCCGCGAAGCGATCGCTTCGAAGACTTCAATGAGTTCATCGCTTGCCTCGCAGTCACCGACTGGAGGACTCAGTTCGGTGGTCAGAGAGAGCATGAAGGCCTCAAGGCCCTTGTACTCTTGTGGCGTGGCTTCGAGCCTTGACCCAAGAGTCCTGGTCACCAAGTCTTCGAACTGCTGAGTTCGCTGGAAGTACTTGGGTGCAAGGAATGCCAACAAAATCCCTGCAGGGACCAATATCATCAGCAATGCGCCTTTTGGGGACGAGAGTGCCCGGATAACCGCGGTCCATGGCGCAGACCGAAACACGATCTCGGCGATCCATTGAAGGGCTCTCTGAAGAATCGCGTCCATCTAACCGCCAATATCGCGTACCGGGGCAGCCAGCTTCCCGCCTGGCCGTTGCAAACTCTGCAACGAAAACATCTTGCCGCTTGGGGCCATCGAGGTCAAATGTTCTGACCGGACAGGTAAGAGAGGTGAAAGGTTTCGTGCCAGCGGATCTGAGACACTCGGCGTGAGAGTTCACTGAGGTCGGCGTGACGAATCGACCGGTCGTCTATAGTCTTGCTTGCCGTCGGGGTCGTAGAGCGTGGCCATGTTGGGATGCTGCGGGGTGAGACCCACTCAGGGTGGGACCATCGGACCTGGCCCGTTCAGATACGGCCCGAACTCCGACCTGCTTTCGTGCTGGCTCCCAGGACAGCTTCGAACAGAGGAGGAATCCGGCCGCCGGCACGTCGGGATTCCCCAGCCGCAGGAACACGTGGCCGATACCTGCGAGTCCCAGCATAAAGCCCGGCGTGGGGCCGGCGCCCTGAAGTCCGCACTGCCAGGTGCCCGCAGCCAGATAGGATTGGTGCGCCAGGTCGCCGACCTGGCGGGCCAGTCGCAGGAGGTCTCCATTTCCCTGGAAACGCCCTGCCTCGACCAGCGTGTCCGCTGCGCCCATGAGGCCGTGGCACACCGATAGGTTTCCGCCGAACTCGCTGCCGGGTCCATGCGGCCCCGCCACTATCGACCGGACCCAGCTCTCGACGCCAGTCACCGCGGCGGCGGCATCCGCCACTACGTCGAGGGCTGGATCAAACCGAGCGGCCGCCATGCGCTCCATTGCCACGCCGCCGGCTCCATGACACCAGAACGGTTGCCCCGACAGCTCGCCCTCGGCCGAGCGCAGATCCATCCATGCCGAGTTCACGCGGTCGTAGCCGCTGAGATCGTAGCGCCGCGCCTCGGACGCAGCCGCGAGCAGCTCGCGATCGCCAGTGGTCGCGGTGAGCACGTCGAGCGCCAGCGCGACTCCCGAGGCGCCGTGGGCCAGACCGCACAGGTCGTCGCGGTCCTCCTCCTCGTCGGTTGCATTCCGCCAGGACAGACCTTCCGCCCGCTGCTTTCCCTGGGCGACGCAGCCAGCGGCCACGTTGCGCGCGGTTTGCTTCAGTTGATCGTCGTCCAGGATCTGCCCGAGGCAAGCCAGTGCCGTGGCGGTTCCCGCGGCCCCGCTGACCAGATCCCAGGGGTCGTCGGACCCATACTGCACCCCGGTCAGCTCGGAGGCGATCCGACGACAGCGATCCCACAATGCATCGTCCTGCAGGCGCAGGGCGAGCTCGGCCAGGACGGCGGCGATGCCCCCGCGTCCCTGGTACAGGCCAGCCCCCTGTTCGACGGTCTCGGCGAACTCCAAGGATCCGAGCGCAGTGGCGCGGTACTCGTCCCTACCCAGCGTCGCGTAGGCATGACCCAGGAAGCGGGCAATTCCGCTGGTGCCGTCGTAGAGGCCGCCGCGACAGCTACGGTACACTACGGTTCCAGCGGGCAACGGCTCGATGGTGGGGCTGAGATACGTGCAGGCCAACTCGTGCCAGATCGCGTCGGTCACCAGCTGGTCTGCGATACCCCCGGCGATCTCCAGGTAACGAGGCTCGACGAGGGACGGTGTCGTCACGATTTATCGCCTCTCTGCTTCGCGCGTCGGTCGGGCTGGCGCAGGTCTAGACCGTCCTGCGCGAAAGCCGAGGCCAGCGCGTCGGCCAACTCGTCCACGCCATGGAAGCCTTCGCCCGCCGCCAGCACCGCGGCAACACGCGCGCACCGGTCCTCGCCGAAGCTCTCCGGACCCACGGGGTCCTCGGCAACGGCGATCCCCGGGGCCACGGGCCGGCTGAACGGTGGCGTTGTGCGCGCCTGCAAACCTTGCAGGGATCGGTTCACCGAGGCGAGCAGGGGCCTCCAGTGACCCAGATCCTGCGAACGAGCGTACAGAACGCACACGTCTCGACGTCCCTCGGCCTGTGGCTCGACCGCGAACTTGAGCATCCAAGTGCCATCGTCCGCGACCCCGGTGACCGCCGCCGCCACCGCCGGCATGTCGCCCATGTCGAAAGAGAAGTAGACCCGAAACAAGGGCCCCGCCTGATCGGCGTTCGCGGGCCAACCCGCCCCCCAGGTTCTCCACGTGCCCTCGATGACCACGTCACGCCGCCGCGAAACCCATACCGGGGTGCCGATCGAGTGCGGACCGAAGGGGCTCTCGGGAACAACGTAGTCCACCGGCGTGAGGATCTTGCGCACGCCTTCGCGAAACGCAACGATCGCGCCTGGGCCCAGGTCCGGCCGCACCTCTTCGATGAGCCAGTCCGGCTCGAACTCCCGGGTGTGGGCGTGGGCTGACCGCAGCCGCGCCACCAATCGCTGCGGGGTGAGTGCGCCGCGCCTCTCCTGGGGGCTTCCGCAGTACCAATGCAGGTACAGCCAGCTGGCTAGGCCGGCCTCCTCGCGCGGCCGGTCGGAGCGCTCGTGCAGAATCGACCAAAGCTCCTGGATGGCGTCGGCCACCCAATCCTGCAGCGTCTCCCCGTGAGCGACGATCATCCCCGAGCCTCCGCTCGCCTCACCAGCGCCGCCGCCATCTCCTCGCGGCCGGAGAGTAACTCTTCGCAAGCCGTGGCAACCGACTGCGCGTGTTCGCGAGGCAGGTGCTGCGACTGCAGTCCTGTGCAGGCCGACTGCAACATCCACAGCGCGCAGAAAGACAGGAAGCGGGCCGCGTCCGACGCCGCAGGGGCTGTGTCGAAATACCCGCCGAGACCGTAGCTCACCGATTCCATCAGGTGCGGGTCGGCCCCTAACTTCGTGCGATGAAGCGCGGCCTGATACAGCGGTCCGAACAAGAGTCCGGCGAGATCCCACAGCGGGTCTCCGCACCCCGACAGCTCCCAGTCGACGAAGACGAATCCACCCGTGTCGTCGTCCGCAAGCAGGACGTTGTCTAGCTTGGCGTCGCCATGGATGAAGCTACTCGGCTGCCAGCTGTGACGGGCCTCGCGGATGGCGGCCATGGCGGCCGGGCTACGGCCGAGCTGCGAGAGGAGAGTGGCGGCCTCGCTCGACCAGAAGAGACTGGGACCGTCGAAGTCCATGACGGTAAGAGTCCAGGGAAGGGGACTGGCATGCACATTCACGACGGCAGTGCTCGCGACGTGCATATGAGCCAATGCTCGGAGCACGTCAGGACGCACGACTCCGCTCTCCGTCCAGGCTTGATGACCCGCGAACGCTTCGAAGACGAGGGCCGTTTCTCCCAGACTTCCCTGCATCGCGGGCATCAGCGCCGCAAGCTCGGGCAGACGGCGCGCAAGCTCGTGGGCGCTTCTCTCGCGAGCCAGCGTGCCGTCGAAGTCGCCACGGGGCTCGCGGTACTTCTTGAGTATCCAGCGTGCTTTACCCGCAACCTCAACGCTCAGCACACTGTGAGAACGGCTGAGATCGACGACCGCCACCCCCTCCTCGACGAGAGTGCGATCGTCGATCCAGCGTTTTTCCCGCAGTGCGGCGAGCGCGGCGGACGGACTCAGCGTCTCTGGTCCGTCCACCGGGTGTGGGCTATTCGAACTCGCCGTTGTCAAACCACTGCTCGTCGTACTCATAGAACTCTTCCGAAGTGGGCTCGCCCTGGCCGGAGCCGGACTCGTAGGTGCCATAGGCCTCGCCGTATCCCTGCGACAGAGCATCCTGGTAGCCCTGGGCGTAACCTTCCTCGTACGCCGCCTGGTCGCCCGCGTAACCGTAGTCGGAAGCTCCATGGTACTCTTCGTAGGGGCCGTAGGCCTCCGCAGAACGGGGCAAACCCGGCCTGCCGCAGACTCGACTGATGGGCGGGCAGCCGGCCCGAGTGGGCTCAGGGCAGCCGAACCGGGTGGGCTCGGGGCACTCAAGTCGCGTGGGCTCAGGGCAGCCAAACCGGGTGGGCTCAGGACACTCGAGCCTCGTCTGCGGGCAGTTCATCCGCGTCAGCGGCGGACAGTTGACCCGGGTGAAACAGGAAGGCTCTCGGGTCAGCGGTGGACAGTCCCGGGTTAGACAGGAGGGCTGTCGCGTCAACGGCGGACATAGGTGCGGTCGGGTCCTGCAGACAATCGCCCGGGTCAAGGGCTGGCACTGAGGCAGCCGTGTTCTGCAGTACGGTTGCCGGGTGATCGGCATGCAGCGAGGGGGCCGAGTGGGACAGTTCGGGGTGCGCGTGATGCAAATCTGCGCCCTCGTAACGATCACCGGCGACGCGACGCAGTTCAGGGCGTCGGGTGCATCGACCTTGCCCCAACCCCAGGCGTTGTTGGGAGTCAGCCCCGTGAAGGTGTCGGCCCGCGCCGTATTCCTCAAACAGTCTCGAACCTGCTCCCAAGTGTAGCTGCGATTCTTCTGCAGCATGAGCGCCACCACGCCCGCGATGTGGGGCGTGGCCATGCTAGTTCCGCTCATGGTCTGGTAGGGCGAAGTGGCCAGGACGTTGGCGGAGATAATGCGCTGCCCCGGAGCGGAGATGTCGGGCGTAGGCCGACCATCGCGTGTGGGTCCCCTGTTCGAGAAAGTGGACAGCGAGTTCAGCCCCGGCCCCCGCGTGACGTAGGACCCGACGCTGACGACGCGAATGGCCGTGGCTGGCGAACCGATGGTGCCAGTAGCCGTGGCGAACGCGCCGAAGCTCGTGTTCGGTTGGCCTGGAGGGTTACGAATCCATGAGTCGAAGGTGCCAACGTTGACGTTGGTTCCCGTGAGCTGCAGCTGCCACTGACCCGCTGCCACCGTCCCACCAACGGGGGCCTGGAGAACGACGGAGACTCTCTTGTCGCCATTGTTGGGGTCGTTGTTCGAATGTTGGACGAAAGCCGTCGTCCCGCTCATGTTGTTGAGGGCTTGGTTGCCGACGGCCACATTGCCCGTCACGTTGCCGGCCGGGTCCAGTAGGACTACACCGAAGACGTCCGCCCCGTTGTACCAGAGGTCGACATCTACACGCGCCTGACGATTGTTGGGGACATTGATGGGTAGATTCACAGTCGCGTTGGCGGTCACGGTCCCGGACGCGTGTGCATTGTCGGCAGCCTCGTTGCCGGCCGCCGCGACGACGACTCGGCCCTGTCCGGTGATGAGGTTTGTGATGCCCTGCTCGAAGTTGCTCGTTCCGTCGTGGGGTCCGATGACGCTGCCCAGGCTGAGATTCACGACCGCGGGCTTGTTGAGAGCGGTGGCCACCTGAAAGACGTAGTTGACGCCATCGATGATCCCAGCCGTCCCCCAGTTGGTGGCGACGACGACGATGTCGGCCTCGGGCGCTACGCCGATGTAGGTGGAAGCGGGTTGGTTGTTGCCAGCTTCGGAGCCGTCGCCGGCCGAGATGCCCGCCACGTGGGTTCCGTGGTTGCCGGTGTTGGGGTCATCTTGATGGCGAACCACACTGAACGGATTGGCATCGGCGAGCGCCGTATTGATGTCGGCGTCGTCGTACTCGACGCCGTACGAGTAGCCGCTGGGGTTGCTCTCGCCCGCCTGCGGCGTCAGGTTCTGGTCCCAGACGCGCTTGATGCGGGTGCCACTGCTCGCGTCTCGGAAGTTGCTGTGCGTGAAGTCGATGCCGCTGTCGACGATCCCCACGACCACGTTGGAACCCCGCCACCCTGGGGGGCCCGAGTGGACCTGATCGGCTCGGATCTCCGGTACTGAACGGTCGAGAAACAGCTGGACCCGAATCGAGGCCTCGGCGAACTCAAGTTCGGCGACCTGCTCGAGGTTTGTCAGCGCCGCCACGTCGATAGAGCCAGTGGCGGTGTTTCCTGCCACCGTCTCGGGTCGAAAGCCGACGGCAACTAGAGGATCGACCGTGCCCGTGAAACGAACAATGACCCTGACGTCAGGATTGTCATCGCTGTCATCGGCTCCGGCTGCGAAGACCAGCGGGGTGGCGGGATCGTCCGCGAGCTCGCGCATGCGAGCGGCGCCACCGTCGTCGCGTTCTGTTTTGTACAAAGTCAGATAGGGATCCAGTTTGGCCATGAGCGTGCTCCTTTTGTCGGGTCATCCGGGAACAGTGCTAGTTCGGGTCCGTGCTACCGCTTTCAATGGATTGCACCCAATCGTGCTGGGCCATGTCGCGAATGGCGTTGCTCGTGGCTCGACACGTGAAGATCGGGCCTGCCTCGGACTCGATTCGGATGCCCAGGTCTTCGAGTGCTTTATGTTGCTCGCGCGACAGCGGGGAAGCCACTCTCACGATGATGCCGATGCGCTCCGTCTCGCTCTTTTCCGCGAGTTGGAAAAAGAGCTGGGGATCGAGCTTCCTTAGATCGTCATCATGTTCCATTTGGATCGATTCCCGCGAAGGAAGCCCCTGAGGATTGGAGCTCGATGTCAAACTCGACGCGTCGTTCGCGGAAGTGCGATGAGGAGAACTTCCGGGGGACTCTTGGCGTGCCGGCTCTTGGCAAGCCACACTCGCGACTAGACCAACGATCGTCGCGAGCCGAGCCACCGAACACGAGAACTCGGCGATCGCACGCAAGACCCCGACGTATTTGCCAAGGTAGAACATCAAGCCGCCATTCGCGAGGTGGCCGTGGGCGCATAGGACGCGGCAAATGCTAGAGCACGCAAACATTGTTGTCAACTAATGGCTTTCCTTATTTAATTAAGGTTCGGTACTCTCGATGATTGCGTTGTTGTGACATTACGATACAGTCGCACTAGCAATGAGTCCGTACGATCGTGCAAGGTCGGTTGGAGTGGGCTTCGAGGTCGCGCTCTCGAAGTCCACAACGAAAGGCGGACCCACCTCGAATTGGGCGGCGATTGTCCCGTGCCGCGATCGATCGAGCCCTTTTCATGTGGGCCGATCAGCAACCGTCCTAGGGTCGGTGGCCTCACCATCGATACTATCGGGAGACAACTTGATGCTGAACTCGACCCTGGATGGATCAAATTGGTAGGGACAGCGCTCGAAGTATGACAACCCGAGCTAGAAGGCCGTCAGGATCCCCAGGTACCACTCGCGCCGGGCGGCACGGAGATCGAGATCTTCCTCGAGATCGTCTAGCTCCTGAATCACGTTGCCCACGTTGAGATTGCGGAGCACTTTCCGCCACGTGACGAGGATCCCTCCCGTAACCAACAGCCGGATGGGACTCGTAATCCGAACTCCACTCCCGAGCAAGACGCCCGGGTAGTCTGGGCCGGACGTGAGTCCCAGCTGAAGCAGACCATGCACTCGATTGGTGACACCGAGCGGCTTGAAGATGAAGTTGAGCATGACCGTCTCGTGAAGTCGCTTCTGCTCCGGAGCATCAGCCGTCACCATCAATTCATCGTTCACGGTGGAAGTACCGAACTTCGGAATCCTGATGTCACTGTATACCACGCCAATGGCTGGCTCGACGATGACAGTTCGTAACTCGGTGAATCGAATCTTGATTTCCCTCTTTTTTTCGTCCTTCACTTCCAACTTGCCACTCTCCCCGATTTTCATGGTCGTCCGCGCGACCGCGACGGACACGTCCACGAATTGCTCGGGGCCAACTCGAACTCTATCGATGGCGTAGGCGTGGTTGCTGCCGTTTTCGGATGAGTCCCAATCACCCTTGTCATTGTGTTTTTCCACTCTGGAAACCAACTTCTGGAGAGTTTCCGCCAGCTCATTGGCCGCGGCGACTCTCGCGTTCACACGAATCAAGGCAAAGTCGAGTGTGAGCAGCGCGAGACTGAGATCCTGTCGGCACCTGGAAACGGCCGCTTTTCGCGCTCGAACCTCGGAATCATCGACTATCTCGGCCTCTTCAAGTTTGGCGATCTCCGCCCGAGTCTCTTTTCCTACCTTCGCGACAAGGCCCGCAATATCTTTGCTGATCGAAGAGCCATCGGTTGCAATCGAACGAACAACGGCCAGCTCCTTGTTCATCTGATTCAGAACCGAATCGGATTCTTCATAGATTTGGGCGAATCCTTGGGCTTCCGCCCACCTCTTCAAAGCCCCCTGGTCGATCGACACCTTTCGATCTACGAAGGCTTTCGACTTCTCGAATAGGTTGAGGATGTCAGCCCACTCGATCACACAGTCCGAATCGCTCGGCGCCGTATCCTTCAAGAACTCGAGAGAACCAGTTGGTGCACTCGCAGCACCCGGGCTCGAGCCAGCGGGCGGCTCGGTCCCCAATGGTTCCGCGATGGGCTTCGATTCGCTTTCGCTGGATTTCGTCGAGGGGATCGTGAAGCCCAAGGTACTCTGAAACCCACTCAATGCCGCCTGAAACGCCTTCAATTGCTCCGAGGTCTCCAGATCGTTGACCGCTTGGGTCGTCGAGACCGTCATTGCTAGTGGGTTGAAGTTCATGAGGTATAGATTTGCTTCTCCACTGATCAAGAAGAGTTCTAGGCTGTCCAGTGTGCGCCGATTCGTCTGCACGAACGAATCGACGATGAATCGAAACGAATCGTCCTTAAGCGACATGGCCACGAAGTGCTGCACACGCGTGGCTTGAAGTTTCTCGTCGGTGGTCGGACTCGCAGCAAAGGAATTCGAGGCCAGGAGAAGGGCGATGAGGGCACCGCTAGCTCGCAGATTCATTATGTCCTCCGGTCGACGGTATCAATCAATCAGGCAGTTCAAGAGGCTCAAGAGAGGAACCCGGTCCATGATACATCCGGAGATACCTTCGAGATAGCGGTTCGTAGACGTCGAATCGTTGGAACCGCGTAGTGTCGAAATTACAAACAAGGTCATACTGCCCGTTGAGGGTGTTACTTGAGCAATCCATCGAGCCATAACATCAACAGTAGCAATTGTTTCTTGGAAACGATCGAGCGCGCAACGACGCTCTCGACACCCGCCTCCCAGTCAGATCAGCGTTGGTCAACCCCCGTCACAGACAGTCTCCCCCATATCGGATTCATGGTTCCCGAGACCGAGCGCAGAGCGCAGAGCGCAGAGCGCAGAGCGACGGCAACATCACCGTGACCATGACCGCAATGAGCCACCGGCTGAGGCGTGCGAACTAGTCGCCTAGCCCGAGATCCCGTCGAGGGATCCCTGCCGAGTCGGCGAGGTTGATCGCGAGGCGGGCGCTTTCCAGGCAGATCTCCACGAGCGCGTCCTGTAGGCAAGATTGGTTCTCGGGCCGCTCCATGTCCACGGCTGCGTAGATCCGATCGAGGTCGGCGTCCTGAAAACTCGGATGGACAACCGCCTTGTTCCGGAACACACGGACTACCTCGCCCACCGTTGTGGATCCCAACGGGCGTGCCAGGGCATCCTCAACCGGCTTGAGCAGGTCTTCGAGTCCGAGCTTCAGCAGTGCCGGATAGAAGGCGCCCCCCATCGGCTTGTCCTTCTTGTCGATCAGGTAGAACGCTGCGACATGGTTGTAGATCGCGTTCATGTAGAACGCCTTCATCGCGCTGCCATCGGCCACCGAGTCTGCGACCTTGTCAAGTCGCTCGAAACCGTATGTGAGCTGCTTGATTGCGTGAACGACTAAGACAATCGTCTCTTTCTCCGCCACTTTCTCATTTCCTCCAACAGATGTAACACCTTCTGGGTTGTCACAGTTGGCTCTAAGCGACACCCATCAGTGCTTGCTATATGTGACCACAACGGCTGTGACACATCGATCGCGTTCCCTCGGACTCTTGATGGTATACGTGATGGTTCTGATTGGCCCTGGCATCTTCTCCCACCGATACCCGGCTCGGGGTCTGACAAGGTACTTCTTGGGCAGCTTCAGCCCGTACTCCGCGCGGAACAGCGCAGGGGAGGTGAACAATGGCTTTATTCCTACTCCACCGAACCGCTGAGTCTGACCGCCGTGCGAGCGGACAGCACGCGGTCCTAGTCGACGCCTCCGGCGAATCCGAAGCGCACCAGCTTGCGGGCGCGGCCGACTCCTGGACGGCCGTCCAGCTTGCGGCAACCGCAACCATGCCGTCGATCGACGACGGCAACAACGACCCGCTCCAGGTGATCAAGCTCGAAGGCGACGCGATCAGTCTGGGCAAGCGTCTGGATCGTGGCGGTAACTCCGTCACTCGCGATCAGAAGATTGTCTGATGGGGCGCCGGGCCGACTCCTTGCCCGGCGGAGGCGTCGGAGTGGTGCCCCGGCGCCTCAATCTTCGCGACCCTTCCATCCCGCGCGGGGACGCGATTGGGCCCGGCGTCTGATTACGCCGGGCCCGCTTGGTTTGTGCTGGCAAGTTGGAGACGGACGACGACTGAGTACTGTCTCTAGTCCTTGTCCCTATCGTCTACCTTCTTCTTAAGCTTCCTAGTCGTTGATTCGCCAAAGTGCGTCTTGAGAATCTCAACATCGCCAGGATTCAGTTTGTCCGGGTCCATCTTCTTCACCAGCTCATCGCCGTCATATGATTTGGCCCATGCTGCCAAGTGACCCTTGGCTTGCACCGAGGGTGCCTCAGGAAACGCGTCGTGGAGCATCGCGCGAACGAGTGCATGGCGCGACTCTTGGTCTCCGAAGAACGCGTCCAAGTCAGACTTCGACTTGGCAATAGCACGGCCGATAGCGTCCTCGGGTCTGCCCCGAAACAGCCGTGGGACGAACTCAAGAAAGAAGGCAGCGCCGAGTTCCTGCCTGCATCGGATCGCCTGGTTCCACGTTCGGATGATCGCCGCATCGCCTAGCTCCTCGTCCGTCAGGAGCCCCCTGAGGAGGTCGACCTTGCTTGGGGAGGTGTCTACCCACAGTGCGAGTGGGTCATCTTTCTCCGACGGCTGCTCTGCAAGAAGTTTGGCTGCGGTCTCAGCTCTGGCTTCGCTCGTCTGATGAGTTTGAATGTGCTTCCAGGCCTTGCGCAGTTCTTCGACTTCGACAGGTTCATTCCAGGCGAAACTTTTGGCAATCCCAGCGGCCCTTTCGGGCGTTGGGGCTTGGTCGAACGCGAGCAGTGTCCGAGTGCCCGCCTTGAAACTCCTTGGCCAAACGGTACAGGCTACGTCGAGTAGTTCCTGGATCGCGGTTTCCGCTACCAATCCACGCTCGATGAAACGGACGAGCGAATCCAACAGCGGGGCCGGGTCCTTGTCGGTCTGGACTTCCATGAACTCGACCGTGTCAGAGAAGACCTCTTCTGGGTCATACGGCAACAGCTCGTCCGAAGGCGGAGGCCAGTACTCAGCCATCGTCCTGTGCAGCCAGGAGTACCAGTTGGGCAGCCCCTTCTGTGTAGCTGCCAGGGTGTGGAGATGAGTACCAATCGTCGAGGGGTCTGCATGCCGCAGCCGAGGAGCGATCGCGGGAAGCACGCGCTCCAAGTATCGTCCGGCGGATCCCACGGTCGCACACCTGCCGATGGCTCTGGTCAGGTGCTCCTGGAGTGGCGCAGCAGAGAATTGTTCCTCCGGGATCAAATCTAACAGCGCCTTGTAGCCTGCGGCCTCCTCTTTGGTGATCTCAGCAGTCTGTGCGAGTTCCGTCAGGCGCTCGTCGAGAGTCTCCCGTTGATTCTCAGACAGTTTCTCGTAGTGCGATCCGATCGCCCGACAGATTGATGGGAGGGCTTTCTTGAACAGGTTCGGAATCCAGGAGTCAATGAGGCCGTCTTCCCGCTCCGGCTGCAGAAGTGGTAACGCGCGGACGGCAAACTCTTCTGTGGATTCGTCGGTCGCCCACTTCCCTGCAAGCGTTTCGAACTGCACCACTGCTTCGGCGTCTAGTTCGCTGCGACGTTCCTCGGCTAGTGCCAAGAGGGCCTCGCCTCCTGGTTTCCAATCGAGTCCCCACTTTTCGTCGTCGTCCATGTCGAGTTCGAGGCGGGCTGCTAGCGCCTCGTGGAGGCGTGAGAATCGGTCGGGGGAAGGACTTTGACTCAGTCTTTGGAGTGTCTGCCAGCCGAGCTGCACGATGGCGCGCTCACGGACGCCCAGGGCTCTGCGAAGCTGATCCCAAAGAACAGATTGGCTCTCTGGTCCCGCGTCGAAGAGTTGTGAGAACACTACTGAGAGGTGCTGGGTCGCTGACTCTACGGTTTCGGAGTTCGGTTGCTTGGTTTCGAAGTACGAGATCAGTTGGTCACTGTAGTCACGCCCCAGGAGGTCCAAGAGTTGCTCACCATGGTGTTCGACCCAGGAGAACAGTCGAGGGAAGGAAAGCGAGGTCGACTTTGACTCGGTCCTAACAGTCCGCGAAAGCAGCCACTCGCGGAGGAGCGAATCGGCTTGAGGGAGGAGACCATGCATGGCTCGAACTTCGAGTGCGAAATCACAAGTCGCCTCAGCCATGTTCGTGGCGTCGTCAAGATTCAGCGGCTCTCCGGACGGAAGCGTGAGCGCATTGGGCTCAGAAGCCCGAAGAACATCCGCAACGAGGCTGCTAGCAATTCCTGTCTGCTCGGCTGCCTCCGCCGTGTTTGCGAGAGACCGGATCCGCTCAACACCGACTCGTGACTTGAGGGCTCGAGAGGTTTCGATATGACGAAACAACGGTCCCAGCAAGGAGTGTCCCCTGGCGCCATCTATTCGATCAATCAACGCGGCGACAACGGTTGAGGCCAAAACACGGCGGGTCTCTGACTCGGTTGACAGGTCTTCCATGAACCCATGGAGAAGCTTCATATCGTCGTCGCTTAGGGGCCTATCGTCGGCGTTCCGGCCGAGCGCCTCCAGCACGCCCGGTGTGTCACCTGAGAGTAGAGCGTCATACAGCGCGTGTTGCCCATCGCCGTATTGGCGGGAAATGGCATCCTGGGACAAGAGAAGGAGAGGTTGAATGGACTTGGGCCACTTGTGATTCTGGAGCGTGGCAAGGTACTGCCGAAGCGGGCGCCATTTCCTCTTCACGGTAGGTCCGAAGGATCCAGAATCGTCCGCGTTGGGCTCGAAGTACTCGCGCAGCACATCTTGGACGGCCTCTGGGAGTTCTGGGGACGAAACTCGTTCGAGTACGATTCCGTTGAACTGCAAAATCAGGTTCCGCTGCTGTACTGTGAGATCGTGATAAAAGTCCGGGAAATCCACGCGAAGGGCGCACAGGGCTGCAAGCGTCAGTGGATTTCCGGTGACAACACCAGGAGAAAGAATGCCAGGCTTCGTCGAGCCTGCCTCGGCAGTTTCGCGGCGGTGTGCGAGCCACCACGATTGCGCGAATGCGTTAATAAGTTGAAGGGCGTTCCTTGGGTCGTGAACACCGACGTGAATCAAGCGCTCCACGACTTCCGACGCTTGCGGAGTGTCAAACTCCGGGAGGTTTAACTGCGCGAGTTTTTCGTTCGAGTACTGCCTCATGTCCCGCCGAGGAAAGCGAGGGATCTCAAGGCGAAACTGGAAGCTGCGATCGAGGTAGCGCCGGGCATCAAACCTGTTGCCCACGGCGGCCGGGTTGTCGCGGTGCTGGCGCCCCCGCTCAAGCGCGAGGGCGATCCGCTCTTCGTCGCAGGAGATCACGAATACTATCCCAAGGTCGCTGGGAAGTTCGGACTCTGGGATCTCCATAAAAGCTCGAACTGCGTCCAGCCCCTGGACCATTTCTTCGGAGGACAATCGGTCTAGGTCATCTACAAACACTACGAGGCGCTTGCATCTTGCGTTGTCCTTCTTGAAGTCACGGAGCTGGTCCAGCAGCAAATCTTGGTATTGCTCCGCAGTAGTTATCGGTAGCTCAATCTTCGTTACGGGAATGCGAGCGCTGTTCCGCATCTCCAACAACTGCTTGGCGATGAAAGGCGCAGCAACGAGCATAACTGCGGTGACAACAGGCGCCGTCCAATCTGCGGATACGTCGAGCACTGAGTGGAACAGAACGCCGAGAACCAGGATGGTCGCAACGATAGCTCCAACCAAGAGCCACGCTGGTCCACCGATCTTGAGCAAGTCCTTGAACGCATCCCAGAACCGTGGGGATTCGTTTACTGTCCGCTCAGTTCTCCAATGGAGCTTTTCTCGGAGTGTCTGTTCCTTCCCACCTATGGAAAGGTACACTCGGCGCAGCAGCGCGCGCTTCACGTCCTCGCTATGGCGCCAAGCGTTGAACGTGACCGTATGCGCGACTTCTCGGCGGCGAGGGGAGCCCTGTTCATCGGATTGGAGGTCTGAGATGTAGAGTGCCTTGATCGAGCTTTTTCCCGCACCCCAACCGCCCAGTAGTCCGATACTGTAGGGGGGAGTGAGGTCGGGCGCTTCGATCAGGCTCCGAAGAGCGCTTGCAAAATGGCGGTGGCCGAACGCATCGTGCTCTTGGTCTCGGATCTCGCGGTCTAGCGCCGCTGGCATTCTATCGTGGGGCATGAGTGGCTCCTGTGGAGCTTTCAGAACGACCGCACCCGTTCGTGATCTTGGTTCGGTCAGCCTTCAAACGTTGAAATGTCGAAGTAACTGTTGAGGTGGAACGTACCGCTGCCCGCGAGAATTGGCAATCGCACCCCTAGACTGCTAGGTTGCATTCGCTTGGACAGCTACGGGCCTTGGACTAATCTGCTCTGACGGAAGGCGTGTGCAACCGATAGGGGCGGAATCGAGGCTCGAAGCCGAGCGATTTTGCATGCAATGCCCGCGAAAACGCCCGCGAGAAATCTGGACCTCCGTAACTAATTGCAAAATAAGGCGCGCCCGTAGCTCAGCTGGATAGAGCATCGGACTTCTAATCCGACGGTCAATCCGCTCCGCATGTGCATAGACGCAAGCAGCCCTTCAGCCCCCCACTTTCCCCCCAAAAAAATTCCGAAAGAGCCCGCTTCGACTGAAGCGGGCTCTTCCTCTATCCAGCGCATGCACCCGGGTACACCCAGGTTCACCCGCGCGAAGAGAAGATAGCGCGCGCCCGTTCTACCGGGGCGCCCTATCTCTCGAGTTTCGCGCGCTACATCATGCCGCCCATTCCTCCCATGCCGCCCATTCCGCCACCACCGGGCATCGCGGGGGCTTCTTCTTCGGGCTCGTCGGCAACTAGGGCTTCGGTGGTCAGCACCAGGCTGGCAATGCTTGCAGCATTTTGCACAACCGAGCGCGTCACTTTGGCCGGATCGACGATGCCTGCTTTGAACATGTCGACGTACTTGCCGGTCGCGGCGTTGTAGCCAATGCCGGCCTTCTCGCCACGCAGGTGGTCAACGATGACCGAACCTTCGGCGCCCGCGTTCGCAGCGATGATGCGAAGAGGCTCTTCGAGCGCGCGGCGCACCAGGTTGGCACCTACCAGCTCTTCACCTTCCAGCGCCAGCTTGTCGATGACCTTGACGCAGCGCAGCAGCGTTACGCCACCGCCGGCGACGATGCCCTCTTCTACCGCGGCGCGCGTGGCCGCGAGTGCATCTTCGACGCGAGCCTTCTTTTCCTTCATCTCGGTCTCGGTTGCGGCACCCACCTGGATAACGGCGACACCGCCGGCCAGCTTGGCCAGGCGCTCCTGCAGCTTTTCCTTGTCGTAGTCGCTGGTGGTGTCCTCGATTTGACGCTGGATCTGCGCCACGCGACCCTTGATGTCAGCCTTCTTGCCGGCACCCTCGACGATGACAGTGTCGTCCTTGTCGATGACGATGCGACCGCAACGACCCAGGTCGGTGATCTCGGTGTTCTCGAGCTTCAGACCTGCGTCTTCGCTCATGACACGCCCACCGGTAAGGATGGCGATGTCTTCGAGCATGGCCTTGCGACGGTCACCGAAGCCGGGGGCCTTGATGGCCGCGACCTGCAGGGTACCGCGCAGCTTGTTCACGACCAGCGTGGCCAGAGCCTCGCCCTCGACGTCCTCGGCCAGGATGATCAGGGGCGCGCCCATCTGGGCAACCTTCTCCAGCACGGGCAGAAGGTCCTTCATCGAGCTGACCTTCTTGTCGTGGATCAGGATGTACGGGCTCTCGAAGGCCACTTCCATGCGCTCGGTGTCGGTGACGAAGTACGGCGAGAGGTAGCCCCGATCGAACTGCATACCCTCTTTGACCTCGTAGGTGGTCTCGACGCCGCGCGCCTCTTCCACCGTGATCACGCCGTCCTTGGTTACTTCCTGCATGGCGTCGGCAATGATGTTACCGATTTCGTCGTCGTTGTTGGCACTGATGGTGGCCACGGCCGCGATCTGATCGCGATCGCGCACGGCCTTGGCCTGACGGCCAACCTCGGCCACAACAGCGTCGACGGCCTTGCTGATGCCCTTCTTGATGAACATGGGGTTGGCGCCGGCCGTGACCTGACGCAGACCCTCCTGGATCATGCTCTGTGCGAGCACGGTCGCGGTGGTCGTGCCGTCACCGGCCACGTCCTGCGTCTTGGTGGCAACTTCCTTGACCAGCTGGGCTCCCATGTTCTGGTAGGGATCCTTCAGCTCGATCTCCTTGGCGATGGTCACGCCATCGTTGGTGATCGTGGGGCTGCCGAATTTCTTGTCGAGAATGACGTTTCGTCCCCGGGGTCCCAGGGTGACCTTGACCGCATTGGCCAGGGCGTCGACGCCCTTCTTGAGCTCAGTGCGCGCGGTCGCGTCGAAGGCAATCATCTTGGCCATGTTGACCTGTTCTCCTTGAGTAGGTTCAATTTGTTCGGCCCGCGAAGGGCGCTAACGGAACGGGCTCGTTGTTTCCTAGTTGTTTCCTAGAGGACGGCCAGGATGTCGGTCTCACGAAGAATGAGATAGTCCTCGCTGTTGTGCTCGACCTCGGTACCGCTGTACTTACCGTACAGAACGGTGTCGCCCACCTTGACCTCGGGCTTGAGGCGCTCGCCTGCATCCGTCAGACGGCCCGGACCAACGGCTACTACTTTGCCCTGCTGCGGCTTTTCCTTGGCCGTGTCGGGAATGATGATGCCGCCCTTGCTGGTCTCAGCCTCCAACGCGGCTACCAGTACTCGATCGCCCAAGGGCTTGATCTTGGCCTTGCCTGCCATGGATTCCTCCTGTAATTCGACTGTGCGTGAGGGGCTTGGCCCTCGTTGAAAATCGTTTTCAGCAGAGTCGGGTCGACTCCGCCAACTGCGCGGGGGAATATAGCAACGATCCGGGTTTTGGCAAGCCCCCTTGTTGATTGCCAACTTTAGACTCAAGTGGAAGCCATATATGGGTGTTAGCACCTCGGAACACATACGCACAAAAGGCGAAAATGGCTCCATTGTGCCGGTTCCGCCCGAATTGGTGACCAATGTGACTAGGCGCGGGGCCGAAGTGTCTAGACGTGATAGCTTGCCCTAGCGCGCAGCGGACCGTCGAAGCACCCCTTCGCCAGCCCGAGAACCACATGCCCTCCATAGAAAGAGCAGATGCCCATGAACGATCCCACCTTCACGTGGATCGCCATCGCAGTGTGCCTGGTCCACTCGGGACTTTTCTCGGGTTTGAACCTCTCGCTTCTGGGCCTCAGCCGACTTCAGCTGGAGGTCGAATCCAAGTCGGGAAACCAGGGGGCCGACCGCATCCTCAAGTTGCGCCAGGACAGCAACCTGCTGCTGACCACGATTCTCTGGGGCAACGTCGGCTCCAACGTACTGCTCACATTGCTGTCGGACTCGGTCATGTTCGGCGTCGGAGCATTCCTGTTCTCGGCGGTGGGAATCACGATCGTGGGCGAGATCCTTCCGCAGGCCTACTTCTCGCGCAACGCGATGCGCGTGGGCGCACGACTGACGCCGTTCATTCGTTTCTATCAGCGCGTTCTCTACGTCGTGGCCAAGCCCACGGCCATGGTGCTCGACAAGTGGTTGGGCACCGAAGAAATCTCCTACTTCCGCGAGCGTGAACTGCGGGAAGTAATTCGGCAGCACATGGTCGCTGACGACGCCGACCTGGACCATCACGAAGGCCTGGGGGCACTGAACTTCCTGGTTCTCGATGACCGCACGGTGGGCGAAGAAGGCGAATCGATCGATCCCAACAGTGTCATCACTCTGCCCACGGCACTCGACCTGCCGCTGTTCCCGACGTTCGCAACCGATGCCAACGACGAATTCCTACGCCGCGTGCAGGCCAGTGGTCACAAGTGGGTGGTCATAACCGACCAGGCCGACGTTCCGCACATCGTGCTCGACGCCGACGCCTTTCTACGCGATGCGATCTTCTCGGAGACCCCCTCTGATCCCTACACGTTCTGTCACCGGCCGCTCGTGGTCGACGACCCGAAAACGGCGCTGGGCACGGTCATCCGCCTGCTCTCGGTCGATCCAGAATCCGACGACGACGACGTGATCGACCACGACCTTATCTTGCTCTGGGGAACACACCGTCGGATCATTACGGGGGCCGACCTGCTCGGGCGACTCCTACGGGGAATCGTGAAGCGACAGAACGCAACGAAAACCAGCCGACGGAGAAAAGAGGCCTCGCATTGAAAACGCTGTGGTTCGTGCTGGTGTTGCTGCTGCTGGCGTCGACATGCCCGCAGGCATCTTGGCGAGTGGCGGACGCCAACGCCCAATCACCCCTGCAACTACCGGGCAGCAGCGAACCCGTGGCCGATCAACCCGCGCCCATTGACCCCAGCCAGATCGAAGCTCGGCTTGCATCGCTACGACGAAGACTGGTCGACCTCGGAGTCTCGACCGGGGCAACCGATACCGCGCGCGCCCGACACGATGCCGCGGTTCGCGATCGACTTCTGCGCATCGAACTCCTGCTGAGCGAGCAGGAAGCACTGGCCAAGCCCGCCGAGTCGGTCGACGCGAAACCGACCATCGAGGCACCGCCGTCGGTGTCGGGCCTGAACGCCCTCCACGAGTCGCAGGAAAGCGCGAACTCCAACCGGGCCCAGTTCGAGGAAGATCTGAAGAAGCGTCGAACCGCCCTCGATGCGGCAAAGACCGCTCTGGACGCGGCCGAACGGGCGCGACGGGCGGTGCGCGCGCAGATCGACGGTCAGACGCAAGAAAACCCGGCCGCAGCCCGGGACATGGTCACGGCTGAACTCAATGCTGAGATCGCCCGCGAGGAACTCAACCTGCGCACGCTCGAGGCCAGGACCGCCAAGCGCCGACTCGACAACGCCGAAGTCGCAACTGTCTTCGAGAGTCGTATACGGCGCGTCAAGGAAGCGTTGCGCAAGGACGAAGCGGATCCCACCGCCGACTCGGCCGCCTTGGCGGCGCGAGAAGGTGAATTGCGACGGGCCCGTGAAGTCGTCGCTCGGCGCCTGGTAAGCGCCGACCTGCAGGCGTCCGCGGCACGGTCCGCGGTTGCGTCGCTCACTCAACCCGCCAGCGAACTGGTCAGGATCGCCGAAGCCATGGCCGCACGACGTGACGCCGTGGCGCGCGAGATCGACATCCTCGATGGGCAGATCGAGCGCCTGGAACTGCGGCGGGACCTATGGCAGCGGTGGAACGACGTGCTCAAGACCAAACGGTCGAGCGCAATGGTCTCGCAGTGGGAACGCGAAACAGAGTCGGCAATACGATCACTCGTGGAAAATCGCATTTTGTTGGAGGGCAACCTCACCGACCTCGAGCGCCGTCTCGCGACGGTCGTACAACAGATCGACGAAGAAACACCGGACTCGGACCTGCGCGCTTCGCTGGACCTGCAGGCCGAAGCCTTGCGGCGCCTACGAACGACGCAACGAGAAGGTCTGGCGGCCCTGAACTTCGACCACCGGCTAGCCGAGCGCGTTCTGGCCGAGATCCGCTTCGACGCCAACCGCTTCGACCTGCGGCGATACGCGGGAGCGTTCATGGGCGCGGTCAAACGCGCCTGGAGTCACGAGCTCACATCCGTCGATGACGCGCCGATTACCGTAGGCTCGTTGGCCCTGGCCTTCGCGCTGTTCGTGGTGGGCCTGTACTTCTCGCGTCGCGGTTCCTCGGCCCTGGCCACCCTGTGCGAGAAGCGCTTTTCGCTCGACCCGGGCGCGGCGCAGGCGGTCCAGACCATCTCCTTCTATCTGCTCCTGGTAGCGTTCACCCTGATGGCGCTGCGCGCCATCCACTTTCCCCTGACCGCCTTCACCGTGCTGGGCGGCGCGCTGGCCATCGGACTGGGCTTTGGCAGCCAGAACGTGATGAACAATTTCATCAGTGGTCTCATCCTCATGTTCGAACGCCCGGTCCGCGCCCAGGACCTGGTCGAGGTGGACGGGAACCACGGAATCATCGAGAGAATCGGTGCCCGCAGCACGCAGATCCGGTCGACCGACGGCCGACACATCGTGGTGCCCAACAGTTTCTTTCTCGAAAGCAACGTGGTGAACTGGACGCTTTCGGATGACCTGATCCGAACCAGCGTGGTGGTGGGCGTGATCTACGGATCGCCCACCCGGCTGGTCGAGAAACTGATCAGGCAGGTCGTCGAGGAAGAACCCAAAGTGTTGTCCAAGCCGGCACCGGTCATCGTGTTCGAGGAGTTCGGCGACAACTCGCTGAATTTCCGGGTTCACTTCTGGGTCAAGGCGCGATCACCCATGGAAACGCGAACCACCCAGAGCCTGGTTCGCTTCCGCATAGACGATCTGTTCCGCGAGCACGAACTGGTCATCGCGTTCCCGCAGCGCGACGTTCACCTGGATACGGTAGCGCCGCTGGAGGTCCGGGTCGTGGGACCAGGCAAGCCGAAACTTCCCGGCAGTGCTTGAAATTGGAACATCAGCCCACTGGACTCTTCGGGCGCGGGCCGGGGAGCTTCGCCAGCACAAAGCCGATCAGGCACCCCGCGGCGGCGGTCAGGAAGATCAGGGCAAGCAACGAGATCTCCCCCTGCCAGGTGAGGAACTGCACCTGCACTACGTCGGAGTTCTGAGCCCCCACCACTACGAGCAGCAGCAGGCAAACCATCGCCAGGGCCAACTTTACTTTCAACATGTCGTTCGCTCCCTTATCTGAGTCGTTTCGGTGACCATACACGATGACGCGATCTACCGCTTCGAAAGGCGCGCCACCTTCTGCTACATTCCTTCGAGTACAGTAGACTACAAGCCCGTTTGACCCGTGCGGTAAGGACGACATGCAGATTCCGACTATTGGCTGGCGCGAGTGGATCGCCTTTCCCGATCTGGGCATCGAGAAGGTGAAGGCGAAGGTCGACACCGGGGCGCGAACCTCCAGCCTGCACGCGTTCGACGTCGAGACCGTCCAACGCGGATCACAAACAATCGTCCGCTTCACGGTGCACCCCCTGCAACGGGACATCAAGACCACCGTGATCTGTGAGGCGCCACTGCATGACGAGCGCTGGATCCGCAGCTCCAACGGCAAACGCGAGATGCGGCCGATCATTTTGGTCGATGCGGTCATCGGTGAAGGCCGGTGGCCGATCGAATTGACCCTGACGTCTCGCGACACCATGGGCTTTCGGATGCTGCTGGGGCGACAGGCCATCCGTAAACGCTGCATCATCGACCCGAGCCAGTCCTACCTGGTCAGTCGCCACCTGAAGCCGAAGAAAAAGAAGCGCCGACGTAAACCAGCCTAGGCCAAGGAAATCGCCAACCCACGGGAGTTGATTCTTCTGGCCACTGGCACCGATGCAGTGGCATTCTGACCACTTGCATATTGCGGAAGGAACATAGCGGCCGGGGACCAGTATTTGGCGCCGCCGATCGGGCACAATCATCCAGTTCTTTGCAAAGGAATGTCGACAGTGGCGCGAAAGACCCCCAAATCCAAGATTGAACGCGACCCGATCGAGATCGCAGGCACCAAGGTCCTGGCCGGACGGGAGGGCCGAGTCGACATTCCCGTGGCCCGGCTTCCCACCGGAACCTGGCTCACGCTCCCCGTGTCGGTCATCCACGGGCGCCGCGATGGCCCCACCATTTGGCTGAGTGGCACACTACACGGAGATGAACTCAACGGAATCGCGATCATTCGCGAAGTCGTGCGCCGGCTGGACGCCAAGGAGCTGTGCGGTACCGTGCTCGCCGTGCCCATCGTGAACGTGTTCGGACTGGTCATTGGATCCAGGTATCTTCCCGATCGCCGTGACCTCAACCGGTCGTTTCCCGGATCGAAACGCGGGTCGCTGGCCTCGCGCCTTGCCTATTTGTTCGTCAATGAAATCGTGCGCCACTGCAACTACGGAATCGATTTCCACACCGGCTCGGGTGGACGAGCCAACCTGCCACAACTCCGTTGCGAGCTCGACGACAACCCGACACGCGAACTGGCGGAGGTATTCGCTCCGCCGATCATCCTCAATTCGAAACACCGCAGCGGGTCTCTGCGCGATACCGCGGTGGGACTGGGCATTACTACCCTCCTGTTCGAGGCGGGGGCCGCCCACCACTTCGACCGCAAGTCCATTCGGACAGGTGTCGAAGGAACCCGACGCGTCCTGAAACATCTGCAGATGATCGACCAGGACGTCGTACCCGCCACCCCCACCTGCCTGTCGAGGCAATCGACATGGGCCCGCTCCCGGCGCGGTGGCCTTTGCCAGATGTCGGTCGAGTTGGGCGACCGCGTGCAAGAAGGACAGGAACTGGCGGTGGTCTTCGAATCGTTGAGTGCCAAGGACTCGATCGTTCGGTCCCCCATTGAGGGGATGGTCATCGGCCAGCTCGACCACGCCATGGTCAACCTGGGCGAAGCCATCGCCCACGTCGCCAGCATCGAGGGTTAGCGACCGGCGCGAACCCGCGAGCCCCACTCCAACCAACCGGCGGTACACGATGTCGAATGCATCACCCGGCGCGTGGCGTCAAATGGACGATCTGGCCGCGCGAGGAGATCGCGTCGGACTTCAGTCGCTCCTGGACGACTTGACCGGCACCGAAGTAGCGCGGGCCATGTCGCACCTTTCGGCCACCGAGCAAAACCGTATTCTCACCACCTTGAACGCCATTGACGCCGCGGAGGTCCTCGACGAGGTCCCCGACGCGCAGGCCGCCGAGCTGGTGGAACGATTGTCCGTTGCCCAGGCCGCGGCGATCGTTTCCGAACTTCCCAGCGATGAGCAGGCCGACATCCTGGCTGCGATCGAAACGAACCGCGCCGAGTTGATCCTTTCGGAGATGGAACCCGAGCAGGCCGCGGATCTGCGGAATCTCTCAAGCTACGCGCCCGATGTGGCTGGCGGCCTGATGGTCACCGAGGTCCTGCGATTCAAACAAACGAACACCATAGCCGAAGTCATCGCCCACCTGCAGGAAGGGGGCGACAAGTATGTCGACTACGAGATCCAGTACTCCTACGTCGTCTCCGACACCGGAGTCCTGGTCGGCGTACTCCGACTGCGTAGCCTGCTACTGGCATTGCCGGAATCCCCGATCTCGAGCGTCATGCTCTCCGAACCGCTGTTCGTGAGAGATCAGGACTCCGTCGACGACCTCCTCGACTTCTTCGACGAGCATGAGTTTCTGGGCGTGCCGGTGGTAGACGCCGAACGCCGTTTGCTGGGAGTGGTAAAGCGGCACGACGTGGATGCCGCCCTGACCGACCGGGCCGACGGCGAGTACCTCAAGTCGCAGGGCATCGTAGGTGGCGAAGAACTCCGCACCATGCCCATCCTCAAACGCTGCCGGCGACGGCTGGCCTGGCTTACGGTCAACATCGGCCTGAACATCCTGGCCGCGAGCATCATCGCGTTGTACCAGGACACACTGACCGCGGTGATCGCACTCGCGGTGTTCCTGCCCATCATATCGGATATGAGCGGGTGTTCGGGCAATCAAGCCGTGGCCGTGTCGATTCGAGAACTGTCCCTTGGTCTGATCGAGCCCAACGAGGCATTGCGGGTGTGGGGCAAAGAAGTGACCGTGGGCGCGATCAACGGAACGGTTCTGGGTCTGTTCGTCGCGGTTGCGGCCTGGTTGTGGCAGGGCAATGTCTATCTGGGATTGGTCGTAGGGTCTGCGCTCGCCTTGAACACAGTAATTTCCGTATCCATCGGCGGCGCCGTGCCGCTCCTGCTCAAACGATGGAACGTCGATCCTGCCCTCGCCTCGGGTCCAGTCCTGACGACCGTGACCGACATGTGTGGGTTTCTCCTGGTGTTGGGATTCGCCACCCTGATGCTCACGAAGCTGACCGCGTAGCGGATCCGGCGGTACGCAACCTGTGCTTGAGAAAGGCATCCGAATGAGACCGACCCGTACGATCTTGCTGACGTGGTTGGCGGTAGCCACCGCGTGGCACCCCGTGTCCGCCGCCGAACCTGTAACACCGCAACGACCCTCGTTCTCGTCCGACCCCAACACGACCGCCGCGGGGACGCTCGAGTTGGAAGCGGGCTACCTTGCCGACGACGCCGACGGCGCCGGCCTTCCGCTGGCGTTGAAATGGGGCTCGGGGCCCAGTACCGAGCTGTTCGTGGGATGGTCTCCGTGGCAACAAGCGTCATCGGACGTAACCGGAATCGGCGACGTATCCGTGGGCGTGAGACATCGTTTCCTGGATGGCGACGGCCCCATGACCATGGCGTATCAGGTGTCGGGAAAAGTGCCCACGGCCAGTGCCGACGACGGGCTCGGTAGCGGAGTTCCCGATCTATCCCTTGCCTTGACCTCGCTCTGGTCGGGCCAATCGAGTTCGGTCGTCGCCTACTATCAGGCGGGCCTGATCGGCCGGCCAGCGTCGTCCGGTGTGCTCGTGGACCACGCGTTGGCGCTGGCCGTGGGAATACCGCTCGGTGATCGCCTGTCGAGTTTCCTGGAGACCACGGGCACCTGGCGACCGGAACTGCATTCGAGCGATGTACAGGGAGTCGCGGGCTTCGGTTTTGCCGTGCGCCCTTCGATCGTGATCGATGCAGCTGTCAATGTGGTCCTGAAGTCGGGCGAAAACCTCGTGAGCGGCACGATCGGCTTTACGGTCAACCTCGGCCGGCCGGCGGGGTGATACCGCCGAGCTCGCCCGCCACGTCTCGTTCCATGGTCATTGGCGTTGCTTGGAGAATGCGCGTGAAGCGATGCTTACCGCTCCCTCGAGCGTGAGATCGGCGTGGTAGATCACGTCCACGGGAAACTCCGGCGCCATCTTCACGGCCAGTCCGCCCGTGACCAGGATCGGCGCCTCGCCGAAGTTGCGCAGCAGCGCGTGCACCACGTACAAGATGCCACCCATGTTCTGGAAGAAACTCCCCGCCTGCAGCGCGCCCAGGGTATCCATGCCCAACAAGTGCGGCGGCCGCGTGAACGGCACGTCGGGCAACAGCGCTCCCTGGTCGAGCATGGCTCGGTGCGCGGTTTCGCAGCCCGGCGCGATCAGGCCGCCCCGGAACTTGCCTTCGGACAACAGGTCATAGGTATTGGCCGTACCCAGATCGACGATCACGGCGCTGGAGTATCCCTTGGACATGGCTCCCGCCACGTTGCAGTAGCGGTCGGGTCCCACCGACTCGGGAGAAACGATCTCAACCTCGAAAGGGAATGGACTCTTGTGATCAATGAGATGCACCGGCAATGCCCGCGTGGCTTTCTTGCCCTCCCACAGGTGCCGCCAGATTTCCAGAACGCCGGGCACCACGGACGTAACCACCAGGCCAGCTACCGCGCCCGCCGATTCTTCCAGGGCCAACTGATCGGCGCACCAATCGTAGACATGGGCCACGGCGGGAGCCGAAGCGGTGTAGTTGTTCCCGTGGGACTGCAAGCGCGCCTGGTACCGCTGGACCACTGCACCCTGGTCAACGAGGCCCGCGGCGATCTTGCTGTTTCCGATATCGATGGCCAGAAGCTTCATGTCGTGGTTCCCGTCAGGTGCACTTCCGCGGCTTGGAGCCATTTCTCCTGGCCGTTGTCATCTCGAACGCGCAATCGCCCTCCCATATCCAGATCGAGCGCCAGCGCCATGTACCGGTGATCACCCTCGTGCACCAGCACCCGGGCATCGCGCAAGATCGACCGAGCCTGCCACGCAGCCTGGAACGGTCCGAAGCCCGCCGTGACGAACAGATCGTACGCCTCTTCCACCCGTTTCAGAAGCCCTGCTACGAAACCACCACGATCAAACAACAACCCCGTGGCTTCCTCCAGCGAAACCGCCTGCGACAGGGCGAGCGGCCAGCCGTCTTCGGGTTGGCGGACGTTCAGCCCGATTCCCGCGACGATGGGGTTCTGGGATACTTCCGGGGTGGTCGGCGTCAGTCCCTCCAGAGGCCCAACGTCGCTGGAGGCAGCCTCGATTGAGCGACTCTCGAGCAGGATACCGGCGCACTTGCGACCATCCAACCAAACGTCGTTGGGCCACTTCAGCCCCACGCTAGCGCCCGACATGGCCTCGATCTGCTCGGCCACGGCCAGAGCCACCACCAACGAGAAAGGCGCCATGATCGACGGGCCCGCTTTGGGCCGCAGGAGCATGGAAAGATACAGACCGACGCCGGCGGGGCTGATCCATCGCCGCCCCTGTCGCCCGCGACCACGACTCTGTTCGACGGCCACGACCACGGCGCCGTGAGGCGCCCCCTGGGCGGCCCACTCCCACGCTTTGTCGTTCGTACTGGTGACACGCACCAGACTGCGCAGTTGGCAACCCATCCACTGCGCATCCAACAGGGTCAGGTCAAGTTCGGCGCCGGGCTCGATGTCATGCGCGTTCATTCTTCGACTCCGATATCCAAACCCACGTCCATCGCGGCGGCCGAATGCGTCAACGCACCCACACTTACGAAGTCGGCGCCGGCGCGCGCCAGCTCGCCCACGGTATCCAGGTTCACGCCGCCCGATACCTCGAGCGGAAGTCCGGGCGCCAACTCGTCGCGTAGCGCCACGGCGGTCGCTACCCGCACCGCGTCGAAGTTGTCCAGGAGAACCCGCGTGGGTCTTAGCAAAAGCACGGTGCGCAGCTGATCGGTGGTGTCTACCTCGACGATGACATCGAGGTCGGGAAACTCTTCGCTCGCGGCCCGCAACATTTCGGGAACGCTTCGCTGCCCCCATCGATGGTTGTCCTTGATCATGATGGCATCGGCCAGGTGCATGCGATGGTTGAAGCCACCGCCGCACCGGACGGCATACTTTTGCAACGCGCGGACCCCAGGCCAGGTCTTGCGTGTATCCAGGACGCGGCAGGCGGGACCAGCTGCGTCGGCAAAGCGCCGCGCGAGCGACGCGATGCCACTCAAGCCGCCAATGACATTCAAGAAGGTGCGTTCGCAGCGAAGCAGGTCATCGATGGAGGCCCGCACGGTGACCAACGTGTCCCCGGGCTCACAAACGTCGCCGTCGTCCCGATTGGGATCCAGATGAACCTCGGCCCCGAGTGCGGCGAACGTGAGTGGCACGGCTTCGAGGCCGCTGACCACTCCGTGCTCCCGACTACGCACCATCGCCACCACCGACTGCCGGCGCGTAATGGACACGGCCACCGACGCATCTTCGCGCGCGTGGTCCTCGTCGAGACCAACCTCGACCAGGTTTCTCATGATCGTGCGTTCCTGAGCGCTCAGGTGCATGGCTTATCTTCGCTTGGGACGCCGGCCTGATCGCGCCTGCGCCTTCTTGATTTCGGCCGGACCTTCCAATTCGTGCAACAGGGCAATGTCTTCGATGCGGTCTCGCAATACAGCCGCGGTTTCGAAGTCGTGCCCGCGCGCGGCCTCGTACATTTCCTGCGTCAAACGTTCCACCAACTCCTGGGGCGTGAGCTCGCCCAGTTTGTCCAGGCCCAGACTGACGGCGTCCTTCGACTGCTTCTTTTCCGGCGGCTTGGTCACACCGTCGGCCGCCAACGTCGAGGCGATGATATCGGAAATACTCTTGGTGATACTACGTGGAACGATGCCGTGCTTGTCGTTGTAGGCCTTCTGTTTCTTGCGACGGCGATTGGTTTCGGAAATCGCACGCTCCATACTGCCGGTGATCTTGTCCGCGAACAAGATTACACGGCCGTCCGCATTGCGCGCGGCCCGACCCGCGGTCTGGATGAGGCTCCGCTCGCTGCGTAGGAAGCCTTCCTTGTCGGCATCCAGAATAGCCACCAAGCCAACCTCGGGCAGATCGAGACCCTCGCGCAACAGGTTGATTCCCACCAGCACGTCGAATTCTCCCAGACGCAGGCCCCGAAGAATCTCCACGCGATCCAGCGCCGCGATATCGCTATGCAGATACTGCACGCGTATCCCCGCATTGCGGAGGAAATCGGTCAGATCTTCGGCCATGCGCTTGGTGAGCGTGGTCACCAGCACGCGCTGCTTTCGCCCGACGCTGGCGTGGATCTCGCTCATCAGGTGGTCGATCTGGCCGTCTACCGGCTGGATCTCCAATTGCGGATCCATGAGCCCCGTGGGGCGAATGACCTGCTCTACCACTACCCCGCCGGTACGCCGTAGCTCGTAGTCGGCCGGAGTGGCCGACACGAACACGGTGTGCGGCATCATGGTTTCGAACTCGTCGAACGTAAGCGGTCGGTTGTCCAGCGCACTGGGCAGCCGGAACCCGTGCTGCACCAACGTCTCCTTGCGCGACCGGTCGCCATTGTACATGGCGCCCACCTGAGGCACGGTCACGTGACTTTCGTCCAGCACCAACATCCAGCCGTCGGGAAAATAGTCCAGCAGGCACGCCGGGCGATCGCCCGCATTGCGCCGGTCGAAGTAGCGGCTGTAGTTCTCCACGCCCGAGCAATATCCCAGCTCCAGTAGCATCTCCATGTCGTAACGCGTGCGCCCCTCGAGCCGTTGCATTTCCAGCAATTTTCCGTCGCGCTCGAACTCCGACAAACGCGTCTCCAGGTCCATGGAGATGTTGTGAACAATCTCCTCCAGGTGCTCACGCTCGGTAACGAAGTGCGTGGCCGGAAACACCACGAATTCTTCGATACGATCGATCACCTGACCGCTGACCGGGTCCACCGTAGCCAACCGTTCGATCTCGTCGCCGAACATCTCCACCCGCAACACAATGTCTTCGTAGGCCAGCTTGATCTCCACCACGTCGCCGCGCACGCGAAACGTCCCGCGCGGAAACGATACGTCGTTGCGGCGGTACTGGATGTCGACCAAACGCGAAAGAAACTGGTCGCGAGGGATCTCTTCGCCCACGCGCAGCCCCACGACCTGGCGGCGGAAGTTGTCCGGATTACCCAAGCCGAAGATGCAGGACACACTCGCCACCACGATCACGTCCCTGCGCGATAATAGTGAGCTGGTGGCCCGCAAACGCAGTTTCTCGATCTCGTCGTTGATGCTGGCGTCCTTCTCGATATACGTGTTCGAAGAAGGAACGAAGGCCTCGGGCTGGTAGTAGTCGTAGTAGCTTATGAAATACTCGACGGCGTTCTCCGGAAAGAACGTCTTGAACTCGCCGTAGAGCTGGGCGGCCAGCGTCTTGTTGTGGGAAAGAACCAGGGTGGGCACGTTCAATTCGGCGATCATGTTGGCCAAGGTGAACGTCTTACCACTACCGGTTACGCCCAGCAGGGTCTGGTCGCGCAGGCCATTGCGGTAGCCGGCCACGAGCTCGGCGATAGCCGCCGGCTGGTCGCCTTTGGGCTCAAACGGCTTATGCAGACGGAGGTCACCCATGGTAGCGCAGCTACCGCGGGCTGGCCGCGGGGTAGAGAATCCACTCACCCTCGAGGCCAGTAGGAGGATCGCGGCGAACGCCGTCCAGCGTCACCGATATCAGGTTCACGTCGCTGAACTGCAAGCTGAAGTGGTCGCGCCCTTCGCTCTCCCACTCCTGGCCGGACACCAGAATGCGTCGATGCCGTTGTCCGCCATCGGCAGCCACCCACACGTCGACCCGACCCTTGGCCGTGATCACCAGTTTCATGGGAGCACGCACCGCGTCTTCGCCGCCCTGCCGCACAATGCTGGCCAGGCCGCCGCTGTCCTGGACCGACACCACTTCGTCGACCGGCTTCTTGGGTTTGGTCGGGGCCGGTGTGGTCGGAGGGTTCGTCGCGTTCGCGTTGGAACCCGTGACCGGCGCCGTCGTTGACGTGGCTACCTCTTCGACCGGCTTGGACGCGGGCGGCGGCGACTGGTTCAGCGGCGGCGACAGTTCCAGAAACTCTTCGTCGGTGGACACCGGCACGTCTTCTTCGCTCGGCGCGGTCGAACCTTCCACCGCGGGCTGGGGTGAGGGGGAAAGGTTGCCCTGTTGCAGCGGTGGCTGCGAGCGATCCTGATCGGCAACTTCGGTGGAAGCCCGGTCGGGGCGCGCGTCCTCTGACGAGGTCGATCGCAAGATCCACCAACTCGCTACCGCCACCAACGCCACCACGGCCACCGTAATCCAGGTGCGGGCCCCTGGCCCTCGCGGAGCGTCGGCCGTGACCTTGCGCACCCTGACGTCTTCAATGTGCCAGGTGGTTGCATCTTCTTCGGTTTGCGCCGCCGCGCGTTCGGCTCGGGCCGCGTTGACGTCGGGCGCTCGCTTGGCCGTGAGGGCGGGAGAAACCGGCACCTGCGGGCGCGGTGGCTCGGGGTTGGCCGTCTGCATCTTGGTAAGCAACCAAGCCGGATCCAGGCCAAAGTTCTCGGCCAGGTTACGCACGAAGCTCTTGGCGTACACCGGGTCAGCGATCTGATCGAAGTCGTCGGCCTCGAGCGCCATAAGCATTCGGGGCGAAATCTTTGTATCCGAGCTCACGTCTTCGATCGACTGGTTGCGCTCGTTGCGCGCGTCGCGGAAGATCTCGCCGAGTGAGCGATAGTCCTTTCGGTCATCCGCTTTCATCGTTTACCCCAGGCTCGCCATCTGACCTTCGAGCTTGGCCAACGTCTCCTGCAAGGAGACCGCCGAAGCCCGTTCCCGTTCTACCACGTTGGCCGGTGCTCGTTCCACGAAGTTGGCATTTTTCAATTTAGCCTCGATCGCCGCCAGCCGATTGGCCACACCCTGGCGTTCCTTTTCGAGCCGTTTCCGCTCCTTGTCCAGATCGATCAGCCCGGCGAACGGCAAGAACAGTTCTACGTCGCCCACCACGGTGGCCGCCGCCTGATCGGGCTTGTCGCCCACCGGCTCCACGCGGGCCGACTCGAACTTGCCCAGGTAGGCCACCCGATCAACCAGGCTTTCCAACTCTTCGCGCCGATCGCCGTCGGCCTGCAGAATCACCGAACCGCGCCGACCCGGCGGCACGCCCATTTCGTTGCGCACGTTGCGTGTGGCCGAAACGATGTCCTGCACCAGGTTGAACTTCGCGGCGTCCTGCGCAAACGGCGCCGAGGCAAAGGCCGGCATCGGCGCGACCATGCAACGGCCGTCGCTGGCCGGATGCGCCGACCAAAGCTCTTCGGTGATGTACGGAACAAAAGGGTGCAGTAGACGCAACATTATGGCGTGCACCGTAAGCGCCACCAGCAATGCGGTGGTCTTGCCCGCGTCGTTGTCGCCGTGCAGCCGTTCCTTGCTGGCCTCGAGGTACCAGTCGCAGAAGTCCTTCCAGAAACAATCGTACGCGGCGCGCACCGAGTCGTTGAGCCGGCGCGCTTCCATGGCCGAGGCCATCTTCTGGCAGGCACTGGCCGTGGCGTGCAACATCCACCGGTCTTCCAACCGCAAATCTTCGCGTGGTACCGATGGCAACTCGGCGCCGAAGCACTCGCGATATAGACGCTCGAACCACTCCTGTGGATTGCTCTCGTCGCCGCCGCCCAGATCACGACACTGCTTCGTGGCGTCGCCCTTGGGAAGATCCAGGCCCAGGTCCTCCAGATTGGAGAACAACAGACGCGTGGCGTTCCACACCTTGTTGCAGAAGTTGCGCCCCAACTCGACGGTCTCTTCACCAAAATTGATGTCCTGACCGGTGGGCGTCACCATGGTGAGCGTGAACCGGAGCGCGTCGGCCCCGTACTTGTCCATGAGGTCCATCGGGTCGGGGCTGTTGTTCAGGCTCTTGCTGAGTTTCCTCCCCTTGGCGTCGCGCACCAGTCCGGTGAACAGCACCTCGGTAAACGGCGGCTCATTGCGAAACTCGTAACTGGCCATGACCATGCGCGCGACCCAGAAGAATATGATGTCGGCGCCGGTTACCAGGGTAGACGTGGGGTGGAACTGGCGCAGGTCTTCGGTGTCCTGCGGCCAACCCAACGGACTGAACGTCCACAACCACGAACTGAACCAGGTGTCGAATACGTCACCGTCCTGGATCCAACTGCTGGCCCCACACTTCGCGCAGTCGCCGGGCGCATCGACACTGACCACGCTGGCCTGGCAGCCGGTACATTCGTAGAAGGGAATGCGGTGTCCCCACCACAGCTGGCGGCTGATGCACCAGTCCCGGATGTTGCGCATCCAGTTGTAATAGACCCCCACCCAACGCTCGGGCCAGATGGTGATCACGCCGTTCTCGACGGCTTCCAACGCGGGCTTGGCCAGGTCTTCCATTTTCAGGAACCACTGGCGTGAAATGTACGGCTCGATCACGGTGTTCGTACGGTCGTGATAGCCGACCATGTGCACATGATCCTTCACCGAATCGAGCAGGCCGAGCTGTTCGAACTGGGCCACGACCTTCTTGCGAGCCACGAAACGATCCAGCCCGCGGTAGTCCTCGGGAGCATTGTCGTTCAACGTGCCGTCGGGGTTCATGATGTTGATGAACTGCAGGTCGTGGCGCTTGCCCATTTCGTAGTCATTGGGATCGTGCGCCGGCGTGACTTTCACGCAGCCGGTACCAAACTCGGGGTCCACGTAGTCGTCTTCGATGATGTCGATCAGCCGATCGACGATGGGCAGCCGCACACGCTTGCCACGCAGGTGCGCGGTCTTGGGATTCTTGGGGTGAATGGCCACCGCCGTATCACCCAGCATGGTTTCCGGACGCGTGGTGGCGACGACCAGGTGACCGCCGTCTTCCAGCGGATACTGGAAGTGCCAGAGCTTGCCGTTCACTTCCTTGTGAACCACTTCTTCGTCGCTCACCGCGCTCTGCTGGGCCACCGACCAATTGGTCATGTAGTTGCCACGGTAGACCAATCCCTTTTCGTATAGTCGAACGAACGCCTCGAGCACGGCACGCGAACGCTCTTCGTCCATGGTAAACGCTTCGCGTTCCCAATCCAGACTCATACCGAAGCGTTTGAACTGCGACACGATGCGGTCGTGGTGGCTGTTGGCCCACTCCCACGCACGTTCGATGAACGCCTCGCGGCCCAGTTCGGCCTTGTCTATTCCCTGCTCGGCCAGATGGGCGGCCACCTTGTTTTCGGTGGCGATCGATGCGTGGTCGGTGCCCGGGATGAACAACGTGGGCCGACCCACCATGCGGTAGTACCGTACCAGGGCGTCCATGGTGCTGCCGCCCAGGCAGTGCCCGATATGGAGGATACCGGTGACGTTGGGCGGAGGCAGGGTGATGACGTACGACTCGCCCTCGCCGCGCGCGCGGAAGAGTTTTTCGCTCTCCCAGACGGCGTACCACTTCTCTTCGAGGCCCTGGGGGTTGTAAGTCTTTTCCATGCCTGCTCCGGGCCTGCCTGCTGTGCTTTCGGGCCTGATTGGAGACCCACGAACCGCCATCGGGCTTGGGCCGCGGCATCGCGGGAACCTATCACAGCGGGATTTCCAGGGTCAATCGGCCCAAATCGGGAGGGCGGTCAGCGGGTCAGTAGATTCACGTATTCCACGATACCCTCGGCCCGGGCCCGTTCCAGCTCGCCACGGGCCACATCGGTCTGACCGTACAGCCGGCCCGAGACATAGCTGGCCCTCCCCGTCCACAGGACCTTGGCCTCCCAGAGGTCGAGTACCTCGCCCTGCAGGGTTCCGCGAACCATATAGAAGGAGTCGCGCAGCACGTTTTCGGCCGCGTTCCGCTGGGTGATGTCGCCGGTCATGGAATCGAAGCCCCCATCGGCGTTCTCATCCATCCATGTAATCAGGACGTAACGGTGCAGCAGCATGCGCGACAGGCGGGTGCATTCCGCCGGGTCCAGTAGGGTCTTCTCGAGGCGGCGCTGCTGGAAATCACGGAAATCAGCCTCGGCCTGGAAACCCTGCAGGCCAATCTGCTCGGTAAGATCATGGGGGCCTACGATGGGCGCGTCGACCTGCACCAACATGTAGGTGTACAGCTCGTTGCTAAGGAAGTCGGCCCGCGGGTTCTCCAGCGCCACCGTGTTCACCTGGACCACGGGCGCAATCGCCAACCCCGAATCGAGGGCGAAGAACAACCCCGAGTCCACGGTGCGTTGCGGCACGTTGGTGGCGCAGCCAACGCACGAACTGGCCAGCGCAAGCGCACAGATTCCAGCCCATCGCCGCGAATGCGCGAAACGCCAGCGGCCGGGTTGCGAACGGATCGAGCTACGCACGGAAGCTCCAGGCTGATCGGGGGCACACTCGGCAGTGTGCTTCACCACCGCGGTAAGGGCAAGGGTGCGCGCCAACTGGTATACTCCCGACGTTGAGCCCCCGGAACAGGAGACGGCCGAATGAGGTGCCCCAGTTGGATATTGGGATGGGCGGCCGTGGCCGCACTATTTGGCCCGACAGCCTCGCTCGCCGGTGGCGCCAATGTATTGCTAGTGCGGGACATGCCCCCCGAGACCATCCAGTTCTACGAGTCGGCTTCGGCCGACGACATAGCCGCGGCTCTCACCAACGCCGGCCATTCAGTGACCGATCAGCTCAGCCCCGATGTGGATCCCACCCAGTGGGGGTCTTACGACGTCATCGTCGCCAGTTCGGGCATCTGGTCGCCCTCATTGCAGAACCACACCTATAGGACCGCGCTCCTCGACTGGGTCGCTGGCGGCGGACGGCTGGTGATCGAGGGTGGCGAAGTGGGGTTCATAGCGTGGGACGCCCAGTTCACCGCACCCCAGCCGATGGTGCTGGGTTCGCTTCTGAATGCCAGCGAATGGCGCGCGGACGACGCCGGATCGGGCGTGGCCGCCCTCGCCCATCCGTTGCGCACCACCCCCCACACCCTCGATGACGTCATCGAGATCGACTACCTGCTGACCACACACCAGGACGCCATGGTACCCAGCGCCAATGCGCAGCTGGTCTATGCGAACCCAGCGACCAGCGGGGGCGGCATGGTGATCGCACTTGATGACGGTGGCGGACCGCTGGCCGGACAGATCGTGTACCTGGCCTTCGCCTACGAGCGTCTGGTTTCCACCACCATGCGCGACCAACTCGTGGTGAACGCGGTAGATTACGTGCTGGCCGACGACGGAGATCCCACGGGCAACGTTTCCGGCCAAGTCCTGTTGCAGGAAAGCCCAACCCACGCCGGTGTGACGGTGTCGACGCTCCCTCCCTCGGTTGCCGCGGTTACCGGCCCGCACGGCGAGTTCGTCCTGAATGGCATGTACCCGGGCCGCTACGAGCTGCGGTTCGAAGGTCCACCGGGTTGGGAATCGAAGCGCCAGGCCCAGGTCCTGGACAACGGTCAAACCGTGCAACTTGGAACCACGGAACTGAGAACGGTGACCAACGAAGCCGCGTGCGACGAAGCGCCGCTGGCCATTCCCGACAACGACCCTCAGGGCGTAACCCGTGCCCTGACCGTGACCGAAGTCGGCGACGTAGCATCCGTGAGTTGTGAAATCGAGTCGACCCACCCGTTCCGAGGCGATCTGATCGTCGAACTCACCAGCCCCACGGGAACCATCGTAAGACTTCACAACCGCACCGGGGGCACCCAGGCCGACCTGCTTCGCACGTTCGACGATGACAACCCCGCCGATGGGCCCGGCTCGCTGAGTGACTTCGTGGGCGAGACCGCGACCGGCGGCTGGATCCTACGCGTGGTCGACGACTCCCTGGGAGATGAAGGCACCCTGGATCGCTGGTGCGTGACCGTGGGCGTGGCGCAAGATGGCGCGGTGCCCGTGGCCGTGTCGCAGTTCCACGCTTCGCTCACCGAACGCGGCGTGACCTTGGCCTGGACGCAGAACAGCTCTGAGCCGGTAGTACTGGCCCGTGCGATCGACGACGGACCCTGGCGGCCGCGTCAGACGCAGACCGGTCCCCGTACCGTGCAGACGCTGGATCGATTGAACGGCGTACCGGCCGGAGCCGGCCTTCGCTACCGGCTGCAAACTGTGGGCGAGATACCCTTCGCGCTTTCGGAAGCCGTCGAACTTACCCATCGAACCAACTTCGAACTGGGCCTGCACGGCAACCACCCCAACCCGTTCAATCCGTCCACCACCATTACCTTCGCCATCGACCGTCCGGGCCACGCCCGCGTGTTCATCGTCGACGCGGCGGGCCGGCACGTTCAGACCCTGCTCGATCGTCGCGTCGTCGCGGCGAGCTACACTTCGGTGTGGGACGGAAAAGACCATCGCGGCCGCAGTTCGGCCGCGGGGGTGTACCGCGTGGTACTCGACCACGATGGTCGCCAACGCACACAACCCATAGTCCTGGTGAAATGAAACCACGTATGAATATCCGCACGCTGCGATGGACCCCGGCTTTGATCCTGATGTTGATCGCATTCCCCACGGGGACGCGAGCCGCATGGAATCTGGTGATCTCGCCCGAGACGGACCTGCCCGCCGACACGCGCGACTTCGGCGACTTCGCGTTGGTGGACAGCGCACGCCGCCTGGGAACGCCTCTGGTGGCCCCGGCCGGGCACGCGCTGTACCTGGTGTCCAACGACGCCGACCTTTCGGGCCATCGGTTCTTGTTCGAAGGCGCGCGGATGTCCATCGTGATCGAAAGCCTGGGCGCGTCGCCCCCCTCCGCCCGTAGCGAACGACTCGACCTGCCGTTGCATCGGCCCCACCTGGCGCGCCCCAAGCGCGCGGTAACCCAGATACCGGTCGACGCCGAGGTAAAATGGCAACTCGTCGACCGCGCGAGCCAATCTCTGTTCGAACAAAGGGTCCGTGAGTTGAGCGGTGAGTTGTCGTTCGAGTTGGACGGTGTGACGCAGACCGTCGACGACCGCAACACCTGCCGCGACGAACACCTGCTGGCGGCGTTGTACCTGGAGGATCGCTTCGAGGCCCTGGGCTGGCTCGTTTCGCGCCAGGCGTTCGACATGACCGGCGGCACGTTCTGCCCGGGCACCGGCACTCGCAACATCGTGGCCAAGCGGCCTGGCACCACGCTCGCCGACGAGATCATCGTGGTTGGTGCGCACTACGATTCCATTGCCATCGACGGCGATCGTGGACCGGCGCCGGGGGCCGAAGACAATGCCAGCGGCACCGCTGCCCTTCTGGTACTGGCCGAGATCTTTCGCCACTACGAAATGAAACGCACGGTGCACCTGGTGGCGTTCGGCGGCGAAGAACAGGGCCTGCTGGGCAGCTTTCGCTACGTGCAGCAAGCCGCCGCCAACGGTTGGAACATAAACGGCGCCATCATCCTCGACATGGTTTCGGCGCACGGACCCAACTATCGTATCGATATCGAAGGCGAAGACAATATTCCCGCCGCCGCCGATCTGGCCGCCTTCATGCAGATCATGGACGACAACGTGAACGATGCGTCACCCAACCTGGGCACGGTGCAGACATTCAACAGCTTCGGCTCCGATCACGTACCGTTCCAGATGTCCAACATTCCCGCCTTCCTGCTGATCGAATCGGACTGGGCTTCCTACGCGCCGTACCACACGGTGGGCGACACGTTCGACAAGCTCGACACCACGCTGGGCCTCGACGTAATCCGCGCGGTGGCGTCCACCCTGGCTGAAACCACCGGCCCCACGCCTCGCTCGGTCCCGGTGCTGGCCCAGGGCTTTGAAGCACGGGCTATCGATCGCACCGTGCGACTACGGTGGCGGGCGATCGCCGACGCTCGCTTCTTCGTTACGCGCGAGTTTTCGGGATCCGCGCCGCACGAGATCACACCGCGGGCAATCGTCAGCGACACCGGCAACTTCGAGTTGTTCGATTCTGAAGTTCCCGCGCACGTGTCACGCGCCAGCTACCAACTGTGGGCCGAACAAGGCGATGGCACGCGCAGCGCCCTGGAGCCTCGAATCGAGGTGACCCTGCCCGTCCTGCCCACGGCGCGCCTGCATGCGCCGCGCCCCAATCCATTCAATCCCACCACGCTTCTGTCGTTCGATATTGCGCAGACGCAACAAGTGGAATTGGCCATCTTCGACGCCAGTGGCCGTTTGGTTCGCCAACTGTGGGATCATCAGACCCCGGCGGGTCGACATTCGGTGACCTGGAACGGCAAGGATGACCGGGGCCAACGCGTCGCCTCGGGGGCGTACACCGCTCGGCTCGTGCACGGCGAAGGCCAGCTCACGCAAAAACTGGTTCTGGTGGAATGACGCGGCGCGCTTGACGGCGCCACGCAACTCGCCCACATTCAGTGAGACCCGATGCACCCAGCACCCTCTGGGGGTGACCTGATGGTTCACTTGCCTGCCATCGGTCGTCGCGTGCTCCTGGCGATGGCTCCGCTCCTCCTGCTGCTGGAAGTTCCCGGCGCCGTGGAGATGGTGCGTCGGCCACACCTGGGACTTCGGCTGCGCCACACCACGGTCATGACGGTGGAGAACGGCGGCCCCGCCAGCCGCGCCGGCCTGGTCGTCGGTGACGTGCTGAAACGCGTGGACGATCAGCCGGTTGCCAACTACGCCGAGTACGGAGCCAGCCTGCACGGTCTGCGCGTGGGACAAACGGCGGAGCTCGGCTACCAGCGCGGAACCAACTCCCTATCCACGACAATCGACCTGGTCCCCAAGACCACCGCGCGCCTGGTGCAGAACGTGTTCATGAGCGTGGGCGCGCTGTCGTTCCTGTTTCTGGGGTTCGTTACCTACCTTCGCCGGCGCGACACATTGAGCCGGTATTTCTATATCAGTTGCCTTCTGCTTTCGTATCAGTTCCTCGACCTTCCTACGTTCGAATCCGCGTCGGTCATGCGATGGTTGGAGTCGCTGCGCACGGCGTTTCAGTTCCTGGTGCCCGCGGTACTGTTGCGGTTCTTCCTGATGTTTCCCGAGGGCATCGACGGCACCCCCCCGGCTCGGCATCGCTTCCTTCTCCTACCGGCGGCCCTGGCCACCGCGGCCTTCCTTGCATTGGAGGCAGGCGGCGGATACGCGCGCTTTCCCCGGGCCACCGACGGTATTCTGCTGTTGGGCGTGGCCCTGTTCGCGCTCTACGGGCTGGCGTCGGTCGCGGTGTTCGTGCGGAAATCGCGACAGAAGAAACGTTGGGCGCAGTGGAGCCGCATGCGCCTGGCCGTGGTGGGCGTGGCGGTCGGACTGGTGCCGTTGATTCTGGCCACCGTGCTCCGCGCGGTTTGGCCCACCCATCAATGGCCCGTGGATCAGATGGCCGTTCTGTTTCTGCCGATGGTGCCAGCCAGTTTCAGCCTGGCGCTCCTACGCTCAGGTGCCATCGATCTGAACTACCTTACCCGGCAGGCGCTGATCGCCGTGGCCCTGTGCCTGCCGATTTTTGGACTGGGAACCCTGGCGCTTTCCATGGGGCCGCTAGCCACCGAGACCCAACGTGGCGTCATGTTTCTCACCACCGCGCTCATCATTACCGCCGGCGCCGCGTTCTCGGTGCCGGTACGGCGCAGGGTCTCCACCATCATCGACGGTTGGTTCTTCCGCGAGCAGCTGCAGTTTCGCGTGAATTCGGCCAAGGTGGCCGACGAGGTGAGTCGTCCCCGGGAACCCCAACTGGTGGCACAGGAACTGTGCGACGGCCTCATGTCAATCCTGTCGGCCGACCGTGTGTGCTTCTACCGCCTGCAAGACATGAACCTCGAACTGGTGGCCTACGCCGCGCGTAACTCCGGGAACCGCCCGCCCGACGAGCTATCCGCCAAGTCGCACGTAGCCCAACAGACCATCGAGGTCGGCGAGATGCTCCTGGTTCGACCCTTGCTTCTGAGCCAGCGACCATTGCGGCTCGACGTAGAAAGCCGACAGCTGCTGGAACGCACCAACGCCGACCTGCTGTGCCCCTTGGTGTGTGGTGACCGCACTCTGGGCATCGTAACGGTGGGCCCGCGCTCGGAGAACGCCGACTACACCAGCCTTCACCTGTACCACATCCAATCGCTGGTTCGGCACGCCGCGGTTTCGTACGACAACGCACTCCTCCACGAAACCGATCTGGCCCACGAACGAATCGAAACCGAGCTGGGCCTGGCGCGCGACATTCAGGCCAAACTACTTCCCGACTCGGATCTGGAGGCCGGACCGTTCCTGCTGAGCGGACGCACCGTAAGCTCGCGCCAAGTGGGCGGCGACCTGTTCGACTATTTCACGACCAACGACGGTCGCGTCGTGTTCACCGTGGCCGACGCCTCGGGCAAGGGTGTCCCGGCCAGCCTGCTCATGAGTTCGGTTCGCACGGCGGTGCGCGAAATCGTGCGCGATGAAATAGGCGTCCGGCGAGCGGTGGAACGACTGAACCGGGACGTTCACGGCATGACGGCGGTGCAACACTTCGTGGCCCTGTTCCTGGCCACGCTGGACCCGGTGAACGGAATCGTGGAGTACGCGGTCGCGGGAATCGAGCCCCCCTTGTGGTACCGCGCCGACCTGGGGCGAATCGAAACCCTTTCCAAGGGCGGACCCGTGCTGGGTGTGAAGCCCACCATGTCGTACCAGTCGGGCGTGATCCGTTTGGCCGATGGCGACCTGTTGGTCGTGTATTCCGATGGCATGCTCGACGAGGAAGACGCCGACGGCAACGAATACGGCATGGAGCGACTACTCGCGGGCGTCCACGAACTGCGGCAAGAATCTCCCCCTATCGTGGTAGAGGAACTTCTGACCCGCATCGAGGCCTTCGGCGCGGGTGAATCTACGGACGATCGGACACTACTGGTAGTGCAGCGCCATCGGTCTGACACCGTCGGCATGAAACATGCAGCTTCCGGCTGAAACCGTGGGTTGGGATGTGTGGTGTGGGGATCTTGTTTCTCGCCGCCCTCCCCGAGGAGGCAATCATGAACCCTGGACTGTGGCGAAGCTTGTTCGTTCTGTCCGACATCTTCTGGTGGATTCGTAAATGACAACGACAAGTAAGGAGACCGCCGACGAGGCGATCTAGGGCCCCGTCGCAACACAAACCGCGGCGGGGCCTTTTTGTTGCACCCTGCCCGAAACTCTTCAGCCCAGATTGGGCCATGGCCATACCTGGTGGAGCCACAGCACCAACCGGTGGTAGGCACCCATCAACACCAGGAGCCCCAGGAAAAACATTCCGGCCGCTCCCACCCGTTGCCCAGATTTCACCCACCGCCGGCGCCAGGCCAACCACTTCAGACCGGCCACCAAACCCAGCACCAACGCGAATCCCTGGGTATAGATCCAGAGCGAGCCCAGCGGCGCGCTGGCGTCGAAGCTACCTAGAGCGACGGAGAGTACCGGCCCCGGCGTGCCGGGCCACAGCCGCGCCCAGATGCCGCCAACGATGGCCCCCAACAGTACCGACACCAACAGCGAGGGCGGCTTGCTCTCGCGCACCCGCCACATGTTCACGCCGATCAGCATCAAGGCAACGGAGGGCAGCACGAATCGGGGTGCGGAAACGCCCGACGGCACCGCCTGGTACCAGGGCTCACGCAGGAGAGCGGCCACGGGAAACACCACCACGGCGCTGAGCAGAACCGCCAGGAATCGCGAACGCGAAACGCCAATGAGGGCCGCACCCGAAATGGCGGCGACGGGCAGCATGATGAAGCCACCCGCTCCCAGACTGGCTCCCAGACCACCGGCGAACAGTTCGAATTGGCTCATGTCAGCGCAGCGGTTTCTCTTGCTGCTCGTCGACGTCGAAGATCGACACCGGTTGGTTGTTGTTGCGGTAACCGATGACCTCATCGATGCCATCGCCGTCGATGTCGAACAACTCAATGTGGTCGCCGAACTGGGAACTGGCTCGCCATTCAATATCGCCCGCCGACGCATCGACAACCATTCCCGAGTTGAAGATGATCTCGAGCTGCGCGTCGTTGTCGACGTTGCCCACGATCATTTCGGTGGCACGATACGACTGGGTGGATCGGTACTCGCGGCTGAACTGGGCGCCGTCGATGTAGTCGATGATGCCATTGCCCGCGAGGACCACGATTTCGTAGGCCGCGTCATCATCCACGTTGGCAATGGTCATGGCTGATATCTCGGAATAGTCCTCGCGCAGATTCTCGTACCGCACGTTGAACAGATCGTCGTACACGTAGATTCGCCCGCCGCGCGTGCGACAGATGATTTCCGACGTGCCGTTGCCATCGAGGTCCTCTACCAGAACCTCGTACACCTCACCGTCCAACGTCGGGCTGCGCCACAACTCGTCGGCTGAATTGTCGGTGATGTACACCACGTGCAAGATGGCGTAGCGATCACCGTACACGATATTCTGGCCCGGCTCGTTCTGCGCCGGCATGACCGCGAACGTAGGCACGCGGTAGGCGGCACGGTCCATGGCCAGGATCTTCCAGTAGTCCAGATCCGATTGTCCGTGGCCCACCCGGGGCATCAGCATCAAGAACACGAGCGCGAGCCATCCCATCGTGAAACGGGACGTTCGCGACCATTCGTCCAAGCGACTCAGGCCATTGCGGCCATTCATGCAATTCACACCGATCTCCTCACGGTAACTCAGGGGCACGGAAATTTCTCAGGGGTTGGATTCGTCGGTCAACAGTACACGGCGTCCGTCGACCCGGGATTGGTAGCACCCATCGGCCATGACCATGGTCGCCAGCCCGTCGGCCAGGGTGATTGGTGGCTCAACCTCGCGGCGAACCACTCTGATGAAGTCGGCCAGCACCGCCGGCAGCGTAGGCGCGTCGCGTAGCCCCGGCACCCGCTTGGCGCGCGTGCCGCGCAACAACCACAGCTCACCGCGCCCGTAGTCGGCCAGCCATTGGCCCTTGGTACCCACGATCTCGAGTTGGCCGCTACGGCTCGCCGTGAACTTGCTCACTTCGGTGGCCGCCAGCAACGCCTCGGCCTGGTACTCGAAACAGGCATCGAACACATTCTCGAGCGCGTTCCCTTCGACCGCCAGCATGGTACATCGGACCGCGTCGGGTGTACGCCCCAATATCCAGCGCATGGTATCGAACAGGTGTACCCCGGTAAGAACGATCGAACCGCCACCGGAGACATCGGCGTTCTGCTGCCAGGCGAGGGTCGATGGCTCCAGTCGCTGCTGCTGGCGCATGCGGTGCACGGTGCCCACTTCGCGCCATCGCTCGCGCACGACCTGAAGCACGGGGTTGTAGCGCAGGGTCTGCGCCACCATCACGGGTACGTCGTAGCCAGCGGCACTCTGAACCAACGCACGAGCCTGGCTCAGGGTTCCCGCCAGCGGCTTCTCCACCAACACCGGCTTGCCCGCGGCCAGGGCGAGTTCCACGTCCTTACCGTGCAGCGCGGGGGGTGTGGTTACGATCACGGCTTTGACGCGTGGGTCGGCGACAAGGGCCTCCGCGCTCGAAACCGCGGTTACGCCATACTCGCGACCAATGCGCTCAGCCTCGACCCGATCACGTCGCCAGATTCCCTCCACGTGGGCACCCGGGGTATCGCGCTGGATGTGGCGCAGGTACCGCTCCCCGTGGCGCCCGCACCCCAGGATCGCGACTCCCAGAGTCGATTGTTCGTTCATGGGGGCGAGTGTATCACCTGGGCGCGGACGCGCCCAGGGAGGTCAATTCCTCGTACGTCGATACGTAGGCGTCCACGAAACCAGCGAATCCGAAGTCCGCTTCGGCGCGCGCGCGGGCCTGCTCCCCCATGGTGGCAAGCAGGTCGGGCTGACGCGACAGCGTTTGCAACGCCTTTGCCCACGATCCCACCTCGAAGGGCGGCAACAACCAGCCGGTCCGGTCGTGATCGACCATCTCGACCAATCCGCCGTGGTTGGCGGCGAGAACCGGCCGTCCGCTCGCGTAGGCTTCCAACAACGACAGCGGTGCGTTCTCGTACCACTGCGACGGCAAGGCTACGGCCCAGGCACGGGCCCGCTCGTGGGCCAGATCTTTCGAATCCAACATGCCCAGGAACTCGACGTTGGGTACGTCTCGCGCCTGTTCGTGCAGCTGCGCCGCAATCGGCCCGTCGCCAGCCACGCGAACGGTCACTCCGGGCACCTCGCGGGCCGCCTCGATCAAGAGCTCCATACCCTTCTCGAAGCTCAGCCGTCCCGCGAACAGCACGGTGGGCGTGTCCGACCGCTCGCTCGCGGCCGCGGGCGCATCGAGGCGACGTGGCGCATTGGCGATCACGCTCAGCCGTTGCGCGGGCAGACCGTGGCGCTCCATGACATCGCGCAAGAAGTAGCTGGGAGATACGAAGCGATCCACGCCGCGCTCGTACGAATGCTTCATGCGATGGACGGTGGATTCGATCGCCAACCACCAGCTCTCGGCGCGGCTGTCGCGCTGACACGTATGTACGCCACAGCCCAGCGGAACACGAGCTCCCACGCAATCGTCGCACGGTCGTCCGTTGCGGAACATGCGATACGAGGGACAGGCCAGTTTGTAGTCGTGCAACGTCATGACCACCGGAATCGCGCGACGTTTCAGTTCGCGTAGAATCGACGGGCTGAGCTGATGATAGATGTTGTGGAGATGCGCGACGTCGGGAAGCACCTCGTCCAACAGTCGAGACAGATACGCCTGCGCCTCTTTGTCGTCGATTGCGGCCAGTCCACGGCGTACGCGACTCACGACGCCACCGCCGTCGTAGTCCCGGTTGGGCGGAAAGAACCGCGAATAGGGCGTGTCCTCGTTGCGAGGATCGGCCGTGGCAAACGGGATCACCTCGTGGCCCCG
>JAJDAC010000005.1 GCA_029262065.1 Candidatus Krumholzibacteriota bacterium | reverse complement strand
TTGCGACGGATCTCCCGAACCTTGCTCTGAGGGTCGTGGTCGTTGGACATTGGTACACTCCCTTGCTTCCTCTAAGGATACATCGGAAGTGTCCTCTATTCTCAGCTTGAATCTGTCTCACTCATGCTGACACGAAACAGGTCAACTCTTGATTGGGAAAGATGCAAAGATCATACTCTTTGTGAATTATCTTCGGGCGGTTTCTTCAGAGCAACGTTTTCAGAGAGAGTGCCATGGATGGACGCGACTCCCTCACGGTCACATCGATCCTCCAATCCATCGAACAGGGTTCGGTCGAACAGTCCGATGGCATGAACCAACTCTTTGAGGCTGTTTACGGAGAGCTTCGAGGAACAGCCCAGGCGCTGATGTTCAATGAGAGGCGAGAGCATACGCTTCAACCAACAGCGCTGGTGAACGAAGCCTATATTCGCCTTGTCGACGCAGAGCAACTTCGTCTCACGAGTCGGGTTCACTTCTTCGGCATCGCGGCTCGGGCCATGAGACAGATCTTGGTGGATCACGCTCGAAGCCGGGGCCGCAAAAAGCGCGGAGGCGATCTTACTCGGGTGGAACTCACTGTCGACCTACCAGACTTAGGCAATGACATAGGCCTTCTAGAGCTGAACGAGGCCTTGGACCGCCTGAAAGAGCACAACGCACAGGCCTACGAGATCGTCGAACTTTGGATTTTCGGCGGCCTACGCCAGCTTGAAATTGCGGCACTGCTCGCTATATCTGACCGCACCGTAAGACAACGTTGGACGTTCGCCAGAATGTGGCTCTTAGCCGAACTCGACGGCACTTGAGAAGTATTGGGCAGCCACTAGCGGGCCAGCGTAGTCGCCCCTCTACCCAATTAGTGCGACGTTCTGCGGAAAAACCGGAAGGAGCTGGGGAGGAAAATTCAGCAAGGCGATGTCATGGGACAGATTGTGAGTGCAGGTACGTACTTCGCCCGACTCAGTGGGCACCCCAAAAGCGGCCGATTGCGTTTTGTCTGTCGGGCTTCAGCTCCATTTGTCTTGAAACATCCCGTGGATCGCATGAAGCACCTTCAGCATCACCGCCAACATTGCCTTGAGTGGCTTCTTTCCTCGGGCCAGTAACTCCTGGTATGACCTGACCCCCAAGGCAGTTCTCATTCCGACCAATGTAGAAACTGCAGGATCCAGGGCACGCCTGCTGCTCACTCAGCCTGACGCTCGCGCCCGAGTGACTAGTCCGAGACGGAGACTTTCGGGAGACCTTCTTGTTGAAGAGATAGAGCGCCCACGGTGTCTGATCACTGAGCACTACCTCGGTTGAGGAGCGCTAACGTTCTTGAAGAAGACAGAGCGGATGTGCGTGTTTCCATCTGTCTTCCGGAAGTAGGTCGTGATCCAGCCCGGCGGTGGGCCGCCGGCTATTCCTGGGTATATCTCACCGTCATCGACGAAGCACAGATAGACGTCGCCGCGACCAATAGCCGCCACATACTCGGCGGTAGCGGCGACATCTTCCAGGGAGCTGACACACGCGCTGGGCGAGTCGCACTGCTCATCGTAGGGCGTATTCCACCCGACAGGCACACCTGGGATGCCTTGCCACCCGAAGATGAAGTGGAAGCCGTCCCAATCCGCCCCCATGACTCGCGATCTTGATGTCCCAGATGCCTTGTGGCAATCGGCGCACGCATTCATCTGATAGTGCGAGTCTATGTTCTCACCAGTAGCGGCCGGAGAGTTGTACTTGGTATCGCGATACTCACCCGACGTGAGGCCCGCGCGCGCCTGGTGTCGAAAAGACGCATTCTGCGCCGCAACCAGTGGGGGTACAAGGTCGTCCAGGGTTTTCGCGCGCCGCTGTTTCCAGATGATGTCTACTTCACTCGCAAGCTGGCTCAAGGCTTCAAGTGCAGCGCCCGTCTCACCCAGCGCTTTGTAGTCCATGACTCTGTCGTAGGACTTCATGAAGTCAGGTCGGACCTGCAGTGAGTCTGGTCCGAGTCGGACCACTTCTCCAGAGCATGCCGGAATGACCCACAAGAGTAGTAGGAGTATTCTCCTCACGAAAGCCTCCCCGGCCTGGCTCAAGCCAACGTGCGTGATCACAAATGCGCGCAGAACACGCTTTCCACGGCCAACACGTATGGTACTTCAATCAGTGGTTTCAGTGTCAACAGACAAGACACGTCCCGTTGGGTTGGTTGGCGAGCCTTCAACATGCGAATCGCCTCTCTTGAACCAGCACGAACAGAGATCCCTCTCAGTCCCCCGACACAGATGCGAACTGGCCGAATCGTACTTGGAGCGTTCCCCCGGCTTGAGCTCGCTCTTGCGCTCAAGCGTCATGGTCGTGGCGATGTTGGCGCGCATGAGGAACATGATCTGACTGTTCTCGTCCCACCCCAGACACGCGATTGTTCTATCGAAATATTTCGCAACGCGTTACCCGGGTGAACTTTTACTTCACCGGGACGCCCCACACCGACGCGCCCGAGGATGAATCGGCTCGAGGAGACACCGCCGCAGACTGATAGCCATTCGGTCGTCATTCGCCGGTCACTCACCGGATAGTTGGCATCTGTCCGCGATGCCCGGGTCACTCTTGGTCGGAGGACTTCCCCGCTCGCAGGATCAACGGCGCTGGATCCAGCAAGTCTCTCATAGATCCGTACCCAAGCGATCGCGATAGCTCATCGGGGCTAATCTCCCTCGCCTGTAGCGCCCTCAGTTTGTTCACGAACTCGACCCGGCCTGGAAGATACGTAGCGTAATTCACGCCGACCGCTAGACACCCTCCCTTTTCTAGCCGGCTAACATAGCTTCGTGTTGGCAGCGGAGGCCTGTCATCAGGAACGAGCCCATCACTGTGAGTAGCCCCGCCCCTATCGAGATGCTCTTTGAACTCTTCAAGAGAGAATCCGAACGAGGTCCCCGCGCCAACAACGAGAGTGTGTACAACGTTTGAAGATTGAACATCAACCCAGCGCACGATTGGGCTGGCCCTGAGTCGAGCAACGTACAGAGCAACTGCTTCGTCCCAATTGCCGGTCTTTCGATAGTGCGTGACCAGGCTCGCTCTACTAGAGCGAAGAAGATCTCGGATCTCAAGATCTAGTTGGGTTGGTGGTGGCAACTGCTCGACGAGAGGGTAGGCTAGGATGTCATTGATCCAGATCTCTCCGACTTCCGTCTGTTCGATCGTGTAGGGCTTTTCTATGAAGTTGCCGTTGACGATCAATGTTCCACTGTCAACCTCATAGGTAGCCGACTCGTACCCGCGCCCCCTATTATCTGCCATCACGGCTTCGGAGGTTTCCGCGTCAAACCGACGCGACTCCGTTGCCAACAAGGCGGAACCTTGACCGCTCGCAGCGGATGCAGACTCAGGCCCAAAGATGGAGAGAGGCGCAAGGACGAATGCACCAGCAAAGAACGTGGGTATGACTCTGAGCAAAGAAGCAACCTCGATCGATACCATGGGCGCAAGGAAACTAGAACGTCCACCGGAACACGGATTGCCGTGATGTGAAGGTATGTATCAGCCGATTGACAGTCAACTAACCCACTGGGTTGCCCCGAGTCTCCACTCATCCGTACGTTACCCATATACCGCGTCACTTCGCCCCGCGCCTAGAGAGTCCACTGTGCGCCGCTTTTGCCCACTCTTTCTCACCCTCGTCGCCACTCTGTCATCGCTGGCCCACGGACAAGAGCCGCCAAACGACGGCTTGCCTGAGAGCGCCAGCCCAACCGGCCGCATCGTCGGCCGCGTTACTGGCGAGGAGCTAGGCAGTCCGCTTGGATACGTAAACTTGGTCGCCACCGAATCCAAGGGCAACACGCAGTGCGGAGCCATGACTTCCACGGACGGACACTTCGAAATGTCGGCACCCGCCGGCACGTACAATCTGCGCTGCCTCTATCTAGGATACGCCGCTGTCGACGTCGATTCGATTCGTGTCACGGCTGGAAGAGATACACGGGTCGACCTGGCGTTAACCAAGCGCGGCATTGTGTTGAGCGAAGCCGAAGCGGCCGCTGAATCGCTGGGTGCCGACGTGAACTACCACGAGCTCGACCTTCGGCTTTCAGTCTCCACCGGGCAGAAACAATACCGTCGAGGCGACGACATCGATCTGTGGATTGCGATCCGCAATGACGGTCCCCAGACCGTGCTACTGCCGCGCCTTTTGGACGGATCCGGCGGCGGCTACCGCTATCCCGATTTCGAGATCGAGATCGAAGGTCCTGCCGGCGGCGCCGAAGCCACACGACCCACCAGCTTCTGCGGAAACATGAACCCCATCGCCGAGGACGACCTCCGTTCGTTTCCGCCGGGCGATACGCTGTTCCTTCGTTCAACGCCCACGGTTCCTCTGCGATGGTTTGTTCGCGAGATCCCCGCACCCGGCAGCTACACGATCACCGTTCATTTCCGCATGAACGAACTGGACGTACGCAAGTGGGCGGGGTGGCCATACCCCGGTCCGGTTCCGCCCGCACTCTCCGAACGACTTCGACTGGTGCCCACGGTAGACCTGGCCGCGTCGTGCGAGATCTTGGTTGAGTGAGTCTGCGCGAAATGTGCCATCACCGGCTGGGTGTTCAGCGGCGGCTGGTCGGGTTGGAGTTTGGCGCGTAGCATCCGTATGTTATGAGCAGCCGGGAGGCCCACAGGCGATTGGCCAAAGCCCAATGAACAACCTATCTGCGAGGATCGTGACGCACGGGGTGATCTGTGCGTTGCTGATACTTCCCACGCTCGCAACAGCAGAGAGCCAGGAATTCCAGTCTGCCTCTCAAGCCATGGCCTCCGGGGCCACCCGCAGATCCCTCTCCCAAGAAGCCCTCCAGTTCCTGGTCGACAATACCGACCTCGACGTCGACACCACGCCGGGATACCGCTGCGGGGTGGGGGTCAAGTCCCGTGTCTCCCCCAACGGCGCCTTCGCCTTGGTCGGAAGCCGCCAGTGGGGCAAGTCCGTGGCTCTCGTGGATTCTGCGGGAGCACTGCTGTGGATCCACGAGGGCGCGTACGCTGACAAGTCTCATGTGGCAAGCAACGGCGTAACAGCTCTCTACAGCGGGCCCCGATCCGAGTTCACCAGTAGCAACGCAAGAGCTGCTGTTCGGTTTGTCGGCCTGTCGGGTGGGGTGCTGAACACCATCGACTGGAGTGCTCCCGGTGGAAGAAGATTCTGGTTCGGCAGTTACACTGGAAGAGGTGTTGTTGGGTTTGCCGACGGCGACGACAGTTTCGTGTGGTCCTTCATTTCAGCCTCGCCAGGCGAAGAAGAACAGCGTTGGATAGTGGTTACGGATGGTACGGGGAAGGAGAGGTTTCGTCGTTCGTACGGCCGGAGTAGTGTGTCGGTCATTCCCGTTCCCGGGCAACATAGATTCCTTGTCGTGAGTAGCCGTAATCAGGGCTTTCTCCTATTCGTGGCCTCCGACCCATTGCTGGAACTGGTCGATGAAACCGGTGCAACAGTAGCAAAGCGCGAACTCCCCCCGTTCTTCGGCCTGTTCCCCGTGTTCGATGCTTCAGCACCGCACCGAATCCTTGGCCGGTGGGAAAACCATCTGTGTTCCATGGACGTTCGCACGCTGCGCATTTCGCGCGAACAGGACTTCAACGCCGCGTTCAGTGCTGCCGTTGGTGGGTCACCTTCGACGCGTGAGGCTGCATTGAATCTGCTACTCCAATTGAGCGGTGCGCACCTGGACCCCCGCGTGGACGATGTCATAGAGGCTCTCCCGCACCTTCATGATGAGCGTCTGCTCGCGCTATGCCACGGTCGCCATCACCTTGAGAACACCAGCGCCGAGAGATTGTTTCCACGCCTGATGCGAATGAATGGTGACGGCAAAGTCAGCAGAAGCGTTCGTATCGATATCTTTCGGAGCTGGCGCTGACCGGCTACCGAGTGCGATCGACGGTTCCGGCGAACCCTTTCTCTTGGGGCACATCCACTCGCTCGACATGAGGTTTCTTGTGGCGATTGCCTACGTCCTAGCCATTTCACTAGTCCTCGAAGCAGGGTCAATACACCCAGACGATGGATGGATCTCGTTCGTTCTGGCTGTCGATCACTTCGACCCGGAGCATCAGAAGGATCTCACTGTTCTTTCTCGAGAAGTCACGCTCATGCACAGAGCCTTGCAAGCCGCTAGGCGACTCGATCCCCATCTCGCCAAGATCACTCTGCAATCGAAGAGCTATGTGGACGACCCGCTGCTGGACCCCCGGTTCTCGGCGATAATAACGTCTGAGGATCACGAGCTCATGAACGCAACAAACTTCGAGCTCGTTCAGCGCATTCTGAAGCTATCCGAGACTCTCGAGGGCTGCGCTCGACGAACCGAGACTGTCTCACGCACGTTCTATGAGAATGGGCAGGAAATGACTTTGCGGCTCTCTACAACGACTACCTTCGATACCCGGTATGGGGAAAGAATCTCACGTTCAGACTGGAACGAAAGCCCGCTCGCACAGCAACTCCGTCGTCTGCAGGTGGATTCGGTAAGCATCGTGTTGGACGAGCTCCACGGCTACAAGGCGCGCGTGAGCTTCACGTGCAACCGTCCCCGGGACACTGTGTTTCTGGCCAAGGCCCTGACAGATAGCACGGACCTTGAAGCCATTGCGCCCATCAGGCCCGCCCGCCGTTCGGGAGAAATGTTCGGCGAGCTTGGGAATCGCATCTCGGTCAACTCCCGTTGGAAAGGGCCAGACCTCTACGAACCGATCGAACTTGAGTTCACGGTTTCCTGGGGAGATTGCATCGCGGGTTGCATGTTCGACCATACCTGGCTGGTTCGGGTAGACTCGTCTGCGCCCCCAAACAACTCGGGAGAGCCGGTCGTCAAGGCCACGCTACTTCGTGAGTCTGGTGATGCGCTACCGCGGTAAATCGACTCCATCATCGAACACCAATCGAGTTCCGACACAGGGACTTCGCAACGGAAAGCGCTTGGCCGTCAGAGGCGGACCCCTTGTCTCGCCACCCGCCACGAGCTTAGATTGGCAAGGGTGTTTGTTTCATCACCTGTTCTACAGATTGACAACGAAGTCGAACTCATGAGGGCATCTTCCAGACATCATTGGATTGCAGCAGTTGCTATAATGAGCTTGGTGGTCGGTTGCGCCAGATCAGACCCGGAAGAGTACTGTGAACTTGCCGCCGTACGAACCAACCCAGCGGCCATGCTCGGCCTCTACTGGAACCCCGAAACGAGCGCGATCTTCTTCGAGGTTCTCGATTGCCCCGAGTTCGTGGATCCAGAGGAACTGCAAGACATTTCAGGGATCACCCGGGACGAACTACTGATACGAGCACACCGTCGACTCGCAACGCCAGGCGCCGTTGGCTGCGCCGCAACGCTCGAGTTTGCAGAGGACTTTGCAAAAATCTACACAGGTGCACGCGAACTTAGCCAGGCGTACGGTCCCGTGATCGTTCAGCGCAAGATGTGTAAGTTGTTCCCCGAATGCACCAAATGGGAACGAATCTCCGAGTCGTTTGCGACGGATTACCACCTCTGCATGTTGACCGTGGGTATCTGCCGATCTCCAAATGTAGACCGAGCTTCGTTCGTCTCAGAACTGCGTCACGAACTGGAGGCTTTCAGTGGACTCTAGAGCAAGACTCGCCAGCGCTTTGCTCCTCGCCATCCTATGGACACTGAACAGTCCGCAACCTCTCTTGGCAAGCGATCCCCCCTTCGGGCCGGAACCTCGGACCGCGAACGAATGGGCCCAGGGGGTAAAGCGTTCGGTCAAAAACCACGAAGTAATCGGCTATGAGATAGTCGTTGCCGACGTGGACGTCAGGAACGTGCGCAATGTTCCCGGCCCCTTCGGGTACTATGAGGCCATTACCGAAATCGAGATCGTACCAAGCGAGGTTCTTTACGGATCGTTACCGGATGTCGCCTATGTGTGGTTGCAGCAGGGAATTTGGAGGCGCAAGAAAGGCGGCTTCGCTCACAACTTGGTAAGGGATTGGCAAGCGCTCCTCCATCCAGGCGATCGTATTGTCGCGGTACTCAGGCGCCGACCGGCTTCGAACACAGATCCGGCTTGGCTTGAGTTCCCGGACCACCTGGGCCTTGCGAGGCTCATACACGTATCCGCTGACATGGAAGCCCAGATCGTTACAAAAGGGACTTTCCCAGACGGATTTTGGGACCAGATCGTTGATCAAGATCCCCGGAACGTCCAGATGAGCGAGATCGAACGTACGATCCGAACCATCGGCGACGCTTCGGAGTCACTCGCGATAATTCGGTCCGATATGCAAAGCCTGGCGAACGCTCCACCGAGGGTGAATCGGGTCCCCGTGGACAGCGCACATCTCTGGTTGTCCCACGGCAGAAAAACTCGCGACTCAACCTATCAATACGAAATCGATAGTACCGGGGCCATGACTGCCGCACTCGAAATGCAGAACACAGATGCTCCCAGCGGGAAGCAGGGACAGGTCTTCACCCGGGACCTCTACAGGATCATTGCGATGCTGTTGGACGCCGACTTCTTCTCGCTTCCCAAGAGATACGAATACGAACCGCGTCGACTGTCCAGCTACAACGTGCACGGAGATAACCCGCACGTGTCGCTCATCGTGCAAGACGGGCCTCCGCTGTGGTTCGAGGGCTACGCGATTCGACTCAAGTTCGGCGACATGGACCACGAGGTGTGGTTTGCCGGTGCAGACAATAGAGTTCCCAACGGGCTACTCAAGGCCGCCAGAGCCATCATCGAACTGTCCAAATCGTTTGGGTTTCAAGAGGAGTGGTAACGCCCCCCTCCCCGACCGCCTCACCTGGCCCCGCCGCCTCGCGCAACTCGCCCAAACCGCGGCCGACGCGCCCGTTAATCAATCGCCTCGGGGCTCGAGGCGACCTCTGGCTGCTTCTGGTATCCTCCTTGTGTGCACGTAGTCCCCGCAATCGGGAGCAACCCAATGTCGTGTCTGTCTGCCATGCCACCCCGAGCGATTCAAATGTCTGGAGCCTTGCTCTCGGTGCTGTTGGTCGGAGCCCCTACCGCGTCGGCCGAGGAAATAGGCGTGTTCTTCAACCTCGACACACTTGCAACGTCCGCCGAAGCCGGCCCCGGAGAGACCGTCACTGCATACGTAGCAGCGTTCGGCGTTGACGTTGGTTTCGAAGCCTACGCATTCAGCGTCGGTCTGACCTCTGGAATGACACTCCTCAGCAGCTCATGCCCCAGTCAGACCGATTGCGTGAACTTCGGAGAAGACGACAACTTCCTGGTAGATCTTCTGTCTTGTTATCTCGAACCCGATCCTGTGCTCCTCGGCACCTTCGAGATACTGGTTCCCGACGGCGTCAGTGATGGTCTCGTGTGCGTCGGCCCTTTCCGGCCGCCAAGTCCGGTGATGCCGTTTCCAGAATTCCTGGGCTGCGACGGACCGCAATCACGGTACCTGGACTACGCGACCGCCGATCCTGGTGGCGTCTATCCGCCCGGGTGCGCGGTAGTCAACGCTTCGGCCGACACGCCTGTTGGCGCGCCGACGAAGTCTTGGGGTGCCGTGAAGGCTCAGTTCTAGGGAGTGGTGGGCGACACAGCCCAGACCATCTAGGGGGGCAGCTCTTGCTTGGAATGACTATCCGAAGAGGCTATACCCGCAGGCAGACTTCCGCTTCCGCCTTTAGTCGATGTGATCTACACACCAGACCAGCGGCTGTACTCCGACGAAGAAGGCCCCATGGCCGTCGAAGGCCGGTCCATCATCATCAAGGGCACCAAAGAAGACATGAAAGCCATCGCGGCGTTCGCGAACGCGGTTGCGAAACACCTCGAGAGCGCGGAAGACTGCCACATGCACCTGCAGGATCACATGCCCGGGTGGAAGAAGGGCGACCACATAGACATCGAGATGAACGTGGAGAGTTGACGAGTCCCAGCCTTCAAACCATGTAGCGATATCGCAACGTGTTACCCGGGTGATGTTTCGTTGCGACAAATCTTCGCCAAGCGGTCGGCGACACACGCTTGCTCCGCCTTCCACGTGCGCACGTCCCGACCGACACTCCTCGTCCCCGGGCAATGGGGATGCTCACTATTTGTTCGCTGTCAGCTCAACGCACCAGCGTCATCTTCCGCGTCTGAACCTGCCCGCCCACACTCAGGCGATAAGAGTAGACGCCCGAGACCACATCTCTCCCGTGATTGTCCCGACCATCCCAAACCACCGAGAATTCTCCCGGATCCCGCGTGTCGCTGGCGAGCTCCCGCACCAACCGGCCCCGCACATCGTACACGGCCAAGTGCACGGCGGACGACCGCGTCCCCGTCACCGCAAACGATATCGTGGTCCGCGGATTGAACGGATTAGGCGCGTTCTGCCGAAGCAGCGCAACCGACGTCGGAGTTCGTTCCTCGACAGCGGTGACCTGCCGCGGGCCACAGTCGGCGCAGCCACTGCGGCTGGCCCGCGCTCCACTCATGAGCCAACGTTTCTGCGGACCGGCGGCAGCCACGCCCATGTCCAGCACGTAGAAATAGTTTCCCGCGGGCACGACCAGTTCGGTCAGGCCATCGTCGTCCACATCGCCGGCGGCCATCGAGTGTTCGATGGGTCCGCGCATGTCACGTCGCCAGCCTTCGGTAAGGCCATCTTCGTTCCACACGTACCCGTATCCGCCGGGGCCTCCTGCAGCCACGTTGGCCGCACCCGGAGCCAGCGCAGCCACGATGGGCTCGTTGGGTTGATCGTCGGGCGTTCCCAACGATTCGACCCAACCGCCGGGTGTAACACCGTTGGCCGTGCGCAGAAACATGTCTCCGTTCAACGTGGTGAAGATGAGATCGCGCTGGTCGTCGAAGAAAACGTCCGCAATGGCCACGGCGCTCACCGGCGATCCAGTGCCGGTGTCCCAGGGCCACGCCGGTCCATAGCTCGACCCGTCGTGGTGCATGAGCAAGACGGTTCCGTCGACCTTGGGTACCACGATTTCCAGATCGCCGTCGTCGTCGAAGTCGACCAGGCTTGCGCCGGCCGACGGGCCCTGTGGCCCTTGATCAAGCACTTCGAGCAGATTCCCCGCGCGGTCCAACAGTGCGACCGCAAACTCGAACACCGCGACCAACTCGGTGGAGCCATCGCCGGTCACGTCGCCAATCGCCACGCGTCCCACGACGTCACCGGCATACGACGGAGGCGCGTACGGAAATTCGGACGCTGGGGTTCCGTCGGCGCGAAGCACCCACACCTGGCTACCGCTGGCGGCCACGACCTCTCCGGGAGCGAGGCCCGTCACCTGACCACAGCTCACGAAGGCCGGCGACCCAGTGCCCAGATCTACGGGCCAGTTCCCGAGCGCCGTGCCATTCGGTTCGTAGCCGGCAACCTGACCGGTTTCATTACCTACGAAGATGTCTTTAACGCCATCGCCGAACATGTCGATGGTGGCCGGAGCACTGTTCTTTCCGAGCGAGCCGGGACTGCCCAGTTCCACTCGAGTATTCGTCTCGAGATCATAGGCGTGCAACGTGTCCAGAGGGCCATCCGGGTACGAGGTGGTGTACAACAATTCGTAGTCGCCATCGCCGTCCAGGTCGGACAGCGCGGGCGAAGAGGTCATGGAATGGTTCCCACCTGGCGCGCACTCGAGCCGCTCGGGCCATTCGGGAACGCCATACCCTGGGTCTGCGAACCACTCTGCATCGAACCACTTACGTTGTCCGGTATCGCCATGGTGGCTCTGAACCATCGCGGCAAACTCGCCATTGGGATGGCTGGCGAACGCAATGTCGCGGTAGTGGGGATCGGCTTCGAGAAACGGCTCGATCAACCAGGCTCCATCCAAGGGTCCTTCGGGCTTGGCCATGTTCACAATGTCATCGTACGCGTTGCCGGCCAGCGCGAAACCGTCGTCTCCCCAGGCGGCCGTGACGATACTCAACGGGGCCAGGCTCACGGACGCCTGTGTCCATTGCCGTCCGGCATCCCAGCTACTGAACAAGACCGAGTGATCGTGCTCGGAAGGGTCTCGATTGACCGCCAGCACCACGTCATCGGTGTTCTGCGACGTGGCCAGGGAGATGTCGCAGTCGCCATCGTAGGTTTTGACGTTGTACTCTGGAAACCAGTCCGCGCGATCCGTGCCGTTCTGGATGCCGGACGTATGATAGATCCGAGTCTCATCAACCCAGAATTCGGGGCCGATCTGGCGCGTCGTGAAGGCCACCTGCACCACGTTGCCACGATCGCCAGCAATATCGAACTTATCGACCGCCAAATAGCGGTTGTCCGTCAAGTTGATGGTCGGGCTGAACGTGGAGCCGCCGTCGAGCGAGCGCGTGAATCGCAGCTCGCTCCCTGCCTTGCACACGGCGAAGATTGTTGCGGGACCCACCGGAAGCTCCGACGTGGACACATCCACCGTGAGGCTCGAGACAGTTGCGTAGAATACTGTAGTGCTCCAAACCGGCGAGTTGCCGCTCGTGTCGGCCACGCTGCACTTGGCCTCGCTCACGCCGGGCCGCGTCGATACCCACGCCACGACAATCTGTTCGGGGCTGCCAAGTCCCATCGCCATGCGGGCCCCATATAAGGATGCGTCGGGATCGGACTCGCTCAACTCGCCCCATAGCTCCCAGCTGAACCCGCCGTCCTGGCTCCGGACGATCCGATAGACACCCGATTCAGTGGATCCGGCGTACATGGCCCCATCGGCGCCGATCACCATGTCGCCCAGGCGATGGTAGTCGATGCCGCCATCGACCTGGACCATCTGGCCCCCGAAATCGGCCAGAGCCGGCGCGGCGAGAAGGAGAAAGCAGAGTAGTAGCAGTCGCAATGGCATGGTGCGCCCCTGGGCTTGGGTGGTTGTGGATTCCGAGATCACAACGCCGCTTGGGGCTCGACCGCACACTCGATGTGTATCGTATTCAAGGCTTTCGTTGTAAGTACCAGGACGGAGTGCCTCGTCTACCCGTTCAACCGCAATCGGTAGGGCCGAGGCGTCAGGCTGGATAAGAAAAAGTCAGCAGGTGCCGAGTACCCAGGTACACTCCCCCCATGTCGTCTCCGCCCCCTCCCCCCGACCGGCTCACCTGGCCCCGTCACCTCGCGCAACTCGCCCAGACCGCGGCCGACGCGCCCGAGAACGAATCGGCTCGGGGCGACCTCTGGCTGCTTCTGCAGTCGGCGGTATCCGCCTGCCTCACGCGCCACGAACAGTCCCTGGGCCGGCACTCCCCCCAGGACCGGGAAGACCTGATCTCAGAAAAATCCTTAGATCTGCTGTCGCGGATCGACTCCGGTCAATGGAAGCCACAGCACAGCGAGCCGCAGAAGATCTACGGCTACGTATCTTCAGCCATACGGAACGGTCTGGTGGACGACATTCGCGCGAACGTGAGAAAGCGGCGTATCCTCGCCGAGCCGGACACTCTGGACGCGATCCGTCCGACGTCTCCGTCGCACGCCAACGTCGAGGCAGACCAGCGCACCTTCGCCGAGGCGCTCACCGAGTGCGTCGGTCGACTCGGAGCCCGGCATCGCGTGATCTGGATCTTTCGCACGTTCTACGATATGCCCAGCAAGAAGATCGCAGTCCATCCTGATGTCGCGGCAAGCCCCGGTCACGTCGACGTGATCCAGCTCGAGTGTCGGAAGAAGATCACGGCCTGCATGGAATCCAAGGGACTCCGATCCCACGACTTGCCGCCGGGTTGCTTCGCCTCGCTTTGGGAGGCCTTTCGTGCGATCCACCCGGGCCCGGAGGGCGACCATGTCCCGTAACGACCACCTCTCTGCCGACGCGATCCTCGAACTGGCGCACGGACTGCTCGCTCCGGAGCAGAAGGCCAACGCCATCGCGCACCTCAAGTCCTGCGCAGCCTGCGAGGAATGGTTCCGAACGGAAACTCTGCGCATGGAAAGCGCGCGCGCAGACGGCACACCGGCACGGCAGATCTCGCGCCCGCGTACCGGACGATGGCGCCCGCAGACGATCATCCGTCTGTCTGCGGTGGCGACGATCGCGGCCGCGCTCCTTCTGATGTTGCGTCCTTCCGCGGCGCCGACTCCGGAGTACTGGATCCAAACGCGTCCGCAGGAAATCGAGCTGCGTGGTAGCAACGCGAAGATCTCCCTTGGACAGGCACTGGAAGCCTACGAAGCGCGCGACCTGATCCGAGCCGCGGAACTGTTGGACGGCGAACCCTGGGGCGAACTCGACCAACTGCGTCGCCTGTATCTGGCCAACGTGTGGCTGCAGCAGGGCGACGCCACCCGAGCCTTCACCGCGCTGGAAGCGATCGACAACCGGACCCTACCGTACCCCTGGAACGACGAACTTCGACTCACCAAGGCCGCGGCGCTGCTGCACCTGGAGCGGCGGGACGAAGCACACGAACTTCTGCGCGAAGTCGCGGCTCGTGGACCCACGGGCGAGACGGCCCAGAGGTGGCTGAATCAGTAGGGATCGCCGATCAGCACAAACCCTGTCCAGTACACCGGATGCGCGAAGGGCCGACTGCCATCGGCAGCCACGTGGTCGCGCACGAATCGTTTCGCTTCGTTCAATGCACGCGCCTTGTCCTGTGGAGCACCGATCTCCACGAGATTCTGGTAGAAGCGTTCCATGAGCAGGTAGGTTGCAGCGTCATCAACTTTCCACGAACTCACCACCACGGAAACCGCACCCGCCCGAAGCAGCGACTGATACATACCCAGACTATTCGGTGAGGCAAGCGTCCGCCCGCCGGTTTGGCACGCACTCAGAACCACCAACTGCCCTCGCAGATCCCAACCCAGTTCCACGCCGCGCGCCGTGATCTTGCCCTGCGTCATGCCGCCATCGTCGGTCTCGGTCACCAGGAACGATTCGCCGCGGAAGAAGATGTCGAACACCGCATGGGTAGCCAGATGCACGACGGAAGCGTCGCGCACGTCCGTCGAAGACAACCGCGGAAGTTCGATGGGATCGGATTGGAGGTTCGTTCCCGCCAGGATGGTGCGCACGCGGTCAACCTCACGGCCGGCGTAGGGAAGAGTGTCGTCCCCTGGCAACCCAGCAACGACCGCTCGGCCGGTCCAACCGCGTCGCGCGGACTCGTCCCGTTGCAACACGAAGGCGCGGGCTGAGCAGGTGTAGGACACATCGAAACGATCGGCCAAAGACTCCCCGCCCGGAAGAATGAACCCCTCCATCCCGAATCCGAACAGCCCACCGGGCGCGGACACGATCAAGCTGCGCACGTCGTGCAACAGGGGGCTCAACCGATCCTGGAATCGCGCACCCAGTTCCGCGGCCAAGCGATCCAGTTCGGGGTCTTCCGGCAATCGGAGTGGCCAGGCCGCGGCCCGCTTCAAGCCCTCCGTGTAGTCGTCCCAGTGTTTTCGCATCGAGCCATCGTCGTCGACCAGAACGGTTTGGACCGGCCCGCTCGGGCGCACCACGTACGCCCACGCCTGCGACGTATGAGCCCAGGCTCCACTGCGCCGCGCGAAACCTACCAGGGCACTGTCTTTGCGAAGCGCGCTCTGCAACGCCGCGAAATCCTGGTCGCGGAAGTCGGCTGGATCTCCCAGCAATGCGCGTTCGTGTCGCGACAGGGCAAGCTCCGACTCAAGCAACGAGATCAGCGACTCGAGTTGGGGAACCACTGGTTCGGAGGGAGTGCGTTCCAACTGCTGTTCGCGCGTCAGCACATCGGCGCGGAGGCGGGAGCCAACGGCATCGTTCCGCGAGAGCATCGAGAGCTGGAAAGCTTCCTCTTCGGGTAGACCGTAGCCTGCCTCCCAGAGCCGCCAGGCCCGGGGCGCGGAATACCCCTCGGACCTGGGAAGGACCGTTGCCCGAATCACCGTCTCCGAGCGACGTCCATAGCGATGTAGTCTGCGACCGAGAAGCGAAGACGTTGATGTTGTGAGAGCCTCGGCTTCGTCCAACGTCGGTGGAACACCGCGCAGCCGGAGTAGGTTGTCCGTGCAGGCGATCGCCAAGGGGCCGTCCGGCCGGCCCAGCTCGATCAGGCGGTCCAATACAGATTGGAATCTCAGTTGGGCTGCGTCGAAGTCTCGCGACGCGGCAATGTTGTTGGCAAGCCAGAACTCGCACTCCAGCGTGCTCGAACTTTTGCTTCCGGAAACTCTCTGCCGCATTGCCAGCGCATCACGATAGAGTCGCATGGCCAGCTTGCGCTCGCCCAACGCGCGGTGGAGGTTCGCCTCCTGCTGAAGGATCGCCGCCGCCAACTCGCTGTCGATGGTACCGACAAGCTCCCGCGCTTGGTCCTGGAACGCCTGCGACTGCGCGAAGCGATCCGCATCGTACGGAACGGGCCGCGTGACCACCCCCAGCCAGTACAGAGTCTCCGCCCGTGCGTGCGGATCGACGCCGCCGGCCTGTTGCTCCAGAGCATGCACGGCATGGAAGACCTGCGCGGCGCGCTGCCGAAGGAACGCGCGCGTCAGCGTCATACCCAGACCTCGGAGTTCCTTCAGGGTGGCCGCGTGGTTCCACCCGTGCTGCTCCGACGCCTGCCGTACCCTGTCCAACCCGTGTTCGAGCGCGCCAACCGCGTCTCCCCGGTCCCACAGTTCCTGGGTGATCGCATCGGGCATTCCAACCTGGAGCGGGGCCGCCCCGGCCGTGGACGTGGCGATCCAAAACAGCCCGACCGCGGCGACTAACATTATATTTATCAATGCCTTAGCCAAATAATCTCTCCGGGGGCGGCGCGGCTCCTAAGAACTCCGCGTCTGGGCCGACTCCCCCATAGCTCATCAAATAGGCTCGGACGAGCGAGCCAACACCCTCGGAGGAATGCCAAGTGTACAGAAGATTCGCTTCACTGAATCCCTTCAGATCCGTGTTCGCCCTCGCCGGCGCGTTCGTTCTCTTGCTGGCTGTGGTAAGCCCCGCCACCGCGGCCCGATTCCTCGAAAACCAAGATGAGCTCAACATCACCGAGGATCTCCATCCCAGCACGGTGAAGCACTGGCTGTACGGCGCGCCGGGATCCGTGGAAGGAACATTTCAGGACAGCGTTCTCCCGACAACGCCCGACTGGCAGGGTTGGACGTCGCACGATCTGGTGAACCAGCCCAGCTATTGGCAACTGAGTCTGGACTTCGCGGAGAACCTGAACAACAACGGACCGGGGAATCGGGCGATGAGGTGTGGCCAGACTCCGGCCCAGCAACCGGATTGGGAATCTCCCGGCGGATACGGGAACAATTGGGATCAGAGCATCGAGTTCCGTAAAACGATGACCGATCCGGCTGTAGCCCAGCTCGTGCTCCTGCGATGCTACGTGAACTACAAGATGGAAGCGACGAACGACGTTCTCCTTGTGGAGTACCAGACCGTCTCGGCTGGCTGGCAGATGGCCCAGCGACTGACGGGCACGAACGAAATCTCCGGAACCTTCCCGGCTCCCGGCAGCCTGCTGCTGGCCAGCCTGTCCTACGCGGCGAACGACTACCCCGGAGGAGACATCGTGGTCCGCATCCGCTTCGTGTCGGACGGATACGGGTCGGACGAGGACAAGTTCTTCCAGACCGGCTCAGGCGGCTGTCTGATCGACGACATCGAGGTCTTTCATGACCTCGACGGAACTGGGTACACCCTATCCGCCGAAGGCTTTGAGTCCGGTGGGCCATATCTGTGGGTCCCCGCCAACCAAACCTGCGGCGCGGGCGACTACGCCAAGGCCTTCTCCTCCATGACCGATACCGACACTTGCAAAGACAACAACACCGGCAAACTCGGATTCTACGACGATGGCACACGAACGGGTTGCCCACCCGGACCGGGATCCGTTTCGCCAACCCACTCGTACGGCGTCGTCGGAAACTGGGTAGTGAACTACGAAGGTGGCCCAGACGGGGCGCTCCCCCTGCACAACGAAGTGCGAAGCCCTCAGATTCCGTGGGACCTTCCCGGACCAGCGGACGATCTGCAGTCGATTTCCGGGTGCCGTTTGAAGTTCGAACTCTGGAAACACCTGCCGTTCGAGAACGGAATCTTCTACACGTGGCGCGTACGGTCGAAGGACCGCGTAAGTGGAATCTGGTCGCCGTGGAAGAACGGAGGGAACCGTTACCACGGCGGAGCCACGGGACAGTGGGTCACGGAAGAATACGAAGTCGGCCACCTGCTCGGGGTGGACCCCTCCGCGATCCAGATCGCGCTCGGCGTGGTCGACATGGCCAACGATCCGCTGGCGCCCGTGTTCGACGCGACGATCTCGCCGGTGTTCGACAACGTCTCCCTGTACAAGTACCAAATTGGCGGCCCCGTGTGGTGGTCCGACCAGGTCAATCTGTTCCAGGACGCGTTCAACCAGTCGGGCAATACCGACTTCTCGACCACAGCCGCCCGCAACGCCCTGGATGTGCGGATCGACGCATCCCAGGATGTCGACCTCGATCCGGGGACGGTCGAGCCGCAGGATTACATCCTGGTCAACGTGCGCGAACTCCAAGCGGGAATCACCCTGGACCCGGTGAACGTGGAAATGCATTTCGCGCTGCACATGAACCCGTATTTTGAGATGAGCATCCGGCCGAACATCATGATTGGTGGCGAGACTTACGAATTCGGGGCGGGGATCAACGGTTGGGACATCGTATCGGGAACCGTAGCGGGTATTCCACACATCGTTGGCGGCGTGCTATGCCCGGACACCTACGCGTTCCTTCTCCCAGACAACGACTTCATGTATCCCGGTGATGTACTTCACTACTATTTCGAAGCGACAAACTCCTCTAGTGAAGTCACGGTTCACCCAGGTGATTTGGGCGGCTTCGGCAGCGACGTGACCCGCACCTACGACCGTAGATTCACGATTGGCGCGTTGCCCAGCATTACAGCCAGTGGCCAACCCGAAATCCTTGTCGTGAACCAGCATGGCCACGGGGATCACGAAGCCCAGTACTACACGGCGTTCGACAACCTCGGCATGATCCAGGGGCAGGACTACGATGTGTACACCACCAAGGCCGCGAGCGCGGGTCAGCCCAACAGTATCGGCTCGGCGGGAACGTACGGCGCGACCGTGGCCCAACTCGCCGACTACAAGACGATCATCGTTCTCGCGGGAGACGGGTCGCTCTATCTCCTCAACGATGGCACCCAGTTCACGGGCCAGAACGGGGTGGATGACATCGATCTTCTCACCGACTGGCGGAACCTATCGGGCGACCGGAACCTGGTGTTCTTTGGCGACAACCTGGCCACCTCGCTACAGTTGAGTTCCGGCGGCCCGACGTTTCTGGGCACAATGGGAGTGCAATTCCTGGGTCCGGACGTGCGAACAACCTATGGCTCGATTCTCAAGAACCCATTGATCATTCCCACCGTGAACGCCGTACATCCATTCATCAACTCGCTCGCGGTCGGCGGCCCCTGTCCCACGAAACACCCGTTCGATGAGATCAGTCCACTTCCTTCGGCTCCTGCGGCAGTCGCGACTCATGAATTCACCGGCGGCGTAGGGTCCGTCGCGGGTGTGTGTTTCGACCGGATCGTCGGCATCGACCGCAAGGTCGACCTCACGTTTCCGTTCGATCTCGGGTCGGTGTTTCCCACCAAATCAGCCACGGGAGCTGCGCTTCTGTTGGAGGAGATCCTGAACTCGCTGGATCACACGCCCGGCGGTCCGCCCACAACCGTTGCGATACCCACGCCCGGGCTCCACGCGGTAACCGCGTACCCCAATCCATTCAATCCCACGACGTCCGTGTCATTCGAAATAGGAGCCGCTTCGGAAACGGAAGTGAAGATCTACTCCGTGCGCGGACAGCTGGTTCGCGTGCTTCACGACGGCCCGCTCGAAGCCGGACCGCACCGGCTGAACTGGAACGGGCGGGACGATCGGGGCGCCACGGTAGCGACTGGGATCTATCACCTTCGGGTGGAAAGCAATGGCGAAACGGAGCGACGGAAGCTCGCGCTGATCAAGTGAGCGAACGCTGAACGGGGCGCGGCGGGTCGTCCGCCGCGCCCCCCAACACTACCGCATCAGAACAACCCGACTCGTACGCTCTTCTCCTCCCGCGCGAACCATCGCGTAGTAGATTCCATTGGGAACCCTCTCCCCCCGCAGATCCGTACCCGCCCACAGCACGCCCGTCGGCTCGTTGACACTGGCTTCCACCTGCATTCGCGTCACGCGTCGACCAGCAACATCGTAGATGCTTACCTCGACGTCTTTGGTCGCCGAACGAAAGTAGATGTAGGTCGAGCCCGGCCCGGGGTTGGGCCGCGGTCCCAACATCTGCAACCGTGTCTTCGAGTCATCGATCGCAACGGGGCCAGACCCGAGCAGTTCCGCCTCTGATTGCGGAAAGGGAGCGCTGGACGGAATCGCAATCGTGTAGAGTTCATGACCTTGCGTTCCCACGACCAGCTGGCCCGAGTTCGCCGACGAGATGCACAGTGAAAACACTCCGATTCCCTGCATCGGATCTTCGGCCACCGGATCTCCCTCTGGCAGTTGGTCCCAGCCCCCGTTGAAACGCCACACGCCCTCCTGTGCAAACGTCCCGAAGCTATGCAACCCGGCGTACACGATGTCAGGGTCGCCGGGATCAACCGCCAGAGCACGGATCCAGGTGAGATTCTCCCCCGCCACGGTGTCGTCGCTCCAAGACGGAACTCCGTAGGCGGAATTCGTGCGGTAGAACGGACGCACGAAACCGAAGGAGTCGCCGTCGCTCAGTTCAATCGGGACCCAGGTTTCCGGATCGAGCGGATCGGGTTGGGAAGCTATGTCAAACTTGAGCACGGCCCCTTTTCCGTTGCTGTTGCCGTTGGTGCCAACGTAGATCACCGAACCGTCGGCCGCCTGGGCGATACTCCAGAAATCGCGATACCCACTCAGCGAACCGTTCGCGGTCGGAAGTAGCTGCTGCCAGCCGTTCTCGCCCGCGAAGTAGAGCGCGCCGTCGCCTGTCGCCACTCTTGCGATCATGAAATAGGTCTGGCTGTCTTCGTTACGGAGGATCGTCAGCGGTTGCTGACTGTCGTCGGCAGGAAGGCCGGTGTTGTCTGTAGACCATATCCACGTTCCGGGGTCGGTGCTGGGAACGATGCATCCGCCACAGGGATACTGCAACTGCTGGCCCTTCAGGATTCCCGTCTCGACCACGTTGCTCGTGGCGCTCACCTGAGCGTTGTGCTTCTCGTAGGCCGCGTAGATGAATCCCGGGCCCACGTAGAAGTCGTGGAAAACGTATCGATCTGCGTCTGGGATGTCACAGGTGATCCCATGCCAACCATCGTTGGGATCAACCCAGAACAGCTTGCCCGGACTGTCGTAGGTGCGGTTGGCTCCGCTCACGATCAGGATTTCCTCTCCCGATCCCCGCCAATCCGTAATGGCGTGCGCATACAGCGCACCGTGTTGCCAGGCCTCATCGCAGCTCGGCGTTCCCGACGAAGGCACCGGGGTTTCGAGGCGCTCGAAATAATCCAGAGCACCACTGGACGCGCGGAACACGCCGTAGTCCGCGGTCCCCGTCACCAGGTTGCTTCCGGACAGGTCGAGTCCCCAGACCACCAGCTCGTTGTAGCCGCGTGACTTGTAGGTGCCGGCCAACTCCTGCGTGTAGCGCTGGTCCCAGTTCGTACCAGCATCCTGGGTTGTGTGCATCCACGTGTGGAATTGGGCCAAGGCCTTCTGCGGCTGCGTTCTGCACACCGCCGGCTCGAACAGTACGCGAGGATTGGCGTCGTCCCAACCGCTGTCGAAACCAACCGGGAAGAAGTTCGCGGACTGGTCCCGATACACGGCGTGTTGCCAAGTTGCATGGTACACCGGCCCGCCCACGGCAATGGTCGTGGTGTACAACCCAACGTTGAGATTCTGGGCTCCCAGGCGACCACCAAGGTAGAGATGGTCTTCGGTTGGGCCCTCGCCCACCGACAGGTAGATCAGCTCGGTATCGGAGCCGATGGTGCGCATGTCCTCGTTGCTTGGCGGTAGCCCGGAGCCAGGGTGACCACCCACGTGTACCCACTGCAAGGGATTGAACACGTCGTCAATCTGGTAGACCCCGCTGAGGCAATCCAACTCGCCGGAGTTGTTGTAGTTGAAAGCAGCGTACAGGTCTCCCCGCTCGGTTGCGTGGACCGACCATGCTCGATCGGGGCATGGGTCCGTAGGAAATCCTCCCAAATTTCCCAGGTCGGTCCAGACAGAATCGACCTTCAGATAGATGCCATTGGCGGTCGCCACCGCGATTACGGTACTGCCGTTCACCTGCGCGACGGAAATGTCACGCACTGCTCCCGTGGGCGCACCGGGATCCGTATCTGGAACCCACCACAGAAGGGATTGATCCAGGTCCAATTTCCATACGGAATACTGCTGCGCCAATCCGCCAGGAATGGGATCCAGGCCCGGCAGACCGGGATAGTTCTGCGTTTCGTCCGGGTAGTTGAATCCGGGACGCCAGCGGATCTGTCCCGCGCCCGCTACCAGGAGATTGGCCCCGTCCCAGTCGAGTGTCGAAAACGGAACGACGTCGGCGCGGTTGGCGAACCCCGTACCCTGGGGCTTGTACGCGTGGAAACCCGAAGGCGGCGGCGGAGTCATCCACTCCCAATCTCCATCCAGCGTGGAACGGAAGATGCCGCCGCGAGTGGCGGCGTAGAAACCACCCCAACCGTTGTAGGATACTCCCACGAGGTCATCGACGTACGAAGACGGTGAATCATCTGGGTTGGTGAGCCCTTTCATCCACGGCTCCCAGGTAAGTCCGAAGTCGTCCGTTCGAAAGACCCCACACACATCGCCGCCTATGACGGCTGTGTCGGTGTTGATCGGGTGGATGGCGCCCGCGGTGAGAAATCCACCGCCGCCTACGCCGTGGGCGTCGAGTTGGGCAAGGGAAGGTGCGGCTGCGGTCAGGAGGGCGAGCGCAAGCGGTAGCGCTGCCCGTCGCAATGTTGTCAACATGATAGCCCCTTTCCGGACTGCATGACGTGGGGTTGAGGTCGGAGCCAAGACGGTGCTTGGCGATCCATAGTCGACCTCTCCCCTTGTTAGTGCGCCGTGCGGGAACGAAATGGCTTAGCTGATTCCGACTGACACGGGTTGAGGAGCAGCCAGCAATTGGTCACCGCTTCGCTGGGCGCGAATGACGACGCGTCGGAAAGGTAATGGTTGGTAGCGGGGTTGAACGGGTTGGGGCGATTCGCCAACAACCGCGACCGTCCAGCAAGCGCCGCCGGTTTCGTCAGACACAGGCAATCGCTGCTACTCGAGTAGTCGGGAAAAATAGGGAAGCAGCTCGGTGTACAGGCGCCCCTCGCTCCCCCACAACCGGTTGCGGTGGTCCCCGTTGTACATCTCGAAGGTGTGGTCGATTCCGAGCTCCGTGAGCACCCGGGAAAACTCAAGGGATGTTGCGGGAATGTGGGTGTACTCGTCTTCGAAGGCGGAATCGAATCGCAAGCCGCGCAGCTGCTGCAGCTGTACCACGTAGTCGGCCGCCATGTAGATCGGCATCTGCGATTGCCAACGATCGTAACCGGGCTGCGCGCGGATGAGTTCTCCTTCATCGAATCCAAACGGAAGATCGGTCAGAAGCGGGGCCTGCGGATTCGGGGAAAACGAATGACCGATGGACACGATCGCTTGCACGTAGAAGTTCGCATTTTGCAGATCGCTGAGTTCGTCAACGTCGGCCAGGGCGGCGAACGCGGGGTTGTCGGCGGCAACGTCCGCGCCCCAGCCCAGCAGCGACGGGTTCAATCCGTAGGCCACGCCAAATACGTCGGGGTGCTTCATGGCCAACTTGATGGCGCCGTGCCCGCCCATGGAGTGGCCGGCGATACCGCGTGCCGCCGCACGGCGCTGCGTCCGGTACTTCGTATCGATGAACGACACCAGATCCTCGGCGATGAACCGCTCCCAACCACCGCGGACGGGCGAATCGGTATAGTGACTCGTCTCGTCCGAATCGGGGATGATCACGATCATCTCCCGCACATGCCCCGCCTCGATACCCGCGTCCATCAGCGCCTGGGTGGTATCGAAGCCCGGGTGGTCGTCGTTCCACGATCGGGTCCAGTGGAAGTTGGAATCCATGATGCCGTGGAGGATATACATTGTGGGGTAGCGGCGATTCGTTTCGTGGTCGTAGCTGGGCGGCAGGTACACCGAGACTTCGCGCTGGGATGGAACACCCAGCAGGTTCCCCTCCAGCGAGGGCCCCGGCACGGTGATTTCGGTGAGGGTGGCCTCAGCCGCCACCGGCGATACGACGATCAAGATCGCGAACAGCGCTGTTCTCATTGCGTCCTCCTTGCGTGGAATGCAAAGGGAATAGCCCCCGTGCACGAGAAGGATCGTTCAAGTCGCGGCCTTCGTCGTCCCACTGAGCCCAGCGAGACGCTTTTTCGGATTATGAGACGGTTTGGACGGTCTTGCGGAAGGCCGTGGGCGTGGTCTCGTGCGACTCGCGGAATGCGCGGTAGAACGATGCCTTGCTATTGAACCCGGCCTCGAACGCGAGTTCGAGCACCGACCGATGCAGCTGGGATGGTTCACGGGCCAGGCGCTCGAACTCGGCCAGACGATAGGCGTTCATCAGCGCGTAGAAGCTGGTGTCGAGGCCCTCGCGCAACACCGACGACAGGCGATTGTCCGAGCTGCCCAATGCCTCGGCCAGATCGCCAAGATTCAGATCGGGTCGAAGCCAGGGACGCTCCAACTCCAGGTGGGTCGTGAGCCGCGTTGCCTCTTGCTTCCAACTGTCTTGGCCCTGGCGGCGAGGACGAAGATCCAGAACCCAGGGCCGCTGCAGCACCATGAGCGAGGTCAGATAGATCGTCACAGCCAGGACCAGGCTGGCGAACGAGTCGGAATCGAACGGCAACTTCACGCCGAAACGTTCGGCGAAGCTCAACGTGTAGATCGTCGCGGCCATCGCAATGAGAGCAAGGAAACCGTGGCGAAGCCAATGGAGTCGCACGGGCCGCCGGGCTCCCGGGTACGTAACCGTCGCCGGCGATTCGTGACGCAGGGTCTTGTAGGACAGGGCCAGGTATACGAACAGCCAGATCGCCTTGAACACCATGTATGCAGTGACGAATGGCCCGGCAATGAAATCAATGCGGCGATCCGTACTTCCCAGGACGATCCACATGAGCGTCCACACGACCGGACTCGCCAGCGGCAAGACCAGGTGGTTGAAGTCACCGCGAGCGAAACGTCGTGCCGGATCGGCGATTGCGCGCACGAACAGCCAGGACAACGGAGCGAGAGCCAACTCGGTGTTGATGTTCAGGAACGCCAGCAGGTGACCGAACGAAACCGGTATCTGCTCGATCAACGCCCCCACGACGATCATTGTCGTGGCCACGACTATAAAGGCGGCCAGGAGACGGGTCGCAGTGGGATTCCTTGCCCGGCGCAACAATAGGGCACCGCCCAGGAAGATGCCTTGCGCGGCCCCGACAGCGAATACGGTGGTCCAGAACACGCTCATTCCGAGACTACGAAGCCGGGGGCGCGTTGGTTGCCTGGAACGTCGGTCGGGAAGGCGCCCCAAACAGACACCTTCCCTCCCCGAACAGATTATCGCTGCCTCCGGCGTGTCGCCCTGCACGCCCTACTACTCGCTGATCACCCCCATCAGCTCCCCAAACAACCGATCCGCCAGCATCACCCTATCTGCCCCCCGCGCATCCGCATTCACGTTCATCGTGACCGACAGTCCGCTATCGGGGAAGTACGACAGGTACGAAGCAGATCCAAACAGAAGACCGTGGTGCCACAGCATGGTTCCCGAAGGAGTATCCAGGGTCGCCATTCCAAAACCGTACGGCTCATGAGCCGACGGCGTGAGCAGCAGAGCACGCCCCGCGTCATCCAGCACCACATCGGTTTCGGCGACCGTGTGAAGGAACTTCGCCATGTCGTCCACCGTGGTCCACTGACCTCCCGAGCCAAACTCCCAACGAAGCAGTAGTTCCGTCAGGTCGTCAGGCACTCCGCCATCGAACAAGTAGCTGTGGGCGATGTCGTTGCCAAGCGCGTCGTGGTTGGCCGTGGCCGTAGCGGTCATGCCGATGGGATCGAACACCAGGTCACGTAGCGCCTGCGCATGGGTCTGGCCTGTCACCGCTTCGAGTATCAGCGCCAACAACACGTAGTTGGTATTCGAGTAACTGAAAGCAGTGCCCGGATCGAAGTTCAGGGGCATATCCAGCGCAAACTGCACCAGGTCGGCATCGGTCCACTCGTGTGTGGGGTTCTGCGCAATCGCGTTGATCGCGTCGGGAATCTCGTTCAGTACATCGACGATGCCCGACGTCTGCTGCAGCAGCATTCTTGCGGTTATCTGATCAGACGACGGAATGCGACTGGTGACCTCGGCCGGCAGCCACGTAGACAAAGGAGCATCCGGATTCACTTGCCCGCTGGTGACCAGTCGCGCGAACGCCACGCCCATGAACGCCTTGCCCACACTCGCGGCGTGGAACTGGTGCTCGGCCGTAAGCGGCTCCTGGGTGTCCAGCGAAGCCACGCCAGCACTCAGGGTCAGATCGATGCCGTTGCCCAACACGCGAAGTGAAACGCCGGGCGTATTGGGGCCCACGGCGTCTTCCAACATGTCCGTCAGCTTCGCTTCCAACGTTGGTGGAACGCTGGGCGCGGCCGGATCGTCGTCGTCACTGCAACCAATGGAAAGCATGGGGACCACAAGCACCAACGTCAGGGCCAACCGGCGGGTCGCGGTGCGGTTCATTTCGTTCAACATGACTTCATCTCCTCCAGGGGTCTCTGTTTCTTGGGGTGTTTCCCGTTCTCACCCTGGAACGCGCCGTCGCTTCGAAAACCCGCAGAACTTTCTGGGGCAAATCCGAATACGAAAAACCGGGCCCGACAAAGTCGGACCCGGCTGCAATCAAACAACTTAGCTGTCACAAAACTCAGAAGGCGCCGAAGCTGACCCCCATGCGAGCGCTGAAATGGCTCATGGAGTCGTTGCTCAAGCCCGGGGTATCCACGCCCCGCACCATGCGGTAGCCAGCGCCCAGGTCCACGCGCATGAACGAGGTTGCCCGCACCTGCAGTGTCAGCGTGGGCTCGAGCACGAACAGTTCGTCGCGACTCTTGATTCCGTCGCTCGGTCCGTCGAATTCCAGTGTTCCCGCGCCTACCATTAGTGACGGAACCACCGAAACCACGCCCAGGCCTCGCAACGGCGTGGCCACGAACAACCCGCCGTACGAAAAGTTCGTGCCGTCGTTCGACTCGGGCAGACCCTCAGCTTCCAAACCAGAAACCAGGCCGAAAGCGGCGATACCCACCGCCAGGTGATCGTTCACGAGTCGTCCGAAATAGCCACCGATCAGCCATTCACGGTTGCCGCCGACCTCGGTCGTCTGCACCACGGGTCCACCGAACTTACGTTCGTTTTCAGACTCTCCGTCGTGGGCCAATACGGCGCTACTGTTCGCAATCAGAATGGCCAGGGTCAATACGATGATCTTCTTCATTGTTCTCTCCAGCTTCTTTGGCGCCGCCGGGGCGCCCTGGTCTTGTTCTTGTGTTCGGGTCTTTGTCGCCCTCACACCGTCACGCGCCGTGGCTGGAGAAACCCGCAGAAAAATCTCGCTTCCTGGAGCGGATCATTACAAGGCCCGTCACGCCCAGGACAAAGATCACAAGAAGAACCAACATTCCGCCCCTTGCCCACCACACGTTGGCCTCTATGGAAATGGGAACGAAGCGTAGGGAGTTGGCCGTGAAGCCGGCTACGATGTAGGGAAGCAGGCCCTGGTTTCGCAGCATCCAAACGCCGCTCAGCACCACGGGCAAGCCCACCACAAGCCACGAGAGCGGCAGATACGATCCCGAGACCAGGGTTTCCAGAATGCCTACGAACAGCACCACGCCAACCCAGGCCCAGCGCTCTCGCTTCAGTCGCATTCGGAACAGCAGGAACACCAGAAGAGTCAACCCCGATCGTGCGATGGCGTCGATGATCTGCCTCAGCAGAATCGCCATCGTGCCCGCAAGGGATTGCGCAGCCTGAAGACGTACGGCGTGGTCGATCCCCGGCGTCACGACGCCGCCCACTTCGCGCGCGATCACCTTGTCGACCAGCCCAAGCAGGGCCCAGGCGCAACCGAAGGTGCAGCCGACCAGAAGCGCCCAACCCACGTCGCGATTGTTGAAATCACCACGCAGAACGCGAGACCACCCCACCAAGGCACGCGGCAGGAAGCGGCGGATGCCGGGTTCGATGGCGGGGTAGATCACAAACAGCATCAGCGGATTGATGACCACCAGGAATATGAATCGGCTCGCCAACAATTCACCATGATGAATACCCGGGTGCGGCAGATACCCAATGAGCAACAGCCAACTCAGGAAAAAGGTCGCCGCACAGAACACCACCAGACGACGCGTGCCCACGCCATCCACGCGCCCGCGGCGATGGTTGCGAACGGCAAGTACGACACCCACGATGGCAATCAACAGAACCATGGGGGCCGAAACGACGTTCAACAGATTCACACGGTTCAGTCGACTCTCGATCAGTGGCTGCGCTTCGACCTCGGGCATCCCGGCCGAGAAGTACACGGCGCGACCATTGGTTTCCGCCAGTTCCACGTGAACTTCACGATCTGGCTGTCGAGGGTCGGCAATCGACCAGGCCCAGACTGAATCGGCCAGTACTGGCGACAACTCCGGATCCTGTGGCACGAGCCGGGCCCGATCCAGCCCTGCGTACTCGAACAGTCGTCCGCGCTGCGCGCTACCCTGGACCGCAACGGAATCCGATTGGGGTGACGGACCGGGAACTCCCATACTCAAGTGCACAAGGCGATCGTGCTCGTCGAAGACCACCAGGTTGGCCGTGGTACGGGGCGTGGGCACTCCGTCGAAAATCACCATCCTCTGTGCAGGGTCCAGAACCGTGCGTTGAAACGTGGACCGTGGGGGCGGACCGTCTTCGCGGTACCAGAAGAACAGCGACTGCGCTTCTTCGCGACTGGTGGGATCCAGGAAGTAGCCGCGGAACGTGCCAAGCTCGGGCTCGGGTGCTCCCAGCTCGCGCAACAGGGCGGCCGCGCGATGCGCACGCACCTGGGGATGGATATCGTCGGGCGCAGCGGGAAAGTACCCCAGGCTGCTCATGCCAACCGCCACCAACGCCAACAACACCAACAACGCAACGAACCACTGAAACGAACGGTCGTTCGCGGGTCTTGGCTGTTGACGGTGCGCATCGGCCACCAGCTCCGGCGGCGGCGTAACCCCCGCGTCCACGGCTACCCCCAGTGCATCTCCGCCAGGAAGCGCGGCCGCCAACTGCAGCACCGAAGCCGGGCGTTCGTTGGGGGCAGTTCTCAAACAGCGCAGCACCACGCGTTCGAGCACGGGGTCGACTCCAGAAACCACTTCCGATGGTCGCCGGAGTGCAACCGTTCGCCTTTGGTCGAGCACCTTGGTGCGACTGTCACCAGGAAACACCGGCTCGCCCGTGAGCATTTCATGCAGCACCAAGCCCACTGCATATATATCCGAGAGTTCGGACACGGCGGCGCCGGGAACCAGTTGCTCGGGCGCCATGTAGGAAGGCGTGCCCGCGCTGCGGAACGCACTGTTGGTGTCGTCTTGCAGAACCGCAATGCCGAAGTCGGTAATATGCGTGCGGCCGTCGCTGTCGATCAGGATGTTACCGGGCTTGAGGTCTCGATGCACCACTCCCTGCGCGTGCGCCGCGGCCAAACCCACACACAGGCTTCGCCCAATCTCTGCCACCCGCTCGGTCGGCAGCCGACCCACGCGGCGCAGCAATGAAGCCAGGTCCTCGCCGTCGACGAATTCCATGGTAAGGAAACGTTCGCCCTCGTGTTCACCAAGATCGTACACGCGACACACGGTGGGGTGGGTTACCTGACGAGCCAGGCGTACCTCGTTGCGGAACGACTCGTCATGGATCAGGTCCGCGCGTACCAGTCGCTTCAACGCGACCGTGACGCCCAGGGTTTCATCGCGTGCCTCGAACACCTCGCCCATGCCGCCACGGCCAACGCGGCGTACAATACGGTAACGATTGGCGAACAGATCACCGGGCTGCGGCTCGGTGGCCGCGCCCGACCCGGTCGACGGAGCTTCGTCAGACTCTTCAACATGGAATCGCAACAACGAATGAACTTCTGCAACCAGGTCGGCGTCGCCAGCGGCAGCGTCGCGAAGCCACGAGTCCCGCTCGGCCGGTGGCCGTTCCAATGCAGAGAACAGCAGTTCCCTAACACGTTCGTGGCGCTCGCTGTTCAACGCGGTCCGTCCTCGTCGAGTTTGCGGCGCAGCCACGCGCGCGCGTGTGTCCAGTCTGCCTCCACGCTACGCCGCGATACGCCCAGGTTCTCGGCCACCTCGTCCACCTTCAGCCCTGCGAAGCATCGCATCTCCACCACCTGCGATTGGCGGGGAGACAGGTCACCCAGTTCCGTAAGCGCGTCGTCCAGGGCGATCAGGTCGGCCATGGATACGTCGAAGCCCGGCAACACGAGGATCTCTTCCTGCAGGGTCACCCGCTGCTGCCCGCCGCCGCGTTTGTCACGACCGCGTTTGCGAGCATGGTCCACCAACAGCCGACGCATGGCGTTGGCCGCCACGGCGAAGAAGTGTGTGCGACCCTGCCATTGCACCCGACTCTGGTCCACGAGTTTGGCGTAGGCGTCGTGGACGAGTTCGGTGGCTTGTAGTGTGTGGTCGGGGCGCTCGCGACGCAGATAGCTTCCCGCGAGGCGACGGAGTTCGTCGTAGATGAGGGGTAGCAAGACTTCGGGTCGCTCGCCGGCGGTGTCGCCCGACGTGAGGCGCTCGATAATCTCGGTAACTTGAGTGCGCGGGTCCTGCGACATGCAATCTCCAGGCGGGAACTCGAACCGGCCAAACCGCCTGTGAAAATTCTACAACTTCACGCGGTTCAGTCCAGGCCATTCCAGGGCTTCGCGGCTGAGGGGTTCTCGACTGGCATTCCCAGGCTATTGCTTGCTATCCTCGACGATCAGGAAGATGACCCCTTCCCCAATTGGCAGCCCGTACACGAAGGACTCCGGACCTCATGGGAATACGCATCATCTACTGTCAGACCTGAACTACGACCGCCAAGAAGGCAGCGTCCCAATGAGTACACCGATCGTCTATGAGAGCACCCACCGGATCAAGTTCTCTGATCTCGATCCCTACAATCACGTTCGTACGGCAGTCTACTCCGCCTACTTCATCGATCATCGAATGGACGGCCTGCGCAAACACGCCGGATGGGATTTGAAGACGCTTGCGACGCTGCCGTTCATGACCTGGGTACGGAGGATGGAGATCGATTTCCTGCAGCCGGCCATAGGAGACCAGGAAATCACCATTACATCGTTGGTCAGAGAAATCCGCGGACCCGATGCGCACATCGAGTGCACTATGCTGGATCGGGGGGGCAACACCCTCTCGCGGTGCCTCATGATCGTGGCGTGCGTCGACAAGAGTTCGAATCGCGCGATGGACTGGCCAGCCGACGCAGCGGCCCTTTTCTTCGAAGGCAGTCTATCGTGATTTACGCCCTTCTTCTTTGGATTCTTGCGATCCTCCCAGCTACAGCGACACATGCGAACGAATCCGTGGGATTCACCACGGTAGACCTCGAAGATCCCACCCGCCCGTGGGCGGAACATCACAGTCGTCCGGTTCGCGTCTACTGCTGGTTCCCTTCGATTGACGGAACCGGTTCACCGATGAACATGGCCCACTACTACGCCGCGGGCGACGACTTTTCGTTCACGGGCGAGAGTAACGTTCCATTCGAGCCGCAATCTGTCGTAGACCGGTTCGTGAACCGACACAAGGTTGCCCCGGAAGAGGCCCAGACGATTCTTGATCGGCCAATAGCCACGCGCCGAAACGCAACCCGGAGCCCGGGTGCCCGACCCACGGTCATTCTCTACGCCGATCCGCAGTCACTGCCCACGTACGCCGAAGCCCTCGCTCGCGCCGGGATGTTGGTGGTATCGCCGTCTCGCCTGGCCGAATTCACGCGGGAACCGCTGGGGTTCCGACCGAACCCCCAATCGCTGGCGTGCGACGTGGAAGATCTCCGCTTCCTGCATGCGAGCCTGGCCGAACTCGGCGGAGACACCCGGCAGCCGCTTGGACTCCTGGCCTTCAGTAGTGCAAGTCTATCGATTCTTACCTGGCAGATGAGAGACACACGTGCCCAGGCTATTTGCACCATAGAAGGATGGGAGGGATTCAAGAAAGGCGTCGACGAATTGATGGGGTCTATCCATTTCAGGCCGCGCGCCCTGCAAGGGCCCCTGCTGCAAATCGAAAAATCCAAGGAAGAGAGGAACGAGGACTACGCAAAGACAGAGGACTTCTTCGCACGGGCGCCCTTCGTGGACAGAACCCGTTTGCGGTTCCACGACGCTGAGCATGCGACATTCCTGACGGAAAGTTGGTTGGCATCGGCTTCGCGCGGAGATGAAACGGACGTACGCATTCACAACGACGCGGTAGCCGCCGCGGTACATTTTTTTCGCAGGACGCTGCTTGGGGACGAAACATCCGAATATCACACTTCCTTAGCCGAACATTCTCAACGCAGCCCACTCCCCAGCATGCCTACCGAAGAAGAGCTGGCCAGGCTTGTCGAACGAGGAGAATTGGCCAGGGCAATCACGGCAACCAGTAGCTGGGAAAGCGACGCGCCTCCCCCATTCGACCGCCGTATTCTGCGAAGGGTTGTGGCTCGCCTCGACAATCCGAACGAACAACGGGAAGCCTATGAGTGGATTGCGCGAATTCACTACCAAAGCAGCCGCGCCTGGGTTGATCTGGCCAACCTGCACGGAAGCGAGGGCCGCCAAGTCGAGCAACTGGACGCTTTTCGGCGGGCCCTGGATCTTTGTGACCGCGATCCCTCACTAGACGATGCTGCAAGGACCCGTCTGGCCGAAGGGCTTCGGGCCGAAATCGAAGTGTTGGAGTCGGACCTCAAGTAGCCGTAATACGATTTCACGGCGCCTCTATCTGATCTTGCGCAGTTCCCCTGGCGGGCGGCAACTGGACCACGCAGCCGATCCACGCACCCATGTTCACGGCAGCCGACGGGCTGACCGCCATACAGTCGAACGCACTCGGCAAACATGTTCGGTAGCTATCTCGTAACGACTGAAACCGACGCACTTGGAGAACGCGTGACGAGAATCGACGCGGAATCGGGAGGCAGCGCGCAGGCCATGGGCACCGGCCACGGATTTGCCCGGGCCTGGCGAGAAATCAACAGATCTGCGACATTGACGGGGTCTCGTCGAGACCCATCAAGAATCAGGAACATAGTAACGAAACGGGAGTCCTTGTCATGAGAATCGCAACCCGCGCACTCGTCCTTCTCCTCGTTGCCTCGCTGGCGGGCGTGACGACGGAACCGGCGCGGGCCGACGATGCGAAGGATGTCGTGGATCAAATGATCAAGGCCCACGGCGGGCTCAAAGCATGGTCGACCGCGCCAACCGTTGCGTTTACCGACACATGGACCATGCCCGATGGCGCCCAACGCACATCGAAGGTGATCATCGAACAGGGCCGTCGTCGCAGCACATTGGAGGTCGTGGGATCGAGCGCCCGTCTGGCCTGGGACGGCGAGAAAGTGTGGAGCTCCGACTGGAGCCTCCAGACCCCGCCCCGTTTCATGGCCCAGCTGAACTACTACTTCCTGAATCTACCGTGGCTCACCCAGGACGCGGCGGTCCACCTGCAGCACGAAGGCACCGAACCCGTGCGAGGTAGCGATAAGGACTACCATCACGTGCGTATGACCTTCGCGCCGGGCGCCGGCGACACTCCCGACGATTACTACGTCCTATATATAGATACGGAATCGTACCAACTGCACGGCTGCGAATACGTAGTGACCTACAAGCCCATTCTGCCCGAGGGCATCGACTCCACTCCGCCGAATCACCTCATCTTCGAAAGCTTCGAAACAGTCGACGGGCTCGTGGTACCAACCGCCTTCACCATCTACAACGGAGACGACGTGTACGCGAAGTGTGATGTCACCGACTGGGACTTCGAGCTGGCGTTTGACGCTTCCAGCGTGGAAATGCCCGAGGACGCGGTCGTGGATACATCGATGGACGGTCAGTAGCCACTCTACAAGAGAGGCGCAACTCCTGCTCGGAGCCAAGCGTGGCGTCTTGGTCGTCCGAAATCGGGCAGATGGACTTTCCAGTCTATCGGAGTGCAACCAGGCGCTGCGCAGCGCCAGCCTTGACCCTCCATCCGCAGGTCCGGTAGGATCGATGTCCATCCGGAACCACACAGGAGATAGGATATGGACATTGCATCCCTCGTCATCGGAGCTACGGCGGCGGTTTGTATGTCCTCAACCAGGCTTCGCCCACCGCTATGGCGGTCGGTATGTTTGCGTTCCTGTGGATCGGCCCCGTATCCACGACCGTCTTCCGCAAGACGTCCCAGCCTTCCACTACTTGAGCAATAGCTCTTCTGCGTCTGCGAGAACCCACGCGCATCCATGCGGTAGAAACAGAGTTCGTACCAGCCGCCCGCGTACATCGTAGACGCGGAGCGATACGTTGGAAGCGCCCACCGGCACGTCGTACGCAATTGCGGTAATGGGGTTGAACGGGTTCGACACATTCGCGCGGAAGACAACGACAGACGGCGCGCTGCTCCCGGCGGGTGTATTGATGACCTCGGTACAAAACGAGAACTCAGATGTTCCGTTCGTGGGGCTGGTGACCGTTGCAGTGATATGCTTGCCGCCGACAAGTTGGTTTGGTGCGTTGAAACTAAACGACGCGAAACCGACAACGACGGAGTTGACGGAGCCCAAGTACGTTTGACCCTCGCCATATCCCGACGTCGTCGCACAATGCGAAGACCAGCGTTGCCAATCGCGCCGCCCAAGAGAACGACTGAAGTTGCGCAAACCCTGAAGAATCGCCTCACGGCGCCGCCTCTGGAAGGAGTATTGATGTCCAGATACTGCAGAATGGAAGCCGAGCGGATGGCGGCTACTGGTGGTGAGACAAGGAGAACTCCGCTGTCGATCACAGGAGGGGGAGATTTCTTGGCTCTGATGCCCCCTTTGCTCATGCGGAAATCGAATCCAACTTTTCACGTCCCCTTGCATTGATTCGCGACCACCCTGCACCTATTTGCAAGTACCCGTACTGAACTGGCACTTGGACCTATCCCAATTTTCGAATCAACTGACTCAGGAGACTGACAATGAAATTTCTCAAACCACTCGTTCTGGTTCCCCTTCTGCTGCTCGGCGCCTGCTCGAGCGAGACGCCGACGACCGCCCCTGAGGCGGGCAATTTGGACAAGAAGGGCACGCCCACCCCGAGCCTGGAAATCGTCCATCGCAGTCAGCTGCCGACCAATCAGGATCCCACGACGTTCAAGTCGATCCTGACGTATAGCGACAACGGTCAAACTGTTCTCACGGCTGAAGTCAGGGTCTCACCAACGAGCCTGTCCGTGGAAGGCACGGCTGGGGGCAACTCGTTCCGCTCGTCCTACACCGAGACGCCCGACGGCACCGAATTCGAATCCCAGAACGGCGTTTCGTCCTTCGGTCCATACGACCTGATTGACGGAAGCATTCCCGAGCCCATCGCTTGGGACTGGTCCGACCACGTCGACGCCTCCAAGGGCGACGCGAACCTCCAGGCCGTCGGCGACGCGATTCACGCGGCTTTCGTGAACGGGAACTACAGCGAGCAGGACCGGTGGGCCGTCGAGGCGGTGCTGATGACGATCGAGAGCAGCAACACCACGGGCGGCGCCACGACACAGAACGTGATTGGCGACTATCTCGGTTGCGTTCGCGATGCCTGCTCACGCAAGGGCGGAAGCTGGTCGATCTTTACCGGCTGCTCGTTTCCCGACGAAGGGCCGGGCCAAGCGATCTTGATGCAGCTTGCCTACCAGCTCGACCGCGCCGCCTGCCTCGCACGCGCGATCCGGGACAACCAGTAGTTCTGCTGCAAGTCGCACTGTGAGTAGGGCGCGGGCTGGTGAGTACCAGCTCGCGCCTTTGGCGCTTGTGTCACACAAGGCCCCAACCACAAACCCCGGCCATGGCACTAGGCCAAACGGGCAGAATCCGAATTGGCTCCCGCCCAGCCGTGGAGTAGTCTCCCATGACTCCCCAATCGGAAGCCCCTCGTGGATCTGCGCCCCAACACCAATCTTCTTCACTACCGCCTGATCGAGCAGATCGGCGAAGGCGGCATGGGCGTCGTCTGGCGCGCGTTGGACACGACGCTCGACCGCGACGTCGCCATCAAGTTTCTTCCCCCCGCGCTGGGCGACGATCCCGAGCGACTCGCTCGCTTCGATCGTGAAGCCAAGCTGCTGGCCTCGCTCAACCACGCCAACATCGCCGGCATCTTCGGCGCGCACGAGGTGGACGGCGCCCGATTCCTGGCCATGGAACTGGTGGAAGGCGAAGATCTATCCCAACGACTCGAGCGCGGGCCCTTGGCCGTGGAAGACGCTCTCGAAATCGGTCGTCAGATAGCCGCCGCGCTCGAGACGGCGCACGAGGCCGGTGTCATCCACCGCGACCTCAAGCCAGCCAACGTGAAGCTCACCCCCGAGGGGCAAGTCAAGGTGCTCGACTTCGGGCTGGCCAAAGCACTTTCGTCGGAACAATCCAGCGACGCCCTCGACACGTTCACTTCGCCCACCATCACCTCGGCGCATACCATTGCCGGGGTCATTTTGGGTACCGCCGCCTACATGAGTCCCGAACAGGCCACCGGCAAGCCAGTCAATCGCCGCGCCGACATCTGGGCCTTTGGCGTGCTCTTGCACGAAATGCTTACCGGCCGACGGCTGTTCTCGGCCGAAACCGTCTCCGAGACTCTGGCCGGTGTTCTGCGCGACGACATAGACATAGAGCCGTTGCCATCGGGAATACCAGCTTCCGTGGCACCGTTGCTATTGCGTTGCCTCGACCGTGATCAAAGAACACGACTGCGGGACATCGGCGAGGCGCGTGTCATGCTCAGCCCAGAGGCTCTGAGTGCGGCCCCGGCCACAATGGCCACAACGCAGAAGCGATCATCGGGCCTCAAACCGTTCATCCCGTACGCGATCATGGCCTTGCTTGCAATCGTCGCCATGTTCGTGATGTCAAGAACCATGCGTACGCCGGTCACCGAGCGGCCGCTTCTCTCGCTTGCCGTGCCCATTCCCGTCGAGCTCACCATCGAGCAAGGGCCAATCATGCAGACGGGATTCATCGCCCTGGCCCCCGACGGCTCCGCGCTGGCCATGGCGCTCGTCCACGAAGGAACCCGGTTTCTCCACGTTCGTCGCTTCGAACGTCAGGGCGTGGTGAGAATGGCCGGTACGGAAGGGGCACTCGCCCCTTTCTTCTCTCCCGACGGAAGATGGATCGGCTACTTCAGCATCGACAACACGTTGAAGAAGATTTCCATCGACGGTGGCACTCCCATCACCCTGTGTAGCAACATCGGCGACCCCCGTGGGGCAGATTGGGGCGACGACGACACGATCGTGTTCACTCCACACTATACCGAGCCTCTCATGCGTGTGCCTGGTTCGGGCGGAACACCCGAAGCCATCACCACCCTCGACGAAGCGGCGGGCGAACGCACCCATCGCTGGCCGCACCTGCTACCGGCGCACGACGTGGTCTTGTTCACCGTGGGTTCCGGCGACAGCCCCGAAGGCTACGACAACGCCCATATCGATGCCGTGCGACTGTCAACCGGCGAACGCGTAACGGTATTCGAGGGCGCGAGTATGGCGCGCTACATGCCAACCGGGCACTTGCTCATCGCACGTGCCGGCCTTCTCTTCGCACTTCCCTTCGATATCGAAACCCTGCGAGCGAACGGCAGCCCGACTCCGGTCTTGCAAAACGTCATGGGCGCCCCGGGCTCTGGAATTATCCACGCAGGGTTCGCCAACAACGGATTGGCCGCGTTCGTACCCGGAACACCGCAAGTGGAGGAACGAATTCTGGTACTGCGCGGACGTGACGGATCGCGCGAACCACTGGGCGTAGCTCCAGCAACCTACCAAGGGGCCAGAGTCTCACCCGACGGGCAGCGGATAGCGGTTCTCATGGTCGAATCGCAATCCAGCGACCTCCACATCTACGACGTCGAAGACAATCTTCTCACACGGCTTACCTTCGGAGGGCCCAGCGGTCTCGCCACCTGGTCGATCGATGGCAAACAAGTGGCATTCGGGTCGCAGCGGAACAACGACGCCTTGGCCGTCTTCGTCAAGGCCGCCGATGGGAGCGGGTCGGAAGAACGGATGTACACCGTCGAATCATTCGGACCACGAGCCGGATTGGTGGTGCCAAGACAATGGTCGAGCGACGGCCAGTATCTGCTGGTGGAATTTGCCGATGATCTAAGACGGAACATCGCTGCTTTTCAGCAGGGAAACGACACCCCCCTCTACTTGGTAAACACCCCCGCCAACGAAAAAGATCCTGCCCTGTCGCCCAACGACCGATGGCTGGCGTACTCCTCAGACGAAACCGGTCGGGACGAGGTTTTCGTACAGGCCTTCCCGGATCCCGCTGGCCGATGGCAGGTATCGACCGCGGGTGGCGAACGACCGCGTTGGTCCGCCACAGGAGACGAGTTGTTCTTCACGCAGCAAAAGGCGCTCTACTCCGTACCGGTCGACGTGTCGGCCGCGAGCTTCCGCAACGGACGCCCAGAACTGATCCTTGATGAATTCGCATCGGAGTTCGAATTCGACGTTTTCGATGAGAACCGCCTCATCACCATAGAACCGCTGGGCGAAATCAACGCGACCGAGGTGACGGTGCTGGTGAACTGGTTAGATGAGCTGGAGCGACTCGTGCCGCGGTGAACGCACGACTGCGATCACTCTCTCGCTACCAGCACGAAAGTGAAAGGCGCCACCAAGCGCTCAGTCTAGATGTTGACCAGCTCGTAGGACAATCTTTTGGGCGGCGGGTGCACTTTCTTGTACCGTTTCTTTCTGGTCTCGCCTGGTAATAGACTCGGCGAATCAAGATGACCCATTCGAAGCCCGCGCCGTACCATCCAATGAATCCTATACTCGCCGTAACATCCGTTTCCAAGAGCTTCCGCTCCGTCCAGGCGGTCGACGACCTTTCGTTTGATGTGCAACCCGGCGAGATCTTCGCTCTTCTGGGACCCAACGGCGCGGGCAAGTCCACGGTAGTACGGATGATCGTGGACATCTTCCGTTGTGATTCCGGCCGCCTCCAGTTTTCCGAGACCATCACGAACGGCGGAGAACGGGCCGACCCTCGACTCATGGGCTACCTTCCCGAAGAACGGGGCCTGCATCGCGATACTTCGGTACTCAGCACGCTCGAGTACTTCGGCGTGCTGCGCGGCATGGGCCGTGCCGATGCGCGCAGGGAGGCCCGCCAGGGTCTGCTTGACCTCGACCTCGGGGATCGCGAGAAGGACCGCATCGACGCTCTGAGCAAGGGCAACCAACAGAAAGTACAGTTCCTGGCCGCTTTCCTCCACGGCCCGCGTTTCGTGGTACTCGACGAGCCGTTCTCCGGACTCGACCCTGTGAATCAACAGCGATTCGTCGACGCAATCCGGCGACGGCGCGATGAGGGCTGCACCATTCTACTGAGTGCCCATCAGATGGATCTGGTGGAGCAGATGGCCGACCGTCTGCTGGTGATGAACCGGGGACGCGCGGTTCTCCACGGCACCCTGGACGAGATCCGGCGCAATACCGCCAGCGGGGTTCGTATGGAGCTTGGAATTTCGCCCGACACCGACGTCGCCGTTTTGAGCGGGTTGCCGGGCGTGGCCGGCGTCCATCGCCCGGCCCAGGATCGCGTGGCGGTTTCTCTCCAGACCGACGCGAAAGTCGGAGAGGTGCTCAATCACATCACGCGATCGGTGACCGTCACGTCGGTGCACAGCGCGGCCGAGTCGTTGCGCGAGATCTTCATTCGGACCGTCGGACCCGATTCCCCGACCGCACCCGAGGCGTCGGAATGAAGTGGAGTAGCGTATCCACGGTGGCCCGTTGGGAGTACCACCGTTTCGCGAAGCCTCGCGATCTCATTCTGGGAGCCGTGTTCTTCGCCGTGATGTTCGGCGCGTTTGGGTTCGTGGGGCATTACATCCAGAGCAAGTCGGAAGAGGAAAAGACGGTCATGGTGCTGGGCGCAGCCGCAATGCAGTTGCAGGCCGTGGAGTCTTTCGAGCGATTCCAACTCCAGCACGCAGAGGGTGCGACGCCCGACCTTGCCGCCGCCGAAAGTGCGCTCCGGGAGAAAGAAGTCGACGCGGTCCTCGTCGTATCGGGTATCGAAAGGGCCGAGCTGATCGTGCGGGAAGAGCGCGGCTGGCAGCAGGAGTTCATGGCGCTGGTCGGTCAACATCGGCAGGCTCAGCGATTGGCCGAGAGCGGTCTGGATCCGCAGATACTCCAGTCCCTGTCCGCGCCGGTCGATATTGGTCGACGCACGCTGGGGTCGCAGCCCGGGGAGTCGAGCGGTGCCGAACCCAAGACGGTGCTGATCGTGGTGGGGACCATGTTGATGGGTTTGTTCCTGGGGTTCAGCTACGTGTTCGTGGCTATCACGGGCGAGAAGACGCAGAAGGTGACCGAGTCGGTTCTGTCGGCCATCACACCGCAGGACTGGATCGATGGAAAGATTCTGGGTTTGACGATCGTCGTGCTGGTGAACCTGGGCAGCTACGCGTTGGGATACCTGCTGTACAAGGTCGCGGCCGTGTTCATTTGGCACGACCCCTTTCAGCTTCCCGAGGGCATCGGCGACCCGGTTTCGGTAATCTACCTGGTCTTGTTTTCCATGCTGGGGTTCGCCTTCTGGTTCACGCTGTTCGGCATCGTCGCGGCCACCATCAACGATCCCAACAGCAGCAGCCGTAGCTCGCTGATCATGCTTCCTTTCCTGCCCTTGGCCGTGGCGTTCATGGGAATAGATCAGCCCGACGCTGCCTGGATGCGGTTGCTGTCGCTCACGCCCGGCCTATCACCGGCGGCCATGCCCGTTCGCATCATGCGCGGCCACCCGCACTGGGCCGAGATTCTGCTGTCCTTGGCCTTGCTGGTGGCAATGGCCGTATTGTTCCGCCGGGCCGCCGGGCGTGTGTTCGGCGTGAGCATGATGATGACGGGGAAGGAACCCAGCTGGCGGGAAGTATGGCGTTGGGTCCGAGTCCCCTAGTCTCCAAAAAAACCACCCCCCGCGTGATCGACGCCCCCCGCGCCTGTCTATTCCAGGAACCCCCAATCCCCACTGCCCACTCCTGGGAGGCCGCCTCATGTTCCGCGTGTTGCTGCTGGTCCTGCTATCGACCTTCGCTGCCCCATTTAACCCGGTCTACGCGGCCGAAACCGCCTCCCGCCAAACCACGGTTTCCGTCTTCGATCTCCAGAAGCCAGGTAGCGGGGCCCGGTCGTTCCACACCAAGGCGGCGGGCGACACGCTCTTTCTATACGGGGATGCCGCTACGCTCGAGGGGCAGTTCGAAACCGCCGGCGGGTTGCCCGATGCCCAGGGATGGATCAGCGTCGACCGAACAGAGGAACCATTGTTCTGGCACCCATCGGAGGTGTGGCCCGGCGTCGTCAGCCCCTCCATCACCTACCTGCTAGCTCCGACAAACATACCGGTATCCGACGCGGGGCAAGCCGTGGCGAGCGGCGACGTAGACGGTGATGGCGTGGACGACATCGTAGCCCTGTACTCCGGCACCGACACGTCGGGGTTCAGCTATCACACCTACGCGGTGTACCTGGGCGAAGAGCCCATCGATAACCTTCCCGACTTTGAAATCGAAGTGCTTCACGAGGCTCCCGGCGAGGCCATGTGTCTGTGCGACACCGACGGTGACGGTGACGACGACATCTTCGTGACCGAGTTTACCGTGGGCCCAAGCAGCACATCGTGGGGCGAAGTAGGCATGTACCGCGCTGGGCCCAGCGTGGATGGAACGCGCGACTACACCGTCGTCAGCGGAGTAACCGTGGGCCAGACCCTGGTGTGTGCAGGGGATCTCAATGGCGATGGGCGCGACGATCTGATGGTGCAGACCGACGGAGTCAACCAGCCCCCGACGCAAGTCGACCCCTCGGTCCAGGTGTATCTGGGCGAGGCTGCGGGCACGCTCAGCGCCGACGTAACCGTGAACCACTTCGCCAGCGGGTTCGGTCGAGATTCAATCGGCGGTGGCGGCGATCTCAACGGCGACGGGTTCGATGACTTCTACATTGGTTTGAACAACTGGAACGTGGTCGACATCTATCACGGCAGCCTGGTTCTCGACAACGTGTCCGACCTGACCCTTACCACCGCCAACGTGAACGACTTCTTCGGGTCGCGGGTCGCCACGGCCGGTGACGTTGACGGCGACGGGTTCGACGATCTGCTCGTACAGGCCTGGGGGGTCCACGCTCCCCCGGCATTGCGCGTGGGTGCGGTGTATCTGTTCCGCGGCGGCGACCCCATGGACACCGTCAGCGACCGTGAGTTCATCGGAACCATACCCGACGGCGATTTCGGGGATGCTGTCTTGCCCTTTGGGGACGCCAACGAGGACGGTTTCGACGACTTCGTCATCGGCGACCCGCTGGCCGATGCGTCCGAGCCCGGTGCGGGCGTCGCGTTCCTGTATCTGGGGGGCCCCGATGTCAACACGCTCGGCCTGCTCACCTTCGAAGGAGACGTAGACGAGGGAAACTTCGGACGCAGTCTCGCCAGCGGCAACGTCGACGGCATGACCAGCAACGAACTCGTATCGGGGGCCAGCGGGGATTTCGTGTACAGCGTACATCTGGTGGACGCGCCGGGATCTCCCCAGAACAGCGTCGCCTACTGCGGGGTTGAATCCGACCCCACCTACAGCAACACGCCGGGCTACGGCAACGATTGGTACCAGGAATTGGGATGGTACTTCCCGGTGGTCGACGAACTGGTGTCATCTTCGGTACGCCTGAAGCTCCGCCTGGATCACAGCGTTGAACAGTTCTATGACTTCGTGCGAGTGGGATACAGCACCCCAACGGGTTTCGTTTCGTTGCAGGACTACACGGGACTCGGACGAGCGGACATGTTCGACCAGACCTTCGCGCTGAATCCCGCCGACTACGATCTGCATCCCGTCACCGGGGTTGCATCGATCCACCTTTCCATCTTGGTAGAGAGCGACGGAGGATTTTCGGACGAAGATGGTTTTTGGCCCAGCCAGTTGGGGGCGGCGCAGGTCGACAACATCGAGGTGTGGGTCGATGGTACGCGTGAATCGCACGCCACGTTCGAACCTGGGGGCCCTTCCAATACCGGTGCGTTCTCGGGATTCGATGCGGACGGCTGGGACGCCGTTCCCCGCCTGTTCGGCGACTTCGCGAAGCTCGTATCGAATTTTCAGGACATCGCCCCGGGTCCGGACAATCCAACGCCCATGTGGAGCTTCATTGACGACGGCACGCCGCCAGTCAACGATCCGTTCGGTCGTTCCACGGGCGGTAGCACCGGGACGACCACCTACGGCGTGCCGGGGAACTGGGTTGTGAACTACACCGGTGGCCTGGATCCGTTTCTGCCGGGGATCAGCAACGAAGTCTGGTCTCCCGAGATTCTCTGGGACGACCCACAAACCACCACCGACGACGACTACGACGTGGCCGCCATTGCCTTCGATGTGTATTCCCACCTGCCGCAAGACAACGGCCTGGCCTACCGGTGGCGCATTCGCTCCATTCCCAGCGGCGAGTCGGAGTGGGGGCCGTGGAAGAACAACTTCTTCCACTACTTCACGGAGGACCCCACATACATTGAACAGCTGAGGTCGATCACGGACCTGGTCGAACCCGACGACGTGAAGATCCAGATAGCGCTGGGCGTCAGGGATCTGACATCGGTGCTTGGTCTACCTGGGGGCGACTCGACTCCGTCACCGCTGTTCGACAATGCACGGGTCTTCAAGCTCTTCAATACGGGCCAGGTCACAACGGTCCACCCCGTGACCACCGGCCTGGATGAAACTGTGTTCTTCGGAAACAACTCGATCACATTCAGTGAGGTCGTTCTCAACGGTCAGGTGACCATCGTCGAGAACCCAGCCCTGGCTTCGTACCCCACCAACATTCAGCTGGCGACCGATCCACCGTCGACGTGGGACATCGACGTAGACTCCAACGTATACACGGGATCGGTGACGCTATGCTTCGGCTACGACGATGCAGCATTGCAGATTCCCGAGCAGGATCTCCAGCTGCTGCATTTTGACGGCACAACCTGGGTGGACATCACAACGTCGCACGACATGGTGACCAACCAGATATGCGGAGTGACCGACACGCTGTCCCCGTTCACCATCGGGTACCTCGATCCCGCGACTGCAACACCGGAAACACTTCCCAACCGGGCCATCTTGCACGCCGCGACTCCCAACCCGTTCAATCCGCTCACGACGTTGAGTTTCACGTTACCAACGGCGAGTTCGGTTTCGCTGGTGATCTACGATGTCGCCGGTCGGGTGGTTCGAACCCTGATGCAGGACGAGACGCTCCCCAGCGGAACCCATTCTCGAACGTGGAACGGCACGGACGAACGCGGCCAGCGGGTGGCGTCGGGCGCCTACTTCTATCGCTTGGCCGCCGGCGGGTTCTCCGATGTTGGGAAGGTCATGCTCGTGGAGTAATACGCTTCGCGTCAGCGCAGGAGAGTGATCTTCTCCGCGGGCGAAGGCGCGCCCTCAACCCGCGCAAAATAGACCCCCGACGCCAACCGCTGCCCGGAATCATCGCGCCCACTCCACACAACCTGCTCCCGCCCGGCCGCAAGCGCGATGCGCCGTACCAGCCGTCCCCGCAGGTCAAACACCTGCACCGTCGACGCAAACGCCAGCGGCTGACTCAATGCAATGCGCGTACGCCCGTCGGTAACGCTCGGCGTCGCCGTGAGCGTCGGTCCATCGGCGGCCGTCCATTGCGGCGCGTCCGTCGACACATCATAGGGTCCTGCATCGGCCGTGTGGGCCATCATGAATACCGGCGGTCCGGCTGGCACGGAGGAGTCGATGTTGACAACTTCAAAGTGCAGTGAGAACTCGTCGTCCGCGTTGTACAGCTCATACACATCCGAAAAGATCAGCGGGGATCCTTCGGGGATATCCAGACGCACGGTGTGGATGAGTTGTGTTTCGCGACCCGAACCGAAGTTCAGATGATGCGAATTCACGCGCAGCACTACACTGGTACTGCTGAGGATCTTGATCGGATCGGGAGGGTAGAACATCCGCAGACCCGTCCCCTCATCGGCCCATCGAAAGTTGAACTCAAACCTGCCGTCGGGGTAGGGGTTGATCGCGTCGGCGGCAAGGCTCGCGTGGCTCAGGTTTCCCGGCACGAACGGATCGGTCTCGCCGTCGTCGCCCCACGAGATCCAACCCGGGTATTCGCCGCCGGCGGTCTGATCGTCTTCGACCAACTCTACGTTGAGCATCGCGGTAACCGGGCCGGGACCAGGCAGGTCGGGCCAGCTCCACTCCTCGAAGTACGTCGCGTTATGGATGGAAGCCGTGGGGGTGCCGCCGTCGGGGTTCTCCACCTGCCCCGCCACAACGGGGCCCGCCAGGTCGATGTGCGCCACGCGGAATCCACCGCTGTTGAACGTTTCCGTTTGCACGGTGACCGTGATGGCCTCCACGTAGGTAGGATTGATCGCGGGAAAGTATTCGCTCAACAGGAATTCGTAGTCGACGTCGCGAGGTGGCGCGGTTACGCCGAACCACCCCTGTCCCCGGAACACCACATCGGGATAGGTGTTCGCCTTCAAGCCGATCTCTACACGGAACCTGACTGCGAAGACGTTTTCCAGGCGAATTCGGATCCGGTCGTACGCGCCACCTCCCGTGAGATCTCGCGTGGTTCCGAACAGGTACTCCAGGCGCAGCACTTCCTGCATGGTGTCGGGCAGGTCCGGTGGCGGGCCACTCTCGAAATCTATTTCCAACTCGTCGTCAAAATTGGAGCCCGCCAACTCGGCCACGATGGGCCGCGTATTGTTGACCGTGATTTCGCGACGACTGGCCCAGCAGCTTTCGAGCGGTAGCCCGGTTTGCACCCAGTTCATGGGCGACCACGGCGCAAAAGAACCCGACTCGAAGTCGTCGATGACGCGGGTCGTCCAGGGACCGGCGTGGGCCTGGTTCAGGTTGCACGTGGATAGGATCAGTAGGAGCGCCAGAGTAGCCGGGTAGCGGCTGAAGTCGTAGTTGGACATGGGTTTCTCTGCGGGTTGATTGGGGCATGAACCTCTCTTGGCCGTATACGCGTGGAACCGGGGGGAATCCGGCCACGTCGATTTCGGCTGATCCACCTCAAAGCCAAACGGGGCGGTAACCGGAAAAGGCGTGTGCGGTTGGCCATCTCCCAGCGTTCAGATTCATAGAGGCAGCAATCAAGCCCGCGAACCCGAACTGGAGTGCCAATGCTCAACCCGATCCACCTCCCCAAAGCCGCCAAGACCGCCCTGAACTCGAGCCTGGCCCTTCTATTCGCGATTTTCGCGCTGGGCGGCTGTGATCTGGTCGAGCCCCAGACCACGTATCTGGACAGTTCCGCCGAACACCAGCAGGGCGCCGGTGACCCCGCGGCCGCGCCCAAGATGGGCGCCACCACTCTCTACTCGGGTATCCGCCACGTTCCCATGGGCAACGCGCTGTTGTACGCGAGCTGCCAGGGGGCCTTGGTCATTGCCGCCATCGGTAGCAGCGGTCTGGACGGCGTCTGCATCGATCTTTCAGAGACCGACGGAGCAGCCAACCAATTCCGTACGCTGTCGCCCCTGACCACCGACATCGACTGGACGGTGCAAGGCTTCGTCGACGGCTCTGACTTCATCTTGTGGCAGCGCCTGAAATTGCGCGACAGCGAGATCGTCCTTCGCCTCGACGGATCGCAGTCGCCGAGCGACGGTGTGCAGCTCGAGCTCCTGGAAAACGGTTTGATCGTGGGAACGCAATCATTCAACTCGCCCCAAGCCGCCGTGGCCCTGCAGGGAACGCCTGTGCTCACGGGAACCAGCGTCGCCGCGTTTACCGGCGCAAGCGCCGGCGCCTCCGGCATTCGTACGCAAATCGAATTCGAGTCGTCGATCGCAGTGGAGCTTCCCGACGGAAGCTGGGTGCAGGTCGACGAAATCGGCGTTACCTGGCCCATGTCCGTAGACAATCTTACCTGGTCGCAGGACTTCATGTTCGCCCGTGCCCCTGGATCATCGGTGTCCGAAGTTGAAATGACCGGCAGCAGTTTCGTGCACAACGGCAAGGCCGTCCGTGGAACGTGCGGTTCCGTTCTGGCTCTCCCGGGATCGGGTGGCTTGATCGGAACCTACGGCGTCGCCCCTGGCATGACGGTGGAGGGCCTATGGGATGACACCGACGTGGTGCGTTTGCACGGAGTGGCGCTGGACACACCTGGCCAGTCGTTCATGGTCGAGATTTCGGGTGTCGAAGCGGGTTACAAGACGGCCAACTCCAAGGCCGAGTCGCTCATCATCAACCTGAGCGTGGGCTGGGATCCCAACGGGCTGCGCGTGGCCGGCGACTATCCTTCGGGCGATGGATACCGTCTGTCGATCATCCGTCGCGGTGGAGTCGTTGCGAACATGACGCTGGCCAACGGTCAACCCGCGTGGCCCCTGCCCAACGCCGCGTTGTCGGGCCTGGTCCTTGGCGCGTTCAAGTTCAACTCCGACACGTATTCCTACGACGCCGTCGGAAATCTGCGAACGGCGTCGGGGAGTATCGAGCCTATCCGCATTCGCGTGGAACCGGTGGGTATGGTTTCGGCGCCGACCCCGGGCGAGACCCTGCTGCAGTACGAACGTCTGTCGGCCGGCGCATGGTTCATGGGTGACCGCGACGAGGATACTTCGACTCCGCCGGTCCAAATGGCGCGCTCCCGTTGAAGTTGTCCTCACGGCCACTTCTACGCGGCCTCTGCTACGGAGCCCGCGCACCCAATTTGACCTCGCGCCCTTTGGCCGGTAGTGTGCTCCGACACACTACCCCAGGAAATGCATTTGATCGGCAAGACCCTCAACAACTACGAGATTCTGGACAAGCTGGGCGCTGGCGGCATGGGCGAGGTCTACCGTGCTCGCGACCTCAAGTTGGGTCGCGAGGTCGCCCTCAAGATGCTCACAGCCGACGTGGCCAACGACCCCGAGCGAATGGCCCGATTCCAACGCGAAGCCAAGGTGCTGGCTTCGTTGAATCACCCCAACATTGCCGTACTCTACGGTCTGGAGCAGTCCCAGAGCGGGTCCTTCCTTATCATGGAAGTGGCCGAGGGGCAGGATCTGTCCGACCTGATGCAGCAGGGTCCCCTGCCCATGGAGGACGCGTTCCGGATCGCGGCCGGCATCGCGGCGGGCTTGGAAGAGGCGCACGACAAGGGCATCGTCCACCGGGATCTCAAGCCGGCCAATGTCGTGGTGGGTAGTGACAAAGTGAAGATCCTCGATTTCGGTCTGGCTTCGGCCTACGCGGGCGACCCCGCCGAAGAGGTCGACATCCTCAGCTCGCCCACCATCACGCAGGCCTTCACGCAGCCGGGCATGATCCTGGGAACCGCCGCCTATATGAGCCCCGAACAGGCTCGCGGTAAGCCGCTCGACAAGCGCACCGACATCTGGTCGTTCGGGGTAATCCTGTACGAGATGCTTACCGGCGATCATGTCTTTCACGGTGAGACGATCACCGACACCCTGGCCCTGGTCCTGCATCGCACACCTGATCTGGAAAGGCTTCCCGCGGCCACGCCGCTGAAGGTACGGCGCCTTTTGACTCGCTGTTTCGAGAAGGATCCGCAGTTGCGGTTGCGCGACATCGGCGAGGCACGCATTACCCTGTCGTCAAACGAGGCAGACGAGATAGAAGCAACAACCTCCGAACACGTGACAGTGGCCTCCGGACGCGGCCGCGCGCGAGTGGCGTGGGCGGTGGCCGCGCTCGCCGTGGTTGCCGCCGGAGCACTCGGCTGGATTGCGCTTACGAAACAGGCACCGGCACGGCCAGAGGTCCGGGCGTCGATAACTCCTCCCAGGGAAACCCGGTTCAACGGATACGGCGCGTACGGTGGGTCATTGAGCATCTCACCCGACGGAAGCAGAATCACTTTCAGCGCCGGGTCGCAAGGCACATCGCCGACGCTGTACCTGCGATCTCTGGATTCGGACGAAGCCCAGGTGTTGGCCGGTACTGCGGGCGCGCGCTATCCGTTCTGGTCTCCCGATGGCCGATACCTGGCGTACTTCGTCGATGGCGTCCTGAAGAAGCAGGCGATCGACGGCGGCGCTCCGGTGACGATCACGGAAGCACCCGATGGCCGCGGCGGTACATGGAATAGCGACGACGTCATTGTTTTCGCTCCCAGCACGAACACTTCTCTCCACCGCGTATCCGCGAGCGGCGGCTCGTCGTCTCCGCTCACGAAACTCGATCGACAACGTTCCGGCGAAAGCACGCATCGGTTTCCGTTCTTCCTACCCGATGGCCGAAACTATCTGTACGTACGCGCCAGCCACTCCGCCGCCGACGGAGATAACGTGAACTCGCTTTGGGTGGGAACGATCGACGCCGACGATACGCGCGAACTCATGCAGACCTCGTCCAACGCCGCCTACGCGCTCGGGCACATCTTCTGGGTGCGCGATGGTTTTCTGATGGCAAGACCCTTCGATGCAGCTCGCCTCGAGCTGACGGGGGACGGCTTCCCCGTGGGCGAAGAAGCCCTGTCTCAGCCCAACTATTGGTCGGGCGCGTTCGGGGTTTCAAACGCGGGAACGCTTATCTTCCAACAGGGCGGCCCCTCCAGCACCGCGCTTTCGTGGTACGACCGAGAGGGCGCGGTCCTGGGCACCATTGGCGATGTCGGCCGCTACGGCTACATCCGGCTATCTCCCGACGACACGCGGCTCGCCGTCAGCGTAAAGCCCCAGGACTCCGGCAACGGTGACATATGGGTGTTCGACGTTGAACGGAACGTGGGCAGCCGGCTGACCTTTGCCGAATCGAACGAATCCTCGCCGGTCTGGTCGCCCGACGGCCGCCGCATCGCCTTTCAATCCAACCGCGGCGGGCCGGGAGACATCTATGTCCGTGCGGCCGACGGGACGGGGGAAGCGGAGCTTCTCTACTCGAGCGAATCGAACGACGAGGCCTGGTCGTGGTCGTCCGATGGAAAGCATATCGCCATGAACCATTCGGAGGGACGCGACGACCTCTGGGTTCTTTCTTTGGAGACCAAAGAGGCATCATCGTTCATCTCTACCGATTACGACGAAGGCTGGGGACAATTCTCACCCGATGGCCAATGGCTGGCCTACCTGTCGAACGAGAGTGGAACGTATGAGGCGTATCTCACGCGTTTCCCCAGCGCCGATGGCAAATGGCAGCTGTCCACCGATGGCGCGGAATGGCTGCTGGGGTGGAACGCCGCGGGCACTGAGATCTACTGCATGGACGGAGGCGGCTCCGTCACGGCGACGAGAGTCACGCTGAACGAGTTGGTGACGATTGACCGTCCGGAGGTGCTCTTCCCCACCGTGGCCGACGAGTCGTGGGACTCCTCGAGCGACGGAACACGGTTCGTGATCGGAATGCCGGAAGACAGGAACGCCGCGTACCCGATTACGCTGGTGGTGAACTGGCAGGGGAAGCGCTGACGTTCAGAGCGTGCTTTCCAAGCCCGCGTTTCCGTCAGGTCAGCGCACCAACACCATCGCCCGCACCTGGGTGTGATCGCCGGCTTGCAGTCGGGCCCGGTATACCCCCGACGGCAACGGTCGGCCGTTCGTGTCGGTGCCATGCCACTCGAGCGTTCGTTCGCCGCCCGAAAACCAGCCGTTGGCCATCGTGCCCACTCGCCGTCCGCGAGCATCGAATACGGACACTACTACCTCCGCCCCGCCGGGCGGCACCCGCAACGATAGCGTCGTGCGAGGATTGAACGGATTCGGCCTGGCCTCGCCCAACCACACCGTGCGCGCAGTCGGCAGATTGGTCGTGGGGTTGGTCACGGTCAGGTTCAACTCCTGCGGCGGCGCGCCGAAGCCAGCCGCGGGCGGCGATCCCGTGAAGGTCACGGCCTGCGGCGGTTGTACGGTGATGTCCTGCACCGTCACCACGGCCGCCTCCGCGAAGCGGGTGCCCAAGACGACGCTGGTGCCCGCGAACACGCGCAGGTACACCGTCTCACCCGCAAGCGGCGGGCCCACGGCGGTCGCCAGATTCTGAAGGAATGCCGCCTGGGGATTCGCGGCGTCGACGTTCAGCACGTGCGACGCCAGTAGCTGGTCTCCGCTTCCAACGCCGTCGGGGGCGGTAGGATCGGGCGGCGCGGCCGGGCTCGGTGTAAGAATAAGCTGGGCCAACAACGTCGACGTTCCGTGATCGAAGACACTCACGCCATCGATGGTGAATCCGTTGGCGTCACCCCAGACCAGCTCTACGCGCGCCTGGGCCGCAGGCACGAACAGAACGGCGAGCACGATGGCTGCGATCGAAGTGCGTAAGCGTGTTTGCATGATCAAGGCCTTTCGCATGGGCGCTCGCCCGCCGCGGATTTCTGCATCACGGCCAATCGTACGGCTTGGCACAGGTGTTGAGATTGAGCTCCACGCCGGTGGAAAGGAAGACGGCTTCGCCCGCGGTCAGCGTGACCGGGTTGCCGCTCCAACCCATGGGCGATTTCACGTAGTCCACGAACGTCGTTCCATTCCAGATGGTCATGGTGGAGCCGAACGGCGCCATGCCGGCCAGCGCGGTGTCGTCCCACACCACGTCGACCGGATACGGAACGCCCACAAGGTCGTCTTGAATGTCGGACACCACGATCAGTTCCTGCGTCGGGACTTCGCCGATCATGTAGATGTCGTGCGGATCGTTGGCGTCGTCCACGTCGATCCAGAACCCAAAGCCGGGAAGCACGAGGGGGTCGTTGATCCACCCCGACTCCCCCAGCACCGCGCTCTCGAACTGCACGCCGTTCCACACATGCACCGTCGTGCCCAGGGGAATCTGTCCCTCGACCAGCCCACCGATGAGTTGGGATACCGTGGGTGGCAAACCGCCGGGGGCATTCAGGCAGCCAATGGCCATTGCGCGTTGCCCCGCGAGCCGCTTCACCTTCACGTACCCCACCGCGTTCTGGCTAAGCACGGCGCCCGACTCCACGCAAACGGCGCGGTAATAACGCGCGGGCAGGAGCGGAGCGTCGGGGTCGACGTAGTCGAGGCTACCCGTGAAAGGGGCCAACGTGAGCCAGGGCGCAAGGAGATCGCCAGTTGCCTGTAGCACATAGGCCAACACCGGATCGCCGGTCGCGTGCACGACGGGAACTCCCTGGTTATCCAGGTCGATCGTCAGCGTGGCGGGAGCGCAGGGCGTGGCCGAGACGGCCAATGGAGTCAATCCCGGGAAACACGTGAGCAGGACCAGCATGGCTAGCCTGGCCAGCATGGGCAGCCGGACCAGAGCGCCGAATACAAACCGTGTACGTTGCATGGATTCCCCCTCGATCGGGTCCGTATCATTATATAGGAACAGTGTGATCTGTGATGGGTGAATCTCTCAATCGGGCAACCGCGTTCACGACCCCACCGAAGGAACCCGACCCAATTATTCGCTCCCACCGTGCGGTCCAGCAACTTTCTGTGATGTGGTTACATTGGCTAGCGGTCGAGTTCTTCTCCCTGTATGAGTTCCATGGCGAAGAATGGCTGTTGCCCGGTCGCGCCGTTTTCGTACTCACGTTGCGATTGGGATTCTGCTGGCGCGCTTCGTAGACGGTGCCCATGCCACCGACACCCAGTTCGCGGATGACCTCGTAGGCCGCGACGCGCTTGGGGGCATTGGTGGGATCGTCGAGGAGGTCTTCGACCAGACGATCGAAGCCGCCATCGCCCAGGACTTCGAGGCTGTTGGCGTCATAGCTCAGCAGTTGGCGAAGGTGCTTCTGCAACTGCGCAAGCAGCGATGCTCGATAGCGGGTCAGGATATCACCTAGTGAACCCGTTTCCGCGTCGGATCGCCGCGCCCAAATACGACTCCGGGAAGACCCTCAACCCACAGTTGATCAACTCGTGTATCATTGAGCGCTGTTACCGCTCCCATTCGGTGGCGCTTTCTATGTGGGCCTATCCGCCTATCTGCAATATTTTCAAGGAGTCACATGCACCATGCTCTCCTGGCCGGGGCCCTCTCGCTCCTGGCCGTTTCGACCGCTCCTGCTTCTTCTCCCATTCCACAGGCATCCAGTCCAACGCCCGCCGTGGAACAAGCCGCGCCAGCGGTTTCAATGCTCCCCGCGATCCAGGTCGCGCAGCAGATTGAGACCCGCGTGGAACAATACCAACAGCAAGTGAAGCTGCTTACCGACCGCTCGCTCGCGACCTCGGCTGAGCAACGCCCGGCGATCCAACGCCAGATGGAAGACGCCTCGCTGCAACTGCGCCTGGACATCTTCGGTTACCAACTCGAGTACGCCCAGAGTGTGGGAAACACCGAGTTGGCCAAGAAGATCGAAACCAATATCGCGCGCCTCATCGAGGTTTCGAAGAATCCGCAGACCGTACTGCGGGCCGAGAAGGCAGTGCGTGATACGCCCGCCGTTCCCAGCAATGCCAAGGCCGCCCCGACGGGCAGCAGCAAGTCCCGCTTTGGTAAGCAAGGAGGTGATCGGTAGTGAAGAAATCTACATTTCGCAGCCTGACCCTTCTGCTCACACTGGTCGTCTTCGCTACGTCGGCATTCGCCAACGCGCCAAACCTGGTTGGTCAGCCTGACACGGCCGATCGTCCGATCCACTCGGGCCGCGTGCTCGTGAAGTTCCAGGCCAGCATCATGAATGCCCTGGAAATTGCCGACGCGTCCAAGGGCGCGACCGCGCTCGTGGGCATTGCCTCACTCGATGAAATCGCCACGCAGGAACAGGTGCAGAGCATCTCGCCGTTGGCGGGGGTTTCGGCCCGTACCGATCGCAACCCGGCCATCGGCATGTCGCGCTGGCGCATACTCGAGCTGCCGGTTGGCGCCGACGTGGTGGCTATTGCTGCCCGTTACGCCAAGGACCCCAACGTAGAATTCGCCGAGCCGGAGTTCTTGAGCTATACGTCGGCCATCCCCAACGACACCAAGTACGCGCTTCAGTGGGGACACAACAACACCGGTCAGATGAAGAACTACTGCTGGGGTTGCGGCGGCCATCCGGCCGGCGTGCCAGTGGGAACCGTGGGCTTCGATGCGAAGGCACAGACGGCCTGGGACTCGTCGCAGGGATACGGCGACGCCAACGTGGTCATTGCCATCATCGACAGCGGCGTGGACATGACCCACCCAGACCTGCGCATCTGGACCAACCCCGGTGAGGTCTTGAACGGCGTCGACGACGACTTCAACGGATTGATCGACGACATCAACGGTTGGGATTACGCCGACGGCGACAACAACCCCAACGACAACACGCCGTCTTTGGCCAACGGCTACGGGCCAGGTCATGGCACCGCGTGTGCCGGCGTGGCCGCTGCGCGTGCAAACAATGCACTCGGCGTGGCCGGCGTGGCCGGCGGATGCTCCGTCATGCCGCTGAAGAGTATTTCCGACTTCACGACGACCGGTGGTCTTCCGTCGTCGGCGTGGATCGCGTCGATCTACTACGCCGCCAACAACGGCGCGACGGTCATCAGCATGAGCTTCGGTGGCAGTTCCTACAACCAAGCCGCCCAGGACGCCGCGAACTACGCCTACGGCCTGGACGTGGTGCTGCTGGCGGCCACGGGTAACTCCAACAGTTCGTCCATTTCGTACCCTTCGGCCTACACCAACGTGATCGCCGTGGGCGCGGCATCTCCTTGTGGAGACCGCAAGCGAAGCAGTTCGAACGGCGCCGAGGTGAATCCTGGCGTGGTCACCGATCCCAACAGCTACACCTGCGACGGTGAGCGTTGGTGGGGATCCAGCTACGGTGTGAACACGCAGGACGCGGTCAATGCGGTGGACGTCATTGCGCCGACGATCCTGCCCACCACCGACATCCAGGGTGCACTGGCATACGATCCCGGCGACTACAGCGACTGGTTCAACGGAACGTCATGCGCCACGCCCTACGCCGCCGGCGTAGTCGCGCTACTGCGCTCGGCCTATCCCGCCTGGACCAACGCCCAGGTACGCGCGCAGCTGGTTGCCACCGCTACCGACGTGGTGAACGTGGAAGCCGGCGCGGGCTGGGATCGCTACTCCGGGTACGGTCTGGTCAACGCGGGCGCGGCGCTTGCGCAACCGGACTTCGTGGCGTTTGAAGAAGCGGGATGGTTCGACCCGGTCGTACCGCGCGAAGTAGCCACGAGTACGTTCGGCAGTGTGCCGGTTCCCGCAACCCTGACCGGTGACGGTACGTCGTACCTGAACGGCGCGTTCCGCAACTTCGGCAACGCAACCTCCATGGCCGGTATGCAGTGGTGGACGCGTATCGACGGTGTCAACCGTATCGCCTTCTCCGCAGCTGCGACCGGCATCGGCGGCGGATTTCATTTTCTGAACGCCGGGCAATCCGTGACCGGCGGCCGCCACGCGGTGACCGTCTTGCTTGACGATCCGAACGATTTTCCCGAGCCGGACGAGACGAACAACAACTTCGGACGTCAGTACGTATGGACCCCGGTTGACATGACGCCAAACACCCTGGCCTCACGGGCCGCACCTCCGGTTTTCACCGCGGACAACCTCGTGGTGATTGCCAGCGGCAACGTCGCCGAATCGTTGAACGATGCCGTCGGCATGCCAGCAGATTTTGGCGCAGGATACTGGCGAGCGGTGGCTACGCACGCCGCCAGCCTGGCGGACAACTACGACCCCTATTTGATGAACCCATCGACAGATGTGTTCACCGGCCTCGACTCAGGCAGCTGGACGGGGATCTGGTCGGCGGGCGGACCGGGCGCGACTGACTTCGTTCTCGTGAACGACAACACGGTTGGTACAGCCCATGAGGTCGCCGTCTACAATCTGGGTGGGACCGGGTCGTATTTCGTCGAGACCAGGTACTCGGGAACTCCGTACTTCGTCGACAACGGCGCTACGGAATCGGTACCCCTGGCCAACGACGAGATGCTGATCGTGCGCGAGATACGCTCCCCCGATGCCGCCGCGACGTTCAGGGTCTCGGTGGAAGTGACCGGCGCGACGCAACCGGTAACGCTGAACGTCTATGATCCCACGTTCACCATCGGCAACAATGCCGCGGCCCTCGCCCAGGTCCCCACGGACCCCAGCGGATTCGCGTTCATTGACGTGGCTTCGACCAGTGCCGAATGGTACGGGCTTACCGTCGTCCGCCATCCGTTGGAAGGCACTGGGCCGATAGAGGTCACGCTGCGTGTCCGTCCCGCCGTGCAGATGACGATTGACCTTCCCGTTCCCGGGGAGAAGTCGGTGTACAGCGTTCCGGATGGATCGGGCACGCCGATCAACCAGGCCTGGCTCTGGTCCGGAACTCCGGGAGACCTCGCGGTTCCCGCCGATGGATCGTTCACCGTCAACGTGCTCAGCAGCCCCGGCGGCCTGCCGTTGGTTGGAATTCCCGCTTCGGAAATCTATCTGACGGGCGCTTCGTTCATCACATGCCCCGATGGGGCCACGGCCGACGGTCCGACCGACGGAACGGGAACGACCTTGTTCAGTCAGGCCCTCAGCGCGGGTGGGTCGTTCTTCACCGAGGTGAGTATGGACTACGTGCCATCCGTGTCGGCGATCTTCACCGGGACCGGTAGTCTGCTTTCCAACAGCTCCGACATCAACGGTGATCTGGACGTGAACCTGATCGATGTGGGTGAGTTCGCGAACGACTTCGGCGGTGCATACAACTACCGAAGCGATTTCGTCTGGGACGGCACCCTAAACCTGGTCGACGTGGGCCAACTCGCCAACGCAGTGGGCGCGGCCTGCCTGAGCAAGTCAGCCGTTGCAACCTCGGACGCAGTGGTCCTGGACGACATGGGCCTGTACTTCGACCAGGCCGGCACCCAGCGCGTAACCTCGCTGGAGCCCGGCCGCACGGTCTCGGCGTACGTGGTTCTGAAGGGACCCGCAACGGCGGAAGGCATTCTGGGTTGGGAGGGGTCGCTCGAGACCTCCGACAACGTCAGGGTGCTGGAGTGGTTGCTGCCCGATGCATCCCTGGATGTGGGAAGCGGTGGCGATCATGTAGTGGGAACCGGCGGCGTGGTGCGCGGTGAGAACGGCCAGTCTTTGGTACTGGCCAGCGTGCGACTGCAGGTTACCAACGCCGCGCCGGCTCAACTGTACCTACGACCGGCCCAGCTGCTTTCGGCCGGTGTCGAGTCGCCTTCCATCGCCATCGCTGGTGATGCAACGACTACGACAAGGTTGCGTGGGGTGCGGGTCGACGGCGCCGACGTGCAGATGCCCACGGCCGAGATCAACAGTCAGGGTGGCGCACCGAGCGGCACGTATGTGTTCCGCGGCGTGAACCTGGCGAACTATCCCAACCCCTTCAACCCCATGACGGAGATCCGATTCGATCTGCCGCGCTCGGGCGTGGCGAACGTTCGCATCTACGATGTGGCGGGTCGTTTGGTGAGTGTGCTGGGTGGACAGACTCTGTCCACGGGAACGCACATGCTGGTGTGGAACGGCACCGACAACCGCGGCGAGCAGGTGGTGAGTGGTACCTACCACTACCAACTGGAGATGGGTGGAGAAACCCTGGATAAGGGACGGATGGTTCTGCTCAAGTAGACAGACTATATGTAGAGTCTGTCGACATGTAGAGTCTGTCGACGGAATCCGTCGATAGAGTTCGTCGAGAATGGTCCGTGAGGCCGTTCCGATTCAGACAAGAAAGTGGCCCCGTCTCCGTTTGGAGGCGGGGCTTTCTGATGTCCGGAGCTTGTGGGAGAATCCAAGAACGGCAGCACCCGGCGGAAACGAGGAACCACGTTGGAATGGATCTCTCTCATAGTATCACTTGGTGTGGTCACTCTCGGGGCCGAAGCCCTCGTTCGGGGGGCTTCGTTCCTTGCGCTACGCATGGGACTGTCGCCGCTTTTCGTTGGCCTGACCATTGTCGGGTTCGGCACGTCGAGTCCGGAGCTTGCTGCGAGTGTCGTCGCGACCTTGGAAGGGTCGACCGACGTGAGCGTGGGAAACGTGATTGGCTCCAACATCTTCAACATCGGTGTGGTCGTCGGGATTACCGCCCTCATTCATCCAATTCGTGCGCACCTTCGTGCGCTGCGCCGAGACCTCGCGGTTGCGGTTGTGGCTGCGGCGGCACCTTGGTTGAGCCTGGGGTTCGGCGGCACGCTGCCGAGGGGCGCGGGTGTGCTGCTGGTGTCCTCGCTGGTTATCTACCTGCTCGTCGCCTACCGGTCCAGTCGGCGAGCGAGTTCACAAGATACCCAGATGGCCAAAGATGAACTCCTGGATACAGTCGAAACTCCGAAGCTCAGAGCATTGGACCAGACCTGGGTGAACGTGGTCCTGGTAGCCGGAGGGCTGACCCTTCTCGTTCTTGGGTCGAGGGCATTCGTTGGTTCTGCCTTGACGCTGGCGCGAGCCGCCGGCATGTCCGAACTGATGATTGGGCTGACCGTTGTTTCCGTGGGGACGTCCCTGCCCGAACTCGTAACCTCGATCGTGGCCGCGGGAAGACGAAACCCGGATATCGCCGTGGGCAACATCATCGGTTCGAGCATCTTCAACGTGTTCGGGATTCTGGGTATATCGGCCATCGTTCGTCCGCAAACGCTGAGCCCTCAGATTCTCGCATTCGACGTGCCGATCATGGTGCTGGCCACCCTTGCTCTCGTTCCGATGATTCGGTCAGGGGGAAGTATTTCGCGCCTCGAAGGCTTGCTGTTGCTTCTGGGATACGGTGGATACCTGACCATTGTCTTGTTCCGGGCGGACGTTTTCTGATCGGCACTCGTTCAGGGCACCGGCGGGGCTGTCGCCGAAGTAGGTGCGACCGAGGTGGTAGTGCTGGTAGGGTGATTGGACGAGCTAGAGCGGCCGGTGATACGATGAACCGCCGGGGTAAGGCTTCAATATTTTCGACTTCAACGATCGAGGGATGAGACGCAGTGAAGCCCACTACACCGCCGAACATCGAAGTTCGCATCTTGAAATCAAGCGACTCCCACGTATTGGACAGCGTCGCTCCGGGTGTGTTCGACAATCCCGTGCATCCGAAACTGAGCGCAGAATTCCTGGCCGACCCCCGCCACCATCTGGCGGTCGCGATGGCGGAAGGCACGGTGGTAGGCATGGCGTCGGCCATCGACTACATCCATCCTGACAAGCCGGTTGAGTTGTGGATCAACGAAGTAGGCGTCGCGCCGGACTACCAGCGAAAGGGAATCGGGCGGAGGCTATTGGAAGCGTTGTTCGAGCTGGGCCGGGAACTCGGATGTCGTGAAGCGTGGGTTACCACGGAGCCCGACAACGAGCCAGCCAGAAATCTGTACGCCAACGCTGGCGGCAAGGACGAACAGGCGCTGGTGTATTCGTTCAACCTGACACTCGATTGAATAATCTTTGAGTACACCCAATACATTGCTGGCCTCTTTTTGACTGTCGGGTTTCAGCTCCCGTTGTCGTGTTCGGATTGAGGAGGGGAAGACCCAACCGGGGTTTCCGCTCCCTACAGGCACGTCAACGCATGGAGTCGTCCGATGCTACGCAACCGACCGAACCCAATCATTCTGCCGGTCCTGCCGGTTCTACCCGGCCTGCCGGGCCTGCCGGGCCTGGCGATCCAGGTGGTCCTGGTGGTCTTCCTGGCTACCATCGTGGGCTGCTCCGGAAGCGACGTTGCTTCTCCCCCAACCACACCCAGCCCGCCCGAGCTCACCCTGGCCGAGCCCGCGGCCCCCGCCGGATCCACCGTACGGATAACCGGCCTCGACCCCGCGCAGGTCGATCTGGACCAGGTCCAGGTAGAGATCGACGGCGAACCCACGCTGCTCCTTCGCAACGAGAACGGCGAAGTCCACATCATGCCGCCGCTGAACGTCGACCTCGAAACATTCCGGGTGATTCCAAGCAACGCGCCCATGGACGTCACGTTCCAGTTCCCCGACGGCTCGCGAGTGGAACTACCGGCGGCGGTCAACGTGCTCGTTCCCGAACCCGATCCGGGGGCGTCCGCGCGGGTGCTGGCGGCCATGGAGTCATACCTGGACTCTTGGGACACCATCCTGAACAGCTTGCCGATCCAGCCTGGCGTCGAAGAGCAGGCGATGGTCACCATCGTCCCGTTGCTGCGCTCCATGCTGTTCGGAGAGGGCGAAGACGCGTTGGAACGACAACTGGCGGCCATGGACGAGAAGCAGTTGGCTCTGCTCGACAACCTGTGGGGTGCGACGGACCTTCCCGAACAGATGACCGAGCTGGCCTCGCTCAGTGCACCGGTGGCCTCGAAGCTGGCCACGCGCGGGAAGTCGGCGATCGAGCTGGACGACACCGAGCTGGCTCTGCTGATGCAATTCAGCGTGTACTCCAAGCGCTACGCCGAGTGGTACCTGCACGGATTGTCGCAGGGGGTGGCGGGGGTCAACGCCGTCGGCGGCACCATTTCACTCTTGGTACAGCGATTCTTGAGTGGCCCATTGCGGGGAACCATCGTGGCACGTGTCATGGGCATCGCGAACTTCGTGTACGCGCTGAGCGACTTCATCTTGAGCAAGCACCTGGTTGCGCTCATGCCCACCCGAGTCGATTCGATCGAGCTGAGCCTGGCGGAAACCGAACTCAGCGACGGCGACTACACCCAGTCAAGCCGGCGCATCAACGTTTCCAACGATCCACCCGCGACCACGCTGAATGACTTCATCACCCAGCTTCTCAACGGCGTCGGGATCTTCATTCCGACCGACGATGTCGACTATCAGCTGGTGCTGGGCATCTCGGTGCGGGTCGTGAACACCATCAACGGACTGATCAACGGCTACTCGCAGGAACACCCCGAACTGCTGACGCCGGCCGAGCTGTACGAAGTGCCCGACATCGAATGGACCGCGGTACTGGACAATCCCATTCTGTTCGACGCCAGGACGCTCAACACCAACCTGCTGGACATCGATTCCGCGGTGGGTGAATGGAAAGCGCGCGCCACGCAGGGCGACGCATCGGTCTTCGTGCAGCCATCGTCGGACGACGATGCCATTGGCATCAACCTGGGCGTTTTCGAATACAACGCGGGGGCCTTTGGCGAGGACATCGTGGCTTCCAACAACGTACAGGTTCGCGTGCGCCAGCCACTGGGGCTGGAGGTGAGCTTTGCCGGCTCGATCTCGCCCGACGGAGCCAATGCGCTGGGCGTGAAGGCGGGTACACGGAATGAAGATGGCAGCATCGACTACCGCGCGGGGATTTCAATTTCGCTGTCGACCACCGGCGGCTTCGTGGAAGATAGCTCCGGACTTACCGACCAGGACGGCGAGTTCATTACCCTGGCCCGACTGAATCCGGGTAGCAGCCGCATCGACATTACCATCACCGCGACCGACGCATTCGGCAACCAAACCGAGGAAACGGCGACCGCAGTGGCCACGGCCGAGAGCCAGGTCACCGTGGCCGAGTTCGGAATCAAGCCCTTTGCGGCCGGGCACTTCCTGCTCACCAGCGCCTACGCCAACGACATCCAGGAAACGCCGGCGAGCATGGGCGATCCCTGCGGCGATCCCGCCATTCCTGAGAACTATCGAACGCTGGCCCACGACGAACGACACCAGTTCGCGTGGGATTGCAACTCCCAGGCAACGCTGGGCCGCGCTTCCGCCAGCGCTTCGGCCACGGCCACGTGCGATCTGGAACTGGTTCACGACACGTCGGGCCAGTACCTGCAGAAGATCCACTGGGACGGATCGGCCACGCTCGAGGGCTCAATGGGTGACTGCGTTCTGGAAGACTACGACGCTGCAATCGCCGTTTCGCGGTCCGACGTTTCGTACATCGTAAACGTGGACATGAACGTTCCGGTCTCCACCCTGCTCAGGGTGCGGGGCAGGCTGGTTGGCGGCTCGATCGTGTTCGTGCGGCGCGGCACCGAGGTCTTCGCAGAGTGGCGGGACGGCCTGAACGGCGGACTCGATTTGGACGAAGCGGTGTCCCTTACTCCCGGTTCGTATCGGGTCGAGATCTATGGATCCGACAGCGAGAACATAAACTGCGACTCCGCTGCATCGTACCAGAGAAGCGCGTCATATCAGGTGACGTTCGAGTTCGAATGAGGCAAAGAGCGAGCATCGGAAGGTGCCCATTCTGTGAACACCGACCCTCCAATGTGACTTCCTGGCCTCGGATTCTGTCCAGGGTAGAGACTCGCCCGGCAGCGCCGGGCGGGCAGGCCGAGACTCGCCTTGGCCCCTGACTCGCTGTCCGTATCGAGAGCCTTCTTGGTGCGGCGACCAAAGGATCCGAAACATGAACGATCTCTTAGCGAATATGCTCGAGTCGACTCGGGCGTACGCGCCGAACCTACTCGCGGCCCTGGCTATCCTCATTGTTGGATGGGTCTTAGCCGCCATTCTCTCGCGCGTGGTCCGCGCGTCCTTCCGCAGATTGCATCTGGACGAGAAGCTGGACCGCTTCATGGGAACCGGCGATGGAGAGAGGCAGGTCGAGTCGGGGCAACTGATCGGACGCGGCGTCTACGCGGTGGTCATGCTGCTCGCCCTGGTGGCATTCTTCCAGGCCCTGGGCCTGACCCTCATCACCGAACCACTCAACAACATGCTGAACCAGGTGGCAGTATTCCTGCCCAAGGTACTGGGTGCGGGCGCCCTGCTGGTAGTGGCCTGGATCGTGGCCACGGTGGTACGCCTGGGCGTAGGCGGGGTGCTGCGCGGCGTCGATCTCGATCGGCGGCTAAGCGATTCGGTGGCCGAGTCCGACAAGCCGAACGTACCCGTTTCGAAGTCGCTGGCCGACGCCGGGTACTGGCTGGTTTTCCTGCTCTTCCTACCGGGCGTGATAAGTGCGCTGGGAGTGACGGGATTGCTCGGCCCGGCCGAAGATCTTACCAGCCGGCTGGTGGGCTTTCTGCCCAACCTGCTCGCGGCCGGCATGATCTTCGTCGTGGGTTGGTTCGTGGCCCGTATCGTCCAACGCGTGGTGAGCAGCCTTCTGGCTGCGGCCGGCGCCGACCGCCTGGCCGATCGTATTGGCATCGGCACCGCTCTCGGAGAGCAGCGCCTATCGGGCGCAATCGGGCTGGTGCTCTACGCGTTCATCCTCATCCCCGTACTCATCGCCGCGCTCAACGCGCTGCAGATCGATGCACTCACGCAACCCGCCAGCGCCATGCTCAACACCATGCTGAGCGCGCTCCCCGCGCTTATCGCGGCCATGATGATCCTGGCGGTGTCGTTCCTGATCGGACGCGTGGTTTCGAATCTGGTGACCAACGTGCTGTCGGGAATCGGATTCGACAACGTGCTGGGCAAGCTGGGAATCTCGGCCAAGCCCGGCGCTCGCACACCATCTGAGGTGATGGGAACCATCGTGTTGGTAGCCATTCTTCTCTTTGCCGTGACCGAATCGCTGCGCATGTTGGGCATGGACGCCGTGGCTTCGCTCGCTCGGGACCTCACCGTGTTCGCCGGCCAGGTGGCCATGGGCGTGGTGATCCTGGGCGCGGGGATGTTCGTTGCCAACTTCGTCGGCGGACTGGTGCGCGACAGCGGCACCCGCCAGGCGAATGCCATGTCCATCTTCGCGCGGACCGCGGTGATGGTGCTCACGACGGCGATGGCGCTGCGTCAGATGGGTCTGGCCAGCGACATCATCAACCTGGCGTTCGGGTTGCTGCTGGGGGCGGTGGCCGTAGCGGCCGCGGTGGCCTTCGGCGTCGGCGGCAGGTCATTCGCCGAGCGTCAACTCACCCAGTGGAGCCAGGAACTGCAGCCCGAGTCGGGCGAGATAAAAACCCGCCACGCCCAGAGCTAGAGTACAGGAGAATACCCGGCAGTCTCACTCTGCCGGGTATTCTCAACGCAACCGGCCACTCTGTTGGCGGACGACTGATCGACTCGACAACCGTGTATTGGACGAACTGGAGGCTGGCGGCTGAACTCGACTGATCGAGTTCGGCTGGTCTTCTGTATCGGCCACGGGTCCGCGTGTATTGGAAAGTGAACAGCCGTCGGTCCCGAGTCCAAGACCGACGTCGCCAATCGGCCACCCAGTAAGCAGTTATCGAATTCCCGCCTCCCGGCGCGGAGCTTGCCATCAAGCGAGTACCCCCTTCTCTGACCTGGGAGGACCCGTATGGCGCAGCCGCCCCTACTTTCACGCTATCATCGTTTGGCCCGCACCCTTCTCCTGGCCATTGCCGTGGCCGTGTCCGGATGCGTAGTCGACATCCCAGACCCTCCTCCACGTTCCATCGGTAGCGGCAGCATTGTCGGCTCGGTTCTCCTGACCGACGTTGGGCCGGTCGCCGATTTCACGGTGAAAGTTGAAGGACGTTATCAGTCATCACCTTGTTTGCTGTGCTACGGATACACGACCCGCGAGGTGGGTCGCGCCGTTTCCGATGCCGCGGGCAACTTTCGCTTGGACGACATCGAGGTGGGCACCTATTGGATCGACGTAGACCGGCCGACCGGGTACCGGGTGCGATCGCTGGGTCACTTCTACGTCCGTGAAGATCTGACCACGAAGTTTGACGTCGTGTTCGACCCGGTGCCGGTCGACTGAGGGAACGGGTCAACGTAGCCCGCAAATTCCCTGGGTTTCGGTTCCTGATTCATGCAGCACATTCGCCTCCGGCGGCGTCTCCTCGGTACCAGCGCACTACGCAACGCTTACTGAGGAGTAATCCATGCTTTCGAAACTCATTGTCATTGCTTCACTTATCGCACTCACCCTGGTTCCGGCTCCGGCCCTCGCCTACCTGACCTTGGTGCGCCAGGGCGCGGAGTCGCGCGACGTGCCCAACACCAACGACTACTTCGGCCGCGAAGTCTGCGCCGGCGACTTCAATGGCGACGGCATCGACGACCTGGCCACCGCGGCGCCCGACGAATCCAATGGGCTCATCAACACCGCCGCGCACGGCATGGTGATCATCAGCCCCGGCACGTCGCGCGGAATCGGCCACCAGGGCGCGAGTCAGATCGACATAGGCGATCTGGGGACCGAAGCCGCGCGCTTCGGCTGGTCCCTGGTCGCCGCCGATTTCAACAAGGACGGCGCCGAGGATCTGGCCGTGGGCATTCCTCAACTCGACAACTTCGGAGGGCCCGGTCGGGGCGCGGTGTTCATCTACGCGGGCGGCGCCGGCGGTCTTCAGCTTGCGCCGTATCTGCAGATCTTCTACGACGACGTGGAACTTTTCGAGGAAGACTACGCCAACTTCGGCTGGGATCTCACCAGTGGCGACTTCGACAACGACTCGTTCGCTGATCTCGCGGTCAGCGCGCGCGGGCAGGACAACGACACCGGCGTGCTCTATTTCTTCTACGGTGGCGCCGGTGGTCTGACCACGAGCGGCATGGACAAGATGTATCCCTACACCGTCGGCGGATCGCAGGCGTCGGGCAGCGAGTTTGGTTACTCCATCCACGCCGCGCAACTAGATGGCGTGGGCGGCGACGACATCGCGGTGGGCGCGCCTTCGACTATCGTGAACAACCAGTCCCAGTCGGGTCGCGTGTACTTCTATTACGCCGGAGCCAGTGGCATCAACGCCAGCGGCGCCTGGTACCTGGACGCCAGCAACATGGGGCCCAACGCACCCGAGGGAAACGCGAAGCTTGGCTTCTCGCTTACCGCGGGACATTTCTATCAGCCCAGCGGTCAGATGGACGTGGCCGTGGGCGCACCGCAGGCCAACTACGGCGCGGTGAACGATGCGGGCGCCGTGTACCTGGTCGAGTTCGACTCACAGCCCAACACGTACGACTCGATCAGGGAACTTCAGCAACACACTATCAGCGAGACCACCAGCGCTGCCGCCGGCGATCAGTTCGGCTACGAACTGGCGGCGGGACAATTCGACATTGGAACGTACTGGGAACTCGCCATCGGCGCGCCGTTTGAAAACGTGACTGAACAAGGCGCGCTGGGAGAGCAGTTCGACTCCGGTACGTTCCACATTCTGTACGGCCAGCCCGGCGGGCCCAGCATGTTCAACTCGGAAACGTACAATTCCATGACGCTGAACAATTTCGCCGTGGGCGGCGACAAGCTGGGTCAGGCCCTCGCGTTCGGCCGCTTCGACAACACCAGTCGTCAGGGCCTGGCCGTCGGCGCCCCCGGTGCGGATTACCTGTCGTACGAGTCAGGCGGCAGCGACGTGGGCAACGCCGGCCAGGTGCACATCGTGGCCCCGTGGCGGCAGGTGAAGAACCACCCGCATCGCAGTTCGGTTCTGCTCGACTGCGACGGCTACGTGGTCTGCGCCCAGCGTCCGTTCCAACGCGTGCGTCCGGCTTCGACCACCAAGTCGCTCACGTTGCTTCTGGCCTGCGAGGGAATCTTCGAAGACGGCGTGGATCCCGATAAGTTCTGGACTGTGCCCGACTGGGTCGCCGATTCGGTCGGTGGCTCGCAGACTCCACTGGTTGAGGACGAGAAGCTGAAATTCGTGGGGCTCATGCAGACCATGATGACGGTGTCGGGCAACGACTCGGCCATGCTGATTGGCTCGATTCTTTCGGGCGACTGGGGTCCGTGGGAAGGCTGGTCGGGTACGTCGCCGCTGTTCGCGGACATGATGAACACGCGCAAGAGCCAACTGGGACTATCGAGTGCCACTGCCCTGACCAACGCCGCGGGCATCGACTCGGGCAACCACTACGTTACCGCGCTCGATTGGGCTTACCTGGCCCAGACGATCATCGAGAACGACTGCGTGAAGACCATCGTCAACCAGTCGCCGTGGATCGTCGAACGCGTTCAGCCCGCGGGCACCTCGCTCGGCTTCTTCGCCACGCAGGGGGAGCAGAACAGCGAAATCAGCTTGTTCCAGGCGTTCTTCGCGGGTTGGGTCGACGGCGTGAAGGGGCGTCACAACAGCGCCGTGGGCATCAAGCCGGGTGGCACGCCCGGCGGCTGGGCGACCGGTCTGTCGGCTTCCGATCCGGGCGCCGGCGCGGGTGGTCACACCGTGGCCTCCAGCTTCGGCACGCGCCGCGACGACATGCCGGTGGAAGGCGTGTCCGGTGGCAGCAGCACCGCGTTGCACGGCGATCTACTGAAGCTGGGCGATACGTTCTGCTCGGGATCCGCTCCCATCGACGACTTCGCACCCACGCCCGACCCCGGCCCCAAGCCGTGGGGCACGCTCACGGGTATTCCTCCCTGCCCCGACGAAGGCATGCACGGCATGTCGGTCAACCTGAGCGAAGAGCAGATCGTGGAGCCCGGCCGTCTGGTGCAGATCGACCTGCTGCGCAACGGCTACCAGGATCCGTCGATCCCGGTGAAGATGCTGGTGAAGCGTGACTCGGAAATCATCGTCGACTCGTTCGAGACCGTGCAGTGGAACGTGCCCCAGGCCGACGCGAGTCAGGGCCTGGTGCTCACCAACATCGGCGCCACCGACGCTTACTTCGAACTGCGCTACGATACCACGACCGACATCGTGCGGCTTACGCCGGGAGAATCGACAAGCGTGCCGGCCGGTGACGATACGGTCCAAACCGAGATGGTCTCGCTCAGCCTTTCGGGCACCATGCTTTCGGTCCAGGAGCTGGGCTACGAGTTCGACTTCGCGCTGGCGGGACCGGGCGCCGACGTCCACACCTGTCAGCTCACCCGCATGGGCAACATTACGGCTGAAAACATCGAGGTTATCGTGCGCGGCATGGATGACGACTGCGGCCCCGACACGCTCGATCTGGTGATGCGCCAGGACAACACCGTGCCTACCGCGGTCGACCCGGGTTCGTTGCCGATCGCGCCGCTGTCACAGCAGCTTCTGCCCAACTACCCCAACCCGTTCAACCCCAGCACCACGATCCGTTTCGACCTTCCGTTGGCGGCGACCGTCAACCTGGCCATCTACGACGTGCGTGGTCGCTTGGTAAAGACCATCGCATCGGGCGACGCGTTGGCGGCCGGCCGGCACGAGGTGGAATGGAACGGCACCGACGACCGCGGAACGGCCGTGGCTTCGGGAGTCTACACACTGCGACTCATGAGCGACGGCGGTCAGTCGCAGGCGCGGAGAATGACTCTGTTGAAATAGGTCTGGCTGTAGGTCTGGCTGTAGGCCGGCAATTGGGTAGAGCGGATCGGTCTACGTGCGGAGCGGCCCTGGCGAAATGCTGGGGCCGCTTTCGTGCGTGGTACGCTACAACCTTCCTGGGTGGCCGCGCGTCAAACATGTAGTATCTGCCTCCGGACGAATCACCCTTCGCATGTGATGTGTCATGTCGAACAATTGGCCAGTTCCAGTTTCACTCCTGTTTCTCATCTTTCTTCATGGCTGCTCGCCCTCGAGTGCGCAGACGCGCGATGTCGACACGGCAGAGTCGTGGCTCCAGGAACACGGCCATCCGCTCGCCATGGAAGCCGAGAACTTCGACGACCTGCAATTCCTGAAGCCCTTGCTAGAAGGAAAACGCATTGTCCAGCTGGGCGAGAGCACGCACGGTGTGCGCGAGTTCAATCTCCTGAAAGCCAGAATCGTTCGATTTCTTCATCAGGAATTGGGCTATGACGTCCTCGCCTTCGAGAGCGCGCTGTACCAGTGTTACGATGCCGATCTTGCCGCCGGCGAGTCTTCCGCGGGAAGGACGCTCACGGGCTGCGCGTTCGGCGTGTGGCACACCAAAGAGGTTCTTCCACTTTTCGAATACCTGCGCCAAACCCACGACAGTGAACGGCCATTGAATCTGGCCGGTTTTGATATTCAACCCATCGGCAGAAACAAGGAAGGTCGCCCGCAGTTTCTGTCGGACGTGGTCGCATCGATCAACGCGGACTACGCGGCCGAAGTGCTCGCGCTGGATTCGACATTTCTCGAGGTGTATGCACGCGATGGCTCGGAACGTCGCTCCTACTTCATGCAAGAGACCGGCCAGGACATGGCCGAAGCCTACGATCGCCTCGCGGCTTTTCTGGCTGACAACGCAAGTGTCATCGAGGCTGCCGCGATCGCTCCCGATAGGATCTTGTTTGCCCGCCAGACGGCGGCTTCCATGGCCAACTATGTTCGGCAACAGTCTTCGCCAACGGTTCGCGAGCACTTCGAGCGCCGTGACCAGGGAATGGCGGAGAACCTGATGTTCCTACTGGACGAAGCCTACCCCGACCACAATGTCATCGTCTGGGGGCACAACCTGCATCTTCGCCACGACAACCTCGCGATTCTGCCCGACTCCACCATGTATCCCGACGTCGCGGTTCGTACCACGGGAAGCTGGATCTACGAACGCTACGGAGATGCCGTCTACACCGTCGGCTTATACATGTACCAGGGCCAGGCGGCAAACAACCGTGGGATGGTGTTCGAGATCGAACCCGCACTTCCGGGGAGTCTGGAAGAACTTCTTCACAAAGTTGGAACCAGTGCTCTGTTTGTCGATCTATCGCAGGCGCCGCGGCAACCCATGACAACGTGGATGGATCAACCCATCACGGCGCGCTTCAACGGAGCGACCGCTCTGCAGATGGTTCTCCGTGACCAGTACAGCGCCATTCTTTTCGTGGATCGGGTAACGCCACGCGTAATGATGTACTAGCGGGGCACTGCGTATCACTTGAGCCAAGTCCCCACTGCCGTGCCAATGAACGTGGCCACCGCGTACCCCAACGTTCCACACAGTACGGCCGGTGTAACCAGCCCGGTCCAACCCCGTGCGGACGCCATGGCCGCGGCCGTGGTCGGCCCGCCCATGTTGGCGTTGGACGCGATCACCACTTCAGCCAGGTCCAACTTCAACAGCTTGCCTGCGGTTAGAATAAACAACAGGTGCACCGTCAGAATCAGCCCTGCGAACACAAACAGGATGGGGCCCTGACGCAACACCACGCCAATGTTCGCGCTGGCGCCGATCACGGCGAAGAACACCATCATGAGCAGGGTGCCCATTTCCTGCGCCCCCGTCAGTGTCGACAGTCGATTGGCGAAGACACTGGCCATTACCACGGTGAGTGCGGTCACCACCAGAATGCCGGCGCTCGGGTAGCCGAGTGCATTGGCGATTCCGTAGCCCACGGCGCAAAGGGCGCCGGCGAGTGCGAGCGAGATGGAGACGTCTAGCAGGCGGATCGGTTCTGGCTCGGCGCTGGCGGTCGATGCGGTCGTTGCGGCCGTCGTGTTCCCAATGCCATGCCGGTCCACAAAGTGTCGGCGTAGGAACCCCATGGACGGCAACGCAAACAACACCAGGAAGTACAACGTCATGACCAGGTTGTCGGCGGCGATGCCCGCGGTCAGCAGATCGCCAGAGCGCAGGTCCAACGCTTCCGATGCTGCCACGTAGTTCAGTGATCCACCGATATACGTGGCGCAGAAGATGCCCGCGAGCTTGTAGCCTTCTTCGGCCAGCGGAACGATCTGAAATGCCAGTAACGTTCCCAGCACGGTACCGATTCCGCCGGCCACGAAGGCCAATAGAGTGGGCCCCGCTTCGCGCAGAATCCGCTGCAGGTTCGCGCGCAGCAGCAGCAGCGGAATGGCCAGCGGCACGAAGTAGCCCCACACCACGTCGTACGCCGGCGCGGCGATGGGAATCACGCGGGTGTTGGAAAGCAGGAACGTGACGCCGATTGTGAGCACGGCTCCCGATACACGCGCCCCCCAGCGCGTGCGCTCGGCCCAAAGTCCAAACGCCGCGGTCGAAAGAAGAATGGCCCATAGAGCCCAGTTGTGGTCGGGCGAGATCAGGGTTTGGGGGTCCACTTGTTCTCCTGGCTGTTTTCACGGCCTGTTTGTCACGGGGTTTGGCAAGCTTCGCACATGCGATCGTATAACCTGCGGTCGACTGCGGCTATACTTCAACCATGTCACGCCACGATTCTCCCAAGCTTCCCCTGGGCCAGCAGCCTCGGCCTGACTTCCCGCGGTTCGGCCTTACGCCGTACGCTACGCGGTTTCCGTCGCGTCCGAACGATCCGGCCGTCACCATCAAGGTGCTGTCGGCTGACCCGATTTGGATCGACGATGCCTTGGCTGACCTGCCCAGAACCGCGCAGACCGCCGACTTCCATTGCGTTACCACCTGGTCGCACCTGGGACTTCAGTGGAGCGGCGTTCGATTCGCCGATTTTTTTCGCGAGCGGGTCGCACCGCTGATACCCGCGTCGACCAATGTCGTCGGCGTGGTGTTCCGCGCGCAGGACGGCTACAAGACCGCGCTGCTACTGGAAGATCTCATGGCGCAGGATGTGCTTCTGGCCAACGAGTTGAACGGACAGCCGCTGACCGTTGCGCACGGCGCGCCGCTGCGACTGGTGGCGCCGCAACACTACGGATACAAATCGCTGAAGCACGTGGAGCAGATCGAGTTCTATCCGGACGTGCCGATCATCAAACGCGGCATCCGCGGATTCCTGGATCATCCGCGCGCACGGGTCGCGTTGGAGGAACGGGGACAGTGGTTGCCCGGTTGGTTGTTGCGACGCGTTTACAGGCGGTTCATCCCCAAGACGGTCGCGCAATTTCGCGCGGCCTTGGAGGAACACGAGCGGAAGCAGACGTAGCACCGGCTCAAAACCCATCTCGTTTGTTTTCAACCGAGTACCCGGGTGCAGTTTTTCTCGCTGTTTTGTTCGCCTGATCACGCCGTTGACGCACCGCCACGGCAACGTGCGCGGTTTCGCCCGCCCTGGTGGCCATCGCCTGGATGGGGTAATCTCTCAACTTATCTCGCATGCGCGATTCGACGGGCATTGTCTCGTGAAAGCGACGCCCACTCGCAACGGACCTCCAGAACGGGAGAGGTATATATATGGTCTCGAAGGTTACTCGCTGTTCCCTGCTCCTTGTCGTTCTCTGCATCTGCGGCTCTGCTTTGGAAGCCTTCGCCCAGGATCTGTTCGTCACCCAGGCGTCGACGCTGACCAAGCGATACGACGGCTTCGCCGGTACCGACCTGGGAGTGTTTACTTCGGGTACCACGGGTGGATCTCGTGGCCTCTCGGTCGGTCCCGACCTGAACCTGTACGTGGCCAAGGGAACCCGCATCGCCAGGTTCCACGGTTTCACGGGCGACTACATCGACGACTTCGTTTCCTCGGGACCGTTCAGTACGACTCAGGGCATGGAGTGGGGACCCGACAACAACCTGTACGTATGCACGCGATCCACCGGCGTGGCTCGCTACGATCAGGGCGGTTCGTTCCTGGGGTTCTTCGCCAGCGGCGCGGGGCTCGACGCGCAGGATGCGACCTTCGGACCCGACGGAAACTTCTACGTGGCCAGCCTTCTCACCGATGAGGTGCGGCGTTACAACGCATCGAACGGCGTGTTCATCGATAACTTCGTGCCGGCCGGTTCGGGTGGGCTGAACAAACCGGGCGGATTGGTATTCGGACCCGACGGGAATCTATATGTCGCCAGTCAAGCCAACGTGATCAAGCGCTACAACGGTGCCACGGGGGCATTCATAGACAACTTCACGCCCGGTGGTGTGCTGAACAACCCGCAGGGCGTCGAGTACGGGCCCGATGGAAATCTCTACGTGGCCAGTACCTTCACGGGACAGGTGCGCCGATTCAACGGCGCGTCCGGCGCCGACATGGGAACGTTCGCGAGTGGGCTGGCCAACCCCATCTACCTGTTGTTCTACACGCCCGCGCAGCCGATTGGGACGGAATCGCACTCGTGGGGCGCGGTAAAGGCGCGGTTCTGAGGGGCCTCCGCCGGGTGAAAAACCAGCGTGGCAGTTTCGGCTTCTGATTTTCGAACTGGTGGGCAGCGGGCCACAAGGCCCGTTGCCCACTCCATTCGTTCGGAGGTCACTCGATGAATGCTCGATTGCCCACTGGAAAAGGCACACTCACGGCGCATTTTCCGATCCCAACCCTTGCCCCGCTTATGACTCTCGCCCTGATCACGCTTCTAGGCGCCAGCGCGGTTTTCCTACTACCGTGCCTCCCCGTATCCGCCCACGCTCAGGTCAGCCACACTCCGGTACTGGGCGATTTCGAGTTCAGTGAACTCACGGTGTCCTGTCCTGCGAATCCTTCGGGCTGCTTCACCTGCGTGAACGACGCGGATACGACCGGAGATCACCGTCTCATGCTGGTTCTGGGGGCCAGCTTCCCCAACCTGGTAACCACCGGGCGCGCCGAGGGCGTTCTGCGCCCGTTCCTGGATATCGACGGGGTCCGCGTGACACCCGATCTCTTTCCGTGCGGCGCGGTTCTGCGGGCGGGTATCCAGTGGCTGGACCGCCCGTTGGCCCAGACCTGCGACGGCACTCCCGTCAGCGTGACGTACCAGATCGGCAACGATCCTGAAGTCACCGTCACCGGCGACGGCAACACCCAGGTGCTCATTCCGGCCGACCAGGCGCACGAGATTCCGTTTCGCTTCGAAGTGTGCAGCGAACTGGTGTACTGGGGAGCCGGTTGTGGAATCTCCGGCTCCTCCATGCATGGGTTCAGGCTCGACATGCCGGGCCGCTTGGATGCGTTGCAGGTGGAGCCCGGAGACTCAGAACAAGTCGCGGTGAGTTCCAGTCAGTTCGCGATCGACTTCCTGTCGTCGCCGGGAGGCGTGGTTTCGGTCAGCCGCGTCCAGGCCGATGTGCCGGGGACGCCGTTCATTGAGCACCTGAACGGCTACTGGGACGTGCACACCAACATGCCGCCCGATTCGTTCACGGCCGAGGTGACCCTGGATCTGAATGCAGTGCCGCTACCGCCGGAAGTCAACCCCGCGGCCGTGGCGATCGCGGTGTTCGATCCGGCGGAAGGCAACTGGCAGTTGCTCGACACCCGGCTCGATCTCCTGGGCGGCACGGCCACGGCCACCACGCACAGACTGTCGAAGTTTGTCGTCGTGGAGTCCGAAGCGGTGCCCAACCTGCGGTCGTCCTGGGGCCTTTTGAAGGCTGCGTTCTGAGGGGCGTCCATCAACGTTCGACAACGAAAACGGCCGCCCGACTGCAGGAGTCGAGCGGCCGCTGTCTTACCAACGCAGGGCGTCAGGCCTATGGTCCCGAGCTTATGGCCCGAGCTTGGGGCGCCAAGCCTATGGCACCAAACAAAAGGCGCCGAGACTCACACCCCTCGGTTCACATCAAACCGATCGAGATTCATGACCTTCGTCCACGCCGATACGAAGTCGTTCACGAACTTCTGCTTCGCATCTTCGCTGGCGTACACTTCGGCCAGGGCCCGGAGCTGTGACTGCGCACCGAACACGAGATCCACGGAAGTGGCCGTCCACTTGAGTTCACCCGTGGCGCGATCCCGTCCTTCGTAGAGGTTCTTGTCCTTGTCCGACTTCTGCCACGCCGTGCTCATGTCGAGCAGGTTCACGAAGAAGTCATTGGTCAACGTTCCCGGTTGCTTCGTGAACACGCCGTGTTGTGAGTTCTTGTGGTTTGCGTTCAGGGCCCGCATGCCACCCACGAGAACGGTCATCTCCGGCGCGGTCAGATTGAGCAGGTTCGCCCGATCCACCAACATGACTTCGGCGCGCCGATCGGTGCGCTTGCTCATGAAGTTGCGGAAACCATCGGCGGTGGGCTCGAGGGCGGCAAACGACATCACGTCGGTCTGCTTCTGCGTCGCGTCCGTGCGGCCGGGCATGAACGGAGCCTGGACATCGTAGCCTGCCTTCTTGGCCGCGGCTTCGACGGCGGCCGTACCGCCCAGAACGATCACGTCCGCGAGCGAGACCCGCTTCTTGCCCTTCTGCAAGCCGTTGAAGTCGGTTTGGATCGCTTCCAACTTGGCCAGCACCTTGGCCAGCTCGGCCGGATTGTTGGACTCCCAGGCCTTTTGCGGCGTCAGGCGAATGCGCGCGCCGTTGGCGCCGCCACGCTTGTCGCTGTCGCGGAAGGTCGCGGCCGAAGCCCAGGCGGTCGAAACCAACTGCGGAATAGAAAGCCCCGAGTTCATGATCTCACTCTTGAGATTCGCAATGTCCTTGTTGTTGATCAGCTGGTGATCGACCGCGGGCACCGGGTCCTGCCACAGTTGCGGCGGGGCCGTTTCCGGGCCAAGCAAGCGCGAGTGCGGACCCATGTCACGGTGCGTCAGCTTGTACCAGGCGCGGGCGAAGGCGTCCGCGAACTGGTCGGGGTTCTCGAAGAAACGCTTTGAAATGGGCCCGTAGATCGGATCCAACTTCAGCGACATATCTGTCGTCAGCATCATCGGCGCGTTGAGCTTCGACGGATCGTGGGCATCGGGAACGTTGTCCGGTCCCGTTGTGGGAGTCCACTGCCACGCGCCGGCCGGGCTCTTGGTCAGTTCCCATTCGCGACCAAACAGGTTTCCGAAGTATCCGTTCGACCATTGGATGGGCGTAGCCGTCCAGGCTCCTTCGAGGCCACTGGTGATCGTATCGCCCGCGTTGCCCTTACCGTAGGAACTCTTCCAGCCAAGACCCTGCTCTTCGATACCCGCCGCTTCGGGCTCGGGACCAACGTACTTCGCCGGGCTGGCCGCGCCGTGGGCCTTGCCCAACGTGTGTCCGCCCGCAATGAGCGCCACGGTTTCTTCGTCGTTCATGGCCATGCGAGCAAACGTCTCGCGAATGTCATGGGCGGCGGCCAGCGGATCCGGTTTGCCGTTCGGGCCTTCCGGATTCACGTAGATCAGGCCCATCTGCACGGCGGCGAGGGGCTTCTCCAATTTCCTGTCGCCGCTGTATCGCTGATCGGCCAACCACTCGCCTTCGGATCCCCAGTAGATGTCGGTCTGCGGTTCCCATACATCTTCGCGGCCGCCGGCGAATCCAAACATCTTGAGACCCATCGACTCGAACGCGCAGTTGCCGGCCAAGACCATCAGGTCGGCCCAGGAAATACTCTGGCCGTACTTCTGCTTGATCGGCCAAAGCAGTCGGCGGGCCTTGTCGAGGTTGCCGTTGTCGGGCCAGCTGTTGAGCGGCGCGAATCGCTGGGTACCATCGGACGCGCCGCCGCGACCGTCGGTGACGCGATAGGTACCGGCGCTGTGCCAGGCCATCCTTATGAAGAAGGGTCCGTAGTGACCCCAGTCGGCAGGCCACCATTCCTGTGATGTCGTCATCACCTGCTCGATGTCGCTCTTCAAGGCCGCGAGGTCGAGCTTCTGGAACTCGGCGGCATAGTCAAAATCTTGACCCATCGGGTTGCTCTTGAGCGAGTTCTGATGGAGGATCTGCAGGTCGAGCTGATTCGGCCACCAGTCCCGGTTCGACATGGAACCGGGCGCGATCGAACCGTCGCCACCGTGGTGGTATTCCTGAGTGGACTTCACCACCTGTCCGGGCGAATCCTGTGCGAGTGCGGAGGGGGCGATGCAAAGCAACGCCAGGCCCACGACCGCGCGAGCCAAATGAGTTGTAGAAGGCATGGCATCTCCTGGGGGATACGGGATACGGGCACCAAGTCGCCAATAGAACCACCGGTCAAGGTACGAAAAATCGGCAGGATCGGTAGCGGGGTTTTCGTCGCGCATGCTTGTTTGGATGCATGGTTAACGCGTTCTGATCCGTTGCCTATATGAAGCCAGCGGACCGAGAGCTACAATCGGACCACGTGCGAACCTCGCCCACTCCACATTCCCGCGCGAATCGAGATTCCCCGATGAAGTACTTATTATGCTTGTTGCTGATGTTTCTCGCGCCCTCGGCGTCCGCACAGGAACGCCTCCCCATCGTCGATATGCACCTGCACGCGCACGCCGCCGACTCGCAGGGGCCGCCGCCGTTGGGAATGTGCGCACCGGTTGCTGAATTTCCGGCGTGGGACCCTGCCACACCATTCGCTGAAGTGTTCTTTGGAATGTTCAAGCAGCCGCCGTGCGACGACCCGGTCTGGTCTCCGGAAACCGACGACGAGGTCATGAACCAGACGATCGACGTCATGCAGCGTCGCAACATCGTCGGCGTTCTCAGTGGCACGCCCGAACGGGTTGCTACCTGGATGGCCGCCGCTCCCGGGCGATTCTACCCGGGGCTGGGTTTCCATCTGGGACGCGAAGAGTATTCCGTCGAGACCATTGCTTCACTGCACGAAGAGGGCAAGCTCGCGGTCTTCGCCGAAATAAAGAACCAGTACTCGGGAATCGCCCCCGACGACGAGCGCATGGATCCGTACTGGGCTCTGGCCGAAGAGTTGGATATTCCGGTGGGAATCCACATCGGCACCGGCCCTCCGGGCGTGATCTATCTGGGCGCGGAGGGCTATCGCGCCCGCATGCACAGCGCGCTCACCATAGAAGAAGTTCTCGTGAGATATCCTCGCCTACGCGTGTACATCATGCACGCTGGCTTTCCCCTGCTCGATGACCTTCTCACGGTGATGTACACACACCCCCATGTGTACGTCGAGGTCGGCATCATTGTGTATTCGCAGCCCCGAGCAGTCTTCTATCGGTTTCTTCAGGGAATCACAGACGCCGGATTCGGTAACCGTGTGATGTTCGGCTCAGACCAGATGGTCTGGCCGGGCGTGATCGAACGATCGATCGCCACGATCGAAGAAGCACCGTTTCTCGACGACGCTCAGAAGCGGGACATTCTCTACAACAACGCCGCGCGGTTTCTTCGGTTCAGCGAAGGGGAGATCGCCCGGCACCATGGGATGTGATCGGGGGGATGTGATCGGGGGAATATGATCGGGAATGTAGTTCGGGATGTGGCTTCAGATGTGGTCGGGGCCGTCGACCGGCACCGCGCTGGACACCTGAGCCTCGCCTAAGATACTCTCACTGGCCCAACAGCTCAGGAGCCCCGCTTGCTTGGTCGCACACTCGCCCACTACGAAATCAAGGAACAAATTGGCAAGGGCGGCATGGGCGAGGTCTACCGAGCCCGGGATACCAAGCTCTCGCGTGACGTTGCCCTGAAGGTCCTGCCGCAGGCTTTCGCCAAGGACCAGCAGCGCATGGGGCGCTTCGCCCGCGAAGCACAGATGCTGGCGGCCCTGAACCACGCCAACATTGCCGCGGTGTACGGGCTAGAAGAAGAAGACGGCACGCACGCCCTGATCATGGAACTGGTCGAGGGCGAAACCCTCCAGGACCGCATAGGTCGTGGCCTGATTCCCTTCGACGAGGCCGCACGCATCGGCCTCGAGCTGGCGAAAGCCATCGAGTACGCGCACGAGAAGGGCATCGTCCACCGCGACCTGAAGCCCGCCAACGTCATGCTCGACGCCGAAGGTCAGGTCAAGGTCCTCGACTTCGGCCTGGCCAAGGCCTTGGAAGAAGAGAAGACCCCCGAGGAGTTGTCCAACTCTCCCACGCTCACGGCCGCGGCTACGCAGGCTGGAATCATCCTTGGGACCGCGGCGTATATGTCGCCCGAACAGGCGGCCGGTTCCGCCACGGATCGTCGAGCCGACATCTGGTCCTACGGTGTCGTTCTATCCGAGATGCTGAGTGGCCAACAACAATTCAGTGGCGAGAGCGTTTCGCACACGATGGCCTCGGTGTTGAAAGATGAACCGGACTGGGATCAATTCCCGTCGCACGTTCCACCGCGCATCATCGAACTCCTGCAACGCTGTCTTCACAAGCACCCCAAGCAGCGTCTACAGGCCATCGGCGAGGCACGTGTCATGTGGGAGAGTTATCTTGCCGACCCACCGTCCTTCGAGGCGCGAGCCAAAGCGGAAACGGATCTAGCCGCACAGTCGGGGCGACGGGCTCAAATTCTTCCGTGGTCGATTGCCGCATTGGCCCTGGCTGCCCTTGCCTTCGTTTATTTCCGAGGCGATACAACCTCGTCGACCGAAACGACGTCGTCGCGCCTCACCATTCCCCTGACCGGCAGCACCCATTTCCTTGAGAATCAGGCCAGCCCTCCGGCCATTTCTCCCGACGGCAGCTTGATCGTCTACGGCATGACCGACGACGAGGGCGTTGACCGACTCTGGCTGCGACCCATCGACAGTTTCGATGCCCGTCCGCTCAGTGGCACGACCGGTGCGCGATACCCTTTTTGGTCACCCGACAGCCGTCATGTTGGGTTCTTTCTGGATGGACGCGTGCGACGCATCGAAGTCTCTTCGGGGCGTGTCCAGACCGTTGGCGGCGAACGGGCGTTCCTTTCCCGCGGCGCCAGTTGGTCCCAGAACGATCAGATTCTCTTTGTGCCCAATTCCAATACGGGCATCTGGGTCGTCGACGCTGCCGGTGGCACGCCACGACAAATCACCACGCCTGACCCGAACGTCGCCGACTCGAGCCATCGCTGGCCCCACGCCCTTCCCGACGGCGAGCACTTCCTGTATCTCGTATGGAGCAACGACTCCGAGGCGCTGATCAAACATGGCGGCGTGTACCTGGCGTCGATCGATGGCAGCAGCGAACCGCGTCGCATTGTGTCCGACACATCGAGCGTCAACTACACGTCGTCGGGCCATCTGCTGGTGATGCAGGAGAGCAACCTGGTTGCCATCCCGTTCGACATGGACAGACTGGAAACCACCGGCGATGCCTTGATAGTTGCCGATGGCGTGCTCCTGAATCGCAACAATGGTCACGCTGCGTTTTCTGCCTCGGCGAATGGAACGTTGGTGTTTGCCCGTGGTCTGGGGTCGTTGCCGAGCTCTTCCTATTTTTGGGCTGACCGCGCGGGCGAGTTGACCGATACCCCCGTCAAACCCGGCGCGATGTTCAGCCACATTCGGCTCTCACCAGATGCGACAAAGGCCGTAACAACATGCCCCGGCCCAACCGGCGATCCCGAGGTGTTCGTTTTGGACCTGGTGCGCGGGGTTCGCGCTCGCTTGACCCCTTCGGCACCCTATACCTTCGAGCGCCCGATCTGGTCGCCGGACGGCGAGCGCATTCTCTACGTTTCTGCAAAGACGGGAACCTGGGATCTCTACACGCGAAGCGCCGACGGCTCGGGCCAGGAAGAACCGTTTCTACTGAGCCCCCTCGATAAGGTTGCTTCCGACTGGAACGGCAATCGGGTGCTCTACTGGAAGGAGGACTCAGGATTCGCGGGGTCCTTGTTCGACATCTACGACACGACGACCGGCGAATCCACGACACTCTTTGAGTACTCCGGCTTGCCGCGGCCCCGCTTCTCGCGCGATGGCAACTACATCACCTACGATGCGAACGAGGGCGGACGCAGCGAGGTCTTCATTTTGCAAGTAGAGGGCGGCGCACGCTGGCAGGCCTCGACCAACGGAGGACGCCTGGCGCACTGGAGCGACGACGGACGTGAGATCGTGTATCTCGACCCGCAACGAAGGGTCATGACGGTTGATGTGGTCGTCGAAGAGAACAGCCTGGCGCTTGGCCAGCCCAGGGAATTGTTCCAGATCGTTCAGAACGTCATTGCCTGGGACGCCACGGGTGATCATTCGCGCTTCCTGCTGGCCACGCGACCGGAGGCGGCGAGCGAACCGTTGCACGTGATCCTGAATTGGGACGCCCGCTGACCAGGAAGAAATGACCGGAAGATATACGGTCGCCGAACCTGGTCACCGCGTCACCCCCCGCTCATCGCTGCGCTACTCATCGCTGCGCAACTTTCTCGGGCCGAACCAGCTTGATGGTAACGACCAGCGACCCCGTCGCACTCTTGGAGTCCGACCGCCCACCGGGCGGGTCATCGGTGCCCTTCCAGGCTTCCGCGATCACCTTGCAGGAGATACCGAAATTGAATCCCTTGGTGCCCGAAAACGTCGATGTCAGTCCGAAGCCATCTTCGGTCTCGGTCCACTCGCCTGGGCCAAGGAACCCCCCGGCGTTGGTCCAGGTTCCAAAGGGACCCAGGGTCGCAGTCCCGGACGAGGGCGGCGTAAAAGACACGTTCACTTCAGAATCCCACCCGCGTACAACGAGGCTGCGACTGGCGCCGGCTGATCCTTCGCCCCGTGCGTGCCATCGCCAGTAATCGGATTCTTCGTCCGGGTTGCCGTCTTGAAAGTCGGCCGTGGCATCGGCCGAGACCATCATCGACAACGTAACCTGGTCGTCGCCTTCGATTACAGCCGTCGACCCACTGCCGGAACCCGAGGCCATGCTCATCATTGGTCCCTCGAGAATAGCGCTGTTGAAGGTCCCTGAATCCGATTCTGAACCGGACGACGCGGCTCCCGCCATGGTGGGTCCGTACTGGGAGTCGTGCGTGTACTCGTGGTAGAAATACATGGACTGTCCGCAGGTTGGACTGCACACCTTGGAGTCGATGGTGATTGTCGAGCTGGCGCTGCCGCCGATGAAATCGAAGGCTACGGGTTCGGCGTTGTATTCACCGAAACTGTCATCGTGATCCTGTCCGTCGGCGCCGGTGACGAGGGTTTCGAACCAGAACTCTGACTCGAACGGTGTCACCTCCGCGTCGAAGTAGCCGTTGGCGTCGGTGGTTCCCGAGAACGGAGTGAAGGTGCAGCCTTCGGCGTTTACGATCTGTATCTGGATTCCCGATGTCCAGTTCACTCCGGTTTCTTCGTTGTAGCCGGCGCGGAATCTCACGGGAGTGGGACGGTCTATGTAGAAATCGCCGCTGCCTTCGTCGAACGACAGGGCCATCGACGGCAGGTCGTCGATGGTGAGCGTGACCGAATTCGAGGCGACCACGTCGAAGCCGAAGGCGGCACCACCGTAGGAAATACCCAGAAAGTCTTCCACGAACACGGCATCTGGATTTGATGCTGGGCGGCACGATACGTTGGTGGCGCCCGACGCCCCCAGGGGAGCTTCCCATTCGAGTTCATCGGTCAACGGCATCGCGACTGCGGTATCGGCCGACATCAACTCGAGAAGGTCGGGGTCTTCAATATCGGCCGTCCAGGAAATCTCGGGCATCGAAGAGAGTTCGACGTCGAGCGAGATGCCGGGGTGATCGGCGGCGTAGCTGCCGATGAACCCATTCACGCGATCCAGCATGATGATTCCCAGGTTCTCCAGTCGTTCGATCACGTCGGCGGGCGGGTTCGCGATCAGACCCACGACGTTCAGGAGCTGTCCGATGACATCGGTGAGGGTGAAAGGGGGAGGATCGTTACGAACACAGATGACTTTCAGGGATTCCGTCGTCTCGCCCGCGGTCATGCTCGGGTCGTCGACGGTTACGGTGATCGACTCGATGACCGTGGGCATCATGGCCGTGACATACTTATTGGCGATGAGATCCAGCAGCGCGAAGTAGGCGTTGCCGATGGCCAGAAGTTTTCCGAGTCCGTCGAAGAGCGGAGTGCGATCCAGATAGGTGATGGTGGCCAGGGCTCCAAGGGAGGACTCCCAGCCGGACGCCGAGGCCGCGATCCCCGACAGGTAGTTCGACGCGAAGAGCTTGGCCATCGCGGAAAACTGCATCATTGCCGCGAGTTCAGTGTCGGGGAAGGGGATCCCACACAGACCACCGCCTCCGGCCTGTTGTAGCGCCTTGTCTTCGAGGGGTAGGTCTTCGGCCAGATCCGCAATCTCCGAGAACGCGCCGCGCGTGCCGCTGACTGCGATGAGTGCGTCGCTGAGACGCAACTCCTTGGCGGAGTAGTTCGCCACCAGGTCTCGGAACGACCCCTCTTCTTCGGAGGCAACGAACGCGCGTAGCCCCTCGATCACCGCGTACATGTGTTGGTCTTGCGGGTTCGGCGGTGAAACAAAACTCTCGCGCCAGCTAGCAAATGCGCCGAACCGTCGTGAGAGATCGGACAGCGCTTCCACGGTGGCGTCAGGCGCGTCGGGCGGAGTGACGACCCGCACGCCTTGCTCCGACTTCGCCAGCAGGTCACCGTCGAGCATCAGCTCTATGTCCTGGGGTGCGGCGGGTACGGCGAACCAGAGCTCCACGGGGTCGAGATACAGGGGCAGAAGAATGCGCAGCTCGCCGTTCGCCGACACGATCAGGCTGGCCGGTTCGCCGCCGACGGTTGCGGTCAGTCGAGATGGGTTCGCGCCGCCCAGGTCCATGGCGGGGAGCAGGAGCGGGCCACCGGCCACGGGGGTCTGCCCGGAAGGAAGGGTGAAAGTGTTGGGGCCAGAGGGAGTTGGCCCACTGGGGTCGCTCCCACCGCATGCGACGAGGGCCGTCATGGCACCGAGTATGAGAATCGCCTTGAATCGGCGCATTGGGAACTTCGCCATTGCCTGCTCCTGGGTTGAGTTACCCAGATACGCGTCATGGTGGGCTGAAACCCGCCATGCGGTGGGCAGGGTGAACGAAAAGCGTCGCCCAGCTACCACCAGGCGACGCGCGTAGTGCAAGTGGGCGACCATCAGTGATCGCCCGCGCACCACGGTTCAGGGCATGTGGATATCCGGCGGCTCGAGTTGCAGGTAGTGATTCCTGACGATGGCCATCCGAGTCACCAAATCGATTGCGACCGGCACCGAGAGTTCGGTTCTGGACAGGTTGGCAACGTGCTGAATCTGCTGGGTGAGTAGTGCCGCCGCGACCCAATCCAGGTTTCGGTCCCGCGATTGCTGACCGGTGATGCACATCCCGTGCAGCTCGCTGCACAGGTAGGGTTGAATGAGACCCTGGTCGACCAGTTCGACCGCATACGCGTCGAACTGCGTGAAAATGGGAATCCAGTTCAGCTCGAAACGGGTCTCGGCCGGCTGACCAGATAACACATGCACGCGCTGAACTGCGGCCGTCTGCAGGTCGCCATTCCACATGACGTCCTTGATGGTTACTTCGTAACGACCAGCGTTGAGGGCGAACGCGTAGAGGCCCGGTTCGTGCACGCGATGCGCGGTTACCGAGCCACTGGGGTAGGATTTGATTTCGAACACGACACCGTTGTAGTCGGCATCGGGTCCGAATGTGTTGAAAACGATATTCAGAGTCCCGTTTGCCTTCATGGTCTCGGAGGGGCCGCGCGGGGCAACGAGATCTTCACTACAGCCGATCAGCATGAATGAGATACATGCCGCCAAGACCGGCCATAGAGCCATCTTGGAGATAGACATTTTGGGGTTGTCCTTCCGACAACTGGATTGCTGTATGGCAACGCTGTCGAGACTTACGGCTCACAACCTAAGCGCTTCCCCCAGAAGGGAAACCCCGTTGGCGATGTGGTTCTGTGATGAGCTTGGGAACCTACTCTTCACAGGGTCCGTTGGAACCTACGGTGGTCGTCCCGCCAACGTTGATCGCTGCCGCGAACGCCTCGGCCGCACAATTGTCCAACGACACGTTGTTGCTGATCTCCACGTTACCCGTGACGGTCTGCAGGCTGGCCAAGCCGGCGAGGCTTACGAACGAAGGATTGTCGAGGATCTGGAGTACATCCAGAGACGTGGTATTGGTAAGCCCGTCCACCGATTGAAGCAACTCGTTGCCGGAAATCTGAATTCCCTGGGTGACGACGCAGTTCGAAAGGCCAAGGTTCGTCATCTGGTCACAATCGGAAACCTGGAAACTTTCCATGGTGAGGTTCTGGATGCCGCTGAGATTGGAAAGCGCGGGCAGGCCGATCAGCTCAAGCGAAAGGTCGGAGTTCTGTAAACCCGACAGCACTCCCACGCTGGTCAGGTTGGGATTGTTGGTGATGCTCAGACGTAGGCTCCCATCGACGAGAGATTCCAACCCCGCGAGGCTCGCGAGATTCTCGTTCTCCTGGATCAAGAATATGTGGGTCACGCTCTCCAGGTTGTCCAGTCCCTGCAGGTTTGTCAGCGCAGAGTTGTCTTGAATGAAGACGTCCCACATCGTGGTGAGGCTCTCGAGTCCTTGCAGACTGGTAAGCACGGGATTCTCCTGCACCCGCACATGTTGACCCTGCGGGTCGTTCGGCCACACAACCGACGATAGCGCGGCAATCGTGGTCAGAGAGGGATTGTCCTGAATGGTCACTCCGTTCAAGGCCAGGCCCTGGAGCCCATCGAGGCTGGTCAGATTGGGGCACCGAGTAATGGAAATGGAACCGTCAACCGACGCGAGCGAAGACAACGCGGTGAAATCCGTCGATCCCACGCTGAGGTTCGCGCTCTGTATGGACGTCAGCCCGCTCAATGCCGCGAGATCGGTCAGCGCCGGCTGAAAGATGGAAAGACGGAGTTCGGGCGAATTCGGGGGCAAGACCAGACCGTTCAGACTGACGAGGTTCGCATTGTTGCTGATCGATACCGATGCCACGACCTCCAATCCGCCCAGCCCGACCAGATTGGTCAGCGACTCGTTGGTTTGCACGACCAGGTTCGGAACCTCGCGCAGTGCGTCCAGACCGGACAAGCTCGCCAGCGATGGGTTGTTATCCACCTCCACCGATTGTTCCACGACCTGCAGGCTGGCCAGCGGCGATAGGTCCACGATGTCCGTGGGACCTTCGTAGCTACCGACCCTCAGGCGTTCCATGTGCGTGATTCCCGCGAGTGCGTTGATCTCGGCCTGGCTGGTGGCAATGACGAAACCGGCCTGGCAGCCGGCCTTGCCTACGGGGCAACCCTCGGAGTTCACGTCGACGCGAAAGAGTTCGAACGTGGGTGATCCGTACAGGCCCTGGCACACATCGCCCTGTCTCACGATTCGGAGTGTGAATCCCTCGGAACCATCGGCGGGCAAACCCAGCAACTCCAGGGTCTGCTCCACGGAAATATCGAACGGTGAGGTCAGAAACACTCCGGCCGTGGCGTTGAGTGTACCAAGCGTCTCGCCGTCGGCCTGGATGACGAGGGTGTCCTGCGAGAACGAAGTGTTGCCGCCAAGGGGATCGATGCAGAACAAGGCTCGGATGGGGCCGGAGAGTTCGATGAATCCGTCGGCTGGCACGTCGATGGAGACTTCGTGCTCGGACTCACCCGGCGCCGTTCCTCCGATCAGCTGAACCGTCTCAATGGGCTGGTTCTCGACGGCTTCAAAGATCGCGATGTCGAGTTCCGACCCGCACCACTGCAGGTCTTCCTCGAGTTCTTCCTGTGTGAAGGGCGCCCAGTCGGGCAACGCGGTGCCCGAGCCGATGGGGTGATTCATCAGCACGCCCGCGATGCGTAGATCGGCCAGGTACTGTTGCGTGTGGAACTCGCCCAGACATGGAGCGTAGGCGGCTTCGCGGAAGACTGTGAGCATGAGCGGCAGGAGGTCGTTTTCGATCAGTTGCTGCGCTTCCACGACGTCGAGGGTATGGGCAGCCGCCAGGACTTTCAGGACATCGTGAAGCTGCCCCCACAGGGTATCCCAGGGTCCAACCCCCGAGATGTAACCGGGCGCGGTGACCTCAGCCTCGATGTTCTGGATGTAGCCCGCAAACTGTTCGGCTACCGCGTCCTCGAAGTCGTCACCGCACTCGGCGACGACCACGTTCTTGATCGCCTGGGTGCTCATGATGCTACAGACGCGGTCGGAGAGTTCCGCGGCCGTCGTAGCGGGCAGTACCGATTCCGCGTTGATGATGGCTTCGGCGTAGCCAGCACAGGCCACGGTTTCCAGGAAGGCAACCTGGTCCTGGAAATCCGCCCCGAGTTCGTTCTCGCACTCGGCCTGCAGTAGCTTGAACTCCTTGATCAACTGGTCCACGGGTTGAATCGAGAACTGGTAGAGCTGAGCCTGCTGGATCTGGCCGGCCATGTTGTTCAGAAGCACCGAGCATTCGATGTCGCCGACGTTCAGGGCGTCGGTCAGCTCGTCTTCGGTGGGTTCGGGTTCGTCCCCGTCGCCAACACCGTCGATATCTTTACGGGCGGCCACGGCCGGAAGCGCGGGATAGCCGAGGTACTGGGTTTGAAAGCTGAGCGTGCGTGCGCCGGAGTCGAAGGTTGCCAGCACGTAGGTGGGCGAGGCGGCGGAGCCGAAATGGAAACCGGGTCGCGCCCCCAGGCTCCAGTCCGCGGGCATCTCCAGTTCGATGGTAACCGGTACCCGTAACAAGCCCGCGGGGTGGATCGTGAAACGGGCTAGATCGCCGGAGTTGGGGGTGGTTGCTTTCAGGCTGAAGTCAGTGGGCTCGACCACCGCGCCGGCGGGAAACTCGATGCGGAGCTGGGCGCCATCTTCGGTAGCCGCCTCCAACGTGCCACCGTCTACGCCAATCTGCGTCTGGGATGGGCGGTCGGTCGGGTCCGGCGCCACGGAGCTCTCGCATGCGATGAGGGCGAGGGACAGCAAGAACCATGGAATTCGACGCGACATGAGGCCCTCCCCGGCGGATTGGGTGTGTAACCAGTCTTGTTTGTCGGCGCCCTGCGTTCTCCCGAGCAAGCACACGGCGGTGAGCGAACAGCTAGCTCTTGTTCTTCTCGCGAATGGACTGGGCGCGTTTGTCCATTTCGTCGGCCTTGGCCGTCTGGCCCAGGTTGCGCAGGACGTCCGCCAGTGCGGCGCAATCATCGGCCACGTACGAGTGGTCGGGACCCAGCTTGGCCTCGTCGATGGCAAGTGCACGTTCGAATAGCAGTCGAGCGCCTTGGTAGTCGGCTTCGGATGCAAGCAACTCGCCCAGGTTGTACAGACTTGGAGCCAGGTCGGGATGATCGGGGCCAAGCGCCTTCTCGCGGATGGCGAGACCGCGCTCGTGCAGCACGCGCGCCTGGGCCGGGTCGCCGTCCAGTCGTTTGACGACCGCCATGTTGTCGAGCACCGCGCCCAGATTCGCGTGCTCGGGGCCTAGCGCCGTTTCGAGAATGTTGAATGCACGCTGGTAGGTCTGGAACGACTCGGCGTAGTTGCCCGCCGCTTTCATGACGATTCCCAGACCGTTCAGGCTGTTGGCCAACTGCGGATGATTGGGGCCAAGGGTCTTTTCCTGGATTGCGATCGTTCGTTCGTACACCGGGAGGGCGGCGTCGTAGTCTTTGTTTTGCTGCAAGAGGTTGGCCAGGTTGCCCAGAGTCGAAGCCACCAGGGGATGGTCAGGGCCCAGTTCCTTCTCGCGGATGGCGACGGAGCGTTCGTAATGGGCACGCGCCTGCTCGCCCTCTCCGGTTCTGGCCAGCAACAGCCCCAGGTTGTTCAGCGTGGTGGCCACGCGCACGTGATCCGGACCGTAGGCCTCTTCGTCGATGGCCAGCGCGCGTTCGTGCAGGGCTTTGCCGGTTTCGTACTCGCCAGCTTCCCAATGCAGGTTGCCCAGGTCACCCAGGGCCAGCCCGACCATCGGATCATCGGGTCCAAGAGCCCGCTCACGAATGGCCAATGCGCGCTCCTGGAGTTCTTGGGCCTGTGCCCGTTCGCCCTGGCTGGCCATGACCTGGCCCAGGTGAGCCAGCACCTTCGAAATCTCGACGTCGTCGGGTCCGAGTTGATCTTCGAATATGGACATCGAACGCTCAAAGGCTTCGCGTGACTCCGCGAACTCTCCCTTGCTTTGGAGAAGAGTCCCCAGCGTGTTGAGTGTCTTGGCGACCGTGACATGGTCGGGGCCAAGAGATTCTTCCTGAAGAGACAGGGCAACCTCGGCCAACGGCAACCCCGCGTCGTAGCGGCCGATTCTCCAGTAGACATAGGCCATGGTCTGCATGAGGCGCGCCTTGACCAGCGGTTGCTCGGTGAACTCGCCGTCGATCGTCTGGGCCCCTTCATCGATCATTTCCTGGACGGTAACGTCGCGCCCTCGATCTTCGGGATTGACCGCACCCAGCATGTTGGAGAGGAAGTCGGTGACGGCTTCGGATTCCTGCCGCGCAATTTCGGCGCGCGTGAACAACACGCTCATCCAGATGCCGAAGCCAATGAGCAGCAAACCAAGCACGGAAGCGAACGAGAATGGAAGCTTGTTGCGGGCGACGAGTTTTCTGAGTTGGTAGATCGCGCTGGGTGGGCGCGCCAGAATCGGCTGGTTGGTCAGGTGCCGCTGGATGTCGTTCGACAGCTCGGCCGCCGATTGGTAGCGGCGATCGGGGTCTTTTTCCAGGGCCCGATTTGCGATGGTCTCCAGCTCGCCGTTGATCAGCGGGTGCGGAACCGGTGACGATTCTTCGATAGCCCGCACGGCTTCGGTAAGAGAACCAGAGCCCGTGTCGTACGGAAGAGCGCCGGACAAGGTGTTGTAGAGAATTACACCGAGCGAGTAGACGTCGGTACGAAGGTCGATCTCGTCGGGATTGCCGCGCGCCTGTTCGGGGCTCATGTAACGAAGCGTGCCCTTGATGGCCCCCACCTCGCTCATCATGCTCACGGCCGCGGCGTCGGGATCGGTGATGCGGGCCAGGCCGAAGTCGAGGATCTTCGGTTCGCCGTTCTCGGCGACCAGGATGTTCGATGGCTTGAGGTCGCGGTGGATCACGCCGCGCTGGTGCGCGTAGTTCACCGCTTCGCAGATCTTGCGGAACAGGGCCAGACGCGCCGTTACCGAGGGCTTCTGATTGGCGAGGTGGGCATCGAGGGTCTGACCGCGCACCAACTCCATGGCAAAGAAGTGTTGGCCTTCGTCGGTACGGCCTGACTCGTAGATCGCGGCGATGCCCGGGTGCTTCAGTCGCCCCAGGGTTTCGGCTTCACGTTGGAACATGCGAACCGACATCTCGTCGACGAAGTGACCGCCGCGCACGACTTTGAGAGCGACTTTACGTTTGGGAGTCCGTTGTTCGGCTTCGTAGACGACGCCCATGCCGCCTTGGCCCAGCTTGCCCAGGATGGTGTAGTTGCCGATCGAGACCGGGGCGGGGGTCGGGCTGGGAGTCGGATCCGACGCGACGGTTGGATCCAGGTGTGGATCCTTGCGGGTGGGGTCTTCGGGCGTGCGATTCATGCCGTGTAGGTTAGCAGACCAATCGCACATTTGTATTCCGAAGCCTTGGGGGTGCTATAATTGTGCTTTCCCGAAAGGAGACGCCCATGAGTCACCCCACGCCCGCGAAGGCCCTGATCCTGCGTTCACGCTCTCGGACGATCATGGGCACGTTGCTTCTGCTTCAACTGCTGCTTCTTGCACCGGCTTGGGCGGGAGAGCCCGCCGATCTCGACGGCGACGGCATCGTGGGGTTCTCGGACTTCCTGATGTTGTCGCGTCGGTTCAATACCGACGACCCGTTGGCCGATATCGACGGCAGTGGCACCGTGGCCTTTGCTGATTTTCTCATCCTGTCCACTGCGTACGATGCCGTGGGGCTGGTGGGTGAGTCGCTCCCCGTCGGCGAGTTGCAATTGATCATCAACGAAGACCTGACCGTGGCGCTGCGGAATCCCACGGCCAGTGACGCGAACCTACTTGGATTCTCGTTAGCGTCACCCAATGGAAACTTCGGCACTGGATCGGTCGCGGCACCTTTCTCTATACGAATGGCGAACTCCATCACCCTGCAGGACGCGGGCAATCTTGCCAACGCGTTCACTTTGCCCGCAGGAGAACAAACGTTTCTGAGCGTCGAGCTGGCGGCTGCGTTCAGCCAGCTACCTGACGACCTGCAATTCCGGTACGGACTCGACGACTCAGACGTTGTGTATACGGCACCCATCACCATGAGGCGCGCGGGCGATGTCAACCTGGACGGCTTCGTGGGTTTCACCGACTTCATCATGTTGTCACGCAGGTTCAATCAGGCGGATCCGTTGGGCGTGGCCGACCTCGACGGCAACGGAACTGTGGCGTTCGCCGATTTCCTGATCCTTTCCAGCAGCTACGACAGTGTGGGCCAGGAGCCAAGCGCGAATCTGCCGCAGGGCTCGATCACTCTGGTCATGGACGAGACGGAGGGCCTCTCCATTCGCAACGACGGTTCTTCCGACGAGATGATCCTGGGATGCTCCCTGGCTACCACGAGCGATGCTCTTGCGAACCATACGTCGACTCCGTTCACCATCACGATGCTCGCTTCCGGACAAGGACATGACGCGGGTAACCTGGGGAACGCATTTGTCCTGGCGGCCGGCGCTTCCGCAGCGTTGGGAGCGTCCTGGACCCAGCCATTCGTTCAGCTGCCGGGCGACCTTGAGTTCCGCGTGGGCCTGGCGAGTTCCGACGAGATCCAGTCGGGAGAAATCGAGGTGATTCGCCTGATCGCAACCACGCGAGACTCCTGGGGGGCGTTGAAGTCGCTCTACGGTTCCGCGGGGCGCGCGCCGATAATGGGTACGGGTGTCAAGCAGTAGCCTCCCTCTTGCGGGTTGCAAACGAAGAGTTGCGCAACGTGGCAACCGTGACCTTGAGCAATGACCACCACGGGGGTGGGTGCGGTAGGTCTTCGGTCGGAACACCCGTGCGACGGTGGGCCACCTCACGGGCGTGATCGCCGATGGAGGCCATGAGCTGGAACAGAGCATCGGCCGTGTCGCGTGACAGGGTCCAGCTGAGGTTTACCAAGTCGAGCGGTGGCAGTTCGGAATCGGCAAAGAGATCTTCGGCCGGCAGCAGGAAGTCGGGAAGCGACGGGTCGGACGCTATGGTCGTGGGCGACTGGATGGACGCTCGGAGTTCGTCGTCGGATGGTGGTGCGAAGTCCACGCGGCTCCAACGCGCGTAGTGGGTGCGGGACAAACGAATGGCCCACTCCACCTTGGCGGTCAGACGCCGAGTGGTGATTTGACGAGCCTCGATCACCCAGGATCGAAGTCGACCGCGTGGCACTCCCGCGCGGCGCTCCAGGCGATGCAACTCGTCGAATTGGAACGCGGTGATTTCGCCGGCGACACGGGCCAGGGCCAAGGGGTGGCCGGCGCGGTGCTCGCGGGCGCGGCGGAGCATTTCGTGGGAGGTGCTGGTCGGCAATCCCAGGCACGCTTCGGCGAATCGCTCGAAGCTTGGGAAACCGCACTGGCCGTGTACGTTTTCTTGATACATCGACAACAATTCGCTTTCGCGCTGCGTTTCCAGCTGAGCGTGCTGCAGTAGGAGGCGCGAGAACTGCTGGTCGAGTTCTTGTGCGGTCGGCGGCGAAGAACTTTGCGGCGTCGCAACATTGGGCGGCACCGAAGGCCTGGTGCGCGCAACGGTGCGTGTGGACCGGCGGTAGCGTTCCCGGGCCTCTTCTGGATAGACGCTGGCGAGAACTTCGCTGGCCGCTTCCGCACACACGGCGTCGATGCATTGGTCGGGCGTGGAATCGTCCCCCAACAGATAGCTGGCGAGGTCGAGCGTTTCCTCGACGTAGGCCGCTACCGAGGCGGGCATAGATATAGATACGCGCACCAGTTCGTCACTGGGCGTGCACAAGGCGGGCGGTGGTCGGCGTTTGCGCTCTTGATGCAGGCGCGCGAAGGCTTTTCGGGTGGGCATGCCCTGGAGTTCGTCGGCGAGGTCATCCCAGCGCGACGGCTCGGATTGCGATGCCATACGCTCCAGTACGGAGAACGCCAGACTGCCCTGCTCATAGTGGGTGGACGCTCGGGGTGATGCAGCGAGCACAGTACCCACGCGCACGAAGCCCGACCATGTGTTCCAGGTGATGCCCGAGCGAGCGCGCACGTAGTCGCGCAAGGACGAGAAGCCAAGCTCGCGATGGCAGCAACGTCGACGCAACTCGACTGCGACAAGCGAGAGCTCGCGTAGAAGTTGTCTTGGTGTGTGCTTGAATTGTCGCGCGCGCTGCGCCGGAACCGTTTGTGCGAACATCGTGCGATCCACAACTGGGAGGCTGAGGAACGTCGATGAGTGCAGTATAGCAAACGTTTGTTTGGGGGGCAAGCAATGAGTTGAAGAAGGGAGTGATCATGCGATCGATCACCCCCCAGCCCGTGCATTCACTCGTGTGTCCTGAAGCTGCGCCGCCAGGCGACTCAAGAATCCCGCGAACCCCTGAGTGAAGAACTCGGGGTACGCTACCGAGGGGTGCCGGGCCCGTGACGTGTTCGGCCCCACGAGAGCGGCCAGTTCCTCGTCCTCGAACGTGGTCCGTTCGCTGAACGCGCGGTAGATGGCGCGGATCTCGGGAGTGTCGAGAAGCGCCCACCAACCCAGGTAGAAAGTCCCCGAGAGTTCATAGGGACCGTAGCCGCCACCGATCCCCTGCGTGGGATAGTTGTACCGGTACACGCCGTTGCTGCCATCGAGAAAATTGTTGGTTCTCCAGAGCCCAACTTCCTCGGTCGGAGGAACCAGCGCGTGAGACAACATCTGGCGAGCGAGCGATTCCCGAATCGACGAAAGCGTGCTGAACCCTGAAGGATCGCATAGTGGAGATTTCAAGAGACTGAGCAGCCATGCGGGGAATCGAACGCTGTGTGAGACGTCCTCGGAGATTTCGAGCACAGGAGCAGGTGTTAGATCTGCAAGAACGCTGTCACGGCCAGCAAAAGCGAAGTCGCGATGATCCGACCACAGACCAACCTGGAACAGCCAACCTCCGCTCTGTGTGAAATGTCCACGTTCGCGGAGGACGCGTAGCGCACTCTCGAAGATCTCGTCGGATGGATGCTCAACGTCCGTTCCGAGTATTTCGTGGACCATGTGGGCTTGCGCGGAAATCGCCATCAGGAAGAGGTCCTCATCGAGAACCGCCTGATAGAAGTTGTACGAGGTGTCGGGGGTCTCGAGCTTCCAAAGGAGACGCTCCCGCATTCCACCCGCGAAATCGGGTCGGTCCCATTGCCACGCCGGCTCGGTGGACCAGTACGCAGAGACCTGTGCCTCGATCATCTCCAACAGCGCCTGGTCCGATGCGGTGAAGACTCCCCTCTCGGCCGCCTTCTCGAGAAATACGGAGGCGAGATAGAAATATTGCAGTCGCGACAACCTGGAGCTGGTAAATCCAGCGCCGGCGGCATCAACGAACCGCTCAAACTGCGCCCCGAATTCGGCGAACTTCGAACCCGCCTCCAGCTGTGCCGAATAGAGCAGCGGAACCAGAAGCACATGCCCGGCATCGTACGCATCGCGAGAACTCCATAGGTCCTCGCTCAGGTACGGAGACACGATGGTCGACCACTGATCGTCGCCGGGAGGCTCGAGGTTTGCGAGAGGAATGCCTCCTCCATCGCTGCAACCCACCGCGAGTGCGCCAAGCAATATCAAGGCGAATCGCATGGCTGATTCCCGTCTCCCGTATGCCAAAGTCTCGCCCCGAATGCTATGGAACGCCGCGAAGATCCGGGACCCCGCCGCTGTGTGGGGATCGTCCAACGGAAGGTGAAACTTTAGCTGGAACCAAGGAGCGCGGGACAGCGCGTGCCCACGGTCAAGCCGGTCGAGCCGGTCAAACTCTACTCCTTGATGGGATGAACGGTCACCCGCTGCAATCTCCAACCTTCACCGTCCCGTCTCCAGACCTCGGCGAGCGCGGCCTTCGCGGGCGGCGAAACCTCACCGTCGGGCCCGGCGTAGGTTTCGGTCACGATCCGACGAGAGATGGCCGTTGGCCCTTCGACCGAGATCTCGAGCACGTTGGCCTGACGGTCGGAAACGCGCCAACCGTCGTCGAACCAGCCACGGACGCCGTCGACCCAGTCCTTCTTGCCGTTCAGGACGTCGCTGCCAATGGTCCAGCGGCTGAAGTCTTCGGTGAGCATCGCGGCGTAGTCGTCGGGGCCGCCGCCGCCGGGCGCGGTCGAGGCGGAGAGTCTGGCGATGGCATCGAGGATCTCGCGTTGCTGCGGCGACCAGTCCCCCGCGACCGCGTCGAACCGTCGCTGCAAGGTCACGTGCGCAAACTGCTGACGTTCGTCGCCGCGCACGTTAACGATGGTCCAGTCCCAGGTGTTCGCATCGCGGTTGTAGACGAAGGTGTTGTGGATCTGCGACTCGTCCAACCCGAAGACGAACGGAATCGTATCGCCGGCGGGCGCCGCGTAGCCGAGGACGCCGGACGCAAGGCCACTGCCGCCGGTGACGTCGAGCCACAGGCAGACGAAGCGCTCCGTCTGTTCATCCCATCCTATATATACCGTGGCTTCGTAGGCGCGGGCTCCGCCTTCCTCGCGCTGGCGCGAAAAGTCGTGGAAGCGAAGATAGTGCCCAGCCAGCACCCAGTCGGCGTCGACGTCGTGAACCACTTCGTCGCCGGCGATCGTGCCGGTCATGACCCAGTCGCCCGCGAAGTGATCGAGCAGGGTACCCTGCTTGGATAGCTGGGCTTGTGCGGGAAGGGGCAGAATCGCAACGAGCAGGACGGCAAGGAGCAGCGGCTTCAAGAACGATCACCTCCGGGACAGCGTTCACTACTCGAACAGCGACTTGACCGCACCCCAACTCCTGCTGTCCGTCGACACCGGATCCACCGATTCCGTCAGCACGCGAAACCCATCGAGGTTGCCACCACAACAAACCGGAATCTCCAACGAATCGATGAGAAGCGTGGGGCTACCAATCGTGATGACCAGATCGTCTTCGGGGCTACCCAATCCACGCGCGAGGGGATCGGCACCGGTCGGATAGGCACCGAGCGTCGTCGCCAGTCCGAAGTATTCATCCGAAGTGGCCGCCGCCGCCGGCGATAGATCGGCGTTGAGATTGGCCGTGAGGGTGATGACTCCCAGCACCGGGCCATCGAACGTGATGGATCCCGATCCAACGGAGTGCACGGGCGTGAGCGGGTCGTACTGCACGTAGTGGCTGTCGACCAGGGTACCCGGTGCGATGCTGCCAAAGTCGAGCGGCTGGGTATCCACGAAGGGAACGGCCTGTTTCTCCTGGTAGACCCAGACGGTGTCGTCGTCCTGGGGCGGGTACGGCGTTGTTTCGACCGCTACGGTACCGGTGGTGGCGACGATCGCCGCCGAGGCGTTGGCCGCGAGCAAGGTGAATACGAGAGCAAGGAGGATTCGCATGGGGACCTCGGGGCTGGAGAACTGGTTGTGGTTCCAATGATACCAGAATCCGACGGCTGGATGCTCAATCGTGTGCGACTCCCAATCGCACACCGAAATCATGAACCGTTAGCGCACCAACACCATCGAACGCACTTGCGTGTCGTCGCCGTTCTGCAACCGCGCGCGGTACACGCCCGATGGCAACGGGCGTCCCTCTGCATCGATCCCCTGCCACTGCAGGCGGTACTCACCTTCGGGTCGCCAGCCGTTGGTCAGCGTACCTACGCGACGCCCGCGTACGTCGAACACCGCTACGATGACCTCGGCCCCGCCGGCCGGAACGCGTAGTGTCAGCACGGTGCGGGGATTGAATGGGTTGGGCCTGGCCTCGCCCAGTCGAACGGAATGTGCGATCGGAAGGTTCGCCGTGGGATCGACGACCGTGAGGTTCAGTTCCTGCGGCGGTGCCCCGAAGCCCGTGGCCGGCGGCGCCCCCGTGAATGTGACAGGTTGCGGCGGTTGCACCGTTATGTCTTGCACGGTAACGACGCTGGCTTCGGCGTAGCGCACGCCCGACGCCACACTCGTAGCGGCAAACACCCGCACGAATACAGTCTCGCCCGGGAGCGGGGGTGGTACCAGAGCACCGAAGTTCTCCAGGAAGGCCACGTTGGGGTTGGCGGCATCGACGATCATGGTGACCGCCGCCAGCAACACGTCTGTGCTGCCGACACCGTCGATCGTATTCGGATCAGGCGGCACCGGGGCGCCCGGCGTCAGTATGAGTTGGGCCAACAGCTCAGAGGTTCCGTGATCGAACACACTCACACCGTCGATGGTGAAACCGTTGGCGTCGCCCCATACCAGCTCCACCCGCGCCTGGGCCGGCGCGGCGATCAAAGCTGCCAACGCCAGAACTGCGATTGTCGTACGCAAACGTGTCTGCATGGTCCGGGACCTTTCGCGCGCTTCAATGCACGCCTTGATCGTACGCATCATGGCCAATCGTAGGGTTTGGTACAGATATTCGAATTCAGCGTGGCGCCCGTGGAGAAGAAGAATCCTTCACCGGCGGATAGAGTAACCGGGGCCCCACTCCAACCCATGAACGTCTTTGAGAAATCCAGATACGACAGCCCGTCGAAGATGGTCAGGGTCGAACCCAGTGACGCCACGCCCGCGAGTGTGGTGTCTTCCCAGAAAACCTCCACTGGATACGGCAAGCCCAGCAGGTCATTCTGTATTCCGTTGATCACGATCACTTCTTGCGTGGGTACCTCACCGACAATGTAGATGTCCTGCGGCGGCGCCGTGTCATCGACGTCGATCCAGAAGCCGTGTCCGGGCATCACGATAGGATCGTTGATCCAGCCCGATGCACCGCGCAGGGCACTCTCGAACGTCGTGCCGTTCCACACGTGCACCGTGACGCCCGCCGGAATCTGTCCGTCGATCTGGCCACCAAGTAGCTGCGATACCGTTGGCGGCAACCCGCCGGGCGCGTTGAAGCAACCACTGACCATTGAGCGTTTACTGCCCGCGGGAGGTTTGTCCTTTACGTAGCCCACGGCGTTCTGGCTCAGCATCGCGCCGTCCAGACATACCGCACGGTAGAAACGTTTGGGCAAGAGCGGCGCATCGGCATCGACATAGTCGATGCTGCCAGTGAACGGAGCCAGTGGAACCCAGAAGCCCACGAGGTCCGCGTTTGCCTGCAGCTCGTACGCCAGTGCCGGATCACCCACGGCATGAACCACCGGGATCCCGGTGTTATCGTGATCGATGGTCAAAGTGGCCGGCACGCAGGGAGTGGCCGACGCGGCCGGGAAGAACTGGCCACTAATGGGTGTGAGTAACCCCAACAGGGTCAACGGGATCAAGGAGCCGAACAGGAACCGGGAGCGTCGCATGGAGTTCCTTCGAATGGGTCCGTATCATTATATAGGAGTCGCTGGGTTCATGTGGGAGAATCTCTTAACGCACTCCTCGCCGTAGTCTTCGGACTCCTGATCTGGGGCCGCTGGCGCTACGACCTCGTCGCCTTCGTGGCGCTGCTCGTCGCCGTGCTGACCGGGCTCGTCCCCACATCACGCGCGTTCGCCGGGTTCGGCCACCCCGCCACGATCATCATCGCGATCGTCTTGATCGTCAGCCGCGGCTTATCGAATTCTGGTGTCATCGAGATGCTCGCACGCCATGTCATCACGGGCGGCCGGTCGCTCCGCGCGCACGTGGGAATCATGGCGGTCCTCGCGGCCGCGCTGTCGGCGGTCATGAACAACACGGCGACGGCGGTGATTGCGGCGCCGATTGCGATCGAGCTGGCGACGAGGCTGGGGGTGAACCCGGACCCTTACATTACCAACCAGGACCACCGCGGGGCCGTTGACCCCCGAATAGCCTCCCGCCTACACTCCCAGCCCCCCAACCACCCGGAGCACAGATTGATCGGTAAGACCCTCGCCCACTACGACGTCATAGCCCTCCTCGGTCGGGGAGGCATGGGCGAGGTGTTCCGCGCGCGCGACACCAAGCTCGATCGCGACGTCGCGATCAAGCTGCTGCCTCCCCAGTTCAGCCAGGACCCAGAACGCCTCGCGCGCTTCGAGCGCGAAGCACGTACGCTGGCATCGGTACAGCATCCCAACGTCGCGTCGATCTACGGCTTCGAACATGTAGCGGAACACCGATTCCTCGTGATGGAGTTGGCCGAGGGCGAAGACCTGTCAACCCGCCTTTCCCGCGGTGCCATCGACACCACCGAGGCCCTACGCATCGCGCGGCAGATCGCGCTCGGACTCGCCGCCGCGCACGACAAGGGCATCATCCATCGCGACCTCAAGCCGGCGAACGTCATGCTCGGTTCCGATGGAAAGGTCAAGCTGCTCGACTTCGGTCTGGCGCGGGCCTACGAAAACTCGGGCACTGCGGAAGACCTGGCCAACTCACCCACCATTACCTCGGCCATGACCCAGGCCGGCGTGATCCTTGGTACAGCCGCCTACATGAGTCCCGAACAGGCGCGCGGTCGCCCCATCGATCGTCGCAGCGACGTGTGGGCGCTGGGCGCGGTGCTGTTCGAGATGCTCACCGCAAAGAAGCCTTTCGACGGTGAGGTCATCTCCGATGTCATCGCGCGCATTCTCGAGCGCGATCCGCCGTGGGAAGAACTGGGCGCCGACTGCCACCCGTTGCTGCGGCGACTGCTCGAACGTTGCATGGCCAAGAATCAGGAAGATCGCTTTCACGACGTGGCCGACGTGCGGATCGAGATCGAGGGGATCCTGGCCGACCCCAGCGGCGAGAGTTTCGGCTTCATGCCGGCGGGCCTCGACCCGAACGCGTCTTCGCAACGAAACGGAGCCACGGGAACACCGGGTTGGGTGTTGGTACTTCCGTGGGTGTTGTTGGCCGCGTTCGCCATCGCGATGGCCAGCATGTGGTTTGGAAGCCAGGAAGCACCGCGGAAGCCTATAGAGTTCGCCATCACCGCGCCGGACGGCTACGAACTGCGAGAGTTCGAACTGGCTTCGAACGGTACCGCGATCGTGTTCTCCGCGATCGATCGCGCGGGCACCAGCAGCTTCTGGATCCGCGACTTCGACAACGCCGACCCCAGGCAGTTGCCAGGCACCGAACGCGCGATGTTTCCGTTCTGGTCGCCGGACTCGCGTTCGATTGCCTTCTTCGCCGACGGCAAGCTCAAGCGCATGGACCTCGCGACCGGAAGCCTGCAGATCATCGCCGATGCTCCCAATGGTCGCGGCGGTGCGTGGAACGAGGACGGTACGATCCTCTACACCCCCGAGGGCGATGGCGTGTTGCTGCGGGTCTCGGCCCTGGGCGGCACTCCCGAACCCGTCACCACGCTTCAGGAGCCGGAGATCTCGCACCGTTTCCCGCACTTCCTGCCCGACCGAACCCGTTTCGTGTTCGCAGCGCATGGCGCCAACAGCAACCCGAGACGTCGCTATCTCAGCGACGGTTCCAACGCCACTCCGCTGCGACTGCCCGATGGCATGAGCGAGGCGTACCCGGCTGGCAACCACCTGCTCTACGTGCGCCAGGGAACGGTCGTGGCCCACGAGTTCGGGTCTGGCTACAATGAACTGGTTGGTGAGCCGTACCCCCTGTTCTCTGGCATCAGCGACACGTACCCGCGCACGGGCAATTCCGCGTTTTCCGTTTCCGATGAAGGAACCCTCGCCTATCTGCAGACCGATCGCGTGCCCACGAACTTCCAATGGGCCGACCGCGCGGGTCGAGCTCTCCAGTCGGTAGCCGAAGAGAACTACTACAGCACGCCCGCGTTGAGTCACGACGGCACGCGGGTCGTCTTTCGCGTCGGTTCGGTCGAGACCGGAGGCTCGGTGCGTACGCTCGACCTCGGGCGCGGAACCCAATCCCTCGTTGCCGAGCTCAACCAGTTCAACGCCCAAGCGGTCGTCTGGACCCCGGACGACGCCGGTGTGATCTACTCCGAAGGGGGACTGCTCTACCGTCACGACATCGCGGGCCGGAAGCGGGTCCTGGTGCTCGACACCACCTTGCCGGTCGACGGGCAGACCTGTATGGGACCACGAACACTGAGCATTGCCGGTGGAGGATCCATGATGATCTTCGACGGGTGGCAATCCGATTCGGACTACGACCTGTGGAGACTCGATCTTCGCGAAGGGGCGCTGCCGGTGCGACTCGTGCAGGCCTCCCGCACGCAAGGGCATCCGAGCATTTCCCCCGACGAGAAGTGGGTCGCCTACCACTCGAACGAATCGGGACGCAACGAGGTGTACCTTCGCAGCAGCGGGCCCGGATCGCAGCGATGGATCGTTTCGAACGACGGTGGCTCGGCGCCCGAGTGGAACGAAGACGGCAGCGAACTCTACTTCCTGTCTTCGGAGGATGTGCTCTACGCCGTGTCGATCGACGGCGCGGGTGCGGTCCCGCAGATTGGACGACCGGTTGGGCTGTTCCAACCACCGCTGGGGCCCGTCGATCAAATGGAGGATTCGAGCTCGAGTCCGAGTCTGATTGGGGTGCTGGGCGATCGGTTCCTGTTTCATGTGCCGACGGGTGGGTTGCCCACGCGGTCGATTCGGGTAGTGCTAGATTGGGAGCGGTTGTTGGAGCGGTGAGGGGTGTTGTTGGAGCGGTCTGGGTCGTTTAGTCTCCGAGCAGCCGCTGGTGTCCCTGACTGTCCCGCCTTCCCTGCACTGGAGCCCGATCCCAAATGATTGGCAAGACCCTAGGCCATTACGAGATCACCTCCCTGCTCGGCAAGGGCGGCATGGGCGAGGTCTACCGCGCCCGCGATACCCGGCTGGGACGGGATGTCGCGCTCAAGGTGCTGCCGGCCGACATGGCGGCCGACCCGGAACGCCGCGGACGCTTCCAGCGCGAGGCCCAGGCCGTGGCCGCGCTCAAGCATCCCAACATCGTCACGATCCACTCGGTGGAAGAGGACGGCGACATCGTCTTCTTCACCATGGAACTGATCGAGGGCCAATCGCTCTCCGATCTGATCCCGAAGAACGGTTTTTCCCTGGAGAAGACGTTCGAGCTGGCCATCCCGCTGGCGGACGCGCTGGCCGAGGCGCACGCCCAGAACATCACGCACCGCGACCTCAAGCCCGCCAACATCATGTTCGATGCGGCCGGCCGCCTGAAGGTGCTCGACTTCGGACTGGCGAAACTCCTGGGCCCCGCGACGGCCGATGCCGACGCCACCGTCCTCGCCGCCGAGACGGAAACGCGCGAGGGGCGCATCCTGGGCACGGCCGCGTACATGTCGCCCGAGCAGGCCGAGGGAAAACCGGTCGACCACCGATCCGACATCTTCTCGGCGGGTATCCTTCTATACGAGATGGTGACGGGAGAACGTCCGTTCCAGGGCGAAACGTCCATGTCCACCTTGAGTGCCATTCTCAAGGACACGCCGTCGTCGGTGACCGACCTCAAACCTTCTCTACCGCGACACCTGGCCCGCGTCATCCACCGCTGTCTGGCGAAGGACCCCGAGCGCCGGTACCAGTCCATGAAGGACGTGCGCAACGAACTGGAAGAACTGCGGCAGGAAGTGCGACCGGACCCCTTCTGGAAGAAGCCGGCGTTTCTCGGCGGCGCCGCGGTGGTGTTGGTGCTCGCGGCGTTTGGCCTGTCCCGCCTGCTGCCCGGCGACACGGCTTCGGTGCCCGAAGCGTCGGCGTCGCCCAGCTCCATCGCCATATTCGCGTTCGAGAATCTCAAGGACCCGGAAGACCCCGAACGTCTGGGACAGATTCTGCAGGAACTCGTGATCACGGATCTTTCCGGCCACGACGGGCTCGACATCCTGAGCAGCCAGCGCCTGTTCGACCTCCACCGCCAGATCGCGGGCGGCGGCGTATCCCGAATCGACCGCTCCAAGTTCACCGAGGTGGCTTCCCAGGCCGGTGCCACCGCCATGCTCACCGGAACGCTGAGCCAACTGGGAGACCGGTGGATCATCGCGAGCCAGATCGTGGACCTCGGTTCCGGGAAGGTCATTACGTCCGAGCGCATCGACGGAAGCGATCTCTACCGAATGGTGGACGACCTATCGGGGCGGATCTACGCGGACCTCGCACCGGCGGAAACGGCGCCGGCCGCCGACCTGGCGGTTTCCGAACAGACGACCTCCTCCCTTTCCGCCTATCAGCGCTACCTCGAAGGCGTGGAACTCCTGGCTCACCGCGAGTATGAAGAGGCCGAGCTCAAGCTGCAGGAAGCTCTGCGGCTCGATCCGAACTTCGGCCAAGCTCGTCTGCGTCTGGCCATCGCGAGTTGGTGGGCGGGCGAAACGGGGTCCGGCGGCGAGGTGGCGGACGACCTCCTACTGCCGCTCGTGGACGGAACGTTGAAGGTGTCGCAGCGGGATCAGCTGCTCGCCCGCGGCATGTTCTCCATCTTGAACGCCCGCTACGCCGAAGGCGAACCGCTGATGCAGCGGATGACCGAGCTCTATCCCGACGACAAGGACGCCTGGTACGGACTGGGGGAAGCGCGGTATCACAAGGTACCCAATGACATGGAGAGTGCGGCCGTTGCATTCGCGCGCGCCCTGGAGCTGGATCCCACGTTCCTTCCCGCGTTCACACATTTGGAAAACTTCTACACCAACCAACGCCGCTACGCCGAAGCGATCCTCAGCTACCGCGGCCTGATGCGGGGGGATCCCGATCACATCTTCTGGTACACCTCACTACTCGGGGCACTGATCGCGCACGGAGACGAAAACGAGGCGGAGCAGCTTCTGCGCGCGACCCTGACCCGGTTCCGTGGTGACGAAAACCAGCTGGAGATCTGGACCTCGGCCGCCCGACACTACGATAGAGTGGAGAACCCGGTGCGTGCGCTGGAGTGCTGGACCGAGGCCCTCGCGATCGACCCCACGTCGGCCGAGACGATGGCAAAACTGGGCGGGACACACTTCGGGCTGGACCAATGGGAGGAAGCCGAACGCTGGTTTCGCCGCGCGGAAGAAGCGAGCGTGGACGGATCTGGGCTGCGGGCGATCAGCCGGCCTCGGATCATAATCGCCCTGTCGGAAGATCGAACCGCGGATGCTTTGCGCTTGGCCAGGGAGCACGCCGAACTCTGGCCGAGTGATTTCGCACGCACGCTTCTGATCACGTGCTACCTGCGCGACAACCAACCGACCGAAGCCGCGCGGATCGCGGAGTCGGCGTTGGAGTCCAGCGGATCGACCCGAGGTCAACAAGCCATCTTGTCGTGGACTGCCTTCGCGTATCTCTGGGGCGACGAGTTGGAGCAGTCCGTGGAAACCACACGCCGCGGCATGGCCATGGAAAACGGTGAGGAGATCTCCTGGCTGTGGGACGATCTCGCGACACCGTACATCCACCTGGGTCAATACGACGACGCGGAGGCGGCGGCCAAGCGAACCCTCGAGCTTTCTCCCCGACTCCTGCGGAACGGAGAACTATCCATGGTGGAACTGGATATGCTGCGAGGCGACCCTACCGGAGCGGAGCAACGCCTGAGGTCCATTCTGCGCGATGGTCCCGTCACGAGCGAATTCCGGGCGGGCCTGGCGCTGACCCTGGCCGAGCGGGGGCGGTACGAAGAGGCCGAAGCGGAAGCCCGGTGGGCGTTCGCGCGGAAACCGAACGCGGGTTCCCACGGACTCCTGGCGTGGGTGTTGATCGCGGGAGATCTGAATGTCGACGAAGGCATTGAGCTGGCCGAGAAGGCGATGGCCATGCCGTTGGCGTTCTACGTTGCACCGGGGTACCGCGCACGTCCGTACCTGCCGACGAGGGAACACGCACTGGGGCTGGGTTACCTGAAGAAGAAGCGGTACGAGGATGCGGTGAGGTTGTTGGAGCGGGCCAGGGAAGTCCAGCCGGGGCGGGAGTTGGTTGTGGAGCATCTGGCCGAGGCGAAGGGGTCGCTTTGAGGGACGGCGCTAACCCGGGAAGTCACACTTGATCGGCAACACGCTCGCTCACTACGAAATCACCAGCCTGCTCGGCAAGGGCGGCATGGGCGAGGTCTACCGCGCCCGCGACACGAGGCTCGACCGCGACGTCGCCATCAAGCTCCTTCCCGCCGAACTGGCGAAGGACCCCGAACGCCTGAGTCGATTCGAACGCGAAGCCAAGACCGTCGCCGGGTTGAACCACCCTCACATCGTGACCCTGTACTCGGTTGAGCACGAGGGCGATCAACACTACATCACCATGGAACTGCTGGAGGGGCGCACGCTATCGGCGACGATACCCAACGATGGAATGGCCCTCGAACAGATCCTGGATGCCGGCATCGCGATCGCCGACGCCGTGGCAAGTGCTCATCGCAAGGGAATCACGCATCGAGATCTCAAGCCCGACAACATCATGATCAGCGACGAGGGTCGACTCAAGGTCCTCGACTTCGGACTGGCCAAGCTGCAGGAAGACCCGCGCAGCGTCGAAGAACAGGAAGCCGACGCGGCTGCGACCCAAGCCATGACGGGAGAGGGGACGATTCTCGGAACCCCGGCCTACATGTCGCCCGAGCAGGCTGAGGGGAAACCAGCCGACTTTCGTTCCGACGTCTTCGCAATGGGGATCATCCTGTATGAGATGGCCACCGGGCTCCAACCCTTCCGCGGCGACACTCCGGTATCGACGATCACCGCGATCCTCCGCGACACGCCGAGCTCTGTTACCAATCTCAATCAGAGGCTGCCACGGCATCTCGGCCGCATCGTGAAGAGGTGCCTGGAGAAGGATCCGGACCGTCGCTATCAGACCGCGTTGGACGTCAAGAACGAGCTCGAGAACCTGCGCGATGAAATCAGCTCGGGTGAAATCGAAGCCCCGGTTCTCGCCCCCGCCCAGAAGAGCGCTGGACACCGCGGACTCGTGGTGGGCATGGCCGTGGTCACCATTGCCTCGATCGCTTTCGGCGTGAGCCAATGGACGTCTCGTGAATCGACATCGGTCCCATCCACGCCTCCATCGCAGATGGAGGTCCGTGGCCTGACCTCGAGCGGCAACGCCCGCGCGCCGGCGATCTCACCCGACGGTCGTCATGTGGCGTATTGCATCGACGAAGCGGGCATGAACAACATCGCCGTGATCCAGGTCGCGACCCAGAGTCAGATCGAGATCGTTCCGCCTCAGTCCGAGACGATCGAAGAGCTGACGTACTCACCCGATGGAGACTTCGTCTACTACACGCACCGGGAAGCCGGCTCGACCCAGGGCGACTTGTACCGTGTGCCCGCTCTTGGCGGACAGCCGCGCAAGATCGTCACCGGCGTCGGATCACGGATCTCGTTCGCACCGGATGGCCAGCGCATTGTGTTCGTCCGCACACGCGATCCCAACATTGGCTCGCTCATGATTGCCGACGTGACCGACGGAAACGAAGAGTTGCTGTCCGAGCTGCAGGGGCACGAAGGATTCAGGGATCCGGCCTGGTCACCAGACGGGAGCACGATCGTCGTACCTCAGTTCGCGTTCGAACCAACGTACGCAACGTGGCTGTGGATATTCGACCTCGATTCGAAGGAATCCCGACCGCTGGGCCGAGCGTGGTGGACCGCGGAGGATCTCGCATGGTTCCCCGGAGGCGACGGCTTCGCCTTCGTGGGCGGAGAGGGTCCACTGTCTTCCCAGCTGTGGCACATTTCCTATCCGGGAGGCGAGTTCAGACGTATCACGAACGACCTCAGCACCTATCTCGACCTGACGTTGACGGCGGACGGACGATCGCTGGTCACCCGTCAGGGACAGTCTGCGACCGACCTGTGGATGGTGCCCCTCGACGGCACGCGAACCCCGAGGAAGTTGACACCGAACAGCGCGGCCCTGAATTGGCCGTTCGCGTGGCTGTCGGACGGCGGCATCTTCTGCAGCACGAGCTCGGTGACGACCATGTCGGTCGACATCTGGAAGATCAACGCCAACGGAGGGCCACCGCAACAGATCACGTCGTGGCCAGAAGTGGAGTTCTTCGGGTCCGTCGATGCCAGCGGTCGGTACATCGTGTTCTCCTCCAACCGGGAAGGTCCCGTTCAGGTCTGGCGCACCGAACTCGACGGAAGCAACCCACTGCGCCTGACGAGCGGCAGCCAGGACTTCTACCCGTTCATGGCTCAACGCGGCGATTGGGTCTACTACCTGGACGCCCGGCGGGCACGGCTCATGAAGGTTTCGATCGAGGGTGGTGAGTCGGTCCCCATTGCGGACGAACAGGTGAACTTCGGAATCGTGTCCCCGGACGGTACCCGCTTGGCGGTCAACACACTGAACGAATCCGACGGGCACTGGGGAGTGGCCATCCTGACCGCCGATACAGGCGCACGCGTGGCGACCCTGGACATACAGATCAGCGAGTTGATGACCTGGTCGGCGGATGGATCGCGGCTGCTCTACGACCGGAGGGTGGATGGCGTCGAGAACGTCTGGAGTGTCGTTGCCGTGGAAGACGGCGCTTCCGAGCAACTCACCGCGTTCGACGAGCCTGGCAACGAAGTCTCGGCCTGGGTGATGTCGCCGGACGGAAACTCGCTCGCCGTATCAATGGGCCGCACGACGCGGGACATCGTTCTGATCGAGGATTTCCGGTAGCCGATCTTGCGCCTCAACCGTGAAGTCTGTCCCGCCCCAAGGCGATCAGGTGCGTTCCCATTGCCGCCGCAACCAAGGCGGGCAATGGACCCACGGAAACAAGGCCATGGAACGCGTTCGGAGCGACGAACGGCGCAATCATAATGAAGAGCACGACCGCCAGGAGACTGAGGCCCGCCGCCAGATGGAAGGACCGCAGCGGACCCGTCGCCCGGTGGTGCCTGCGACGCGAAGCATCGAGGATCGCGCGCGCGCGAATGTTCCATCGAAGGCTCTCGAACGATGGCATATTCTCGGAAGGCTGAGATGCGGCTTGCAGCCTGCTTACCAAGCTTAAGGTCTCTCCGCACTCCGGGCATGATTCGGCGTGTGCCTGTACATCACTCCCCAACGTGTCGTTGCGTATAGCTTTGACCAGCTCGTGCGGCGACGGGCAACTTCTTCGGCTCATGACAGATGTTCTCCCAACTGATTCAGGATTTCCTTGCGGGCTCTGGACAACAACACGCGTACGCTCTTCGAACCCACTCCGACCGTCGCGGCGATTTCGTCGTGGGTCATTCCTTCGACATAGGCCAGCCAGAGCAGCGCGCGTTGCCGTGGTTTCAGCGTTGCAAGCGCCCGGTGCGCGTCGATCTCGTCGAGGTAGCGAGATTCCGGGGCGCGACCGATGAGTTCGGGCAACACCGTGAACCCCCATCGTCGCGACCAGCGAAAGCGATCGCGCATCAGATTCGTCGCAATCCGGAAGAGATAGCGACGCGAATCGGCGACGTTGTCTCCTGCGAAATCTGATCCCAGCAGTCGCGCGAAACTCTCCTGGAACAAATCGTCCGCATCCGCATCGTTCGCGCAGACGCGCTCGATGTACGCATACAAGTCGGCCCCCACCGCCTCGTAGACCTGATGCAGTAGCTCGTCGTGCATGCGCCTAGAGCGCGGTCTCGGAATCTTCGCGCCGTGCCCGGCCGCGGGTGAGGGCCGCCGCGACGAGGTAGCCGAGCGCTCCCGCAATCGATATGCTGCCCACGGCCAGAAACGCCTGGTGACCGCTGAACTCTTCCAGGAGGTAGACCGCCACGCTCCCCAGCCCGCCGAATATGAGCACGACGGAACGGCGGATCGCTTCGGTGGTCCACTCTTCTGCGCTCTTGTACGTGCCCAGGACGCGCTCCACCGAGCGGCGGCCGGCGCTGGACTCGAGTAGAGCCACGAACTCTTCCGAACTCAGCTTCTCGAGAAACTGCTTCGAGAACTCGTGGCGCCTCGCCTGCTTGCGCTGGTAGGCGAAATAAACCAGGACGCTCAGCAGGCTGAAGGTAAAGACCTGCAGGACGATAAGGATGGTGTGGTGAGCTTCGAATCCGGTCACGGCGTCTTTCTCCTCGATCTTGGCGGCTGTGGTTCCCCACTGCGGTGTCCATTCAGCATCTTGGCACAGTGATGCTCCACGGGGAACAACGTCTGGCGGCGCTGCTGGTAAACAGCTCCATCCAACCTCGGAAACAAGTCCGATTTGCTGTTTACCAGACCGGATCCCCATTCGTTGTCCAGGATGAGGCCACCCCGATTCCCACGAAGGAATGTCAATATGAAGAGCACGATCACCGTTCTGCTGCTCCTCGCGCTCGCGGTCTTGCTGGCGCAGGGATGCGCCCGCCCCGTGACCAGCGAACACTGGCGCGAGGACCTTCGCCAGCTCGAGCGCGAGCTGGCCGAGAGACATGTCGATCTCTATCACAGCGTTTCCGAGAGCAAGCTGTCGGCGGGGTTCGACGATCTGCATGAGCGCATCCCTACCCTGAGCACCACCGAGATCCTGGTGCGCATCGCGCAACTCACAGCCATGGTGGGCGACGGTCACACGTCGTTCTACCCAGGCGATCAGAAGCGCTGGAAATTCCACTACTACCCCATCCAGCTCTACTGGTTCGCCGACGGAATCTATCCCACGGCAACCCCTCGTGAGTCCATGCACCTACTCGACAAACGCCTGGTGCAGATCGACCAGACTCCCATCGAACAGGCACTTGAGGCAATCAGCACGACCATCAGCGCCGACAACGACATGGAGTACCGCTACACCGCCCCCTTCGAGCTGATTCGTCCCGAGTTGCTTCACGCGCTCGGAATCGCGGCCTCAGCCGATTCGGCGACGTTCGTCTTCGACGATGGAAAGCGGAGTGTCTTCCATGCGATGACGGCCGACCAATGGCTCGAGGGCGACTGGCGCGTGTCGAACGGTGTCGTCGGTCCGGAGAAAGCGGCTCCGAGCCGGCGCCTCGAGCTGCTCTTTGCAACATCGTTCACGCTTCCGCATCTGGCCGAGCGCAAGTACTACTGGTTTGAGTACCTCGAAGACCAGCGCTCGATCTTCCTTCAATACAATGCGTGCTGGGACAAAGACGGAGACATCACGTTCGCAAAGCTGATCGACGATATGTTCGAGTTCGTGGATGCCCATCCCGTGGAACGCATCATCATCGACGTGAGACAGAACACGGGCGGCGAGCCGCGCATCGGCGAGCCGCTCATCGAAGCGCTCGAGCAACGGCCGGAGATCGGCGAGCGCGGTGGGCTGTTCGTGCTGGTGGGCAGGCGCACCTTCTCGGCCGCGCTGACGAACGCGGCCCAGCTCCGTGCGCGGGCGGGAGCGCGGGTCGTGGGCGAAGCCCCGCGGGGAAAGCCCAACAACCCCAGCGAAGGCCGGGACATCGACCTCGATCGCACCGGAACCTGGGCGACCGTATCGACACAGTTCGTCGAGCGCGACGCGGCCCTGGGAGATGCCGACTATCTTCCCGTCGACATTCCGGCCAGCTATAGCTTCGACATCTTTCGTCAGGATCGTGATCCGATGCTCGAGGCGGCGCTGGAGGCTGATTTGTACGTTGTCAGTCCCTGAGTTATTTCAGCAGGACCATGCGATGGCTCGTGCTCTGGGTTCCCGCAGATAACCGACCGAAGTACACACCGCTTGCAGCCAGGTCGCCGGTGTTGGTGGTTCCGTTCCAGGTCACCCTCGCCGGCCCCTCCGATCGCTCGTCATCCACCAACGTGCGCACCAATCGTCCGCTCGCGTCGTAGATACGTAGCGCAACGCGACCCACCCCAGCTGGCACTTCGTACGCAATGGTGGTCGTGGGGTTGAACGGGTTGGGCCAACTGCGGAGCACCAGCCGCGTGGGAGTTACGGGCTCGCTCGCCGTGACGACATCGCCTCCGAACCGCCGAACCGTGACGTTGTCGAAAAGCGGGGCGTGGCTGTGGCACGCGCTCGGACTGGACGAGGGGTTGTCGACCCCCAGTTCGATCTCGATCCGGGTGGCACCTGCGGCGGGCGTGAAGACCAGAACCTGCCGGAACCAGTCCTGCTGCTCTCCTTCATCGGATCCCCGCGCTTCCGAGGAATCCAGCTGACAGGTATCCGAGTAGCTCCTGACCTGCCATGTGTACTCCTGCAGGAAGTTGGGCTCGGGGAAGTCGCGGTACACGTCGAACGAAACTTCGAGACTGTCGATGTCGCCGGCGATTTCGTTGCCGAATTCGTCCTGCACCAAGCTGATGAGAGGCGACCGCACGTGGATGTGGCTTACCGGGACCGCCAACTGCTCGGGGTGTCCGGCGCAGGAGAAGTCTTCGGGCGAGTTCTCGAAGAAGGCCCACACATAGGTGTCGTTGATTTGTGGCGAGTCCTGCAACACGTCGTCGCCGTCGACCAGGAACCCGCCGTTGAAGTCGTCGGTGTTGGGTCGGGTGAACCAGTCACCGTCGGCGGTGATAGCGTCGCCTACCGCCTCCCCCTCGAAGTCCTGGAAGTCGACGATGCCGGTATCGTCGGTGACAGTCAGGTTGTCGATGGTAAATGCCTTCTGAAAGACGTTGTAGAGGCTGGACTCCTGATCGCCGACATTGTCGGACGCAAAGTGGAACCGAAAGCGAATCGTACCATCGTGGAACGCAGCGGGGATGGTATGGCTGTCGGAGGGCATGCCACAGTCTTGAGGATAGCACTCGCCGACACAAATCGCCCCGCAGCTGTAGCGAGCGAGTTCGATCCACTCGCCGGTAGGGTCTTCGTACTCCACCCACACGTTCTCGTAGCCCATTTCCACGAACATGTCGTAGAGATAATCGAGGTGCACGTCGCCCTGTACCGTGAACTCCGTGGAAATGAAGTCCTCGTTCCAATAGCTTCCGTACCCCGGGGGTGCGTTCCAGTGACAGGTGCGCGGATCTTCGGCGGGCAGCCCGAACCAGAATGACTGGCTTCCCGCCAGGGGCGCCGCGAGTTGACCCGCGCCGGTGAAGTCCTCGACGTGAGAGTACGCGTATTCGCTGCCGAAGCTATTCAGCGGCCGCCATCCCTGGGTGTCGGGACCGCCGGCGCCATCTTCGAAGTCGAAGTAAACAATGTTCACCGGACTGCTCGAACCGGCTACACAGACGGAGACGTGGCTAGCGTCGAGACCGAGCCACAGGGCGAGGAGCAAGAAAAGGACAATTCGGGACGAAGACGAGTGGAATATAGACACAACTACCCTCCGGCGAACTGAGCGGGTGTATGGGAGTCGCGTAACACGTTCATTGTAGGCGATTGGACTGCCCACCACAATCGTGCACCGTTCGCCAAGGCTCAATGACACGTTACTCGCGGAACCTCACGGGGCCGAATCTGTCCGGCTGACGCGCGGTGACGCCCCGGAAGAAATCTTGGAACGCGGCGATGTCCTTGTCTTTGTCACCGGTCATGTAGATGGCTTCGCCCAGTCCGACTTCCTTGCGGCCGTAGTCGAAGGAGACGGGCACCACGGGAACCACGGCCGCCTGCGCAATGAAGTAGAACCCGCTCTTCCAGTGCTCGGTTTTTCGCCGGGTGCCTTCGGGAGTGATGGCCAGAATGAAATTTTCGCGTTGGGAAAACACGGCGGCCATCTGATCGACGACGTCGTTGGGATTGCTGCGATCTATGGGCAGCCCGCCCAGCTTCCGCATGAACGGTCCGAGCGGCTTCTTGAACCAGATGTCCTTCATCATGAACCCATACGGCCAGCGGCCCAGGATACCACTGGAGAATCCCGCCAACAGACCCACCGGCACGTCCCAGTTGGAAGTGTGCGGCGCCACGACCATGATGAACTTGTCGGGCGTGGGCCAGGTGCCCACGACCTTCCATCCGACCCAACCGATCGCGCGATTCCAGAACCGCTGCGCGAGGTTGTACTCGGGGCTGCGAGCGGGCGCGATTACGTGGTCGCGGTCTAGTAGGTATTCCATGGCTGCTTTGGGTTCCGGCATGTGGCTGGGCCTACCTCATGTTTCCGTCCGCGTTGGTCGACTTGGTGTGGTCGTGGACCATGGCGTCAGACAGGTGCTTGAGGTCATTCTATACCTGATCGTGGCACCTTTGGCGATCCCGACGAACACGGCCATGAAAGCGCGCGGGACGAAGCCCCTGATGACAAGCGTCATGGACTGGACGATACTTGGGGCACAATTGGATATGCCTCGATTCTGGAGCACGTACGATGAACTATCGCAGAGCCCTCTTGAGCCTCGCCGTATTCTGCCTGGCGTTCAGCGGCTGCGACGACGATCCGACCAACCCCACGCAAGGTTCCGGCGGAACCACTCTGCGTGTACCCGCTGACCACGCTACCATCGAACTAGCCATGGCCGCCGCCAAATCGGGTGACGTGGTTCTACTCGCACCTGGGGTCTACGACGAGACCACGGTGTTCAAGCGAACGGCGGGAGGCATCGAAGCCGGAGTGCGTTTGCGTCCGGGCGTAACCCTGCGCGGGAGCGGAATCGACGAGACCATCCTACGCCCGGCGACGGACATCATCGTCTACGTTGCCGGTCCGACACCAACTCCTTCCCGCTCGGCCGCAATCGAGAATCTGACCATCAACAGCATGCAACCCAACACCGCCCCGTCGTGGGGGGTCCTATGCGAGGATACAGGAGAGCTCCGCGTGGATAACTGCGACTTCGTGGACGGGGATGGTGATCCGGAGTCGGGAAGTGGCTCAGGTGGCTTGGCGCTAGCGGCGTCCGACGCTTCGACCGTGGAAATCCTGAATTGCACCTTCCGCGGCTGGGGCGTCGGTGTTCTGATCGAAGATGGGTCAACCGGTCTGATCGACGGTGCCAGGTTCGAGCAAGTCACAAACGGCGTCATTCTCGAGAACACCGGATCTTCCCTTGAACTGACCAACAGCGTTTTCACACTGGCACAGCTCGGGGTCAGCCTCGGCGAGACCGAACTGTGTACCAGGATCTCGCGCTGCGTGTTCGTCAACATCGATTTCCCAGTGGCCGTGAATGACACTGAGGTTCTCTTGGCCCACTGCACATTTCTCGATTCCAGAGAAGTAATCGGCGCCCGCGGACCGGCGCCACGGGTCGACGTTGTGAACTCCATCATCTGGGGAATCGTTGACGGCCTGTATGAACAGTTCGAGCCAGTCATCTACATCTCTTCTTCGATCGTCGAGGGTGGGGTGCCCGCCGAGGCCGATGCCGGCGCCAATCTCGATCAGGATCCTCTGTTCGTGGACGCGGCAGCCGGGAACGTCGCGCTTGGCGCGAAGTCTCCTGCTCGCAACGTTGGCGTGTCTTCTTTTGCTTGGGGCTGTACCGGCACGAACATTGATCTCACGGTCGACACAGCGTCGGGACCCGACTTGGGAGCAATTGAGTCCCAATAGAACGATCACCGACACCGGAGAAAACACCCAACCCCTACCCGAGAAGCATGTCTTTGATTGGCAAGAACATCGCCCACTACCAGATCACGGCCGCGCTTGGACGCGGCGGCATGGGCGAAGTATATCGGGCCCACGACACCAAGCTGCGCCGTGACGTGGCGATCAAGGTCCTGCCCCCGGCCCTCACCGCCGATCCGGAGCGACGGATGCGATTCGAGCGGGAGGCCCAGACGGCCGCCGCGCTCTCGCACCCGAACATTGCGGTCATTCACGAAATCAGCGAATACGAAGGGTCGCCCTTTCTGGTGATGGAACTCATCGAGGGGAAGACCCTGGACGAGGCGACGCGGGGCAAGACGCTGTCGATGGCGCAATGGCTCGACTATGCCGTTCCCATTGCCGAGGCCATCGCGCACGCCCACCGTAGCGGCGTCGTACATCGGGACCTCAAACCTTCGAACGTGATGATCACCGACGACGGCCGGATCAAGCTTCTTGATTTCGGTCTGGCCAAGCTCCTGGTTCCCGACCAAAGCGATCCAACCGAGCTCGACACCATCAGCCAAGAGTTGACCCGTATGGGCAAGGTGCTCGGTACCGTCGCCTACATGAGCCCCGAGCAGGCGCGCGGGCATTCGATCGACCATCGTACCGACATCTTCTCGCTCGGAGTCCTCCTCTACCAGTTGGCCACCGGACGCCTTCCCTTTTCCGGCGACAGCGACATCGAGTCGCTCAACGCAACGTTGACGTTCGATCCCCCGCCGCTGGCCGAGTCCGCTCCCGAGTTTGCACCCGAGGCGAGCCGCGTCGTCAGCAAGTCGATGGAGAAGGAACCGGACCGCCGGTACCAGTCCGCGGCGGAGATCGTCACCGACTTCCGCAATCTCGCGCGCGATCTGGACACCGGCCGCGCGTCGATTCCCAGCGCGACGGGAGCAAACCAGGTCGCGACGGGGGCCAAAGGCAACGCCATGTGGATGCTGGCCGTGGCTGCCCTCGCCATCGTGGTGGCGGCAATCGGCTTCTGGCAGTTCGGCCCGGACGGTGGCAACTCCGCGAAGACCGAGGCCACGGCCGAGCCGCCCCGCATCGTGGTGCTTCCCTTCGAGAACCTTGGCGCGCCCGAAGATGAGTACTTCGCCGACGGCGTCACCGAGGAGATCATTGGTCGACTCGCTTCGGTACGCGAGATGAACGTGATCGCGCGATCCAGTGCGTTCCAGTACGACCGGTCCGGAAAAACCCTGCAGCAGGTGGGCGCGGATTTCGACGTGGAGTACGTGCTCGAGGGTACGGTGCGATGGGCCGGCAACGATGAGAACAGCCGGGTACGTATCGTGCCGCAACTCGTACGCATCACCGACGACACGAGCATCTGGGCCGAGACCTACGATTCCCCCATCGACGACATCTTCGAGGTACAAAGCAGTATCGCCGGGCAGGTCATCGACGCCCTGGGCGTGGTGCTCATGGGAACGGATCGTGCATCGCTCGAGGCCCAACCCACCGACAATCAGGCCGCGTACCGCGCGTACCTCCGCGGACACGACGCACTGGACAAGACGCCCACCGAGCCGCTTGCCGAAGAAATGTTCACGCGCGCGATCGAGCTCGATCCCGACTTCGGGTTGGCTTGGGCGGGACTGTCCCGCGCCCATTCCTGGCGCTTCCACGGCGGCGACAAGTCCCAGGAACGCCGCGAAGCCGCCCTGTCGGCTGCGCAGGAAGCGCTGCGCCTGGCCCCTGACGCTCCCGAAGCACGCATGGCCATGGGCCTCTACCACTATCGATGCTTCCGCGACTACGACCGGGCACTGGACCAGATCGAGCGCGCCGCCGCGGATCGCCCCAACGACACCGACATGATCTCGTGGAAGGCAACGATCTTCAAGCGACAGGGGCGATACGACGAGGCCATCCGGCTGCAAGAGCGAATCATCGAACTCGATCCCATGGCCTCCGCTTCGGCAAGGGAACAGGGCGTCACCTATCGGCTGATGGGCGAGTACGCGAAAGCGATCGCGTCATACGATCGTGCAATTGCCAGCGCGCCCGACGTTGCCAGCCCGCACTTTGACAAGGCGTTCATATACTATGCATGGAAGGGAACCACGGCCGAGGCTCGCACCTTCCTCGAATCGATGCCGAGTGGCGGCGGAGACGAGAGTCTGGCCAACGATGCCTGGTTCTGGCTCGAGTTCTACGAGGGTCGCTACGAGGAAGCACTGACCCGCACGCGTTCAGGACCGGAGATGTTCGCCGATCAGTTGACCCTTAACGTGCGCGCCGCACTCTCGGCGATGTGCCTGGAGCAACTGGGTCGAACCGAGGAAGCGAACGCCGCCTGGCAGGAGGCTGTCGCCCTCCTCGAAGCCGAGAGGCAACAGCGCCCCGACGACTTCCGGGTGCATCTCGATATCGCCGAACCGTTGGCGGCGGTGGGACGCGGCGAGGAGGCGCTGGAGGCGGCCCGCCGGGCAATAGATCTGATGCCCATGACGATGGACGTCGAGGCCGGACCCGCGCCGCTCGAGAATCTCGCTATTGTCCACGTACGGTTGAAACAGTTCCAAGAAGCCTTCGCCGCGCTGGAGTCACTCCCTCGCGAGAGCATGCTCACCGCGCCCCGGCTGCGACTCGATCCTCGCTTCGAGGCACTGGTTGGGTTGCCCCAGTTCGCGGAGTTCGAGCGACGCCCGCGTTGACCGCCCCGGCCAATCGCTGGTCGGTGAGTCCCACCCATCGGCGCGTGTGAACTGGGGGGAACGAAAGGCGAATGCAGTTCAATAGCGCGCGCCGTACCGCACCCCGGCCGGACAGCCTTTACCTCTCACCAGTAGCGCCGCACGTGATAGCCTAGCCCACGGATCAATCCCGCGGCGACGCCCGCTCGCGCTGCCGCCCCACAAGCCATGGCATGCTTGTCTCGCTCACTCTCATCGAAAGTTCATGGCTCGCCTCTGTTGGTTCCCAAAGGGAGGTTCATGATGAAACGCTCGCGGCTTGCACGTTCAGCTGCGTCACTTTCCCTACTCGCCACTCTCGTATTCATGATCAACGCACCCTCTGCCCACGCCCGGCAGGGTGAAGCGCCCCTCATGCCCGCGGGCGCGGGCCTTTCGGCTACCCCCGTACTCAATCTGACCGAACCGAACATCGCCGATCTGTTGGCGGAAGATGCCGCCAAGGCGCAGGCCGGCGTGAAGACGTACCGCTATGCGGCGGCACAGGCGATGACTGTTACGCCGGACACGCACGGAAGCTGGATCACGGAAGCAGATGGAACCATGGTCTGGCGGTTGAATGTGGTGAGCGAAGGCGCCACCGATCTCAACATGGGATTCACACGCTTCGTGGTTCCGGCCGGTACCAAGCTGTACGTGATCAGCGCCGACTACGACTACTACGAAGGTCCGTACACCGCGGCGGACAACGAGGTCCACGAGCAACTGTGGGTTCCCGTGGTTCCTGGAAGTCGGGCCATCATCGAAATGCAGGTCGCGCCCGGGGCTGGCTTCAAACCCCAGATCGAACTCAGCCAGATTGGCTATGGCTACACCGACTTGTTTCGCCTCGACCTGACCAAGCAAGGCTCGTGCAACAACGACGTGGTCTGCCCCGAAGGAGATCCGTGGCGCGATCAGATCGCGGCCGTGGGAGCGTACTCGCTGGGCGGCAGCATCATCTGCACCGGATCCATGATCATGGATGTGCCCGGTAGCTTCCGGAACTTCTTCCTTACCGCGTTTCATTGCGGCGTAACCGCAGGCAATGCCGCGTCGGTAACCGTGTACTGGAACTTCGAGTCGCCCAACTGCGGAGATCTGTCTGGTGGCTCCCTAGCCGACAACCAGACGGGAGCCGTGTTCCGCGCCCGACGGGAAGACGTGGATGTCGCACTCATCGAACTCGACGACGATCCCGATCCCGCACACAACGTTTACTACGCGGGCTGGGATCGTTCGGGTACGGCGCCGGGGGGATCGGTTGGAATCCACCATCCCCGCGGTGACGAGAAGGCGATCAGTTTCAACGACGATACCCTCACCACCCAGAACAACTGCATTGCCGCAGGTACCAATACGCATTGGCGGGTCAACGACTGGGAAGACGGAACCACCGAGCCAGGATCTTCGGGTTCGGCCCTCTTCGACCCCACCTCGCAATTGGTGGTGGGCTTCCTGTCCGGAGGAGCCGCCTCCTGTACCAACATCGACTACGATTGCTACGGGAAGTTCTCGGTAGCCTGGGACGGGAGCGCCTCGGATACGCGGCTTCGCGACTGGTTGGACCCCGACGACGCTGGTCCCAATACGGTGGCCGGTTCGTTCCCCAACCAGCCACCCGTCTGCGATGCAAACGGTCCTTATACAGTGGAATGCGCCGGCGTCACGACCCCGGTGCTTCTCGACGGGACCGGATCATTCGATCCAGACGGCGATACATTGACCTACCTATGGACCAGCGATTGTCCGGAAGCGTCGTTTGACAATGCGTCCAGTGCAATGCCGACGCTCTCCATCGATACCTCGGCCGGGTGCGAGCTCAGCTGCACCGTTACACTCGAGGTGAATGATGGCGAGTTCAGCAGCTCGTGCGACGGTAGTGTGAGTGTACTGGATACGCTGGATCCGGTGCTCACGTGCCCCGACGACATTACGGTGGAATGTACGGCGACCGGTGGCACGCCCAAGGACGATCCGCTTCTCGCGGATTTCTTCGCGGACCTTGTGGTAACGGATGTCTGTGATCCGAACCCTTCGGCGTCAGACAACGCACCGGCCCTGTTTCCGCATGCTTGTCCTGGGCCAACGACCACCCCGGTGACGTTCACGGGCACCGACAAGACGGGCAATTCCGCCCAATGCACGGCCGACGTCACGGTGGAGGATACTTCTGATCCGGTGTTCGATACGCTCGAGGTTTCGCGCGATGTCCTGTGGCCACCCAACCACAAGATGGTCGACGTCACGGTCGACATCGAGGTGTCAGACGTGTGCGATGCCAATGTCGTGGTCACACTCGATATGATTGTGAGCAGCGAACCCGACAACGGTATAGGCGATGGAAACACGATCAACGACATCCAGAACGCAGAGTTCGGGACCGACGATCGTTCGTTCTCGTTGCGTTCTGAACGGTCGGGACGAAACCACGATGGTCGCACGTACACGATCACCTATTCGGTCACCGACTGTTCGGGCAACGCAACGACTGCGGACATCTTCGTCCGGGTGCCGCACAACCAGAGCGGCAATGCCATGGCCATGAGCGGTTTCTCGGCCGACGGGACTTCTCTGGATCCGGTGGCGAAGTCGGTGGAAATAGTGATTCCGTCCGACCCCGGCGACGCGCAAATCGCCGACAACCCTGGCGAACGCCTCTCGCCGATGGACTTCGACGCGCGTCGGGTCCTGGCCGACAGAATCCTGTTGGGCAACACGTCAGCAACCATAGAACCCGAGCACGTGGGGCTGAAGGATGTGGACCAGGACGGCCACGCCGACCTGGTGCTTACATTCGACTCGGTCGACATCTCTGAGATCTTGTTGACGAGCGAAGAGCATGGTCTGGTGGGCGTACAGTTCCGTACCGAACTACTGGGCGGCGACCGTATCGTGAAGGACGTGTTCGCTCTGGGCCCGCCGATGGCCATGCCGGAAGCGGCGCCCGAGGGAACGGTAGCAATCGGGTTCCTGTCGGTTGCGCCGAATCCGTTCAATCCGCAGACCACGTTCTCGTTCACCTTGGCATCGGCCGAGGTTGTGCAACTGTCGTTGTACAACCTACGTGGGGAGCTGGTGCGAACGTTGGTGGATGAGCATCTCTCGGCGGGCGCGCACGACTATACGTGGAATGGCCGGGACCGTTCGGGACAGTCAGTTTCGAGTGGGTTCTACCTGGCGCGGTTTCAGCAGGGTGGGGAAGTTGTGACGGAGAAGGTTACGCTGTTGAAATAGGAGTCGCCGCTGATCTGCCCTGTGCATAGAGGAGCCTCGCTGCCCTTGGGTGGCGGGGCTTTTTTTCCCGGGAAGCTCAGGCACCGCAATTACATTCGAAAGTGGGGGCTGGGCGTCCATGCGTGCGTTGGGCTGATCGATTCGCGACGGACCCGTCAAAAATGAAATATGGCAACGGGTTACCCGGGTGCAGTTTTCCTCTCTTTTTTTTCGCCTGACAACCGCTGTTGACGGACTACCGAATCAACGCAACCGCCCGGGTATCCACCTCATCCGCCGTAGAAAAGCGAACGTGGTAGACCCCCGACGCCAGGCTCCGACCTTCGGAATCCTGACCGGACCAATTTACCGAGTGAGATCCGGGATCGATCAGCTCATCGATCAACGTGGCGACCAGGCGTCCGCGTGCGTCGTACACACCCAGCTGCACGTGTTCCCGGCGGTACACTTCGAAATCGATGGTAGTCCGCGGGTTGAAGGGGTTCGGGTAGACATCTACCAAACCGGGACCTAACCGCGGAAGCGTCGCCTCGACAAGCTGGGTTGCCACGACGGTCCAGTTCCCCGAACGCGCCCTGTGCTCCAGGCGCACGACCGCGGTTTCCCATTGCCGGTTGCCACTGGAAAGAAAGGAACTGAACTGTCCCCCTCCATGATCAACGACAGCTAGTTCATCCGTCTCATCGCCCCAGGAGACAGTCAGCCTGAACTCGCCACGCAACTCACCAGCCACTTCCCAGCTGACTCGGTACCCTTCATCGTCTCGTGCGACTCGAAACCCGCTCACGAAGACCGATACCACAATGTCTTCGCAATCGAGGGGCATGATCCGCAAGCCGCCCTCACCATCGGCAACATAGAGACGCCCGGACTCGTTCGGATTCGGACGGTACCGAACTGCAGACCACGCACGACCCGGTGTATCAATCGAGCCTACGGCCAACGGGGCGAACGGATCTGTGATGTCGAATAAAAGTACACCTGGACCTGAAGCCGCAGACTGCGCCGTGACGTAGAGAAGAGAGCTGTTCACAGCTGCGTTCACAGATGTCGTGATGGAGGGGATGGGAATCGCTCCGGCGGGCATGGGATTGGAAGGGTCATTCACATCGAAGATCTGGACTCCGTCCTCACTATCCGCCACGTAGGCGAATGAACCGACAACCGCCACGTCGACGGCTTCATCGAGAGTATCGATGCTTCCGATTGAATTGGGGGCGGCCGGCTGCGACAGATCGAAGACCTGGAGCCCCGCTTGGCCCACAGCGAGGTACAGGTACCCATCGGAAACGACTCCATTCCGAGCGGAACCCAACGTTGCAATCGCCGCCCCCTCCGAGGGCGCCGAGGGGCTAGATGTGTCCAGCACGACCAGGCCGCCATTGCCGTCGGCCACGTAGGCATGATCGCCCGCGGGAATGATGCTGTACGGCGTGGCCGTGTCGATGGTCAGGATCTCTTGGATATCCATGGCATTCTGGATGTTGAACACGGTTACGCCAGCAAACCCATTCGCCATGTAGGCGTAGCCCTCGATGAGCGTCACGCCCCTGTAATCGAACGACGGCCCAAAATAATCAAGGCCGATGGGGTTCTCCGGATCCGACACGTCGAACGTATATATCCCGTCACCGCCGGCGACCACCGCCGTTGTGCCTTCCACCGCGACACCACGAACATCGCTGGCGGTCATGTCATCGAACCCAAGGGTTGGTACGCTGAAGGGCGACGGCACCGCGACGACACTCAGCCCCTGCTGGCCTCGAACATCCAGGACAATCCCATTCCCGACGGCGAGCTTACCGCCGAAAAAGGCGATGCCTAGCCCAACGCTGCCGGTTTCCACCGGAACCTGCGGGTCGTTCAACAGATCGAACATCCGGCATCCGCGCGCAGTCGAGACAACCAGGGTATCGCCAATGATATCGATGCCGGTGCCCGTAACGGGAAGCTGAACACCGATGACGGGCAATGCGGGGTTGGACACGTCCACGACCGTTAGTTCCGAACTCCCCGTGCCGATGACATACGCTTGCGTTCCTCGCACCACGACATCGTGCGACGAGGCCAGCTCGCTGCGTGATGCCACCTCGAAGGGGTTCTCGGGATTTTCAATGTTGATGATGAACAGCCCCGCGGCCGAGGCTACGTAAGCATGGTCTCCGTCTACATGGACCGATTCCGCGAAGGACGCACCCGCGGCATCATAGTCTCCCTCGAGTTTGGGGTCGGCTGGATCCGAAACGTCGATGATCTGTAGCTCCACGCTCCCATCAGCGACGTAGGCAAGATTTCCCACCACATCGATACCGGTGGCCAATCCGTTCGTGTCTGCCGACCCGACGACCGCAGCCGCCTCTGGATCCTGGATATCGACGATGCTTATTCCGCTCGATCCGACAGCCACGTACAGGTAGTCGCCCACCGTGGTCAACCCGTAGGCGGTGCCGCCGACAGGGACCGTGAGCACGGCCGTGGGGTTTCTGGGATCGGACAGATCCACAACCTGTACTCCCAATTGGGCCACTGACACGTAAGCCCAGGTTCCCTGTACGGCAACGCCGTCGAGCTGGGTTACGGGTGGTTGCGTGAAGCCGATTCTGTGTACGTATTGATCGTACTGCTCGCAGGTAGTTGCACCTGAGGGTTCTGCTACCGCTCCAAGTCCAAGAGCGATCGAAAGTATCGTGAAGGTGGTTCCTTTTCTATTCACTCTCTTGGCCTCCAGTCTCAGTGACCATATGGCGTAGTAAAGATTTGCTTGTTTGGGCGTTGACGATAGCAGGCACGAATCGCGTGATCAAGGGACCGTCAAAGCGTCGGCAGTCTGATGCGACAGCAGAGCGTCGGCGGCGAATAAGTCGTCCCAGAGGATTTTCTGCACGGATCCTCCGCCCAAATGCACCTATTCCCACCACCCCAGCAAAGGAAGGTCCCATGCGATTCGCAGCAATCCCAATGATCCTCGTAGGCATCCTCGCTCTGGCCGTCGCAGTACCCCAGGCAAGCGAAGTAGTCGCGGTGGTCGACTGGTCGATCGACGGCGAGGATCTCATTGTTACACTGGAGCACGACGCCGGCCTGCAAGGAACCATCACGGTGCGGGCGGAAGTCGATCTTCCCGATGGGTCGACCCAGGTATTGGGAATCGACATGTCGACCAACGGTCACGATCAGGGACGGCGCCATGGCCCAGTAGAGTTGGATGACCTGGATAGGTCTCGCCCTGATGTTTGTGATGTGACGATCACGCAGCCAGCGGGACTATCGATCGTGGACGCTCGAAATGTCCGTGCGTCGTTCTCGTCGCAGAAGTAGGAGTGTAGTCGGCTACGCCGTGTAACTCCGGCAAAGCATCGCCGGAGTTACACGAAACAACGCCACCAACAGCCCCCTACCGTGCCACCGCAAACTTCGCCGTCCGCACCTGCCCCCCGTGCGTCAACCGCAACAGATACATCCCACTCGCCAACCGAGCCCCGTTGCTATCGCGCCCCAACACTCCCCGCTCATGCCACCCCGCGGGCAGCGTGCCCAGGTCGTCGCGGTACACACGACGGCCGGCAAGATCGAACAGATCGATCTGCACGGGTCCCGATCCGGGAAGTGAGAAGCGCACCCGCGCCGAACCCGCCGAGGGGTTGGGGAACGGTTGGTTCATGCGCAGACTGACGACGGTCGCCGAATCGGATCCTATCCCGGTGACGATTCCCACGCTCGCCTCGTTCGACGGCTCACTCTCGTTGCCGTGCACGTCGACGGCGGTGACCCGGTAGAACAACGCGGAACCATTGGGGGCCAGGTCCACGTAGCTCATCATCGTGGCCATGTCCAGGAGACTGGACGCATCGGCCACGAAGCCCGGCGCGCTACCGCGGTACACGCGGTAGTGATCGATATCTGCGACATATCCGTTGCCATCGCGCCACATCAGGTCGACCGAACCGCCGGCCTCCGCGGCCGCCAACGTCTGCGGCCCCGCGGGCGCGTGATTGTCTTCAGAGTTTCCGCCGTAGGGTTCCGAGATCCACGACACGAATGGAGAGGACGCGTGGGTCAGCACCTGGAAGTCGGTGGGTGATGTGTCGGGAGGAAGACCAGTGCCATACGTCGGGGCCTCGTAGCCATAGCTCGGCAAGTACGCAGCGGGAGTGGTTCCCACGAACGACCAACCGGCCGATGTCTGGCTCGCAATGAGAGCGTCGTCGAGTCCGGCGCGCCGCGCCCGCTCGATCGCGGCGCTCTTGGCCTGCAGGTCAACCGACTTGGCCGATCCGTTGTTCCGACGCCACACGCTGTACTCCGTTACGACCTGGTGGGGAAACGCGTCGAGGTACGACGCTTCCCAACTCACTGTGGCCACACCGCCCTGATCGTCGGGAACATCCGTGACCGACTTGATGTCGGCGCTGGCGTCACCCCGGTAGCCGTGACGGTCGACGTTCTGGGCGAAAATGTCGGGGCTCCCGTCCAGTCCTCGATAGTCGGCCCAAACGAACACTCCGCCGCCGGCTCCGTCGCCGACCGCGAACAGCGTCGACCGGTTGTAGAGAACTTTGGGGCCAACGCCCTCGCGCACGGGGACGCCGCCATACTGCCACCGCGTCGAACCGCTGGGGCTGACCGCCTGCGCGTAGATGTTGTACGACGGCGAGCGTTCGTCGAGCCAGCCGACGACGCAGCCGCCGAATCCATCGGGTCCGACGAACGAAATCGATTGCCGATCCGGGGCGTCGCTCAGTCTCACGTCGGCGTTCCAGGCCAGATCGCCGCCGGCGTGCACGCGCTGTGCGAAGACATCGACGGAACCATCTCGATTGTCGGAGAAGATTACGAACGCTCCTCCGGCGGGGTCACTGGCCAGTGACAATTCGGTCTGACCAGCGGCGTCCACGGTCAGGGGTTGGCCGTCCGTGGTCCAGCGTGCGACTCCCGCGTTGTCCAGTCGCCTTCCGTACACCCGGTGTGGACTAGCACGGTAATCCACCCAGGCCACAATGGCCCCGTCCAGCCCGTCGGCTACCAAATCGATGTTCCGCTTGGAAGAGGGATGATCCGAGACAATTGAGGGTTGAGGCTGTAGTAGGGTGCCATCGAGGTCGATAGCTTGCCCATAGATTTCGTCGGCCGCACCCTCGTAATTGACCCAAGCGGCAATGGCACCGCCGCCATCGCGCTCGACAATCCAAGATTCGAGGAATTCAGCCGGTGAGGTTGACAGCGGCAACGGTGCGGGCCACGTCAACGTGCCTGCGCCGTCGATGCGCTGGGCGAATAACTGGGATCCTTCGAACGCACGGTCCGACCAAAGCATCATCACGCCCCCGGCCCCGTCGCTGGCCAGTTTCGGTGAGCCCTGGAACGTGGGGTTACGGGGGGCAGAGACTTCCCAGAAGTCGGATACCGCGCTCGGGGCCTGCTTCAGGCTCCAGGTCGCGCCTCCGTCTTCGGACTTGATGATGATACCATCCTGACCAACCGCGATGGCGGTTTGCGCATCGCTCATATCCACACCCATGTTCCAAAGCGAAGAGGGAGTCGAACCCGTATTCCAGGTGGCCCCACCGTCGTTGGTGTATTGCGCTACGCCTGCGTACCCGGTAGCGACTCCTGACATCTCGTCGAAGAAGTCCACGGCCAGAAGGGTTTGTACCGTTCCGCTGTTCTGCACATTCCACGTGGCGCCACCGTCGGTGGTGTTCACGATGACGCCGCCCACACCCACGGCCCAGCCTGTGTCCTCGGTCACGAAACTCACGTCGTGAAGATGTCCACCCACTCCGCTGCTCTGCTCGGTCCAGGTGGTTCCGCCGTCGGTGGTGCGGGCAACACGCCCATTGCGTCCGACCGCGGTCGCTAAGTCGTAGACGGGCATGGAAACGCCCAGTAGATCGGTGGTCGGTCCGGCCGGCTCGAGCGTCCATGAATAGCCGTCCCACGACCAGGCACGTCCCTGGTCTCCTACCGCAATCCCGAAGGAAGAGGAGAGTAGGTCCAGCGCGTTGATATCGGGCACGCCGCCGGAGCTCAACACGTTCCAGTTCGCGCCCAGGTTCTGACCCCGCACAAACGTGCCGATGTCGCCCCCGGCCATGATCATGCCGGGAACCACCGACACGCCCAGCAGCGACCTTGTCGTGTTGCTGTTGGCGCTGGTCCAGGTCTCGCCGCCGTCAACCGAATGGGAGATCTTGCCTCCGTTACCTACGGCCACGGCCACGTCCGGGCCTCGGGCCACGAGCACCCCGGCGGGATCCCACAGCCGCGTGCCGTTGGACGCGATCCTCTGGATCCGCGCTTCCGTGCCACGGCCATAGGGTTGAGACCAGGCCACGAATACGCCGCCGCTGTCGTCGAGCTGGATATCCAGATCGGAGGACACGTTGGTGTTCGCGGACACCAGCACGCCTTCGGTCGGAAACAAGAAATCACCGCGCGCGTTTACCCGTTGCAACCGGACGCCTTCTTGGCCCACCTCGTCCTCTCTCCAGCCAATCCACATGCCACCTTCGCCGTCGGGTTGGACATCCAGTGGTACCTGGAAACCGGTCCCAGTCGCTACGGGCAGGTTCTGGTCGGCCGGGTGAGGCCACCCGGCATTGGCGCCACGGATCCCAGACATGGTCAACAGGGTCAAGGCGAGAGCGGTGGTCCACAGCCGCGGGCGTGATGAGTTCATGGCAGGTCTCCCGGCTTCGAAGGCGGCGGACCGGTGTCCGCGAAAGGGATGGTTGGCCAACCCCGGCGGGCTGGCTCCTCACCCTTACGTTCGAAGTCTGGACGGAAGAACTGCCATGGCCATGGGAGATCGCGGTGGATCGGGGCACGGGTACGAGCACTTGAACGAACCCCATGACAGCACCATAGTGGGCCCATGTCCCTCTCCCACGCGCCCTACCGCCTGTTCTTCCCCCTCGGCGCCCTGCTCGGAGCCATCGGCGTAGGCCATTGGCTGCTCTACACCTTCGAGCTGCAAGAGGAATACTCCGGCCAGGGCCACGCCCTGGTCCAGGTGCAGTCGTTTCTTCTGGCCTTCGCCTGCGGCTTCCTGCTCACCATGATCCCGCGACGAATGCAGACCGCCGGGCCCTCGCGCGTCGAATTGGTCCTGCTGACATTGGCCCTGGTGTCGACCACGTTCGGCAATCTCACCGACCGCTTCTGGCTATCGCAGGTCGGCTACCTGGTCGTACTCGCCACCCTCGTGAACTTCGTTCGTTCGCGCATTGGGCAGAGCGACCAGATGCACCGACCGCCGCCGTCTTTCCTGTTCGTACCGGCGGGGCTTATATGCGGATTGGTCGGCGGCGTAACGGTCCTGCTGCAGACGCTCGACCTGGTACCGGCCTGGGCCATGCCCATTGGCCGCGGTCTCATGCAGGAGGGCGTCTTCCTGTGCCTGATCCTGGGGCTGGGACATCTGCTTCACCCCGCCATCATGGGCTACGCCGCCGATCCCGATGCTCAGTCACCGATAACCGGCTCGCGACTACCATACGTGCTGGCCGCGGTGCTACTGGCCGGCAGTTATCCCGCGGCCGAGTGGATGCTTACGCGCATGGACCGCACCATGGTCGTGCGCGCCGTGTACGGACTCCGATGGCTGTTGGTCACGATCATCTATGTCTACAGCATCCGAGCGCATCGCTGGCCCAAGGCGCCGGGCCTGAACCGCCGCTTCATCTACATCGCGTTCTGGATGATTCCGTTGGGGCTGCTCATGGCTTCGGCCATGCCCGTCTATCGCGTTGCCGCCCTGCACGTGATGTTCGTCGGCGGCTTCAGCCTGCTGACCTTCGGCATAAGCACGCACGTGATCGCGCTACACGGTGGACACGCGGAATCGGTGATGCAGAAGCCATGGCAGGTGTGGGTGTTCGGAAGCCTGTTCTTGTTTTCCATGCTGACGCGGGTGAGTGCGGATTTCCTGGTTGGGTACTGGACGCATATAGAAGGCGCGGCGTTGGCGTGGATCGTGGCGATGTTGTTCTGGGTGGTGCTCAACGCGTCGCGTTTGCGTCCCAAGGGCGGGGTGGAGCCGGAGCACTAGCGCGGCTTGTTGAGGTGGGTTGCCGCCGCACCGGCCTGATCCGTAGATTGCAACAAGAGTGCTGGAACAAGATCACTGTACGAACGGGGTCGTCCGCACCCTATGAATATTGGCAAGTTGCAATGAATCTATTTGCAACAGGTTACCCGGGTGACGATTCTCCCTCGTGTTTGTTCACCTGACCACCATGGTTGACGACCCGTTGCGACATCTCAACTCTACCGTGTGTCTTTCCGCAGTAGTCCTACTGCTGCATGTGCTGTCCTGTGTCGCCACATCTGGTGCGAGCGATCGGGTTGAATGGGATTCGACGGGATCGCCGTGGGCGGAAGTCAGTCATCTGATAAGAGACCGAAACCCACTTCGAGCAGCAGAGAGAATCCGATTCCTGATCGTTGCAGGCAAAGTGGCTGAGACCGACACCCTAGGCTTGGTCGAAGTTCCCAAGCGCGCCAAATATCTGGTGGCTTCTCATGCGGGGGCGTTCCAGTTTGAGCAAGGCATTGCGGTTCCTGGGTCGGACGGTGTTGGCACCTATTTCATCAAGATGGGGGACTCGTACACCCTCGGCGACATCCTAGGCTTCTTGGAACGGGGCGTTTCACTGTTCCCCCTTGCGAGGCAAGACTTCGTGGCTCGAGGGGAAACGGTGGCTATCCTCGAACAAGCTCAAACCTCCTCGGTGTTGCTTGTCGCTCCAGTCGAAGCCGCTCATAGAACCGGCCAAGCGCCCGAACAAACGGGAGCCGTACTGCTCACCCTGAAGTCACTCTTCGATGACCGAGAGTTCATCGAGCAAGAGCTCGGGAGCTTCGGCATCCATCAGTTCTCTTACAACCCGAGGCTCCGACGATCGTCGTTCGCCGTCAATGCATCGTCCTTTGTATCGATTGCTTCCCTTTGGTGGGTCGAGTATGTCGCTTGTCAAACCAGGTTCGGCGAACGCCACGAACGGTGAAGTGATGATAGCACCAATGCCGCGCTGCGCACACGCCCACCGAAGTCGGCCACGCTCGCACCGACAACCGCCGCGCCAGATGCGTCACGCTTCTCATCCAGCGCTTCTTCGGTGAACGCTTCCCGCGCCCCGGCACGTGTCAACGACTGTTAACGCTTGACGTTATTAACGATCCGCGTTATCATATCGCAATGATTCGATCGTTCCGTGGGAAAGCAGCTGAACAGGTGTTCCGACGGGAGAGGTGTAGAGGCCTCTCGATGGGCATCCAGAGGGCGACCTACAGGAAATTGGCGATTCTGGATGCGGCTGAAGCCGTTGCTGATCTGCGTATCCCGCCTGGAAACCGGCTGGAAAAACTCTCTGGAAATCGAAAAGGCCAACACAGTATTCGAATCAACGACCAGTGGCGTGTGTGCTTTATATGGCGCCAAGGCCACGCTTACGAGGTTGAAGTAACCGACTATCACTGAAGGCGATCATGGCGAAGAAACTACCTCCCATTCACCCCGGCGAAATCTTGCTTGAGGAATTCCTCGAGCCCATGGGAATCAGCCAGTACCGGATTGCCAAGGACATCACTGTTCCGCCTCGCCGTATCAACGAGATTGTTCATGGGAAGCGTGGCATCAGCGCCGATACAGCACTACGCCTTTCCGTCTATTTCGGCACGAGCGAGATGTTCTGGATCAACTTGCAGACCCGGTTCGACATGGAAACACAAAAGGATCTGCTGGCTGACCGTCTCTTGGATGAAGTGTCTAGTCTGAAGTCCTAGGCAGCTCGTCTCGAGTCCCCTGTTCGTTCAGAGGACCTCATTCGTTGTCTAGTTAGGCCCGTCTGGAAACCCTGGACGGCTGCTTTGGAAGGTCAGCTCACCGAACAATGAGTCGCTCGAAGGAGACGAACGTCAATGAGAACAGGAACGACGGCACTTTGTTTCGCTACCGTCTTCTTCTGCGTAATCGGGTTTGCGAGTCATACCGCACGCTACGCCACCGCAGCCGTCTCGGCCGCGGACCAGTCCGACCTCGTAGTTACGGGAGCAACCCTGATCGATGGGACCGGAACCGCGTCCAGGCCCGGGACCACCATTGTAGTTCGTGATGGCCGCATCGCATCGGTAGCGGCCGACGGAGAGGCCGAGATTCCCAGTGGCGCTACGGTGATCGACGCCGCGGGCAAGTTCGTGATTCCCGGTCTCACGGATACGCACGTCCACTTCGGGCTGGGGTCGCCCGTAGCCCGCCAACCCGACACCATCGACAAGGTTCTCGGTCGCCTTCTCTACTACGGTGTCACGTCCATTCTTCAGCTGGGCGCAACCGGCGGTAGCACCGATTCCATCAATGCCCTAGTAGAGAGGCGTGCAGAGGGCACGCTACAAGCTCCATATATCTACGGCACCGGAGGTCACCTGACCCTCCACGGCACGCACCCGGTCTACACGATCTTCCCCTCGAGTGTGCAAGCGTTCGCTGATTCACTATCGGCGGCAACCCCCATGAACGACCCCGTCGACCTGTACTCGCTGGGCATTGGCGTTTCGTTCGTCCGTACCAAGGAGGCTGCACGAAAGGCGGTTCAGGAGCGGGCGGCGGGTGGAATGCATGCGATCAAGATCACCGTCGAATCCGGACCTACACCGTTTGGTGACGACCATCCCCAGATGTCGGTCGAGATGATACGAACGATCGTGGACGAGGCGGCGCAGCATGGACTTCGTGTGTTCGCGCACGTGACCTCGCTCGACGAGCTGGAAGCTGCCATGGAGGGCGGCGCCGCCGGTGTCGTGCACACGGTTGAGCGCCCGCCGTTTCCCGATGCGGCCCTGGCCCAGAAGATGGCCGACGCGAATTTCGTTGTGGTGCCTACCATCTCGATCTACGCCGGCTTGGTATCGTTGTGGTACGTAGACGAGCCGTTTTCCCTCGACGATTCCTTCCTGACCGAGACCGTTTCAACCGAACAGGTAGCCGCCCTCAGAAACCCCCGCTTCATCCAGGGGTTTCGGCGCAGCGGTACTGTGCACGTCGAACCCGGCATCGACCCCGCCCACGCCAACCGCATCCGAATGGATGACCTGTTGAGCAACGTTGGGATGTTGCACGACCGCGGCGTGCCCATGGCACTCGGAACCGATACCGGCAACCCGTACGTTTTTCCCGGATTCAGCGTTCACCGGGAACTGGAACTGTTGGTTCAGGCCGGGCTCACGCCCATGGAAGCCCTGGAGATGGGTACCAGGAACGCAGCCGAGCTCATCGGCGTTGGCGATGAGGTTGGCACCATCGAAGCCGGCAAGCGCGCCGACTTTCTCGTGCTCGACAAGAATCCGTTGGATGACATCCGGAACACGCGGACGCTGGAGATGGTGATCAGTGAGGGTCGCCTGGTGGATCGGAAGGCGCTGCTTGGCAGTGTGAAGTCTGGGATCAGATGAACGAGGGGTTCTTGGCCCAAACGTCGGCCCATGGGCGCTTCAACCCGCGACACACCAACACGCGAACTTCTGACTCGCGAGCACGAGGTTCGACGCGCACGGCCGCCTCGACGATTTCGCCGAAGATCGTCTCGATGGATTCGCGACTGAAGTCGACCATGATGACGATCTCGCCGTCACCGGGGGGCGGACCCCACAACCAGTAGTTGTTGTGAAACGAGTGAACCGGCGTGGGGTAGTCGAAGTTGCGCCCCCAATACTCGAGTGCCCCCGCGTGGCCGTAGTTGGTGGCCACCACCACGCACTTCTGTCTGTCTTCTGGACTCAAGCCCACATACACATCGTTCACCGTCTGAGCTACTTCCTTCCAACCGAAGCGGTCGGAGAAGTACTGCGGCGCCTCGCCCACCGGCGTGTCCTCGCCCGTTTCGGGTACAATTCCCAGCCGCTGCATGTAGGTAACCGAGTCTTCGAGTGAAAGGATGGGAATGGCCATGGGCATGAAGATGACCGCACCCGCGACCAGGTTCACTACCATTAGCCAACGAGCCCACGCCCACTTGCGCGCCTGGGTCCAGCCTTCCCACGCAACCGCCCCCGCGGCCATCAGCACCAAGAACGACGGGCCCAGGTAGTACGGTTTGGCGTTCTGCAAAACCATGATGGCAAAGCTCAGCAGGAACATTGCGCCGACGATGCGAAAACGCACCGCACGTTTGGCCACCAGAAGCCAAACCAGTCCGCTGCTCCAGATCACGAGTGTGGTGGGATTGGCTTCGAGCACGTTTTCCTTCAGGAACTCCAACGGCGACAGGTCGGAAATCTTCTCCGTCTGCGCGTTTCTGATGAACGTCAGCGTGGCCCAGTTGTTCGCGGCGTTCCAGAGTACGTACGGCAGCAGACCCAACACTCCCAGAGCGCCCGCCAGGTAGATGCGCTTGTCCTTGAGATGGCGACGATGCTCGGTGAGCACGAGGCCCAGTACCAGAGCCAAACCGAACACGAGCAGACCGATCTTGTTCATGAGACCCACGCCCAACAACGCACCGAGCATCGGCCATAGTCGTGCGTCGCCCGTTCGCACGATCTTCAGCAGCACGAGGTACGCGCCCGCCCAGAACAGAAAGTCGAAGCTGTTCATGGAGTAGAAGCCGCAGATCACCAGCCCCACCGCGCCGATGGCCGAGGCCGAACCGGCGATCATCTGGGCCCAACGGCGGCCTCCCAGTTCGGCCGCGAGCGCACCGGTCATCATCACCAGTGTCGCGCCGCATAGGGCCGGCAGAATACGCAGGGCGTGAACGGAGTCGCCAAAGACCATCTTCCATACTGAGAGGATCCAGATGGAGAGCGGCGGATGGTCGACGTACCCAATGGCGGGGCGGGCCGCGCACGCGAGGTAGTAGTACTCGTCGCGGAAGATGCCGTAGCGGCCGTTGGTAAAGAGATGCAGTAGGAGCTGGGCAACGGCGGGGACAAGAAGCCAACGCCAGGCCAGGGGTTGGGCGGTTCCGGTCGATGTGCCAGTCGGTGGGCCACTCGGTGGGCCAGTCGATGCGTCAGATGCTGGTACCATGAATCTGTCCTTCGTTGGGACCCACGACTCTCTGGTCTACGGTGCCCCTGGGAAGGAAGTTGCCGCAACACCTAACGTATATGGCAACCTACGGTTACCCGGGTGAACCTTCTCTCTCGATGCCGTCGAGGATGAGGTCCAGACCATACTCGAATTCCTGACCGTAATCGTACTGCATGCGCACGAGCTCGATGCCCGCTTCGGCCAGGTGCGGGTACTCGCCCACAGGCATCGCACTCATCATCATTTCGGTAACGTGGTGCATTTCCTCGGGACTGTCGAACGGAAGGTTTGCCTGCTGCATGGCGAACCCATACACGTAACTGTCCATGGCCGAGTAGGCGTGCACGGCGTCGACGATCGAGAAGCCGGCGTTGCGTAGGCAGCCGAGTACCGCGTCGTGGTGTTTCAGGTTTTCCGGCCCGGGGTTCGTTCGCGACTCGAGCAGCACCGTAGCCCACGGATGCCGCCGCAGCGCCTCATGTTTGGACACCGCGCACGCACGCATGCCCGACTTCCACTCGCCGGTCTTCTCGGCGAGTTGCATTTCGCTGAACACGCGGTCGACCAGTCCGTCGAGCAACGCTTCCTTGTTGGCCACGTGGTTGTACAGCGACATGGCCTCCACGCCCAACGCCTGGCCCAGCCGGCGCATCGACAGCGCGTCGATGCCCACCTCGTCGGCCAGGTTCAGCGCCGTTTCGATCACCAACTCGTAGCTGAGTGGCGCGCGCCTCGACCGGGCTTTGCGAGCTGCCGTCATTTCTTCGACTCCCATGGCTTGCGGCCGATTGACTTACTGCGTAAGTTTACACTGTAAGTAAAAGCCACGCAACGTCCAATCGGTTGAAAATGCGACAGATCAGCCAGAAAAGCCCCAGGAGAACCCCATGCCCAACCCAATGCCCAACCCAATGAAAGCCATTGCCTACCGCCGCTACGGTGGACCCGAAGTTCTCGAACATATAGATGCTCCCCGCCCGAAGCCAGGCGAAGGTCAGGTGCTCGTGCGGGTGCGGGCGAGTTCGATCAACTCGGCCGACTGCCGGATCATGCGGGCCGACCCGTTTCTGGTTCGATTCTTCAACGGTATCTGGCGTCCGAAGAATCAGATTTTGGGCGTGGAAGCGGCCGGCGAGGTGGTCGAACTGGGACCGGGCGCCAGGCGCTTTTCGGTGGGCGACGAAGTGTTCGGCGAAGCATTCGATGATGGCATGGGCGGGTTCGCCGAGTACGTGGCCCTCACGGAGAACAAGCTGGCCATCAAGCCCAAGTCGGTGACGTTCGCCCAGGCGTCGACCCTTCCCGTGGCTGGAGTCACCGCGTTGCAGGCGGTTCGCGATCTGGCCAAGGTACGTGCCGGCGAGTCGGTGCTCATCCAGGGCGCGGGCGGAGGCGTGGGCACGTACCTGGTGCAGGTGGCCAAGGCCGCGGGCGCAACGGTGACCGCGGTGTGCGGCGAGCGCAACGTCGAGCTCATGAAGTCGCTCGGTGCCGACCACGTAGTCGACTACGCGCACGAAGACTTCACGCAGAACGGTGAGCGCTACGACGTGATCTTCGGTGTGAACGGGTACCACTCCGTTCTCGAGTATCGTCGTTGCCTGAAGCCAGGCGGACGCTACGCCATGATCGGTGGCGGCGCGCGGCAGTTGTTCGAAGCGCTACTGTTGGGAAAATTGGCCTTCATGTTCAGCGGCAAGAGCGTGCACTCCCTCAAGGTCGACGACTCCATCCGCGACACCGATCTCGCCGAGCTTGGGCAGATGATGGCGGCGGGGCAGCTACGTCCGGTGATCGAGCGGACGTTCCCGCTGCACGAGGCAGTCGAAGCCATACGGTTCGTGGAGCTGGGTCACGTGCGCGGCAAGGTCGTGTTGGAGATGCCCAGTGATCAGGCTTCGGGAACAGTCGACGTACCGCTCCAGGTCAACAGCCAAACGGCGGGGTCGGCATGACCAACACCGCTGCCTGGCGGACGAGAAGTCTGGGTTCGCAACGAGTTGCCGGCAGACTGGGGTGAGACGCGTGCGTGCGACACACTTGCGTACCAAACAAGTGTTTGCTACACTCTCCTCATCGAAGCATCCCCAGCCTCCCAGTTGTGGATCGCACGATGTTCGCGTTTGCAGTTCTTTCAGTCGCGCTCCTCCGTCACGCGACTACGAGCGTCCATCCAATACGCGTCTCTCCATCTCCGCCAACTGCAAACGTCCAACCAGTATGTAGATCCCCGTCAACCCCGAGCGTCCATCCAACCTCAGTTCGCTCACCGCAACTCGTAGCTGTAGTGATACGCCCATCGCGGCAGCTTACCCTTGTCCACGAACACCCGCCCCCGGTGCGTCGGTCGTTGCACCGGCTCGTACTCGCACATGGACAACACCAACGCGGCACTGCGCACGCGCCCGCCGAAGTCGGCCACTTTCGCGTCGATGACCGCGGCGCCGGATACGTCGCGCCTCACATCCAGCTCTTCGATGCTCACCACGTTGTCGCCGCGGTACCAAAGACTATCCGCGTCGGCCACATCGTATGTAACCAGGTGCGCCCGCAGGTCCAACCTGTAGCCCTCGCCGGGACCCAGCGCGCCGGTGGTATCGGGCATCACCTTCACCGTAAGGTCCCCTGCCGGCCGCGACCTGTCGGCCACGAACAATACATAGTCATGCGACCACGGGTACAGCGCGGTGTGAAACGATGTACCGTCGTCCTGCTCATACGGACCCTTCACGGTAACCAACCCCGCCGAATCCACACGATGCAGCGGAGGAATGGTCTGCGCATTCCCTCCTTTGATCCAACTCCGGAAGATCGACGTATGATCGGTAGGCCGGAAGCCCTCGCGAAACGCATACTGCCCGTGGTCGATGTGCGAAGCGTTGGCATAGATGGCAGTGCCCGCGTCGGCGAAGATGCGCTTGATCCGCTCGTCGCCCACCGACACGGCGCCGGCGACCTGAGCCGCACGGCCACCAGCGGCATCACCCGAACCGACACCTATCGAACCACCGCCGGCGTCCACCTTCAACCACGGCAACCGATCGTAGTCCGCGTGTTCCAACGATCGCGCCAACCCCCAGAAGTCCACGTAGCTCCTACCGTCCTGGTGATCGTCGGTCAGCAGCCGAAACACCAGGTCGTCGGTGTAGTCGCTGGGCGTGCCGTTGCGGAAGTTGTCGATCAAGTACCCGCCCCAAAGAAACCAGTTCGGGTACAACCACACGCCCCGCACGTCACCCACCGGCGCGAACGGGTCGCCGCGCCGGTAGTGCGTGGCTCCGTAGCTGGTCTGATAGTCGAATTCATCCACGGGCGGCGGGATATCCAGAATGTACTCGGCGATCTTGCTGGTCCATTCGTCGGCCCAACCGTCGACCACGCGCGTGCCGGACCGTCGCATGGACGATTCCAACGAGTGCTGCATTTCATGACAAATGGTAGCGAAGCGCCCGCCGCCGGCCGCGTGCCAGTTGGGCGACGCCTTGTTGCCCATACACATACGCACCGAGTTGGCCCGGAACTCCACTTCGCCTTCGTCAGCCACCTGGTTGGCCGTGCCGCGCGGTATGCCCACGGTGCCCACGCACCGACCACCGTCGTCGGGATGCGTAAGGAACAGATCGAAGTGTCCGCGCGAAGCGCTGTCGCCCTCGGTGCGGTTCATGGCCGAATGCAGTTGGAAATTCACGCCGTTGCGGCGAAAGCGTGGGTCGCCGAACACAGGCTCCGAAGCATCCGCACGATGGAAGAAGTCTATGAGCATTCCAAAAGCAGAATTCCGCAACCCGTACACGTTGCGCCCGCGACCGGGATTGGTCAGATCGGCCGCCAACGCATCGAGCGCCTTCGGCGACAGGACCGCCTTGTCCAGGCTGTCGCACCGACGCGACCAGGTGATCTCCAGATCGGGCCACGACGTCCCCGCGTCGGGCACGTACCGCGTCCACTCCTCGGTGCGGCAGGTAACGCTGCCCACTTCGATCGTCGCACGCCCCACTCGCGGCGCCGCGCCCTCGGGAGGCACTGCCTCGGGTGGCACTGCCTCGGGTGGCACGGCCTCGGGTGGCACGGCGACCTCGGGTGGCGAGGGAGCCTCGGGAGGCGAACTCGGCTCGTTCGCGGGCTTATCAACCCTGAAGTTTGGTGTTTCCTGAGAAGGCGGGGCCCCACATGCAACGACCACGCAGGCCAGCGCGAAGCAGAACGACCATGCCAGTCGCGATGAGCTTCGCCTCTGGACGAGACCTCGCGACCAGCTCCGCCATTGAACCGGAGGCTGTTGCGATCTGGTCCACGCGCGCAACCGCGCGGCTATATACGTTTGTCGATCCATCCGTACGCCAGGTTGCTGCGCTCGGCTCCCGCCGCTTTGTACTCTTTGCGAAACGCAGTGATCTTGTCGCTGGCGAACTCCGCCTGCTTCGCCTCCACATCCATGCCGTAGTGACGAGCTGCGTTCAATCCCAGAATCGCCCGCTTCACCGGGCCATCGGCGTCGCCCAACGGCTTCCAGCCGAACTTATCCTGCAGGTCTTGCGGAAGCTCCATGCGCCGGAACGCTTCAATCTGCCACTGGGGCGATCCGTACCACACCGAGTCGGTGCCCCAGAACACGTTCTCGTGTCCGAAGCCTTCCACCAGCACTCCCATCATCCCCGCGCAGAAGCGGGGACTCATGATGGTGGAGATCCCAAACGAAGAACCCACCTCGGCAAACACGTTGCTCACGCCGAACTTCTCGGGAATCGCGGCCAGGTCGCTTACCCATTCCACGCGACCCTTCTCTTCCAACGCCGTCACCGCCACTTCGGTGGGCATGAGCACATTGAACCCGGCGTGGTAGATGATGAAATCCAGCTGCGGCCAGTCCTTGGCGGCCTTGCCCACGTCGCTCACATCGGAGAACGCGGTAATGCCCGGCATGCGCGCCTCGGCCCCAGGCGGCACCAGTCCCTTGTGCAGACAGACCTTGTTGATGCCCGCCTTCACCATCTTCTCGAACGCGGGGTACACCAACGCTTCGTCGTCCAGACGCCAACGGTACTTCGAGGGCCCGTTGGGGTCGCCCATCGTGTAGCCCTTCCAACTGTCGGGCTTCAACTCTTCAATGGCGCGATCGATCTCATCCAACCAGCCCGGTTGGCCCGGTGTTATCACGGCATGCGCCAACAGCCGCTTCGACCCGGCCAGTTCGTTCACCGAGTCACGCGCCAGGCGCATCTGATCGTTCGACAGGAACCAGTTGAATCCTTCGTCGGCCGGCGCACCGCTCAGGATGCCCACCTTGGTGTCGGAGTCCAGGTACACCTCCTTCACGAAGTTCTGGTACTTGATGTCGTCCACCTGGTGCGCGTGGTTGCGCAGGTCAGGATTCAGGTACGCACCCGCGAACTGCCGCAGGCCCACCATGCGCGCCGGGTTCGACTCGGGCTTGGCGTCTTCGCGCACGAAATGCAATTGGGCGTCGAAAACAAACTGGTGCGCGTATTTTGCCGCGCGCTCGGCGGCCACCGCGTCGTTCTCGGGCTCCTGCGCCAGGACGTCGTACACGCCGCCGTAGAACTCGTTCATCACCGCGAACGTGGCCGCCATGCCGGCCGCGGTCTTCAGAAAGCTACGCCGATCCACGCCGCGACGGCGCGCCAGCTTGTCGGCCACTTCGGCCAACCGCTGCTCGAGTTTCTTCTGTTTCGGAGTCTGGGGGTGCGGCGCGAACTCACCGTTCGATACCATCTGCGTGGGCACCGGCCACGGATACGCGTGCTCGTCGGCGGCCAGGAATGCATCGAGTTGTTCGGAGGTCAGGAAGGAACCCATGGTCTACCGCTTTCGCCGGTCGGGGCAGATACGGAGCATAGTCGTCCGCGGCCCCGGTCAGCAAGCGAAACGCGTCGCGCGGCGAAGTGCCCCACGACGCGCTCGCGTCAACCGCTCGACCAACCAAGTTCATCACCGCATCAACGTCACGCGCTGCTCCACGCTCTCGACGCCGTCGGACAGGCGGGCGAAGTACATGCCAATGGCCGCGCGGTTGCCGCGCAGGTCCTTGCCGTTCCAGGACAGCGTGCCGCTTCCGGCCTCCAGCATCAGCGACTCGCGGTAGACCAGTCGGCCGGCCACGTCGAAGATCTCGAAGTTCGCGTGGCCCGAGCGGGAGCGATCGTACGCCAGCGTTGTAGTGCTGCGGAAGGGATTGGGGCGAGCCGGAGCCATCTGCAACCCGGTTGCCGCCGGTGTACCCACGATCTCGATGCCGGTCGCATCGCTACCGTACCTGAGAAGGAACGCATCAAGACCGCCCAACCCGTTCAAGGTCCTCGGATCGAACGTCGACGGTCCATCAAAGGTACCCGCGAGAAAAACGCCATCGTCGCCAATGGCCACGTCGTAGGCCAGGTCGAGTCCCAGGCCGCCGCCGCCGAGAACCTGCTTCTCCACGCCGAAGAATCCGAATTCCATGACGAAGGTGTCGATGTACCCGGCCGAGGTCAGCGCAAACGGTCCGAAGTCTGCATCGTCACTGAAGTATCCGGCCACGACCACGCGGTCGCCTACCACATCGATGCCCAGGGCGGCGTCTTCGTCTCGGCTGCCCATGGCCCGAGACCACACGTGCGCACCGCCAGCGGCGTAGGCTGCGACAAACGCGTCCGCCGCACCCTCGCTGGCCAGCCCGCCACCGCCGAAGTTGACGACGTCGTTGAAAAATCCCGTGACGAATATCGATCCCAACGCGCCCGTGGCAATGTCGCTGGGACTATCGAACTCGGGCCCACCGGAACGTTGCGACCACAGCGGCGTGGCCGTGCCCGCCTGGTACTTGGCCAAAAAGATGTCGTACTCACCGGCGCTGGTCAGCGGACCCGTACCGAAGTCCGCGACGTCCCGGAACGATCCGGCCACCACGAGATTGCCGACGCTGTCGAACGCCACCTGGCAATCGCTCTCGGTCGAGGTACCGCCGTAGTGGATCGAACCAAACTCGTTTCCGGCCGGATCCAGAATCACCACGAAGATGTCGCTGCTGCCATTGGACGTGAGGGGGCCGCGGCCGAAATCCACGGTGTTGAGAAACGTGCCGCCCAAGAGGATGTTCCGATTGTCATCGACGTCCACCGAGGTTGCGCGATCGGCAAGGGTGTCACCGTAGTTCTTCGACCAACTGTGTAGGCCGAATACGTTGTACTTCACGATGAACGCATCGTTGCTTCCGGCCGACACCAACGTGCCGCCGCCGAACGTGGCGTCGACGCTCGCCATGCTGCCCACCACGATCACGTTGCCCAGGCTGTCCACCACCATGTCCTCCACGTATTCATCGTCGCTACCACCGCCGGCCGTCGACCAGAGGTGCGTGCCGGTGGGGTCGAACTTGGCCACGTACACGTCGAGCCCGCCGGCCGAGGTGTAGGTCAGCCCACCCAGATTGATGGTGTTCTGGAAGGAACCCGCCAGATACACGTTGCCGGCCGCGTCCACGGCGGTGGCGTCGCCCAGGTCATCGGTGAAATCGCCGAACTCGAAGGCTCCGGTGACCGTCCAACTGGCTTGGGCCGAATCGACCAGGCCCAGAACGAGGCCGAGGGAAAGAACGAGAATACTGGTGAGGTTGCGGGTGGCTGACATGGGAGTCTCCTGGATTGGGGCCAAGCGGCGGTGTTTGCGTTGGTACCTTCTTGAACGACAGCTAGCCGCCAACCGCACACCCCCCAAAGAGAAACGGGCCCCGCATCCGCGAGGCCCGTCCCTTTTCGATCAAAGAGAGCCAGCGCCAAAACTCAGGTGGCGCCTGCTCTCACCAGTCGGCGTGGCTCCATCAGCGAGTCATCGTCACCTTCTGGATCTTCACATCGTCTCCAGCCTGCAGACGCATGACGTACACGCCAGCCGCCACGGGAGCACCATTGTCGGTGCGGCCGTTCCAGCTCACGTTGTATACGCCCGCACCCTGGCTGCCGTTGACCAGCGTGGACACCAGGCGTCCCTGCAGGTCGTAGACCGCCAGACGGACCGGACGTCCCTCACGCATGGCGTAGGAGATGTTGGTCTGTCCGCGGAACGGATTGGGGCTACCCGGAGCCAGGCTCACCATGGGAGCGCCACCCTTACCCTCGCCCAGAATGAACGGGCCGTGGGAAATGGTTGCTCCACCCATGCTGACCTCTTCGATGAAGTAGGTGGTCGCGCTCGTGGGAGCGATCGCATCTACAAACTCGAACTCAGTCGCCTTGGGCAGGATAGCCTGCGTCAGGCGCATGCGAGGCGATTCCGGAGAATCCTGACGATACACATGGAAACCGTCCAGGTCGTCGGTACGGGTCACGCTCCAGCGCAGCACCGCATCCCAACCATCGCGATCCATGTTGAACGAAGCCAACTGAACCGGTACGGGGCAATCGACCACGATGATCGACTGACAAGTGGTCTTGTCACCCTCGTCGTCCGTCACGCTCAGCGTCACCGGAGTGGCGCCACCGGGGTACGGACCGGCCGGAATCAGTTCCAGCGTGACCGGGCCACCGTCGGGATCGAACGAGCCGTTATCGACCTGTGAAGGATCGACGTTGGCCTCGCAAGGACCCGAGCTGGTGTTGTTGGTGATCTGGACCACGGGGACGCAGTTCGCCACGGGAGGCTGGTTGCCACCCTCGACGATCAGCTTCACCGGAATCGTGACGTCACCATCATTGGTGGTCAACTGGATGTCGCAGTTGTAGGTACCGGGGGCCAGGCCCGTGGCATCCACATTCAGCGTCACCGGAGTCGAACCGCCAGCCGGCGTGGTACCCGAAGTGGGTGCCACGGTCAGCCAGGGGCAATCGCCGACGACTACGTCGATGACCACGTCATCCACGAAGAAGTTCGATCCACCCAGGTTGGCGGCGACCGTCTCGGAACGGAACTCGAGCGTGTGCACGCCACCGTCGGCGTAGCCCAGCGCATCGAGGTCGATGGTCTGCAGGGTGTAACCCAGCACGCCGCAAAGCGGGCTGCCACCGTTGCTCACGAACACCTGCGTGCCGTCGATCAGGACTTCCATGAAGTCCGCCGGCGAATCGCAGACGATCTGCTCCAGGTAGAAGCTCAGCTCGACGTTACCGGTCGGAATGGTTACCGCCTGGCTGACGCTACCGGTCTCGGGAATCGAGATACCACCGAACCAGCACCACCAGTCACCGGTGTTCGGACCCGTGCCCGTACCGGTACCGCAGGTACCCAGGTCGCACAGAGGCGTCCCGAAGTTGCTCGATGCCTCGACCCAGGCACCACCGAACGCGCCCAGCTCGAAGCTGCCGTCGTTCACCTGGTTGGCCTTGGACAGAACCGGCAACTGCTTGCCAAACATGTCCTGACGAATCTGCTGGGCGGCCTGCTCGTGCTTGCAGCCCTTGCACTGACGCATCATCTGGCTGGGATCCATGCCTTCGGGCATTACCGAGGGCTTGGTGGGCGAACGACGAGCCTTCAGAAGCTGAATGTCGTCGAGCGACCACTCGAGATCCCGCGCCGGAGGCGTGGCCAGGTTCGAGATGTTCAGGATACCCGAGTCGCTTCCATCCACCGCGACGGTGAAGCAGAAGTCGGCCGGGTCGATGGCCAACACGGGCGGAGGCAGCTGCTCGCATACCAACCACTCGGTGATCGTACCATCGAGATCCCACGGACCGGCCACCTGTTCGTAGATGGTCTGCTGACCAAACCCGAACGGCTGAGCCTCGCCCGACAGATCGATGCTACCAGGATCGGCGGCGCCGCCACCGTTGCTCCGGCCGACGATACCGTCGGTGGAGTTCACGCCCTGGTACTCGATGCTATAGGTACCGTCGGGACGCAGCGTACAGGTGAAGCTGTTCGCGTCGCCCGCGAAGAACTGGGGCACGTTCGAGAACGTAACCACGAATTCCGCGCCGGTATTCTCGGCCGTGACGGTTCCACCCTCGTTGGGGCTGAGATCGTCCCAGAACATGGCGATCCGCGGCGGACCCGAAACCAACTCACCCGGTGATTCCGAGAAGTCGGTGTCGCCCGCGCCGAAGGTCAGAAAGCCGTTCGAGCCTACGAATACGGTGCTGTAGGTGTTGCCATCACAGAACGCGAAGTCGAAGCCCAGGGGCACTTCAATGAAGTCATCGTCACCGAGCGGCAGGGTCGGACCCTGGTCGTTGAAGATGATATTGATGCCAGCCGCACCCGCGGTGACCGCGTCGACCGCACACGGATCGTCCAGGCCAGGATCGGCGCTTTCCGCGTTGTTGTAGTACTCCTCGTCGCCGGGGAACGGCACTACCGGACTGGTGCTGAAGCCACCGGCTTCGATGGCGTTGACGTACACGATGTAGTCGGCGCCAGCCGTCAGGCCATTGAACGCATAGGATCCGTCGGGACCCAGATTGCCCTGGCTGAAGTCACCCGAAACATGCGAAATGGCATCGCCAAACGGATCGGCCGCGTTGCGAGCGATCACGTTTACACCGGTAACCTCGGAAACGCCGTCCGACAGGAAGATCGTTCCCGTGATCGACGTTCCAGGCCAACCCGCGGCCGGATACAGATCCGACAGCGACGACGTGTCGTCGAGGCGATCCACGGTGGTCATATCGATACCGATACTACCCGCCGAAGGATCGATGAACGGATACATCGTCTCCATATGCGTGAAGGCCGGTGCACCCGCGTAAGGCGTCGGGCAAACGCCCGGTCCCGTAGCGTCGCCGAAGAAGATCGTGGCACCGTTCAACTGCGCGTGAGCCAGGTTGATGGAGTGACCCATCTCGTGCGTCACCACACCATTGAAGCTGGCTCCAGCCGCGTCGGCCGGATCCACGCCGCCACCACCCATGATCATCCAACTCTCGTCGATGACGAGCCCGGTGGCGAAATCGGGGCTGGCAATACCCAGCACACCCGAACCCAGCGGAATACCGAAGATGTCGAAGAACACCTGCTCGGTGGAGTCGTAGATCACGTGGATACCCGGGCCGTTGATCGCACCGATGACCAGATTGGCCGTGGCACCATTGTTGACGTCGGGCAGACCGATCGAGGCAAAGTCGCCGACCACGGCAGCGGCAAAGGTAGCCGTGGCTACTCCGCTCCATTGGGCCGCAGCCACATCCACCAGAACATCGGCTTCGGCATTGGTCAGAGGACCAAGCGGGCCAAGATCGGTGTACATGGGAACCACGCCAGGACCGTAGGCAAACGGCAGGTTGGTGCCGCCATCCAACAGCAGCGGGCCAGCCGCGAAGACAGACGTCGCGCTGAGCGCGACGAGAATCAGGGACAGGACGATTCGATTAGTTCGCATCGTACAGCACCCCCTCATCGACCCAACGCTCGCTTACAGCGGAACGCAGGAAAGACAGGAAGGCGTCTTCGCTGACAGCCCCACTGGGCTTCTGCAGCATCTTCTGCTGTACTTCGTTCAGGCGATCGCCGCTTACGGAGACGCCCTTGAACAGACCCTGGTTGCTCACGGCATTGACGACCTGGCCGTCCTGGATCGTGAACTTGCCCTGGAACAGGCCGACCGTGGTCTGGAATCCGGTGATACGCGCGGCCTTATATAGGAAGGCCACGACCTTCTCACCCATGGCGAAGGTCGGGAAACCTTCGGGGGTCACGTTCATGTTGGTCCGACCATCGGGCATCTGCCGGGGAGCCATCAAACCAAACTGACGGAATACATGTGTGCGGTCGCTGTCGCGGCCGTTCAGAAGCTCTTCGTCGAGCTCGAGAGTAATTTCGGTGAAGGGAAAACCGTCTTTGTCGAAACCATCGGTCAGGGCGACAACTTTGCCCACAACGATGGATTCGGCCTTATCGAGCATGTCCACAATGGAGCTCTGCCGCATGGAGGTCGCACTTGCAGTAGTTGCAAACGAGGCCAGGCAGAGAAGTAACACGCACGCGACGGCAATCCGGTATCGGTTGCCCATTCGTGGTCCTTTCGGCTGATGAGGATGGACGAGAGTCCGTCACATTCGAGAGGTGCCTGAAAGGAATCCACGCCAGGGGTTGATGGTTGGCCAGGGCGAGGAAGGACGAGCAACAACCGGACATAACGGAACCGCCTTAGAATCTACCAGACTCACGACATTTGCGTGAATACGAATTTGTGTTATTCACCGAATTTTCAATATTGACGAACGGATGGTCGAAAGATTCCCCGCTTTCTTCGCCGTGCGGGCCGTGCTGCGTACGTTCAGCAACCGGCATGTCCGTAAGAATCGCTGGGAATAATCCGCCTGGCCCATCGGTACTGGGGGTGTAGACAAGCCACCCCACGCACCCGGAGTCATCGTGGATTCATCTGTGTTCCGACTACGCGATCCGCGCCCCTACCAGATCATTACCCTGGCCAGCCTGCTCGCATACGGCGTGTTGGCACTGGGTTTCGACGTGGCACCGGCCCGTATCGGCGTGCTCGCGGCCACCGCGGTGGGTGCTCAGTTCGTTCTGACGAAAGCGTTCCGGCTTCCGTTCTTCGACGCGCGTAGCGCGCTCATCTCGAGTTTTTCCCTGGCCCTGCTGCTTCGCACGCCGTCGCACAGCACGGCCATGGCCATCGCGGTGGTGGCCGTCGCCAGCAAGTTTCTGCTGCGATGGCAGGGACGACACGTCTTCAACCCCACCGCGTTCGGTCTGGTCGTGGCGCTGTTGTTCTTCGACGACGCCTGGATCTCGCCCGGTCAGTGGGGAAGCGGCGCCTTGGTCGCCTTCGCCGCGGCCTGCGTGGGCACGTTCGTGGTGCATCGCTCGGCGCGGTCCGACGTGACCTGGGCCTTCCTGGCGTTCTACGTAACCGTGCTGTTGTCGCGCGCGGTGTGGCTGGGCGATCCGCTCGCCGTTCCGCTGCACACGCTACAGAGCGGCGCGCTCATTCTGTTCGCGTTCTTCATGATTTCAGATCCCAAGACCACGCCCAACTCACGCGCCGGTCGCGTGGTGTTCGCTCTACTGGTGGCCCTGGGCGCCGCCTGGGTACACCTGGGTTTGCACGCGAACAACGGATTCGTATGGGCACTCATTCCCGTTTCGCTACTGACCCCCGCCATCAATCACTTTCTGCCCGGTCGGGCATTTCAATGGACGAGCGCGCCCAACGTGGGTTCGTCGAACACAGGAGAAAACCATGAAACGACTCATGCTGGCCATCGTCGCCATTCCAATACTGGTGGCCGCTTCCGCCCAGCTGGCGCAGAGCTTCTGCGGCTTCTACGTGGCCAAGGCCGACGCCAAGCTGTTCAACAAGGCATCGCAGGTGGTGCTGGTCCGGCACGATGACAAGACCGTCATCACCATGGCCAACGACTACCAGGGCGACCCCACCGAGTTTGCCATGGTGGTGCCGGTGCCGCAGGTGCTTCAGCGCGAGCAGATCCACGTGGCCGAACAGTCGCTGATCGATCACCTGGATGCGTATACCGCGCCGCGGCTGGTGGAATATTTCGACGAGAATCCGTGCATGCGACGAGACTATGAGGCGCGATTGATGTCGAAGTCGGCACCCCAGTCCGTGGGTATCGCCGAAGAAGATGCGGCCGGACGTCGCCGTGAGCTGGGAGTCACGATCGAGGCCACCTACACCGTGGGCGAGTACGACATCCTGATTCTGTCGGCCAAGCAGAGCGGCGGCCTGGAAACCTGGCTGACCGAAAACGAATACCGCATTCCCGACGGCGCCTCCAAGGTGCTCGCAAGCTATATAAAGCAGGGCATGAAGTTCTTCGTGGCCAAGGTGAACCTGGAAGAGCAGGGCAAGCTGGGCACGTCAAACCTACGCCCGCTGCAGGTGGCGTTCGAATCGCCCAAGTTCATGCTGCCGATTCGCCTGGGTACGGTGAATGCCGACGGTCCGCAGGACATGATCGTCTACACGCTCACCACCAAGGGCCGCGTGGAAACGTCCAACTACCGCACCATCAAGCTGCCCAGCGACAAGGAAGTACCGCTGTTCGTGAAGGACGAGTTCGGTGAGTTCTACTCGGCCATGTTCGACCAGGAAGTAAAGAAGACCGGCATGACCGCGGTGTTCCAGGAGTACGCGTGGGACATGGCCTGGTGCGATCCGTGCGCCGCCGATCCGCTGTCGCGCGATCAGCTACGCGAGTTGGGCGTGTTCTGGCTGAATCCGTCGCCCGACCGCAGCGGCGGCCAGGGCAACATCCGCGTGCGTCCCATTCAACCCGGCGCCCAGAACGTGTTCGTCACCCGGCTGCACGTGCGCTACGACGCCGAGCACTTCCCCCAGGATCTGAAATTCCAGGAGACCGGTGACCGCACCAACTTCCAGGGACGCTACGTGCTGCGTCACCCGTGGCTGGGCAAGAACAACTGCCCCGGCGCCGAAGAGTACCGCGCAGGGCTTCGCGAACGCGAAGAGCGCCAGGCGCAAGAACTGGCTTCCCTCACCGGCTGGGACATCGCCGAAATCCGGGATCGCATGAACCTGGCCGAGGGCCCCACGCCGGGCCCCTGGTGGAAGAAGATCTGGAACAACTAGTTCCCCCCCCGCGCTGGCTGCCGCTATGGCTGCCACGATGGCTGCCGATCGGGCCCCGTCGACTTCGTGTCGCCGGGGCCTTTCGCAAACCGGGTGGGATTGGCGTCAGCGAACGAGCGTTACGGCGCGACTCGTCTCCCGGTTCTGACTGGTGAAGCGGACGTGATACACACCGCTGGCCACCGCCAGACCCGCATCGTCCAACCCGTTCCACCGAATCGTATGTTCCCCTGCGTTCTTGGCCGCACGCAGCAGGCTTCGGACTCGACGCCCCCGCGTGTCGAACACGTCCAGCGTCACATCGCCCGCCAGCTCGACGGTGTACAGAATGGATACCATCGGGTTGGCCGGGTTGGGCCAGCTCCTGAGTCCAAAACGAGGCGCCAGGGTCGAGAATCGTGTGGTGGCCAGCCGCTCAAAGCCGCGCCCCGCATCAACCTGGAGGTCGTACACCCGTTCGCCGACGCCCGGTTCATCATCGATCACGAGCAGGGTCGACTCGCCGGCCTCAATCGGCCAAACGCGCCGGCTCAGCTCGGACTCTTCGCGCCGCACCACCTGCACCGGCAGATTGGTGGGTAGGTTGAGCCCCGCGCGGACTTCGATTCCACGCGGCGTTTGTTGAGCAGAGATATCGCCAACGAGCGCGGGCACGGGCCCCGGGCCAGCGAAGTACCAACGCAGGGGGAACTCTTTCCCTTGCGTTCCGGTACACCCCGCGAGTTCGCTGGGTGGTACGAGACCATCGAGCGTGCAGTCCGTGCCGGGCGAGGTGCGAACCGCTTCGTATGAGCAATCGGCGTTCACGAAAATACAACCGTCTTCATCGAGATCTTCGGGCGAGATGGGCGCGGGAGGATTGGGACCCTGCAGATCCTCGGCCGTAACGCAATCAACGAACATGGAGAAGATCGGGTCGTTTGGATCGTTCGGGTCGAGGGCGCAGGCCTTCGTTTCGCGACCTCGGATGCCGGTCGACGGAATAAAGTCACGATCGAAGGCAGCCCCCTCGTAGACCAGAATCGCTTCGGCCGCGGCGCGCTTGTATCCCTCGACGCCCACTCCTCCGACCATGGCAATATGGAACCGGGTTGAGCGGCCCGGCTCGAAACTCGGAAACGGGCCCACACTGACCAGGGTCTGGTAGTCGCTGGGAGCCGTGGCCACGTTGAACAGATCATGGCCGGCCATCAACGTGTATTGCTCGCTGTCGTTGGTCGGAAAGCCCCCGGCGGTGAAGGCCATCCCGGATTGAATCGCGTTGACGTTGGGTTTCAGCGGTTCCGAAGGAGCCAGCAACCCGATCGGATCCGTCTCGTATCCCAGAACCTGCAGACCGACGCGCTGACTCCATCCCTCGCTCGACATGGCGATGCCCCGCAAGGGCATGACGCTCCCATCGCCAACCGGGATGGTCTCATCCAACAAGAAATAGACGTCGTCGTTGAAGTACCCGGGCTCACGCATCCCCACGTCGAAGTCGGCAAAGAACCCTATGTACAGATCTTCGAGCACACGGTCACCAACGTTCGTGATGGTGAACTGGAAACCCACGAAATGGTCGGCTTCATCATCCGACCACTGGAACGACTCCTGAACCACTTTGATACCCAGCGGCTCATGGTCGGGATTCAGACTACTCGCCAGAGCCGTGTCGTCGCGCATGACCGCACGGAAATGCTGGTCGCCGATGACCGCGAAGTCTTCGTCGATCAAGCCGTCGGCGTCGTCATCGAGCGCATTCCGGGGGTCCTCGTTCAAGAGACCGTCGGAATCGTCATCTTCGCCCGGGTCAGGGAACCGATTGCCGCCGGGGGCGCCAGGACTGGACCTGAATATTGTATCGAATGGATCATTGGGATCCGGCAGTATCTCCGTTGCGTACTGGCCGGTCGATACCCGCGGCACTCCATCCACGAGCGCTCCCACCCAGAGGCCGGCGCTAAAAAGAAACTCACGTCCGCTCCCCGCGGGAAACTCCGCCGACGGAGCATGACTGAACGCGGTCGATGAGTTTGGTCTGGAACCTATCAGACCCCAGTTCGTGATGTTCAGGTTCAGATCGCCGACGTCATGAACGAACGAACCATCGACGACGAACACCTTCGCCTGGTCCGGTCGGGGCGGGCGTGTGTGTCCAGCCTGAGCACCGACCAGGATTAAGAAAAGAAACGAGATTGAAAGGCTGAGAGTCATTGGGCGCATGATAATTCTCTCCTGGATGAATTTATTCCTTGGGCGGTGGGTCCATGCCCACCCAAGCGTTGACTGTTCCAATGTCGCGGGCACCAGCCGCCTTGGCGTAAAGGAACAACTGCATCTTGTAGGCCGTGAGCCACTTCGCGGGGCCGTGCAGGATGGCCTGGCCCAAGGGCATGGTGCCGCCGCCGGGCATCGGTGCTTCCTTCGTGGCGAAGTCTTCGTCGCTCACGGAGTCGAACAACTTCTGCAGGTCGGTGACCTGCTGTTCCATGGCCGCGGGGAATGCGTCCCCGCTCATTTCCTTCACCGGGGCGCTGTACTTGGCGTACGTATCCCAGTCGTTGCTGGCCATGCTGGCCACGGCACCCGAACCGCACGCCGCCAGGTAACGTAGCAGCTCCAGCGTCGATCGCTGACCCGGCGTTGGGCGGTAGTCCATCGCACCGGGGCCAAGCTTGGAGTAGAGATGCTTGGAGACATTACAGTCGTGGATCATCGAGTCGCAGAGAGTCTGTTTGTTGATCATGTCAGAAGCTTTCTTGGTGTGACTTTGGGGGGGGGCACAACTCTACGTCAAAGAACGTGGGAACTCCACCCACTCCTGAACGGGCGTTCGGGCCGGCCCCATTTACCACGTACCGGCAGCACGTTATATTGATTTCAGCCTCCCAGCTCAACCAACCCCGACCCTGGCAGGTAAACCATGATTCGCAAACTACTGCTGTTTGTCGCTGCTTCCGCCCTTCTGGTCTCGACGGCGGTCGCCCAGCCGACGATCGGTGTGTTTCTCGATCAGAACGCCACGTCGATATCCGGCAACCCGCCTTTGTTCACGGTCGACAACCATTTCTATGTGCTCGCGCTCGATGTGCCCGACGGCATGAGCGGTTACCGCCTGGAAGTCGTCGCCGACCCTACCGTGTTGCTACTCAATCGCACGTACATTGGGCAGCGCTCGCCTCTGGCCATCTACCTACCCGACGAGTGGGTCGTCAGCCTGGGGAACTGCTTGAACGGGGTGGGTGCAACCACGCTCATCGACTACCAGTACGGAATCTTCACACCGAGCGTATCCGACATTCTCATTTGCGTAAGTCCGCTCGGGTCCGAAGCCGCTCCGGTATACATCGACTGCGACGACCAGGAACATGCGTTCTCGCCCACCGACGGCCAAGGGGTAGCGCCCGACGCCTGCGCGTTGTTGTACCCCACGTCCACATGCGGTCCTTTTCCAACTGTGTTTGGCTACCAACTGGATGACACCGGAGGTCCCACCGGTACGTCGGTCACCCTGCCGATCTCCACCCAGTTGCAGTTCGGCGCCAAGTGCATCTTTACAGGGTTCTATGTCGGCACTCTATCGGCCCAGCTCACCTGGGACCCCGCGGTCGCAACCTTCGCGTCGGTATCCACGACATTGCCGAATTGGACGGCAACCGCCTCCAACGTTACGCCCGGCTCGGCCGACATAAGCTTCACCACCGCCGACGAGGTCGACTACGTCAATTCGAGATTCGAGCCGAACCTATGGGGCGAGGTCACCTTTATCACGGGAGCGCCTGGCACCGCGACCGTAGTCACAACATCGAACGAAGTCGTAAGTGGCTTCGGTAGTACATTCGACGTCATGAGCGGTCAGGGATCCATCACCGTGGGACCGGTCGCCACCGAGACCGTTTCGTTCGGACGAGTGAAGGCACGGTACTAGACGCGAACTTCTCGTCGACGCGTTGGCGCTTGTTCTTTGACGAGCGTCAACGCTGGCTTCTATTGCAATCCATACTTGTTCATTCTAAGTTGTTCCTGCCTCCCCAAGGCAAGCCCTCCCGGTTTGGAACAACCCATGTCGACCATCACGCGCGCCCGCGAAGCGCATCGCGTGTTGATCCGTGCGCTTGCCGCCCTCGAAGTGGCGAACCAAAGCGCAGTACTCGCGTTCGCCCAGGTAATGCAGGAAGAGCACTTCCGGCCATTGGGCTTCTCGTCGATCCATCACTACGCCACGGAGGGCCTGAAGTTTTCGCACGGAAAGACGATGCAATTCGTGCGACTGGCCAAAGACATGAAACGATTGCCCGCGCTCGAGCAGGCGCTGTCGTCGGGGGAGATCAGCTGGACGAAAGCCCGTACCGTGGGCAGCGTCGCCACGCCAGAGAACCAGAACGAGTGGGTCGAGCGCGCGAAGTCGGTACCCCGCCGCGAGCTGGAGAAGCAAGCCGACCAGGTGAAGAAGCGCGCAAGGAAGCCGGCGCGGGTCGAGCAGCCGGCGCTGGGCCAACTGCCGGGTCAGTCGTCGCCGAACCAGCTGTCGGTGGGCCAACCCTCGCCAGGCCAACCCGTGCCCGGGCAGCCCGCGCCAGGTCAGTCGTTGCTGATCGATACGCCCGATCTTCCCGCCGGCGATCCGCCGCGCCGCGTCAGCTTCGAGCTCACTCAACTTCAAGCCGCCCAGTTCGACAAGCTCATGGAACGCTCCCGCCGCCAGGGTCACCGCAAGGCCGGGGAAACACTGCTCGCTGCACTCGAGTCGCTGACTTCACAACGGGTTACCCGGGTGAAGGTTGATTCGGCCAACACAGAACAAACTTCGGCGCACGACGCATCGTCACCTGCCCCAAAGCAAACTGTCTCTATTCAGCCCACCTCGGTTCAGTCCACGGCGGTTCAGTCCGCCTCGGTTCGCCCCGCGGCGCAGGTCGTATTGTATAGATGCGAGTCGTGCGAGTCGGTTGCGACACCTACCCGCCGCGGCATGCGAACGCTTTCACGACCCGAAGCAAGCGCCGGGCAGTGCGATGCCGTTGAGATTCGCGGCGACGGCAGCACAAAATCGACCATACCACCACGCGTTCGGCGCGCCGTGCTGGCGCGAGACCGTTTCAGTTGTCGCAGGTGTCACAGTACGCAGTTCGTCGACGTGCACCACTTACAACGGCGAACGAACAAAGGTGCCCACTCCGTGGTCAACTGCGCCGCTCTTTGCCGCGCGTGTCACGTGAACTGGCATACAGAAGAGAGTCGCCTGATTGCCGCGGGTGTGTCCTCGGGGCGAATCCTGGACCGGGCCAGGGAGTTCGCTCGGCTGGTTGAATGACGCGGCGGTGTTCGGTCAGTCGACACGGTACGGTCGAATTAGGTACAATCAACGCGGTTCCGCCCGAACAACCCTCGTCAGGACAGGTGGCTCATGTATCGCAGAACTCTTGCTTCGATCCTTGCCCTTTGCTTGTTCTTGGCCAGCCAGGCCGCTGCGCAGCCCACAATCGGCGTCTTCGCCGGCACCATGGCCCGGGAGGTCACCGCCAACCCGACGCCATTCACCGTCACGAACAACTTCTACGTTCTGGCTCTCGATGTTCCCGATGGCATCAATGGGTTCCGTTTCACCGTGGATGCCGACCCCGCAATCCTGCTGTTTGGGTCGAGTAGCATCGGTACCCGGTCGCCGCTGGCAATCTACGGCCCCAACGATTGGGTGGTCACGACAGCCAGCTGCGTAAACGGAATTGGAGTCACGCCGCTCATCAGCTACCAGTACGGCGTGTTCGCGACCGGACTGTCCGATCTTCCGATTTGCGTCACTCCGCTGGCTCCCGACACGGCGCCGGTCTACACGAACTGCAACACCGTTGATCAGGACTTCGCCCTCGTCGACGGGCAGGGCGTGGTACCAAACGGATGCTTCATGGTGTATCCCAGTGCAATCTGCGGTCCTTTCGCCGACGTGTTCCGGTACCAGTTGGATGACGTTGGAGGGCCAGCGGGAACCAACGTAGTCATGCCGGTTTCATCAGCCGTTCAGTACGGAGCCAAGTGTACCTTCACGGGATACTACATCGGCGAGGCCTCGGTGCGGCTAACCTGGGATTCGGCGGCTGCGTCGTTTGTTTCGGTGAACACATTCTTGGTCAATTGGTCTGCCAACGCCAGCAACATCACGGCAGGGTCAGTCGATTTGACCTTCACGGCTCAAAACGAGGCCGACTTCGCTATTGCAACCTTTGGAGCCACGTGGGGAACGGTCACGTTCAAGACGGGAGTACCAGGAAGTTCCACATTGGTTACCACTTCCAACGAGGTGGTTACCGGATTCGACGGGGTCATTTTTGACGCGCCTTTCCAAACGGCGACCGGACAGGGTTCGATCAGCGTGGGCACGGTACCCACCGAAACCGTCTCGTTCGGAAGCATGAAGGCACGGTACTAGAAGAGCCTGACGATGTTCGGCGCCCGATAGCGGCGTTTGTCAGTTATCGAACTGGAACGCGACCTTGATGCACTTTTCCTTCGACTTGCTGCCGGCGATTCGTAGGGCGTCCTGGTAGGCTTCGAGCGGGAACGTGTGCGTTACCAGCGATTCCAGTTGGGTGCCCTTGCGTGAACCCAGGATCTCGAGTCCCAGGTCGAACGCGTGGCGGGGGGCGCCCTCGTGCGAGTGCAGGTTGTAGCATAAGCTGCCGCGCAGGGAGAGTTCCTTCTGCCATAGCGGGGTCCAGTCGACCTTCTTCAGGGTCGACACGTTGCCCAGAAGCAGAATGCTGCCGCCGGCCCGCGTGAATCGGAGCGCGTCGTCGACCGCGCCGTCGGAGCCGACGCAAACCACGGTGCCGTCGAAGCCGCCGATGTGGATCTTCTTCCCCAGAATGGGCTTCACCAGTTTGCCGTCGGTAAGGCGCGACAGCTCGGCGAAGTAGCCTCGCTTGCCGCGTACGATGCGGTCGGCGCCCAGTTCCTCGCCCACCTGGGCCTGGAAGTCGTAGCGGGCCAACAATGTTACGTCGCAGTGCGGCGAAATGGCTTTCAAAGCGGCCACGGCCAGCAGACCGATCGAGCCACCGCCGATGACCAGGATCTTCGCGTCGGCCGCGGGCGGACCCGCCATGATCGGCGATAGCACCGTGGCCAGGGGTTCCAGCAGTACGGCGGCCTTGTCGGACATGCCCTGCGGTACCTCGTACAGCTGACTTTCGTGGGCCACGAAGTGCTCGCCCCAGCTTCCGCCCAGGCCCTTGCACGTACCCAGCAGCATGCCGGCGGGGATGTCGCCTTCCAGAAAATTTTCGCAGCGCGAGGGCTTGCCTTCCATGCAGTGCCGGCACGGCGGGTGGATGCCGCGAACCGCGCACGGGAGCAGCGGATTCACCACCACGCGCGAGCCCACCGACACGCGCGCCACCTCGGCGCCCACCTCTTCCACCACGCCCACGTTTTCGTGACCAACGACAAAGGGAAAAGTGGAGAACGGCGACATCGAAGGCGAAACGTTCAGGTTCACCAGATTCAGATCGCTGCCGCAGATTCCGCCCAGGCGCGTGCGCAAGCGTACCCAACGCGGGCCGGGCAGCGTGGGTACATCCACGTCGTCGAGCAGGTTGGTGCAGCGCCGCGGACCGGTCATCAAACGCGAAGACACCGCGCCGGCCGCCTTGGTGGCCAGGTAGCGGGGAATCGCTCCGTCAAAGACCACGCCACGCATGGGGGTACTCCGATTCAGTATATAGAGACGGCTCAGCTTGCCGGTACGATAAGGTCCAGTGCGCCTGGCACCGACTCCACGGTCAGGATGGAACTCTTGGACGCCAGCACTTCGCCATCTACTTCGTAACGCACTGCCTCGTTCAGCACCACCTCGAATCGCGCGTCCTGCAACATGGTCACGCTTTCGCCGTGGCGATGGTTGCCCTTGCCCACGCGCTGGAACAGTTTGGCGCGGGTAAGCGGTCCGCCGTCGTGGATGGCCACGGCGTCCAGCTTGCCGTCTTCGAGGCTGGCCTTGGGAGCAATGTGAAACGAACCGCCGAAGTACTGCGCATTGGAGATGGTCAACATGAGGTACTTACGCCGCTCGACCCGGCGGCTGGTAGCACCACCGGCGTGGGCATCGGCTTCGCCGCCAATCAGTTCGAATTCTATGCCCGGGAATCGGAACAGTTGGCGCATGGCTGAGAACTGGTAGACCGCGTCACCGCGTAGCAGCGGCACGCTCTCGGCGTCGTCGATCACGGCGATATCGAAACCCAGGCCCACTACGTTCAGGAAGTACCGGTCTTCCACCCGGCCCACGTCGATGGTGCGGCGTTGGCCGCGGGCAATACCGGCCACGGCGGCTTCGGGCTCGTCCCACGAGATGCCCCAGGTCTTGCCGAAGTCGTTGCCGGTGCCGCCGGGTAGCAGGGCCAGGCTCACGTTGCGATTGCCCGAGCGCACCAGCCGGTCGGCCACCACGCTCCAGGTACCGTCGCCGCCCACCGCCACCACGGTGTCGTAGCCTCCGGCGGCGGCGCGGTCGGCCAGTTCGATTTCCTGGCCCGCGCGCTCGGTCACCACGTGGTCGTACTCCACGCCATGACTCGAGAGCAGACTGCGATACAGCTCGATGCGCTTGGCACATCGACCTCTACCGGCAGCGGGATTGAAGATGACGAAGGTGCGCGACACGGCGCGCCTAGATGGTTTCCAGCTCGTTGAACGTCTGCATACCCTGCTTCATCCAAAGCTCACGAAACGGGTAGGTGTTGATTTCAGCCGGTTCCAGCTTTTCGAGCATGGGGTGATTGTGAAGCTTCAGGCTTCCGCTCTCTTCTTCGTGCTCGGAGAATTCGCCGTTCATGTGGATGTCGACCTTGTAGCGCTTCTGCTCGTCGGTCATGAACGCCTGGTACAGGTCGTTGGTTTTTCCCCACTCGTGTTCGTGCACGGACATTTCCAGGATGGGCTTGTCGTTATCGTGCACGCGCACGTTCATGGCGCCACCCTCAACCGCGAAGTCGCAGTCGACGTCGGCCATGTGATGCGGCAGATGCCAGCGCTCGATGGCGTGCGCACGCGACTCGGGGGTGTTGGTACCCACCAGGTACGGGTAGAACGCGCTCTTGGGAAACTGCTGACCCGCTTCCAACAGCGGCGGCACGATGACGGCAAGTACGATCTCGGTATACGTGCCCACCATGCTCTCGGTGAAGTCGAACGCCGTAACGGCGAATACCGCCGACCCGTGTTGCACTTCCAACGGCTGCAGATGCCGGGGCAGGAGATTCTTGGCCAACTCGGTGGGCATTTCGAAGAACGCGCTCACCGCGTGGGAGAATCCGTATTTCGTCAGCTGCATATACCGTTCTTCCTGAGCACCCGGATGATGATATCGGCGCCTTCCTCGAGGTCGTCCCGGGTGTGGGCGGCCGAAACGGAAATGCGGAACCGCGAGCGATGCTTACCCACCGCTGGATAGCGGATGGGATTCAGATACACGCCCCCGTGGATGAGTTCCTCGGCGATGGAGAAGATGCGCGCATCGTCGCGGATCATGATGGGAATGACCTGCGATTCACTATCGCCTATGTCCACGCCGGCGTTGCGCAGGCGTTCCTGCAGGAACGCGACGTTCTCCCACAACTTCGCCCGCAGCTCGGGCTCTTCCTCGACGATCTTGAGCGCCGCGATGAGTCCCGCCGCCACGCCCGGTGACAGCGCGCACGAGAACACGCGCGAGCGGGCGAAGCCGCGCAGGTAGTTGATGAACTTGGTGGATCCACCAACGTAGCCACCCATACCGCCCAGGCTCTTCGAGAACGTGCCCAGGTGCATGTCGACTTCGTCGTCCAGGCCCAGGTGTTCGGCCACGCCGCGTCCGTGCTCGCCGAACAGGAAGGCCGAGTGTGCCTCGTCGATCAGGATGCGCGCGCCGTACTTGCGCGATACCTCGACGATGTCGGCCAACGCAGCCAGGTCGCCGTCCATGGAGTACACGCCTTCAATGACCACCAGCTTCTTGCCGGAGAAGCCCTGTAGCTTGCGATCCAGGTCGGCCGCGTTGTTGTGGCGGAAGAATCGGGTCTTGGCCTTCGAGAGAATGGCGCCGTCGACGATGCTGGCGTGGGAGTACTGATCGGCCACGACCAGGTCGCCCGGTCGCATGAGGCCGGAAATCACGCCCAGGTTCGCGCTGTACCCGGTGGGGAACAGCAGCACGGATTCCTTGTTCTTGAACCGCGCTACCTTCTCGGCCAGCTCTTCGTGCAGATCGATGGTGCCCGACAGGATCGGCGAGCCCGAGGCTCCCAGACCGTACCGGCCGATTGCTTCCTGGGCCGCCGCAATGACCTCGGGTCGGTATGACAAACCCAGGTAGTTGTACGAGGCCAGGTTCACCAGATTCTCGAGCTTGGTGTTCCCCTTGGTTTCAACCAGATGCACGCGCGTGCCCGGCGCCGTCGTTATGGGCTGGCCAAACAAATAGTAGCCACGCGGGCGCGCCTGCTCCCACCATGCATCGAAGGGATCGAGAATGTCGAACGCGTCGAAGCCGGCGCCCGAGTAGAAGTTGCTGTAGTCGTAGTCCCAGTAGTTGGAAGCGGCATCCTGGTCGGTGGCCGGCTTGGTACCGTTGTCTTCTGGGACAGACGTTTCTAGGTTTTCCGCAGGTTGTCTCAATGGTTTCACGATCGTCCAACAGGCTTTATCGGGTTGTCCCTTTGGGTCGTTAGATCCGGTCGTTAGAACCGGTCGCTAAGAACACGTCGCGGAGATATGCGTCGCGGGGAGAACCGGTCAGGAAGGCCGGAGTGAAGTCTGGGCAAAGATGACCCCTAGATAGCGACCAATTCTAACCATCGCCACGAGGTTTTGGTACTAAAGATGACCCAAATCGTTCCAGGAAGTGAGTTAGGGCCATGAGGATCCGAGGTTACCTCACGCTCGCCACCATTGGCGTGTGGTTTCTCCTAACTGATTTGTTTCAAAGGTTTTCCGTGGCCCCTCGGGTCCGGCGCCGACCAGATTCCCGCCATCAGATCCTGGGATGGTGGAAACAGATCATGGCGAACAGCGTTTTTAACGTGGTCCGGAGGGTCGGCGGCGCCCGAATCCCCGCCGCGCCGCCGGTTCCCAGTGCGGCCGGCACCCTGATCGTCATGAACCACCAGTCGCTGTTGGACATCCCGATGGCCGTGCAGGCATGCAGCCCCGGCTACCCCCTATTTGTCACGCGAGCCCGCTACGCCAAGGGTATCCCGTTGATATCTCACATGTTACGACTCTACGACCACCCGCTGGTACATCCCGGCCGGGGTGGACGCCGCCAACTCGTGGAGTTGGCCCGACGCGCGGTGACCATGGAGGTACCGTTGTTGATTTTTCCCGAGGGTGGGCGCACCCGCGACGGCCAGGTCCGGCCCTTTCAGCCCGGCGGGCTCCAGGCTATCCTCTCGGCACGCCCGTGGAACGTCTACTTGATGGTGGTCGATGGCTTCTGGCAGTGCGCGCGCATTGGCGATTTCACAGCCGGAGTCAGCCAGGTCGACGCCAAGGTTTCGCGCCTGGGGCCGTTCGCCTTCGACCCGGCCCAGGACGACCGCGACGCTTTTGCCCAGGATATGCGCGATCGACTCGTAGCCGAGTTGGCGCGACTGCGCGGCGAGACCGTGTCAGAGCAAACAGAGCCCGACGAAACAGGGCCGGTTGAAACAGGGCCAGTTGAAACACGGCCAGACGGAGCCACGTGACCACAACCGATGCCATGCAACTCCTGCCGCCGCCCGTGCAACGCACGGTCGACGTACTGGTGGGAATGGACGGTGGTCTGCGCAGTGTCTTGTTCTTCGGCTCGCGTCTGGTGGGCACCACGCCCAACCCCCACAGCGCCACCGACCTGATCCTGGTGGTCGACGAGTACAAGCCCTTCTACGAAGCACTGCGCGATGCATTGAAATTGCGCCGCGGGGCCAACGCACTGGCGCGCCTGAATTCCTGGCTGCCGCCGAACATCCTGTCGCTTCGCATGGAAGACACTCTGGGGGCCGAAAGCAAATGCATCGTCATGAGCGCGGCCGACATGCAACGCGCGCTGTCGGCCGATGCACCCGATCACTTTTGCAAGGGCCGGTTGGCCCAGCGCGTGGCCGTAGTGTACGCGCGCACGACCGACGAGGGCAACGAGTTGGTGGCCTGGCTGGACGCCGCCCGACACCATACGGTCGAATGGATGCCCTGCTTCCTACCCGAAGAGTTCACCGCGGCCGACTATTGCCAGCGCATGTTGCAGGTATCGTACTCGGCCGAAATACGGCCCGAGTCGACCGACCGTGTACGCGAAGTGTTCGAGGCCCAGCGCGAGGCGTTGCTCGAGTTGTACTCGCCGGTATTGGAAGCCGCCGTGGCCAAGGGAATATTGACGGGGCCGATAGCGGCCGAAGGCGAAGCCCGCCGCTACTCATGCGTCACGCCGCCGTCGGCGTCGGTGCGTCGCAAGTGGAAGAACTACTTCCGCCGCTCCAAGACCCGCGCCACGATACGTTGGTCGAAGTACATGTTCACGTACGACGATTGGCTGGAATACATCGCACGCAAGGCCGAGCGTCGCACCGGCGTTCCGCTTGAACTCACGCCGGCCGAGCGCAAGTTGCCGTTTCTGCTGCTGTGGCCAAAGGTGATTCGCGTGCTACGATCGCGCAATCGCCCACCGCTGCCCCCGGCCAACGGAACCACGCATGAGAACTGAGCCGAGCGGAACTCGCTGGAACAGAGTCATGGGAACACGGTCATGAGAGCAGCATCATGAGAACTGAGATAGTCGCCTTGCTCAGCGCCATCGGTCTGGCCCTGGCTTCCATGGTCGTGTACCGCATCACCCCCGAGGGGCGCGCCAGCGGCGACACCACCGGTCGCGGCGGCAGCTTCGTCATGGGCTTCTGGGTACGCAACTGGTTCTACTGGTTCCTGAACCCCAGCAAGGCCTTCTTCCTGCGTTTGAATACGTCGCCGTTCGTGTTCAACGCGTTGGGTATCGTGTTCAGTATCGCCTGTACGGTGTTCTTCGCGCGCGACCTGCTGCCGTGGGCCGGCGCCATGATTCTGTTGAGTGGCATCGCCGACGTGTACGACGGCGAGATCGCGCGGGCACAAGGCGTGGACTCGCCCATGGGCGCATTCCTCGACAGCACGCTCGACCGCTACGCCGAGCTGTTCGCGTTCATAGGACTGGCCGCATTCTACGGATCGGGTTGGCCGGTGGTGATCGTGGTTACCGGTCTGGGCGGATCGCTGTTGGTCAGCTACACGCGCGCGCGCGGCGAGAGCCTGGGCGTGCTGTGCAAACTGGGTGTGTTGCAGCGCGCCGAGCGCATGTTGCTGCTGGGCTTCGGCGCCATTCTCGACCCCACCGTATCAGCGGCCATGGGACGCGAAACCGGATTCCTCATGCTCATCCTGCTGGTGATCATTGCGGTGGGAACCATGGGCACGTCGATCTTCCGCACCATCTGGATTTCACGACGACTCATCGAGATGTCGCCGCCGCGGTAGGCCGCAGGTCGGCCACCACCGGATCATGGTCCATGCCCGGCGCGCGTTGTCGTCGCCACGGCCCCGCCGCAACTACTTCGCACCATCCGCCCGACACGAACACGTAGTCCAGGCGACGGTCGGGTTCGGCCGTGGACCCCGTGCCCAACGTGGCGTCCACGAACCGTTCGGCCAGGTAGTTGTAGGTTTCCACGTCGAGATACTGGTCGTCGGAAAACAGGTCACGGCGCTTGTCCAGATCCAGGTCGATGTTCAGGTCACCGGCCAGCAGCACCGGCCCGTCGACGTTTTCGACCAGCTCCACCGCTTGCCCCACCTGCTGGTTGCGCAGCCGAGAACTGAGCGCATCGGCGTGTATGGCCACGCCGGTCAGACGCAGTTCGTCGGCCAGGCGCAACCGAAACCCCAGGCTCGACCCATCGCCCGCCGAACCCCGCAGTGCGCGCAGCGCGCGGGCGGGAGCCAACACCGCCACGCGGCGCCCCTCGTACGATGCACCCAACACGCCCCGCCACTCGTCACCCAGGGCGTCGAGCAACCGTTCCAGTTGATCCAGATCCCGCAGTTCCTGCAGCACAACCACGGTAGGCGCGAGCGCTCCCAACGCCGACACCACGTGCGCCTCTGCCTCGGGCGGCAGCGCAACCCCGCCGTCGGTCACGCTCACTCCCACGTTCCAGGAAACCACACGCACCACGCCTTCGTCGGGCGCGTAGAGTTCAAAGCCCGCCGATTCACCCGACGAGGTTCCGTAGCCGTACCACAAGAACCCGAGGGCCAGCCCCAATAGAATTAGCTCGCCACCGATTCCCCGACGCATTGGCTAGCGCTCCTCTCGTCCGCGCAGACGAAACAGCGCGAGTGACAAGAACAACGAGGAGAACCCGGCCAGCTTGGACGCGTCTCGGAACAGTCCCGGCCAATCGACCGTTTCCTGGAACAGCGATCGCCAGTACGGCATGTAGCTGGTGAACAACCAGGGTCGCAGGTCCTTGAAGAAGTGGATCTCGGCGATGACGTACATCACCAGGTACAGCGCCGTGGCCGTGCCCGCGGCACTGACCGGGTTGCGCACCCAGGTGGATACCAGAAAGCCCAATCCCGCGACCGACATGAGGGCAACCGTCGCGAACGGAACGGCCAACGCGAACCGCACGAGCGCCACATCGCGCGCCAGGTGCTGATGGCGGTCGGTCATCTGCAACACGCCCGGGTAGAGATCCAGAGCACCCCAGCCCACGGCGACCAACCCCACCAACAGGCTCAGCGCCAACAACCCCGCCGCCAATCCGGCGGCCGACATCGCCGTAAGCCCCAACTTCACGGCGAAGAGCTTCGCTCGCGACAGGGGTCGCGTAAGCAATAGGAACAGCGTGCCACTGGCCGTTTCGCCGGCAATGTGCGCGGCGCATTCCATGATCAGGAAGATAGGGAGAATGAGCAGAAAGCCAAAGTAGAACGAGTAGAGCGCAAACGTCAGCCCGTTGAAGTACGACTGGTTCTCGAACGTGTAACGGAACTCGGCGTCGCCTCCGGTTTCGGTTTGCGCGTACGTATAGAACCCCACCAACATGAGCACCAGGAAGAACACGATGGAACCCGCGGCCAGATGCGGTCGGCGTGACCGCCAGGTCTTCAACAGTTCGAACGTGATCAATGAAGCACTTCCCGTTCGGCGCGTAATCGCCGCAAGAGCGCTTCTTCCAACGTGGGACGGTGCTCGTGGAACGATCGCAGTTCGATACCCTGCGCGTGCAGCAACGCGCGGCATTGTTCCAGGTCCATGCTACCGGCATCGAGTTCCAACCACTGGCCGGGTTGACTTCTCCGCACCTCGATACCGCCGTTCATGAGCGCGACCTTCGCCGCTTCGTGTGACGACGTTTCCAATCGCAACGTGGTGTGGATCATTTCGGAGGGTGGGCCCGAGAACAGCGTGCGCCCTTCGTTCAGCACCAACATGTGATCCACGAGGTGCTCGATCTCCACCAGCAGGTGACTCGAGAGCAACACGGCTATGCCGTGTTCGTTGCGCAGGCGCAGCAGCACGTCGCGCAGTTCCAGTACCGCGACGGGATCGAGTCCGTCGGTGGGCTCGTCGAGCACCAACAGTTCGGGCATGGGCACCAACGCCAATGCCACCACCAGCCGCTGACGCATACCGAACGAAAGCGTGGCTACCCGGTCGTTCGCACGGTCGGCCAACCCCACGGTGGCCAACGCACGAGTCAGTTCCTGGTCCGAAGGACGATGGCCGCCGATACGCGACAGGTGATGCAGGTGCTCCATGGGGGTCAGCGAGTCGTAGAGCGCGGGCGGGGCAAAGGCGAACCGGGCCCGACGCATCACGTGGTGGGGGCGGGCGAAGGGCTCCAGTCCGAATACCTCCACGCGGCCGCCGTGGGGCCTGAGAAACCCGCCCAGGATCTTCAAGAGGGAGGTCTTTCCCGATCCGTTGGGGCCCACCAGGCCCACGATTTCGCCGGGCGAAACCCGTAGATCAACCCCTCTCAGGGCCTGTCTCTGCCCGAAATGACGGTCCAGGCCCACTACTTCTATGGCTGGCTCTATCGCTGAATTGGTCATCTCGGAAGAATTCCTACTTTTCGATGCACGGATCGGTCCCTGCTCTGCACCTGTTTGTACGACGCCCCATGGGAGGGGCGGCACAAGGGTTTCACGTTTCGACTTCCAAGGAATCGAGCTAGAGTGTACACGGTAAGCCACAAGACACCGAATGTGCTGCGAACCGCGGACCCTCTGGCCTCAGTGTGCTGGACGGAGCGCGGTTTACGAGCGTTCGGTGGCCTCGGGTTCGCGCCCGAAGCTATGTTTGAGGGAGGCCGGCGTTTGGCGCCGTTGCTCCGTCCAGCCTCTAATTCTGTGAGAGTCGAGTCGTGGGTTCCATTGCGCCCGATGCCGAACTCCTGCAACGTTGCCAGGATGGCGACGAAAAGGCATGGCGGAAGCTCGTCAAGAAGTACCAGAATCTGGTCTTCTCCACGGCCTTGTCCACGGGACTCGATCAAGAGTCGGCGGTGGACGTTCATCAACAGGTCTGGATCGAGCTCCACCGCTCGCTGCTTCGCATCCGCGACGCGCAGGCTCTTCCGCGCTGGCTCATTGTAACCACGCGACGAATTTCCTACCGGCATGCCGTTGTGCAAGGCCGTTGGGTGAACGACGTGCGTGAAGACATGGTCGACCCCAACCCGGCGACCGACGCGAATCTGGTGGCGCTTGAAGAGCGCTTTCAACTGGAACGCGCGTTGGAAACGCTGGGCGGCCGCTGCGAAGAAGTACTGAAGATGTTTTTCTATTCAGATCAAAAAGTCACCTACCAGGAAGTCGCCGAAAAGACGGGGCTGGCCGAGGGTAGTGTGGGCTCGCTTCGGCAGCGGTGTCTCGACCGACTACGCAAGGTGCTCGAGGAGGAAGCGGCATGAGCGATAGCGATCTCTTCAAGCGCTTCAAGGACGCCATGGGCGTGCCGTGGGAAGAACCGCCGGGCAGCAAACGCCTGCCGGGTGTCGACGACGACCCCCTGCCCATTCCTCCGCCCGGTTCACCCGAGCAGCACATCCGCCCCGACGACATTCGCTCGAGCGCGGTCGCCGAGCCCGGCGTGGGCAGCATGATCACGCGCAATCTGCCGGGCGCCGACGTGACCCTCATGGTCACGCCGCCCGAAGGCGACGACCTGTGGACCATCCGCGGGCGGATCTGGCTGGATCCCCCCGACGACACGGTGGGCATCAAGGCCGCCCTGTGCCAGGGCGAGAACGTTCTGGCCGTCGAAGACGTTTCCGAGCTAGGCGAATTCGAACTTCGCGATATCCTCGTGGGAGCATGGTCGCTCGAATTCCACCTGTCCGACGGACGGTGCATGGTGGTACGCGGCCCCGAAGTCTAGGCTCTCTCGTCGGACCATTTCATGTTGCGAACCACCCAGGCCATCGCTTGGGGCTCGGGCGTTCTGTTCCTGGGTCTGTTTCTGTTCATCGCGCTATCGCGCGTGTCGTACCCGTACGAACTGGAATGGATGGAAGGCGCCGCAGTGGACCACGTGGTGCGCGTGGAACGCGGTGAAGCCTTATATATAGAACCGAGTGTGGAGTGGACGCCGAACATCTACCCGCCCCTGTACTACCACGTAGCGTCGTGGGTTGGTGGCGCGGGGGTCAGTGGCGCGGGCGATCCCGCTGAGCCCGGCCCTCCTGGCGGCCCCGGCACTCCTGGCGATTCCGGCACTCCTGGCGATTCCGGTCAAACCGGCGTGGTTGGCTTCGTACCACTCCGTGCCATTTCGATTCTCGCGACGCTGGCCACGTGCGCGCTGTTGTTCGTTTGGATCCGCCGTCGCACGCACGATGGCGCGGCCGGCGCGCTGGCCGCGGGGTTCTACCTGGCCACCTACCACGCCACCGGATTCTGGTTCGATCTGGGGCGGGTTGACCCGCTGTTCCTGTTGCTCACCTTGCTCGCGGCCTACTGCGTCGACCGCACACCGGCGTGGCGCAACGGCGTGTTCGCCGGCGTGCTCATCACGCTGGCGTTTCTCACCAAGCAGTCGGCGGTGTCGATTGCCGTAGCGTTGGCGGTGGGCTGGCTGTTCCGCGCGCGCGGTTGGACTCGCTTGGTGTTTCCGTTGGTGGCCGGCGCGGGAATCCTGATCGCCACGCTCGTGGCCGACGCCCGCAGCGACGGTTGGTTCTCGTTCTACATCTGGCAGATTCCGCGCGAGCATCTTTGGGAAACAGAAATGTTCGTGAAGTACTGGTCGCACGACCTGGGCAAGACGGCCCTGGCGCTGGTGGCCGTGGTCGCGCTGTTCGTGCAGTGGCTGCGCGCTCGCGATTGGAACGAGCTGTTTCGCATGGGTGTGTTGCTGGGTGGACTGCTGGGCGTGAGTTGGTTGTCGCGCCTGCACAGCCTGGGCTGGAACAACGTGCTGTTGCCCGCCTACGCCGGCCTGGCCATCGCCATGGGGTTGGCCTACGCGAGGTTCGTGTCTGGAAGGTTCGGCGGCCGCATTCCCTTGGTGGCCGGCACCCTACTGCTCGCGGTGCAACTCGGAGTTCTCGCAGTACTGGCGGGCGATCCGCGGGAACAAATTCCCACCCAGCAGGACCGCGTGGCCGGCGACCGCTTCGTCGAAATGCTGCGCACGGTACCCGGCGACGTGTTCGTGGTGCACCACGGCTACCTGTCGACCATGGCGGGCAAGCCCATGGCCGCGCACATGTCCGCGATCGCCGACGTGGTCCGCGTGCAGAAGAACTCGGCCGTCGCCGACGCCTTCAAACTCGAACTGCGCAACGCGATTCGCGACGCCAGGTACGGCGCGGTGGTGCTGGACGAAGCCTGGATGATGGGCGATCTGCAGAACGGTTACGAAGCACGAAGTGGGTTGTTCGCCGGACCCGACGAGTTCTTCCCGGTCACCGGGCACCAGATGCGACCCGAAGGGCTCTTCCTTCGCCTACCGCAAGCGAACAAATAGGGCAAATCACCAAGTAATCAGTTTTTCCCCGATGATTTCGGCCATACTACCGACGTGGACATTCCTCCGCTCTCACTTTCGTACCCGGAATCACCGAAAGGGAAACCATGCTCCTTCGACGACCCGAGGACTCTCGACTCGTGTCCGGAAGCGCCGGCTCGCTGGCCCTGACCCGATGCGTCCTTTCTCTCGCTGTTCTCATCACCGCCGTTCTTCTCGCACCGATAGTGATCGCCGGCGAGGCGCGCAACCCCTACGGTGACTTCGAATTTCCACGACCGTCCGCCGACAAACCGATGGACATCGCTCCCGACAAAACCCACGGGCCGTGCGATCCGTCGGGAATCATCACGAACTGCAGCTTCGAGACGGGCGACTTCACGGGGTGGATCGCCACCGATATGGCCAACCCACTCACCCCTCTAGGTGTATATGGCGGTGTGGTCGGGTCGGTACCCGACGGAGCCTTCGCAGCCGGCCATGGCTTCGATGGTGCTGGTTTCGACACCATCGAACTGGCCCAGGACGTGACATTGTGGAACAACACCACCACGCTCGAGTTCGACTACAACGCCTTTTGGGACATGGTTATTTTCGGCGCAACGCTGGACCGAACCTTCGACGTCGTCATCCAGCCCTCCGGTGGTGGCGGAACGCTGCAGGTCACCACCGTGCTCACGGCTGTCGCGGGAACGACAAACATCCTCCTGGGACAACTCGGCAGCGTGGACGTTTCCGCGTTCGCGGGTCAATCCATCCGCATCGTGTTCCGATGGACTATCCCCGAAAACTTCACGGGACCAGGCGGTTTCGACTTCGACAACGTATCGCTCGATGGCTTCGACCAGGACACCATCGCTCTCGACAACCCCAGCTTCGAAGACGGCTCGCTCACAGCCTGGACGAGGACCGGCGGAACCGGTGGCTTCGTCGACCTCGACGTGTACGCAGCCGGTAGCGTCGGTGGCAACCATGGCAACAACACCGCCAGCGACGGCGGCTTCGACGCGTTCTACGCCACGTTCGGCACTTCCGACTCGTGGACGCTCGCTCAAGATGTGGCCGTTCCCTTCGATGCCACCGACCTGAAATTCGACTACTACGTGGCCACGGTGCACCAGAGTTCTCCGGGTGACATCGTGCTCGACGTGGACATCCAACCGGCCGGTGGTGGACCGAGCCAGCAGACCACGGTCATCGCATCGATCCCCATGGGAGGCGGAAGCACTTCGACCGCATTCCTCGAGGGTTCAGTGAACCTGGCGCCGTTCCGCGGCGATACCATGCGGGTCATCGTACGCGCGACCATTCCGCCTAGTAACACCGACATCAACCTCGACAACTTCCGCATCGATACGATGCCGCCGACCACGCTCGGCGTGTACTTCGACGCCGCGTTCACCCAGGACACGTTGATCGATCCTCCCCTGTTCGTGCCCGTAACGGCCTGGGTCGTTGCCAAGAACGTTCCGTCGGCCAAGACGGGTACGGGAATCGACGCATGGGAAGCGTTCATCAACCTTCCGCCCGAAGTTCTCGTTCTGGGCGAGACGGATCTTCCACCCGGTACGGTCAACGTGGGCGACGTTCCCGGCGAGTTCATCAACGGGCTTCCGAGCTGCACCGGTAACGGCGACAACGACATTGCGCTGGTTCAGTACACGCTGTTCTTCTCGGTCGAGGTCTCGGGCACGATCACCATCGGTGCGGCGACACCCAGCAGCTTCGTGCCGGCCGCCGCCGGCTGGGCGGACTGCACGCCCACCCTGCGTCCATTCGACGTACTGAACGAATCGAAGATCCTGTTCAGCGACCCGGTCATCTCGTCGATCGTCGACGTGCCGAATGACGAGGGTCATTGGGTGCGCATGACCGTCACCGCGTCGGGCTTGGATACCATCGAGACCATCACCGGCTACAACGTGTGGCGCGACCTGACCGGTTCGAAGGCCCAGGTCGATCTGAGCGCTGCGAAGCCGTCGACGAAGCTCGCCAGCCTGGGCGCCGTCGTGTTGGATGGGCGCACATTTGTGCAGGCCAGCACGGCCAAGGACCAGAACACGTTTCCGCCCGGAACCTGGGAACTACTGACCAGCGTGTTCGCGGCGCAGCAACCCCAGTACCAGATATCGGTACCCACGTTCGTCGACAACGTGCCCACGTCCTACTTCGTGAGTGCTCACACCCCGGCACCGGGGGTGTGGTACGGAAGCGACCTGGCGGTGGCGGGCACATCACTCGACAACCTGCCGCCCGGTCCGCCCACCGCCATCGTGGCTGGCTACGCCGCCGCGGGCGTCGACCTGGACTGGAACTTCGCGGTGGAACCCGACGTGCAGTTCTGGCGCGTGTATCGCGGTACGGATCCCGGCTTCGTACCAACCCCCGGTGATCTGATCGGCGAAGTGGGATCGCCGGTGTTCAACGACCCCACGGCCAGTCCCTGGGGCTTCTATTACAAGGTTTCGGCCGTGGATCACGCGGGCAACGAGGGTCCACCGGCCGGTCCCGGCTCGGTCACGGCGGCCGACAACCCCACTGAGCCGAAGTTCGCGCTGCACGACGCGGTGCCGAATCCGTTCAACCCGTCCACGCTCATTGCGTTCAACGTTCCCCAGACC
>JAJDAC010000004.1 GCA_029262065.1 Candidatus Krumholzibacteriota bacterium | reverse complement strand
CCAGACTGCCTGTCCACTGGCCCCGTGCGTGCCACGCGCGCACAGATGACGTTGCCAGCGCGCTGACACCCAACGGCACCGCGCGGGCGAGTTCTATCCCGGTGCCAACGTCGGGCAGCTGGGCGGGGGGGGGCGGCGGGGGGGCGGGGGGGGGGGCACCCCCCCCCCCCCCCCCCCCCCCCGCCCCTCGTCCCGAGATGGGCGGCCGGCTCGCTGGGAAGGGATGCCTTCTCGCTTCGCCTGCCCGCGAACTAGCCGCACATGGGCCGGTCACCGCGGGAGAGCGCCGGGGACATGGTTCCTGCCTCGTTGGTCCTAGCTGGGCCAGTCCCGGGTTGTTCGGCAATACTCTATGTTCATTCAGAGCGGGCCTAGCCGCAGAAACACTCCGCAGGATCTATGCTCCCCGCCCCCCTACCTCGGGACTAGGGGCGGGTGTATATTTATCGCGGCGCGGTTCCGCAAACGACCCCCTGGCCGCCTACACCAACCCCCAAACAAACAACAGCCCGCCGCGGCCAGGGGGGAGTGCGGCTTAGCGCAGCGAGACATATTCACGCGCCCCGGCCTCCCCGCCGAATCCCCGCCCGGCAATCTCCCCGGCCCCCCGCCGCAGGGGGGTTGTCACCAACCCCGGTCGTAGATACCTTCCTCCTCCGCCAAATCGCGGCGGGAACTCGAACCTATGGATCGACCGGAAGATTCAACTGAGCAGCTCGTTCCCCTGGAAGAGCTTCTCGACGGCGTGACCGCCGTGGAAGGCCTCGCCAGTGTCGCGGCCTCCGGCGGAGCGTTACGTCTGGCTGTGTCGGGGCTGGCGGGGGCTTCGGGTTCGGCACTGCTGGCCAGCGCGTATCGTCATCGGGGCGGGACCTGGCTGGTGGTCGCGCCCGATCTGGCCACGGCCGAAGCGCTGTGCGATGACCTCGAGACCTGGAATGTGGCCAGCGTCTCCTATCTGCCCGAACTCGAGATCCTTCCGTTCGACCGGAAGTCGCCCACGCGCGAGATCCAGGCCAGTGTCCAGGCCGGTCTGGACCTATTGGATCGCAAGATACCGGGCATCTTCGTTACCACCATCTATGGCCTCCGACACAAGGTCATGTCTCGAGCCACATTGGCGCGGGGCCGACGCGAATTGGCGGTGGGTGAAGAGGTCGATACCGAAGACTTCGGTGAGTGGTTGTCCATGATGGGGTACAGGCCCGGCGGGGTCGTCGAACAGCCGGGCGATATGGCTCTGCGCGGTGGGTTGATCGATGTCTATAGCCCCAGCCATGGGTTGCCCCTCCGGATCGAACTGATCGGCGACGAAATTGAATCCATCCGCACCTTCGACCCCACCGACCAGCGCAGTCGGGACGTCCTTGAGCGCGCCACCATAATTCCCGCCGCGCCGTTGCTCATGGACGATGACCACCTTGTCGATGCCATGGCGCGCGTGGAGGCCCACGCCGAGGTCACCGAGGACGACCGAACCGATCTGATGGAGCGATTGCAGGATCGTCTGCACTTCGCCGGGTTGGAAGGCCTTGCACCGTTCTTCCACCCGCAGGTGACCTACCTCGATTATCTGGATGATGACGCCACGCTCGTCTGGTTCGACACCGAAGCTCTGAACGAGCGCAACGAAGACATCGAAAGCGAGACCACTCGCATGCGCGCCGAGCGCGTGAAGCGGGGGGATCCGGTTCCCGACACCCATGAACTGATCGCTCCGACGGCCGACTTGGCTCGCCAGGCCCAGGCATTCTCCACGATCTGGACGGGGGATCTCATCGTTTCCGGTGGCGACGGTCTGGGGCCACCGGCCAAAGTGAAACCGGTGCCCGCGAAAGTGACCGCGCAGGCCAAGGGCAACGGTGACGTGGCCGCGTTGCTCGAACAGTCGGCGGCCCTGGGTGAAAAGGGGCTGCAAAGTATTCTGTTCTGCGACAACAAGGGGCAGGCGGATCGACTGCGCGAACTGGTGTCTGAGCAGTCCGCGGACCTTGCGATGCAGGCACCCGAAATCCGACTGGGTTCCATCAGCCGCGGATTCGTTTGGCGTGGTGCACAGTTGGCCGTGTTCACCGATCATGAACTGTTCGATCGGTATCGCCGCACTTCGCGCCGCGCACGGTTTCGCGGCGCCGGGCGGATCGCCGATCCAAGCGCGTTGCGTTCGGGTGACTACTGCGTCCATGTGGATCACGGCATCGGCCGATTCCTGGGTCTGCGACGCATTACCGCCGAGGGCGTCGAGTCGGAATGCCTGCTCATCGAATACGCCGAGAAGGACCGGCTCTACGTTCCCACCGACAAGCTGCAGTTGGTGGAACGCTATGAGCTGGGAGAGCAGGACGAGCCCACGCTGCACAAACTGGGTGGCGGCCAGTGGGATCGCGTCAAGAAGCGGGCTCGCAAGGCCATCCAGGTCATGGCTCAGGAGCTGCTGACATTGTACGCCGCGCGAGCGTCGCTTCCGGGGCATGCCTACGAGCCCGACGGTCACTACCAGCGCGAAATGGAAGATTCGTTCGTGCACGAGGAAACCCCCGATCAGCTGACTTCGGTAGCCGCGATCAAGGCCGACATGGAACAGTCGCGGCCGATGGATCGTTTGGTGTGTGGCGACGTGGGGTTCGGGAAAACCGAAGTGGCCATGCGAGCCGCGTTCAAGGCGGTGATGGACGGCAAGCAGGTGGCGGTCCTGTGCCCCACGACGCTGTTGGCCGAGCAACACGGTGAGACGTTTTCGCAGCGACTGCGTGACTACCCGGTCAAGGTGGAGGTGTTGAGTCGATTCAAGTCACCGGCCGAACAGAAGGAAACCACGGCGCGATCGACCGCGGGCGAAGTCGATATCCTCATTGGTACGCACCGACTCCTCAGCCGCGACGTAGGCTTCAAGGATCTGGGATTACTGATCGTCGATGAGGAACAGCGTTTCGGCGTGCGCCACAAGGAGCGCCTGAAGGAAATGCGCAAGCAGGTGGACGTGCTCACGCTCTCGGCCACGCCAATTCCACGAACCTTGTACCTGTCCCTCATGGGTACGCGCGACATGTCGATCATCGCCACGCCGCCGCGAGATCGCCTTCCCATCCACACCGAAGTAGCTGCGTTCGACGAAGCGTTGATCGCCGAGGCAATCCTGCGTGAGATGCATCGCGGCGGGCAGGTGTTCTTCGTGCACAATCGGGTCGAGACCATCGACGCCATGGCCGCGTTGGTACGCAAGACCGTACCCGAGGCCAAGGTCTGCGTAGCCCACGGGCAGATGAGCGAGATGCAACTCGAAGAGATCATGCGCGACTTCCTGGAGAACGAGTATGACGTGCTCGTCACCACCATGATCATCGAGAGCGGTCTCGACATGCCGAACGTGAATACGATCATCATCGACCGCGCCGACCGGTTTGGGCTGAGCCAGCTGTACCAGTTGCGTGGCCGGGTGGGCCGCAGTCGGCATCAGGCCTACGCGCATCTGCTGGTACCCACGGGGCTCACTCTCAGCCCGGACGCCCGGCGGAGGTTGGCCGCCATTCAGGAATTCACCGACCTGGGCAGTGGCTACCACGTGGCCATGCGCGATCTCGAGATTCGCGGGGCTGGCAACATCCTGGGCGATACCCAACACGGGCACATCGCCGCGATCGGGTTTGACCTGTACTGCAAGCTGCTGGAAGAAGAGATTCTCGCGCTCAAGGGCGAAGGCTTGCCCAAGCTCCAGGACGTGAAAGTGGACCTGCGGGTGTCGGCGTTCCTGCCCGACGAGTACGTGGCCGACCCCGAGGCCAAATTGCGCTGGTATCGTGAACTTGGCCGGGTGAGTGACGAACGTCAGCTGGACGGCCTCGCCGCGGAACTACGGGACCGTTTTGGGCCTCCCCCTCCGCCGGTCGCGGCCCTGGTGGATATCACGCGATTGAAGCTGAGGGCGCTACTTGGCGGAATCGACGAGATCAAGGGGCTTCGCCACGGTGTTCGCATGGTTTTCGCTGGCGATCGCCAGCCCGACTCCACTACCCTCAAACAATTGGTCGGAACCGGAAAACCCCGGCTGACGTTCAATGCGGTGCAACGGCTTGAAATGACAGCTGAGGCCTCTCGCGAGACCTGGCTTTCCGCCGCGCTCGTCGTGCTGGAACGCCTGGCCTCTGCAGTTCTCGAAGACACACAAAATCAAAGAGTTAAGAAGTCCGCACGCTGACGTGTCGTGGCCTTCGCAAGGAGTCTGATTTCCATGGTTTCTGTTCGCCCCGCGTCGCTCGCCCTGGTGGTGCTGCTGTCCATCGTTTCGATGGTGGCCTGCTCCAGCCCGGAAAAGAGCGAGGTCAAAGTCGCCGAAATCGAAGACCGCGTGATTACGTTGGAGTACTTCGAGCACAAGATGAACAACATGGACCCTCAGTTCCTGCCCGCGAACATCAATACGCGCGATGGCCGGCTCGATTTGCTTGAGATCATGATCAACAAAGAGGTCATGGCGATCAAAGCCGAGGAACTGGGCTTTGCCGAAGACGGATCGGCCGATCAGCAGGCGAAGGCCGTGGCCGACTTCGCCGCCGTGGCCGACATGCGACGGGCGGTACGCGGCGAGGCGATCGAGGTCTCCGAGGAGGAGATCATCGACTACTACGACAACTTTGCCCGTGCGTTGAAGATCAGCTACATGCTTTTCGATTGGGAGTCCGACGCGGTGGAAGCCCGGCGCCTGGTGGACGGCGGCGAAGACTGGCGTGCCGTCGGTGATCGCCTGAGCCTGGGTTCGCAGGATGGTCAGTACACCAACACGCTGCGATACGGCACCGTGGTCGATGACTTCGAGCTCGTCGTATTCGACTTGGCGGTGGGTGAGGTAAGCCAACCGATCGAAACCAGCTACGGCTATTTCGTGGTTCGCGTCGATGGTCAGGAGATGGAACGGGTTCGCCCTCTCGACGAGATGCGCGAAGAGGTGATGGCGAGCATCCGCAAGCGCAAGGACGCGTTGCTCACCAAGCAATTCATCCTGGGCATGTTCGAAGACTACAACTTCGAGTTGGATCTCGACGCGATGCGGGTGGTGTGGGAAGCGCTGCCGCCGGACGCACCGCTCGACCCGCCGACGCCCAGAGAAGAGCTCCTGCCCTTGAATCTGGCTCCGGCCAATATGGATATGGAGCTCATGCGTTACCACGATCAGGCGTGGACGCTACGTCGCTACTTCGACTACTACAACGAGCTGTCGGTCTTTGGGCGCCCGCGTCAGGATCGCCGGGTGGCCGGACTGCGTCGGCATCTGCAGGAAATCGCGATCCGCGAGATGTTGCCGGTGGCAGCCAAGGATCGTGGCTTCATGGATTCGGTGGCCTACCTCGACCAGTTCAAGAACCGTCGCGAGGAGAGTCTGGTAACGCGCCTGCACGAAGAGATGGTTCGCGACCAGATTCGGATCTCACCCGAAGAACTCAAGGCCTACTGGGAAGAAATCAAGGACGAGTTCTTTGTCCATGAGCACCGCCGTGCCGAAGCCCTCATTGCATCGACCGAGCAAGAAGCTCTCGCGGCGCGCGAAAAAGCCCTCAACGGCGAGGCCTGGGGCGACCTTCTGGCCATGTACGGCACGCCGGGCGAGGTGCTGCAAAAGAAGGGTGACATGGGGACGTTCTCGGCCGAAACCGAGCATACCCATAGCGTGTACCACGAAATGGTGTTTTCGTTGGAGAACGAGGGCGAGATCACGTTTCCCCGCGAAGTTCAGCCAGGTCAGTGGCTCATCGTCCGCTGCGCCGAACTGAACGAGGGCCGTCAGCCAAGCTACGAACAGGTGCAGTTGCCCGTGGGTAACCGTCTCAAGGGCGAGCGTGAGGAAGCGTTGTTCAAACAGAGAGTGGAAGAATGGAAGTCAGGCATGTTCATTCGTCGGTATCCCGATGCCCTCGACAAGGCCATCTTCGAACCCACGGCGCCGGTCGGCGAGGAACTGGATCGCCTGTTCGGAAACTCCCCTTCGTGACGCGCAACGTCGGAAATCTGGCCCTGTCGGGCCTGTTGGTCGTGGCTCTACTACCGGCCGCGGTCTTGGCGCAGGTTACGGACCCACAGCTGCCGACCGAAGAAACAGGGCGCCCTGAGTCCGCACCAGACAGTGTCGCGCCGCCCACCGAGGCTGGCGCGAGTCCCCAACTGGTCGACCGAGTGGTGGCCGTGGTGGACGAAGAGTGCATTCTGCTGAGTGACCTTGAGCGAGAGATCGAAAGCTACCGTTTCGAAGCCCAAACCAACGGTGTGGAGATTCCTGACAATCCCGTCGAGGTGCGCCAGAAAATGCTCGATCGACTGGTCGAGGTGAAGTTCCTGGTGGCCCAGGCCAAGGTCGACGGCATCGAGATTTCCGAAGATGAACTCGAAAACGCCGTGGCGCAGGACCTTCAGAGCCTGATAGACCGCTTCGGCACACGCAGCGCGCTGGAACAGGAACTGCAGCGACTGGGAATGACCTTCAACGATCTCGAGGCCAGACACCGCGAGTTGAATCGCAACCGTTTCTACACCAGCCGGATGATCAACATCCACATTCGGCCCAAGGTCGAGGTCCTCGATACCGAGGTACGAACGTTCTACGACGAGAATCAGGACCAGTTTCCCAGCAAGCCCGCTTCCCTGCGGTTGGCGAACATCCTGATCGTGCCCCAGCTCTCGACCGATGCGCAGGACCGGCTTCAGGAGGGCATGACTGCCATTCAGCAGCAGCTCGACGCGGGGATCTCCTTCGACGAGACGGCGCGTCAGTTCTCCCAGGGTCCCAACGCCGGACGTGGCGGGCTCATTGGGTCGTTCGCGCGCGGGGACCTCTTCAGCACGGCGCTGGACGACGCGGCCTGGAAGCTCAACGTGGGCGAGGTCAGCGATTGGGTTCAGACCGAAATCGGCTTGCACCTCTTGAGGTTGGAATCCAAGACCGACACCGAGGTCGAGCTGCGCCAGATCATGTTGCGCCTGGAGGTTGGCGAGTCGGATCGGGCCGCGGCCCTGGAGCGGGCCCGCAAGGTGTGGGAATTGGCCGCTGCTGGTCAGGACTTTGCCGAATTGGCCAGGGTCCACTCCGATGATCCCTCGACCCGTGACCGCGGCGGCGACCTGGGAGAATTCACATTCGACCGTCTGAACCCGCAGTTCATCGAGGCCGTTCAGAACCTCGACGAGGGTCAGGTCAGCGAACCGATCGAGGCCAGCTCGGGCTATTTCATCCTGAAGGTCACCGAGAAGGCCGAGGGCGAGGCTCTGTCGTTCGAGGAGGTGGAGCCCCGTTTGCGCCAGATCATCACCGAGCGGAAAATCGAAGCGGAGCTGAAGGGCTTCATCGCCGGACTCCGCGACAGGTTCTATATGAACATCAAGGCGTGACAGGGATGGCCTTGTTGTTGCAATACTGAGCTGACAATGTCGAGCCGGGTGCAGGATTCCGGCTCCCGCGTCAAATGCGCCGTCGCCTCAAACCCCGCCACGGGTCCATGGGCCAACAACTCGAGCCAAACAACCCTTCGGGCGACTCCGCCCCGCGCGTCATTGATCATCGCGCGGTTATCTCGTTCTATCACGTCGACCTGGACTACGGCCGCTATCGCGCGCTGAACGATGTTTCGTTCCAGGTGAACAACGGTGAATTCCTGTTCGTGGTGGGCGCCTCAGGCGCGGGCAAGAGCAGTGTTCTGCGGCTTATCACCATGGACGAGTTTCCCACCAGCGGTCAGGTCATGGTGGGTAATTTCCTGAGCACCCGCATGAAGCGCAAACAGATACCACTACTGCGGCGTGAAATCGGCATGGTGTTCCAGGATTTCCGCCTTATCGACGAACGTAGCGTGTTCGACAACGTGGCGTTTGCCCAGATGGTGGTGGGAGTGCCCAGCGCCGACATCAAGCGCAACGTGGCGCAGGTGTTGAACTGGGTGGGGCTGTACCACAAGCGCAAGCAGAAGGCGCGGACCCTCAGCGGTGGCGAACAACAGCGCGTGGCTATTGCCCGAGCCATCGTCAACCGTCCCAAGATTCTGTTGGCCGACGAACCCACGGGAAACCTGGATCCCGAAGTGAGCCAGGACGTGTTGGATATCCTGTTCCGGATCAACGCCGGCGGCACGGCCGTGGTCATGACCACGCACGATCACCTCATGGTGAAGCAGTACGGCGAGCGGGTCATATCCCTGGCCGACGGCAGCATCGAGGCTGATGTGCAACGCGGCCGGCGCGTTTCGCCGTCGACCCGCGTGCTGGCCGACCGACGCATCCAGACCCAAGACGCCGAGCTGCAGCAACGCAAAGTCGAGCAGTGGGAGGCTGGCGTGTTGCCCACCACCGGAGAGCGCGATGTATAACACCACCCAACTACGTCACCTGGTGGGCGAGAGCTTGAACGGCATGCACCGTCGCAAGGTCAGCGGAACGGTGGCCGTGGTCATCATGGGTTCGGCTCTGCTCATGTTGGCGCTATTCAGTTTGGTGACCATCAATCTGGATCGTGTGCTGCAGACTGTGCGCGGCGAGATCGACATCACTGTATTCCTGCGCGACGACATTCACGCCGACGACCGGGCGCGGCTGCGCGCCGACCTCGAGGGCACCGAGGGTGTACTGGCCGTCCAGTACGTGACGCCCGCGCAGGCCATCGAGAAATTCAGGCAGGAGTTGGGCGAAGACGCCGATCTGCTCGACGCCCTGACGGCCAATCCGCTACCGGCGTCCTTCGAAATTCGTTTGTCACCCGATCTGAATGCGGCTGAGCGGTTGGAGGAATTGAAGGCCACGATTTCCGGCTATCCGGTGGTCGACGAGGTGGTCGCGCACGTGGAGTGGGTCAAGCGCCTCGACCGCGTTACCCGCACGTTCGTATTGGTGGACCTGTTGGTCGGGTTGCTCGTGCTGGCGTCGGCTCTGTTCGTCATCAGCAACACGGTCAGGCTGACGATCGAAGAGAGTTCCACCACGATCGAGGTCATGAAATTGGTGGGCGCGACCAACTGGTTCATCCGCTTGCCCTACCTGTTGAGTGGCGCCCTACAAGGAGCGCTGGCCGGCGGCATCGCCATGTTGGTCCTGGTGATCACCTATCGGTTCCTGAGCCAGCAGGTCGACGGAATCTACTTCTTCGCGAACGGGCAGATGCTGGGCTTCGTGATGCTCAGCACGCTGCTTGGCGCGGGCGGCAGCACGCTGGCGTTGCGTCGCCACCTGAGCCTCTAGTTTGGAGCGCCGGTGAGGTCTGTTCATTCCCTGGTTCTGTCATTCGTGATGGCCCTCACCGCCATGTTGATACTGGCTACCCCGAGCCAGGGCGATAACTCGGACGCTTCCAGCGAAGAACTCAAGGCACTGCGTCGACGCATCGCCGAGCAACGTGCGCGCACCAGCGAGCTGGTTGCCGTGGAGAAAAGCCAGCTGGAGCGACTGAACATCCTGGAACAAGAGCAGGCACTGGTGCGTGAACTGCTCGAAGGTCTCGAAGCGCGCGAAATTACCGTCATGGACGAGGTGCGCGTACTGGAAGCGGAAATTGGCGAAGGGCAGGCGCGCGTCGTGGCGCGTCGGGAGCGCCTGGCCGCCCACCTGCGCGACATGTACATGCACAAGCGTCCGAGCCCGCTCGAGGTCGTGCTCACCGCCGGCAACGTAAACCAGATCGCGTTGGTCATGAACGCCCGTCGACACGTGGTGCGGACCGAGCAGAAACTGATCGAAGAGGTCCTGGCTGATCAGCGCGGCGTGCGCGACCGGCAGATTGGCGTGAGCGAGCGATTGGCCGAAGTACATGCCATGCAAAGCGAGGCCCGCGACGAGCAGGCAAGGCTGACCGGCCTGCGCGGCGACCGCGAGGGCGCGTTGGGGGACATCCGCAAGGAACGCGAAATATTCGAAGCCTCGTTGACGGAGCTCCAGGAAGCAGCTCGGCGCATGGAGGACCTGCTGAATGATCTGGAGCGCAAACGCGTGGCCACTGCCCCCATTCCGGGAGCCCCACAGTTTTCGCTGGCTCGTGGTGTCTTGCCTTGGCCCGTGGATGGGCCGGTCATCAAGCCCTTTGGTCGGTCGGTGCACCCCGAGTTCAAGACCGTGGTGCTGAACAAGGGCATCAACATAGGCGCGGCCATGGGAACTCCCATCCGCGCGGTGGGACCGGGCTCGGTGGACTACGTCAACTGGTTGCCCGGCTACGGCAAGTGCATTATCGTCAACCACGGCAGCGGCTACTACACGCTCTACGCCCACGCGTCGGAGGTCTTCTCCCAGGAAGGCGCCGTCGTGAGCAAAGGCGACGTCATTGGCGAGGTTGGCGATACTGGTTCGCTCAACGGCAGCCAATTGTACTTCGAGGTGCGCAAGGGCAAGGAACCGCTCGATCCGTTGCAGTGGCTCGCGTCATCTCAGTCTCGCTGACCACTCGCGCTGAAACCGACCCGCTGAACCAGTCCCTGGCTTCCCCCCGAGGTTTCTCGTGACGCTGGACGTGCTAGGTCGCGCGCCGGGTCTCGCTCGTTTGGCCGAGCGTGCTCGCACCGGACAATTGTCCCAGAGTCTGTTGTTGGTTGGCCCGGAAGGGTCGGGCAAGGAGGCCGCCGCGTTTGCGTTGGCCGAGATCGCGTTGAGTCGCGATGTCGCCGACGCCGAAGGCGCGCTTCGCAAAGCCGCCGAACTTCAGCACCCCGATCTGCTGTACGTGTTTCCGGCCGAAACCGGGCTGAAGATCGATGACTACCGCGAACTCCTGCGCGGCAAATCCCAGGACCCGCTGTCGCGCATGCGTCAGCCCGGCAATGCCATCATTTCCATCGGTGACGCCGACGATCCCCATCCGGCTACCGTGCGGGCCATTCGTAGATTCGTGGAGCTGCATCCGTTCGAGAGCCAGCACCGCGTGGTGGTGGTGGGTGATGCGCATCGTATGAACCGCGCCGCGGCCAACGCGCTACTCAAGACCCTGGAAGAGCCGCCGCCCACCGCCCTCTTGATTCTGTGTACCCACCAGCCCCACTTGCTGCCCCTGACCATCCGCTCGCGATGTGCCCGGGTCATGGTGCCGCCGCTCACTGAACAGGCGCTGGCCGAGCATCTGACCGAGCGCCACGGACTGTCGGTACCGGATGCCGCTCGCATCGCCACCGTCAGTGGTGCCAACGCACGCCGCGCCATCGACATGATCGACCCCAGCTCGCGCGAGCTGAGCGATTGGTCAGCCGAGGTGTTCGAGGCATTGGTAGCGGGACGCCGTGTGGCGTTGCTGAAGGCGGCCGAGGCCGCTCCCAAGATGAAGGCCAAGAAGGGTGGCGACGCCAGCCTCAGTGCTGGTCGTGATGTCGCGGTGCGTCTGATCGATTTCCTGGTGGCCGATCTGCTGTCCGTGGCGCGATTGGCCGAAGGGGCTCAGTTGGCGCCGGCCTCGAAACAGCGACTGGCCGCCCACGCCGGCCGGTTGGACTCGCGGCGCGCGACGAGCATGGCCAGCGATCTCATGCGGGCTCGCAGTGATGTCATGCGTAACGTCAACGTGGCTCTGGTCCTCACCGATACGTTTCAGCGCATTTGCGACACAGAAGGCAAGGACGCCGCGTGGCCGCGCTGATCGACACGCATCTGCACCTGGGGCGCGCGGAGTTCGACGACGATCGCGAGGCCGTGCAACTACGATCCCAGGCCGCCGGTGTGGGAGCGTTCATCCACGTGGGCTTCGACGGCGAATCGATCGATCATGCGCTGGCCTTGGCTCAACAGGACGACTCCAGTTGGGCGACCGCCGGCATCCATCCCCACGACGCGGCCAGCTACGACGACGCGGCCGAAGAGCGACTGCGGTCACTGGCCAACTCGGGGTCGATCGTAGCGATTGGCGAGTGTGGCCTGGATTTCTTCCGCGATCTGAGTCCCCGCGACGTGCAAGAGGCGGCGTTTCGCCGCCAGATCGCGTTGGCTACCGAAGTGGCGTTGCCCATGGTGTTCCACGTGCGTGATGCCTACGACGACGCGCGGCGGGTCCTGGAAGACGCGGGACTGCCTCCGCGCCGCGGAGTCTTCCACGCCTTCGCGGGCGACGGCGAGTTTGCTCGCTGGGCGGTGGACAACGGTTTCCGGCTGGGGATCGGCGGGCCGCTCACCTACAAGAACTCCAAGCTCCCCCAGGCCATCGCGGGCCTGCCCGCCGAGAGCTTCGTGCTCGAGACCGATGCTCCGTGGCTACCACCGCAGCCGTGGCGCGGCAAGCGGAACGAGCCGGCTTACGTTCGCGAAACGGCGCGGGTGCTGGCCGAATTGCTGGATGTGGATATCGACGCCCTGTCCGACTCCCTGGCCCGTACCGTCGAAGCGGTTTTCGCCATCAAGTTGCCCCCTGAGGTGTGGGATGTGCGACCCTCGACCTGCCCCGTTCCGCCCCGCCGTTGACACCGCGGGATCCCGTTGGATAGACTTTTGCCAGCGACAACGCTTTGCGTCGCCCCTCCACACGCCATCCGCGCCTCCAGCGGAGGTTCCTACGCAACTCGGCTACCGTGCGCGGTTTCGCGCATTTCGAACAATACCGTCCCACGCACCCCAAGCGGTTCGAGGTAGCGCCCTGTCGATTTCACAAACAGCCCTTTTGAGGAAGTACGGCCTGCGTCTGGACAAGCGTCTGGGCCAACACTTTCTGGACGACCGGCGGGTTCTGTCGCGCATCGTGGCCGCGGTCCGCGACCTCGGACCCGAACAGGTCGTGGAATTGGGCCCGGGAGCGGGTGCCCTGACCTTCGCGCTGCTCGACGAGGGGTTGCCCGTGCACGGCCTGGAATTGGACGACCGCATGATCGAACTGCTGCGCGCCGAGGCTGCCGGTCGGGATCTGCGCGTAACCAAGACCGATCTGGCGCGGGAAGATCTGGCGCAGCATGTGCACGAGGCCGACATGGCCTTCGCTGGGAATCTGCCCTACCAGATCACCAGTATCATCCTGTTCGCACTCATGCCGGCGCTGTCCAAGCCAAATTGCCGTGGCGCCGTGGTCATGATGCAGTCGGAGGTGGCGCGACGGCTCGTGGCCTCGCCGGGCACCAAGGAGTACGGCATCCTGACCGTTCTGCTGGGGTCTACGGCCGATATCCGTCGCTTGTTCGTGGTGAAGCCCGGATCGTTCCTGCCGCCACCCCGCGTCGATTCGGCCGTGGTGGAGCTGAAGCCACGCGCGAACCCGGAAAACCTAACGGACTCGTGTGTGAGTCTGGTAAAAGACCTGTTCCAGCAACGTCGCAAACAAGTCGGTGGTTTGCTGCGCCGGCGCAATGGACTCTCAGTGCACGACGTTCAAACCCTGGAAGCCCAGGTAGGATTCTCCATGTCGCAGCGACCCGAACAGCTCACGCGCGCCAACTACATGGAGCTGGACGCCTGGCTGCAGGAGCACGCGGCATGAGGAACGCGTGGTTCCTATTGGTGCTGGCGCTGCTGGCGAGCGGCCGGCCCCAGATTCTTCTGGCGCAATCGCCCGCGGCGGCCGATTCCTCCTCCGCGGCGGCGGCTGACTCCACGCGATCGGGAAACCTCCTGTCCCGGGTGGGCGAGTCAGCCGAACTTGGATCCTCTGTGCCTGACAGCGTCTTGGCTCAGATGCAGCAGGAGGCGCCGTCCTTCGCCTGGATATCCAATGTGAGCAACACGCTCACCGGCAAGGTGGGCGCCACGGTCTCCGACGTGTCGCTCGAGGGCAAGCTTTCCAACGGTGCGCAGCTGTTCGGCGGCGGCACGTCCGCCAGTTCGTTCACCATCGCCGATCGCCGGTACCGACAGCAGGAGCGCGATGCATACCGGCGCGATTTCACCACGGCCTACGATCGCCCCTTGGGCGACCTGCTGAAAATGAATCTGAATTTCAGCAACAAGTACGACGAAGACATCACGGTGTTTGGCGTGGACAACGTGACCGCGCGCGAGTCTGAAGACTATCGTGGCGCGTTGGCATTCCGTGGCGGTGGCGAATTGACCAAGGGGTTCGGACACGCCTTCAGCCTGTCGGGAGACGTCTTCGATCACGACGGCGTGAACCGCGAAACCACCGAGAAGCGCACCGACGCCAGTGGCGGAGTAACGAGCCTGTGGACGTTCGATCGCGGCGACCTGTCGGTCGAGGGACGATTCGGGTACAAGAGGGCCAGCGGCAACAATGAGCTGCGCGGATTGGAGGCCAACTCGAATTCCCGTCAGGACACGTTGGCTACCAAGGTGGAGTACGAAGGCCACCGGTTCAATTTCTCCACCGACGTTCAACGAGCGGTGTACATCGAAGATCGCCTGGATTTCCGCCGCAACACCAACGGTGTCATCGATACGGTGGGGGCCGAGCGGCCGGTGAGCAACGAGCAGGAACGGCGCCGCGGCGACCGCATCAACGGCGCGCTCTCGTACCGGGTACTACCGGTGCTGAATGTGAGAGGTGTGGGTAGCTACGACCTTACCGAGACCCGTTGGACGTTGAACGAACAGGGGCTGCTGCGCCGAGGCAACGACGAAATCGACCTGGGTCTCGACTTCCGCTACGCCGAGGCCGGCAGTCTTACCGTGAGTTACACCGTGGGAAATCGGTGGGACGACCGGAGATTCCAGGGCAACACTTCGTTCCGGGGGCGGGAGACGCGTCGCACCGAAGAAGCCAAGTTCGAGATGTCGCAGCGACTTTTCAGTCAGAGCGATCTCACGCTCTCATTCGGTCAGCGCCTGCAGCAGAACCTGTTCGAGGAAGAGGGCAACAACCGCGACCGCGACGAGCTCATCGACCGTGCCGACGCGCGTATCGTAAGCCGGGCCATTCCAAACCTGCAGTTGAACGCCAGTGGTTCGATCAGCGTGACGCGCCTCGTGAATCTGGCGTCCGAGAGCACGAGCAACAACAAGGAAGATCGTCTGTTCTCGGTCATCGGAGGCTACCGATGGTTCGCCACCGATAAGATCACGCTCGAGCAGAACTATCGCATGCAGATCATCTTCATCGACTTCCATACGTCGGATAGTCGGGACCGGTTCAACAAGCAGGGCCAGGTGGTCAGCAAGTTGGGATACCAGTTGCCCCGCAACGCCAAGTTGAACGCCGAGTACGCGCTGGATTTTCGTAGCAACGGCACGCGTCAGGCCGACGTGACCCCGGGGCAGATTTCATTTCGGACGGACCTGCGGCGATTCACCCACCGGGTGCGCGCCGACATCAACATTCCGATCAGCATCTTCGACCTCGCCGTCGACAGTGAGCGCGAATTCCTGCGCGACAAGAATACCGCGGGGGTAACCACGCGCTCGGAAGACAGCGGAGACATTCGCATGAAGCTGTCGGGTACCAAGAAGCTGTTCACGGGTAAGCTGGATGTGTCGGTCAACGTGACCCGTGTGCTCGCGTATGGGCCTCGGGTACGCGCCGAGAGCGAGCGCTATTGGATCGCCAACAGCACCATCACCATGAAGTTCTAGGCGTGCAGGAGTTGCTTGCGACCATGAAGATTCTTCCCGTTACCCTGATCTTGTCGCTGACCCTGGCCGGGTGCCTTTTCGATACGCGCGACCCCGACACCGGCGGCGGTGTGCTCTGCTACGAGGCCAACGACAGCGCCACCTTTGACGACGTGTTCGAGAACATCGACGGATCGCTGGAATGCCGCCAGGCTTTCACCTACCTCGATCAGATCGCCGAGGATTTCGTCTACATTCCAGCCCCCAGCGAGGCGGCCAATGTGGTGCAGCCCTGGGGGCGTGAAGAAGAGGAAAGGTTCATAAGCGCTTTGGTCGCATCGGGTGGCACGATTTCCTCTAGGTCCCGGGTGTCCGACGTGAATCCCCCTGGTGGATCGGACCCCGTGCTGGTGGAAGCAACTTATGAGTTCACGATCGGCGGAACCACGTATACTGGTGAGGTGTTCTACACGCTCGAGACCAACGCGGGCGTGTTCCAGATCACGCGTTGGGAAGAGAAGGACTCGAACTTCCCCTTTGCCCAGTTGAGAGGAGCCCTCGTCCAGTAGCTCTTGCTAGACCCTCCGGTCGGTGCCTCGTTGGCCGGCCCGGCCACTCGCTGGCCACCCCTGGGAAGTTCACCCGGGCCCCTTGGTTGGTGACCCGGAATTTGCTATCCTGTCCCTTAGAACCAATTTTTTGGGGGACATAATCGGAGGTCCATCAGAGGTCATGCTTTCCCAAAGCACCAAACTACATCGTAACCTCTTGCTGCCCATCGCTTTGCTGGCGTTTTCGCTGCTTTTCGGTGGTTGCGGCATTTTCTCGCCGGACGACACGGTCATTGATACACCCACGGAACCCGACATTCCGTTTGACCCGGCCGAAACCGAAGACCAGCTCATCGAGCTTCTGGTGAAGTCCTGGAACGAGCTGAACGACGTTGAGTACGTTCGGCTGCTCGACGAGGGATTCGTGTTCTACTTCGCACCGCAGGAAGTTGACGACATCGGTCAGGGCGCCAGCTGGGATCGGGCTCGCGACGTTCAGTCGGCCGATAACATGTTCAACAGTCAACCCGGTACCAGGCCCAACGGAGACCCGCAGGAACCAGTCCAGACCATCGCTCTGGAATTGATTGCACAGGGTTCGGGGTGGACAAGTCAGGTCCCCGACGAGTTTGCCGGTACGGTCGGAAGGACGTTTGAAGTCGAAATGTCCGTTACCTACACCAACGGCGACATCTCCGAAGTGTCGGGTCTCCAGGAGTTCTACCTGGTGCCAGCCGAGGAAGTCGTCGACGACATCACGGTGCAGGTCTGGCGACTGAAGTTCTGGCGCGACCTGGGTCGAGACGAAGTCTAGATCGCACCGAAACTTGCTGATTCCAAAGCTCCCGGGCCGATCGCCCGGGGGCTTTTTGTTTATGTTCGTCTTTGTCGTTGAGCCGGCCGTGACGGCTGGTTAGGGTGCGCCAATGGCTCGCAAACGTACTTCGAAACGTGGCTCGGCAAACTCCCGATCCAAGATCAGGGCGTTCGCCCTGATATCGGTGCTGGGCGTGGCCGTGGGCATCGCCGCCGTGAAATGGGCCGAGAGTCCCGCGGGGCAGATCGTTCTTTCGCATCTGGGCGTGGCCCAGGCCGAAGCCTGGTCACGGACCGATCTGGAGCTGCGCATCCTGGCCGCGCTCGAGAGCGTGGGTGTGGCGTCCACCGACGTTTCGGTGGCGCCGGCCGAAGATGGGCCAGCCACGGTGACCGTCCGTACGGGGGTACCCCTACTCGAGCTGAACGTGGCCGTGACCGAGGCCGTGGTCGAGGGGGGTGGCGCGGTCCACAAGGGCGAGCGGACCCAGATCGACGGAGGGCCCCGGCTCGAGATGCACCTGGGCACCGCGCGGCGGTTGACCCACCGGCTGCTGGCCTACGAAACGACGGCGTCGGCCGAACCGCTGGCCGCGGCGCCGCCCGCGCCACCGCTGCCCAAGGGCCGATTGGCGATCGTCATCGATGACTGGGGCTACCACCTGAACTCGGTGGCGCGCGAGATGCTGGACATGGATTTCCCGCTGACCCTGGCTGTACTACCCAACCTGGAATATTCGCGCCGCGTGATCACCGAGGCCAATCGCGTGGGCAAGCGGTGTCTCCTGCACATGCCCATGGAGCCCGAAGCGGCGGTTGTCCTCGCCGCCGATCAGCCGGCGATCTGGGTCGGCATGGAACCCGATGAGATCCGCGCGCTGCTCGAGCGGTGCCTGGACGATCTGCCCGGCGTGGAGGGGCTGAACAACCACATGGGAAGCGAGGCTACCCGCAGTCGGGCCACCATGGCGGCGGTCATGCCGGTGCTGGCCGACCGCGGTCTGCTGTTCCTGGACAGCCTGACCAGCCCCAAATCGGTGGCCTACCGGGTGGCTCGGGAGTTTGATTTGCCGGCTCTGCGCAACGATGGCTTCCTGGACGACGATACCGACGACCCCGACCTGGTCGAGCGGCGGCTCTGGGCTCTGGTGGATCTGGCCCGGACCCGGGGCAATGCCGTGGCCATCGGCCACATCAAACCGGCCACCGCCGAGGCCCTGCGGCGGGTGGTGCCCCAATTGGAGCCCACGGACGTGGAGCTGGTGTTCGCCCGGGATCTGGCCTTCGAGCTGCCCCAATAGAGCTCGGCGAGCCACTCTCCCCTGGCTCGATTGACACAGCTCTCTATCAGAGTATACTTGGCGGGTTTTCCGACAATTCGCATCCGTCTACGCTCGAGCCCGCTCGGGCGGTTTTTTTGCCTTCTTCACAACCGGACGCCAACTTCAATGAACCGTTCCCTTCAGATCAAATTCCTGCTCGTGGCCGTGGTCGTGCTGTGGTCGCTCTGGAGCCTGTACCCCACGCTACGCATGGCCCAGGGCCTTCCCGACGACATCTCGGCCGATGATCGGGCCAAGGTCGAACAGGACGCCATCTCCCTGGGGCTCGACCTCAAGGGTGGCATCTACATGGCCATCGAGTTGAAAGAAGAAGAGCTGGGCGATGAAAGCCTCGATGACGCCATGGAGCGCACCATTGAGATCCTTCGCATGCGCATCGACACAATGGGTCTGACCGAACCGGTCATCCAGCGCGAGGGAAACCGCATCGTCGTGCAGCTGCCTGGTGTGAGTGACATCGATCAGGCGCGCAAGCTCATCGGCACCACCGCGCGTCTCGAGTTCCGCATGGTGCAGGGAGAAGACCAGGTCACGCCGCTCATCGCGCGGCTCGATCAGGCTCTCAGCGGCAAGCTGACTTCCGAGGCGGCCAACGATAGCGGCGACGCAAGCCTGGAAGACGAGCGCGCCGCCGGTGGCGAAGACGCAGAAGACACCGAGGTGGCCAGCACCGACTCCACGGGTTCGGATATCGACGATCTCCTGGCCTCGGGAACCGACGACCCGGCCGATCCCGTCGACAACGCGCGCCCCTTCAGCTCGCTTACCGGCTCCTACTACGAGCCCGTCGGCGGCATTCCGGTGTCCGAGGCCAACGTGGCCCAGTTGAAGGAAATGCTGGAATCCACCCCCGCCCAACGCGTGATTCCCAACGACGCCGAACTGCTCTGGGGAACCGAAACGTTGACCGGCCAGGACGGTAAGCCGGCCCGCATTCTGTACCTGGTGGAAACGCAGATCCGCGTGCGCGGCGACGAGATCTCCAGCGCCGTGGTCACCGCCGACCCGCAGCGGGCGCCCGCACTCATGGTGAGCCTGAATCTCACGCGCAAGGGCGGCGTGAAGTTCGCCAATGTTACCGGCGCCAACGTGGGCCGCAAGCTGGGTATTGTTCTGGATAAGCAGGTGAAGTCGGCCCCCAACATCCTGGGCCGGATTCCCGGCGGCCGCGCGAGCATTTCCGGCGGTTTCGAAGACGACATGGAAGCCCGCAACCTTGCGCTGCTTCTGCGCACCGGTGCGCTCCCGGTTGGTATCCGTATCGAGGAAGAGCGCACGATCAGTGCCAGCCTGGGTCAGGACTCCATCGACAAGGGCGTGCAGTCGGTACTCATTGGTGGTGCCGTAGTGATCGTGTTCATGATCATCTACTACAAGGTGGCGGGCCTGCTGGCCACTTTCGGCCTGATGATCACGTTGATCATGCTCATGGGCATCCTGGCGCGCTTCGGGCTTACGCTCACGCTTCCCGGTATCGCCGGCATCATACTCACAGTGGGTATGGCCGTGGACGCGAACGTGCTGATCTTCGAGCGAATACGCGAGGAGATGCGCGCCGGCAAATCGGTGCGAGCGTCGATCGACGCGGGCTTCTCGCAGGCCACGCGGGCCATCGTCGACGCCAATATCACCACCTTCATCGCGGCCATCGTGCTGTTCTACTTCGGCACCGGCCCCATCAAGGGCTTCGCGGTGACGCTGAGTGTGGGAATCCTCACGAGCATGTTCGCGGCGCTCGTGTTCACCCGGTCGGTCTACGAGGCCTGGCTGGGCAACCGCGCCCCCAAGAGCCTGAGCATCTAATTTTCGAATACCTGACGCAGAAACGAATCCAAGGAAAAGAACGCAAATGCAATTTCTCACGAACACCAACTTAGACTTCGTAGGCAAGCGCAAGGCTGCCGCGGTGTTGTCAGCCCTCATCATCCTGGCCGGCATTGGTAGCCTGGTGGTGCGCGGTGGCCCCAACCTGTCCATCGACTTCCGTGGTGGTGCGCTGGCCGAGATCCACACCGAACCTGCCATTGGCGTGGGCGAGGCTCGCAATGCCCTGACCAAAGCGGGGATCGACGTGCAGGGTCTGCAGGAGTTTGGCGAGCCGGGCGAGCTTTTGGTCTACGTTCCCGCATCGCCGGAGCAAGGTGTGGAAAGTGACGCCAGCCGTGTACGCACGGAATTGGCGGCGGCCTTCCCCGATCGGACCATCGAGTTGCGACGGCAGGAGGGAGTGGGACCCAAGATCGGCGGCGAACTCCGCTCGGCGGCGCTCAATGCCATATTCCTGGCCCTGGTTCTCATCATCGTCTACATCACGTTTCGATTCGTGTTCCAGTTCGGCGTGGCGGCGGTCGTGGCGCTGGCGCACGACGTGCTCATTACCATTGGCATCTTCTCGTTGATGAACAAGGAGATCAGCCTCACGGTACTGGCCGCGTTCCTTACCATCATCGGTTACTCGCTGAACGACACCATCGTGGTGTTCGATCGGATACGCGAGAACATGGGCCTGCGACGCAAGGAGTCGTACGAAGCGGTCATCAACAAGAGCATCAACGAGACGCTCAGCCGCACGCTCATCACATCGCTGACCACCCTGTTCGTAGCCGCCATTCTCTTTTCGACCGGTGGCCCGGTCATCCACGACTTCGCGTTCGCGCTGGTGGTGGGTGTGCTGGTGGGTACGTATTCGTCCATCTTCGTGGCCAGCCCGGTGCTGATTGCCTGGTACCACTGGCGCTCGTCGGATCGCAAGCGAACCACGACAACCGCGAAGCCCAAAGTCGCGGCCTAGGTCGAGTTTCAAGGTCCCCGGGGGACCCAAAATTGCAACGGCGGCTCCATTCGGGGCCGCCGTTTTCGTTTCAGTCTCGGTCGCGGGGAGCCTGTTCGCGTCAGCGGCTCCGTGCTACGTTGATCCCAAGCCGGTCCATAGATTTCCCGCGCTGCAAGCGTCATGACCCACCGTCTTCGTTCCATCCTCTCTTCATCGTTGAGTTTCGGTGTTCCTACCGTGCTCGCGCTGGCCGCGCTTTCCCTGCTGGTGGCTGAGCCCGCCGGTTGGTTGGCCGCCGTGGCCGCGTTGGCGCTGACCGTGGCGGCCGCGTCCATGGTTGTACGCTGGTCAACTTCTCCGCGCTCACGCAACCTCCTTCGACTGCTACAGGTAGCCATGCTTGGCCTGGCCGTGAGCTCGGCCGTGCGTCTGGCCTGGCTACCGCCCGAAGGCGATCCGCGTTGGCAACAGTCCACCCAGCAGCATCTGGATCGCAGCGAACGTCAGGCCCTGGCCGCACTGATCGCGCTGGAAGGTGAGGCCTACGCACGGGCCGAAGCGGCCCTGGGCCGCGCGGTGAACCTGGACGATCTGGCCTCACCCGTTCGGTTGTCCAACAGTGACCTTTCCGTGGGCGTGGCGGTTTGGGAGGGGGGACAACTGCTCGCCTGGGCGGGCGAAGTCCCCGGACCCGATCGTCCGCCGCTCCGACCGTTTCCCCTCATCGTCGACCATGGATTTCGTCGCTACATGACCGTGTCCGTGGAAAGTGATCCGGCCGACGATTCGCAACCCAATCGGGTGGCCACGGTCGACGTGAGCCTGGGCATCACGCGGGCACTGTTTCCCCGCATGGGCGTGGGCGAGGCACCTGGTGCACCGCTCTCGCGCCTGACCGGCGTCGACGTGCAACTCATGACGGAACCGCCGCGCGGCTCGTTGCGCGATGCGGAGTTCGATCGGTTGGTGGCGGTACCCGAGGACGAGCCTTGGGTGTGGTTGGCGCTCAACGCGCCCGCGCCCCGCGATCAGCGTCGTGCGGCCATCGTCGAACATGCGCGAGCCGTCGCCGTTTCGCTCTTGTTGTCGTTGCTCGGAGGCTGCGTGCTGGCCTGGCGACGGTGGCCCGCGCCCGGGGCCAAGGTCGCACGGAGGCTGGCCGCGGTCTGGGCCGTGCTCTTGGTGTTGGGCTTCCGATTTGTCCTGGATCGAGCTGGTGTGTTGGATCTGGCCTTCGGAAACCTCACCGGCAACCTCCAGTTGCTGGTGGAGCCCGCGTACTTTGCCACTACCCGTGGCTTTGGCCTGCTGCGCAGCGTCCTGGACTTTCTGCTGACGGCCGCCGCCGCGTTCGCGGTGGCGGTGTTGTTGCTTCCCGCCTGGGTGCAGGCGGCCGGACACCGGCGTTCGCGATGGTTGGTGTTGGTGGTGTTGGTGGCGGGCACGGCTTTTTCGGCCGTCTGCTACACCACGCTGCAGGAAATCGCCGTGGAGAATGCCAACCCGAAGTTGGTTGGTCTGGAGGCCCCTTTCTTCACTGTGCCGTTTCTCTGTCTGCACCTGGCCATGTTGTTGGCCATGCTGGCCCCGGTGTGCTGGGTACTGCTGGGCTGGGAATACTGGCTGCGGGGGATGGGACGTGCGGGAGCGCTGGCGGTCACGGTCGTTTCATTTGGCTTGTGGTGGTGGGGCATGCAACGTGGCCTCACGGCCGGCGCCGCGGCCTGGGGTGCCGCGCAACCGATGTTGGCCTGGGCCTTGGTGCCAGCCGTGCGCGACCCCTCGTTCGCGCGTCGCGTGGTGGCGGGGCTCGTGGTGATTCTTTGGCTGGCCGGATTGCAGAGCGCGGGACTCGAGCAGGTGTACGCCGGAGTGCGTCAGCGCGTGGCGCTCGACGACGCCAATGAACAACTGGCGCGTGAAGTGAACTGGCGCCGATTTCTGCTCGAAGAAGTCCTGGGCGAGGTTGCGAAAGATCAGTCCACGGTGGAGCAGTTGGCCAACCCGGTGTTGGATCGAAGCAACGCCGCCTTCGAAATATGGGCCGGAAGCAGCCTGAGCGCGCTGGGTGATGGATCGCGGGTGCAATTGTTGGGTGGCGACGGCCGCGTGCTCAGCGAGTTCGAGCTGGGCCTGGGGTACGAACCGCGTCCGTTGTTGGCCTGGTGGCGGGCCAACGCCCGGTCGACCCAGGAAGTGATGGTGGTGCCGGTGGAGTTGGCCACCGAGCATGGCCCGGTGTTGGTCTACCGTGGAGTGTTGAATCTGCTCCTGCTCGTGCCCGGCGGCGATGCGGCCGCGGTGCTGGTGGACCTTCCTTTTCCCTCGCGTGGTCCGGCTCCCTCCATGGACCTGGTTACGGCGGGCCCGGCCGCATTGGGCTTTGCCGTCACGTCTCCGCTATCGCCAAGGCGCGAGTTCGACGAGCCCGTGATGCTGGGACAACTGGGGGAAGAGTTCGTGGTGGCGGCGGACGACCCGGTGTTGTTGCAGCTGGGTCGTGATCAGTTGCCGCCGCCCGAGCAGTGGCGTTCCATTTCATTGGGGGATCGCCGCTACCGGGTATCGTGGCAGACCGACAACGCCGGATCCGGTGTGGTGGTCGCCTTCGCCGAACCCACCATGGCTGATCGTGTGCTCGACGCCAGCCGCCTGACCGCGCTGTACGTGGCCAGCGGGCTATTGGTGGTCCTTCTAGCACTACCATTGCGCGCGGTGCGCGATCGTCCCAAGTATCTCTGGCCACGTTTTCTTGGCGAGTTCGGATTCCAGGAACGGCTTCTGGCCGCCATCGGCTTGGTGGTGTTGTTGCCGTTGCTCATCTCTGGAGTCTTTCATGATCACCGTGCGCAGGAACGCCTGAAGCGCGAGAATCTGGACGAGGTACGTCAACGACTGGACACCGCCCTGAACCTGTTGGCATCCAGTCTCGATGACATGGCCGCGGCGCTGATTTCGGGCGAGTACGTGCAAGAGGTGCTTGCCTCGGGGAACACCACCGCTCGGCGCGACCTGGGACCGTTCGAGGAAAGTCAGGTCATGATCTTCGCCGAGAGCGGCGACCTGTTGCTGGACGAGAGTCTGCGCAACCTGTCGCCGCAGGAAGCGCGTGACATGCTCGACTCGGTCGTGGACGGCGAGTTGATCATGGAGTCCAACGGTCGTGAATGGTTCATGGGCCGCGTCTATCCGGTCACGTCCCCGGCCGGGCAACCCGCCTACGTTTTCGTGCGACGACAACTGACCGACAAGGACCTCGGTCGTATTGCGCGGACGGTGGGCACCGATCTCACGCTCTACGATGGACCGTGGGCGGTCGTGAGCAGCCAGGACTATCTGCTGAAGTCAGGACTCGTGAGTCCAGTGTTGCCGGCGCGCGCCCAGCGCGTCGTGCGCGAGGGAGGCAGCCGCCTGTACGTGGAGTCCGATCAGGGTCGGGGCCTGAATGTAGCCAAGGGGTTCGCGGTGGTGCCGGGCGCCTTGGATGCGCGCCGCGGGGTGTTGTCGGCGCGGTTGTTTGCCCGCGCCACCGAGGCCGCGCGCGAGCAGCGGCGCGCGCAGTTGTTTCTTTTTGGGTTGTCGTCGCTTGCCTTCATGCTGGCGGTGGGGGTGGGTCTGTTGGTGGCCGCACGCATCGTCGACCCCATCCGGACCTTGGTGCACGCGACGCAGCGGGTTGGCGCCGGTGATCTGGACGTGCGGCTGCCGGCGCATGGCGAAGACGAAATCGGGCAGCTCGTGCGCTCGTTCAACAAGATGACCGATGACCTGCGTGGAAGTCAGGCCAAGCTGGCCGCGCGTCGCGGCTTTCTCGAAGCCATTCTGGGAAGTCTGAGCGCCGGCGTTCTGGTAATCGTGGAGTCGGGTGCGGTGCAGGAAGCCAACGCCGCCGCCAAACGTCTGCTCGAAGGCCGCATGGACGAAATGCTGACGCGCATCGAAAACCTCGCCCGGCCCGACCGGTTGGTCGCCACCGAAATCAAACTGCCGGCCGGTGATGGACCGCGCACCCTACGCGTGGTCATCGATCCCATCGCGTTGGAAGACGGCCAGAGTGGTTGGCTGGTGTTGTTCGACGATGTCACCGAGCTACTGGCCAGTCGGCGCCTGGCCCTGTACGCCGAGATGGCCCGCCAGGTCGCGCACGAGGTGAAGAATCCGCTCACGCCCATCCAGTTGGCGGCGCAGATGGTCCGGCAGGCCTGCGTCGATGACCACCCCCGCATGCAGGAGATCGTCGACGAGAACGTCTCGCAGATCGAACGCCAGGTGGCCCGGCTGCGCAACATCGCCTCGGAGTTCAGCCTGCTGGGCCGCAGTGATCTGCCCGATCTGACCACCATGTCGTTGAGTTCCATCCTCGAGGACATACGGGCCCAGTACCCGTCGGCCGATGGCTCGATACTGGTCGAAACCCGCCAGGACGGCGACCACACCGTCCACGTGTCGTCCGGGGGGATAGTCAAAGTGCTTACAAACCTGGTTGAAAACGCCCTCCAGGCCATGGGCGGCCAGGGCCACGTTGTGCTCTCAGCCGCCAGAATTGGCGACCAGATCGAGGTCCGGGTGGAAGATGAGGGACCCGGAATTCCCGCGGAAGTGGAAGATCGGCTCTTTGAGCCGTATTTTTCTACCAAGAGCACGGGTACTGGATTGGGGCTGGTCATCTGCCGCAATCTCATGGAGAAGATGGGGGGAAGCATTCGCCTCGAGAACCGCACCGAAGGCCAGGGGGCCGTCGCCATTGTGGGGCTTAGCGAGGCCTGAGCGCTTTTCCGGAACGATTCCTGATAGTTCCCGTACAAATACAATCCTTTTCCCACCGCGGAGGAGAGCTCTCGTGCGCATATTCCTCCTCTTGTCCGCTCTGGCCTCGCTGCTGAGCTTCGGCACCGCAGTCCGGGCGCAGGGCGTCGAGCAGGCCCCCGAGGACCTCGGGCAGTTTCGCGTAGGGCGCCTGCAGTACGCGGGCGGCGGCGATTGGTACGCCAACCCCAGCAGCCTGCCCAATCTGCTCACCGAATTCGAGCGGCGTACCGGCGTGCCGTGCAGCGACCGCGAAGCCAACGTGACGCTCGATGACGAGCGCCTCTACCGATATCCCATGCTGTACGCCACCGGTCACGGGACCATGCGGCCGTCGTCCGGCGACCTCGAACGCTTGCGTCGGTACCTCGACGCGGGTGGGTTTCTCTGGGTTGACGACAACTACGGCCTGGATGAGAGCTTCCGGCAGCTGGTGGGCGAACTCTATCCCGAGCACGAACTGGAGCCCGTGGGCAGCGGCCACCCCATATTCCACGCCTTCTACGACCTGCCGGGGCTGCCCAAGATCCACGAGCACGATGGTGAGCCAGCGCAAGGTTTTGGAATTTTTGACAACGGCCGATTGGCCGTCTTCTATAGTTGGAGTAGCGATATCGGCGACGGTCTGGAAGACCCCGCCGTTCACGGCGACACCCCCGAGGGACGAGAAGCCGCCATCCAGATGGCTGTGAACGTCTGCATGTACGCGCTCACCCAGCCCTGATTGTCACCCACGGAGGAGTCACCGTGTCCGTTTCCACAACTTCCTCCACCGCGCACAGTTCCGACGCTGTTCGTCTGAAAGAGCGCCTGCGCCACGAGCTGCGCTGGCTACGGTTGCGACTGGCCGGGCACGCCGCCCTCATGTTTCTGGGCAGCGCGGGCCTACTTCTCGCGGCCGCGGTCATCACGCTCAATGGTTGGGCCGCCTGGGGCCCCTGGGGCGCCCGAGTCGTACAGATGGTGCTGGTGGGTAGTGCGGCCTGGATCTTTTTCTTCGAGCTGATGCGCCCGCTGCGGCGCATTGCCAACCTCAAGGGTTTCAGCCGTCAGCTCGAAGAGCACGGCGACTACAACAACATGCTGGAGGCGGCCACCCAGTTCACGTCGCCCAAGCGCCGTGATCCCCTGGTGCACGGAGCCTCGCCTGAACTCGTGGCCGAGATCCTGCGCCGCGCCAGTGACGAAGCCGAGAAGACCGCACTGTCTCCGCGCGTGCCCCTGGTGGGCGCGCACATCCACGCGGGCCTGGCGGCATTGGCGCTCGTGGTCTGGATGGTGTTGGGATGGGGCGCCCCCGAACGCGTGCAGCAGACCTTTACCGCGCTGGCGCATCCCAACTATCTGGCTCGCATCACACCTACCAGTGGTTTGTTCTCGCTGACCGAAGACATGCGCGTGGCGGTGGGCGGCGAAGTGCGTCTGCAGGCGCGTGATTTCCTGGGCGGCGATGAAGACGTCTACCTGTTGGTGAACCGCACCGGCGACTTCTGGCAGGAAGTCCCCACCGTGCGCGAAGAGGCCACGCTCGATCCGGCTCCATACGTGGACGTAACGGGCCGACTGGTCGAAGTGGAAGATCCTTTCCGCTACCGTTTTCGCAAGGGTGAACTGCTCACCCCCGTCTATCAGCTGAGCGTGCGCGAGCGTCCCGTCATCAAGTCGCTCGCCGCCCGGCTCGAGCCGCCCGCCTACACCGGCCGTGAAGCCACCGAGCGTGAAGACCTGGGTGGCACGATCGCGGTGCTCGAAGGCACGATGGTTCACATGGTGGGCCAGTCGAGTGCTCCGCTTGCTTCCGCCCGGCGCCTGGACGACGGACAGGAACCACGGTCGCTGCCGATCGACGACGATGTATTCTCCGATGAGTTCGCCGTCACCAGTGATATGAGTTTCCGCATCGGCCTGACCGATTCCGAGGGACTCGAGAGCGATGCGGTGACCGTCTACCGCTTCGCCGTGCAATCCGACGATCCGCCGACCGTGCAGATCACCGAGCCTGGCGATGACCGCACGCTCGACCGTGACCTCACGATCCCGGTGGCTGGTTTGGCCGCCGACGATGTGGGTCTGGCCAGCCTGGACCTGTTGCATCGTTCCGCCGACGAAACCGAGTGGACGCGCACGCGTTTGTACACGCCAGGCCAAGAGGCCCCTTCGTCGCCGCAGGTGGCCGAGTTGATCGTCGAGGAAGGCTCACAGGAAGTGGGTGTGGTCTTCCTATGGGACTTGAACGAGCTGGAGCTGTTTCCGGGCGATACCGTGGTGTACTGCCTCGAAGCCACTGACAACAATGCCCTGGTTGGCGGTCAGAGTGCGCGTAGCGCCGTGTACCGATTGCGGCTACCCACCATTTCCGAAGTATTCGACATCGAGCGCGATGTTCGCGATGAGCAGGCCGAGTCGCTCACCGACCTTCTGTCCGAAGGCGAGGAGCTGGAAGAGAATCTGGAACGGCTTGATCGCGAGTTGAAGAAGAATCCTTCGCCCGACTTTGCCAAGCAGGAAGAGATTCGCGAGGCGTTGGAGCAGCAGAAGGAACTGCACGATCGCCTGGAAGACTCCAACTCCAAACTCCAGCAGCAGCTGGAGGATTTCCAGCGCAACAATGCGGGCAGCATGGAGATCATGGAGAAGATGGAGGTCATTCAGGAGTTGATGGACTCGTTGGACGACCAGGGGTTGCGCGACTACATGGAGGCCATGCAGGACGCGATGGACCAACTGCAGCCGCACGAGATCCAGCGCGCCATGGAAGAGGCGTTGGCGAATCAGGAAGAGTACAACCGTCGTCTCGATCGCACGATCGAGTTGTTGCAGCAGTTGGAGCGCGACCGTTTGATGAGCGATCTGATCGAAGAGGTAGCCGACTACCTGTCGCGTCAGGAAGACCTGCAGGACCAGGTCTCGGAATTGGATGAGGAGTCGCAGGAACAACTGGATCAACTGGCGCAGAACGACACTGCTGAGAACGACGAGTCGGGCGATGCGTCGGGAGAAGGCGACGAGTCGGAATCGTCGGAAGACGCCGCGGGAGAAGAAAGCGGCGAGTCTGGCGAGGAAACCGACGGTAGCGAGAGCGAGTCGTCCGAGAGTGAAGGCTCCGAGACCGAGGACTCTGAGAGCGAGGGCTCCGAGAGTGAAGGCTCCGAGAGCGAGGACTCTGAGAGCGAGGGCTCCGAGAGTGAAGGCTCTGAGAGCGAGTCGTCCGAGAGCGAAGGCTCTGAGAGCGAATCATCCGAAAGCGAAGGCTCCGAGAGCGAATCATCCGAAAGCGAAGGTTCCGAGAGCGAGTCGTCTGAGTCGTCGGAATCCCAGTCTTCAGAGTCCTCCGAGTCCGCATCTCCCGAGCAATCTTCCGAGAAGCCGAAGACCCTGGAAGAGTTGGCCGAAGCGCAACAACAGTTGGCCGAAGAGGCCGAGGAGCTTCGCGAGCGCGTGCAGGAGGCTCTCGATCGCATCGAAGAGCAGAAGGAAGCCAACAACGGGCAGATGGACCCGGGCATGCAGGAAATGAAGCAGGCCCTCGAGCAGGCGATGCAGGCGCTGAACAGCCAGGACAATCCCTCCGATCCCATGCAGAAGGCGGCTGAGAGCCTGGCCGCGGGCGATCCACAGGAAGGCGCGGAGCAGCAGGATCAGGCGCGCGAGAACCTGGTGCATCTCTACGAGGTGTTGGCCGAGGGTCAGCAGGGTATGCAGATGGCCACGCAGCAGTACGCCACCGAGAAGCTTCAGGCCCTGGCCTACGACATGCTGAACCTGAGCTTCAGCGAAGAGAAGATCGTGGAGGCATTGCGCGAGACCGTGCAGGGTCAGCAGCTTCGTCCCATCACCCGCGAGCAGGGTCGCATTCAACGCAGTACCAATCGGATCTACGCCGATCTCGAGGAGCTCTCGCGCAAGAATTTCATGATCAGCGAACAGTTGCTCGAGCAACTCAAAGAGCTCACGCAGATCCTCGACCGTAGTGTGAATGAGTTGAACATGGCTCGTTCGCGTCGTTCGCGGGATACCGCCACCACCACCATGGGCAGCATGAACCAGATCGTCATGAATCTGCTTACCGCGGCCAAGAACTCCGGTGGTCAAGGCGGCGGCGGCGGCGAGCAGATGTCCATGTCGCAACAGATGGAGCAGATGTCGCAGGAGCAGTCGCGCCTGAACTCCATGACCGATCAGCTTCGCGAACGCATGCAGGGCGGTTTCAGCGAGCAGGAACGCCAAGAGTTGGCCAAACTCCGCGCCCGCCAGCAGTCGATCGCCCAGCAGCTCAAGGAACTTCGTGATCAGGTGGACGATGAGCGTCGCATTCTGGGCGACCTGGACAAATTGGGCGAGGAAATCGAAGAAGTCGTGCAGGACTTCGACAGCGGCACGTTGAGCGATTCGACGCGGCGTCAGCAGGAGAAGATCCTTTCCCGCTTGCTCGATGCCCAGCGCTCGATTCGAGAGCGCGATTTCGCCAAACGACGCGAGTCGCGCGAAGGCCAGGAGCTGTTCGCGCCGCAAGCCGGGTCGCCGCTCGCGCGCGGTAGCGCCGACAACGAACAACAGTTGCGTCGTTGGTTGGCGCCCGAAAAAGCGCCTCACGACTATCAGGACGACGTGCGCCGCTACTTCCGTCAAATTCAAGGCAAGCTCGACGCGGGGGGCGACAAATGATCGCTCCGCGCCCGAGTAGGCTGATGGCTATTGCACTGTTCCTGGTTGTCGCGCCGCTCGGTGCGATCGCGCCGGCGCAGGTGTTCGAGTTGCCGCAGCCCGATGAAGGCGCCGCGCTCGAATCGGAAGAGCTGGTCCGTCGTCGGGTGGAGATGTTGCTGCGTCGTGGTTCCCAGGACGAGGCCGTCGCGTTGCTCGAGGACCGGGCGAAGCGTCAGCCGTTGGAACACTCCCTCTACCGCCGACTGGCGCGGCTGTACGAAGATCTCGATCGCAACGAAGACGTCGAAACATTGGTGGGAGACCGGATCGCTGCGGAGGATCCCGATCTGGGCACCGCTGACCACAAGATGCTGGCCGAGGCCAAGCTGTCTTTGGGCAAGAAGGCCGAGGCGACCGAGATTCTCCAGCGCATGCTGGCCCAGGAGCCTGGGGACCCATCGATGATCCGACTCGTGGCCAACGTCTTGCGCCACCATGATCATTTCGAGGACGCGGTGGCCGTGTTGGAAGATGGCCGCACGAAGGTGACCGACCCCAACGAATTCGCGCAGCACCTGGGAACGCTCTACAGCGAGCTGGGGTTGGCCGAAAAGGCATCGCGCGAGTACCTGACCGTGATTCTCGACAGTCCGTTGAACGTTGGCCTCATGCGAGCACAGATCATGGAGCTGGTGGAGACCGACGAGGACCTCACGGCCGTGCGCGCCGTGGCCGAAGAAATCTACGCCGCGCACCCGCAGGTGCCTCAGGTTGGTTTGGTTCTGGCCGAGCTGCGACACCGCGCGGGCGATGCTGACTCGGCGTGGGCGGTACTCGAGCCGCTGCTCGATGATCCCGAGTTTCTGCAGGAAATCATCCAGATGGCCATGGCCGGGCTGGCCGACAGCCGATTGCCTGGCACTCCGCCCCGTCGCAGTCTGTTGTCGTTGCGGCTCTCGGCCCGGATGCTTCAGGGTCTGCTATCGGGTGATGCTCTCCCCGAGAGCCTGCAACCCCGTGTCTACGACACACTCAACCGCACGCTGCTGGCCATTCTGGAGAACGATCACTTCGCCACGTTGGGCGAGGACGAGCAGCTTGCCGTGCTGGATGAAGCGCGCCGCGCCATCGTGGAGATGGGCGAGCTGTTTCCCAATAGTCGCGTGACATCCACCGCACTGTTGCGGTTGGCCTCGGTCTACGTAGACGCCTTGAATCGTCCGCAAGAGGCTCTAGAGCTTTACGAGCGTCTTCACGTGAGCCCCAACGCCTCGCGCGAACAGGTGCAGCTGGCCCGGGTTGGTCTGGGTCGCGCCTATATCGCGGCCGGTGACACCGCGCGGGGACGTACTGTGTTCAAGGCAATGGGCAAGGATCGGAGCTTCCGTGAGGGTCAGGGTCGGGCCCACTATCATCTGGGCATGCTGGACTTCATGGGCGGTCACTACCAAACCGCGCAGGAGCGTTTGGCCTCCGTAGCGCTCGATGCTCCCACCGCGGACTACACCAACGACGCACTCGATCTGGCGTTGCTTCTGGCCGAAGAGAATCTGTCACAGGCGCCCGACGTGGGTAGCTTGGCCAGCTACGGTCGTGCCCTCTACTATCGTGCCACCCTGCAGCCCGACTCGTTGCAGACCGAGTTGGGTTCGCTGGCGGCCGGCCCGGGACGTGGTCTTCGAGACCGCGCCGCACTCGATCTCGCTCGTATGTATATACGAGAGGGCAACGTCACCGATGCCCACCCCCTGCTCAGCGCCGTGGGAGACCGCGGTACGCGATACGCTGCTTCGGCGTTGCACCTGAAGGGCGACCTTTTGAGTGATGCGGGTCGCGAGACCGAAGCCATGACCGTGTACGAGCAGGTGCTGCTCGACCACGAAGACTACGTGTACCTCGATACCGTTCGCGATCGCGTGCGCCTCTTGCGTGGCGACACACCCGAGACAGAGGGAGAGTTGCCGTGAGCCACCGAGTTCGTTGGGCCCTGTCGTTGGTGGTGCTGCTGACATTGGTCGTGCAGCTGCCCGCGACCGCGCAAGCCGAAGAGCTGCTGATTCCCATGGACGGGACCCAGGCCAACCACCTGAAGGCATATGGTTTGGCATTCAAGGCGCTGAAAAAGGGCGTAACCGTTTCGTGGTTGTTGAACTACCGCGGCGGCAGTTTTCTGCTGCCGAGATCCACATTCGTCGAGCTGGAAGCACGTCTCATGGGCGTATCGATGAAGCGCGTGGATGAGAGTGAAGTGGCTTCCATCCGGCGTACGGTCGATCAGGAAAACATGGACGAAGTCCTGCTCGAAGTGCCGCCGCGTATTGCGATCTACGCTCCGCCGAACTTCCAACCCTGGGATGACGCGGTGACGTTGGCCCTGACGTACGCGGAGATCGACTTCAAGGTGATCTTCGATCGTGAAGTGCTCAGCGGTGGATTGAACGAGTATGATTGGTTGCATCTGCATCACGAGGATTTCACGGGGCAATACGGGAAGTTCTACGCCAACTTCAGCCACATAGACTGGTACCAGGAACAAGAGCGGTTCATGGAAAGCATGGCCTCTTCGCTGGGCTTTGACACGGTGCGCGAACTCAAGGGAGCCGTGGCTCTCACCATCAAGGAGTACGTCGCCAACGGCGGATTCTTGTTCGCCATGTGCTCGGCTACCGACACGTTCGATATTTCCCTGGCTGCTCTGGGTGTGGATTTCGTCGATCGCGTATTCGACGGTACTCCGCTCGAACCCAACGCGCAGGAGAAGCTGAAGTACGAGAACACGTTGGCGTTCACCGATTTCGAACTCGTGACCGACTATCGCGTATACGAGTTCAGCGACATCGACGTAAGCAACTACGCTCGACTACGCGGAGCCGTGGCCGATTACTTCACATTGTTCGACTTCGCCGCCAAGCACGATCCCATACCCACCATGCTCACCCAGTGCCATCGCAACGTGGTGAACGGGTTCATGGGCCAGACCACGGGCTTTCAACGTAGGCTCCTGAAGGATCACGTGGTGGTCCTGGCTGAGGTCGAGGGGACCGACGAAATCAAGTATCTGCACGGCATGATCGGGCGTGGCACCTTCACGTTCTACGGTGGGCACGATCCCGAGGACTACACCCACCAGGTGGGAGATCCTCCGACCGATCTGGATCTGCATCCGGGAAGCCCGGGTTATCGCTTGATTCTGAACAATGTGCTGTTCCCCGCGGCCAAGAAAAAGCCCCAGAAGACCTGACCGATCTTGCTCCCTGGGGCAGGGATTGGGCAAACGGCCTTGACACCCGTTTTGCCGCCTCGGAATAATGGGTAGGAGAATCGATCGGGACGCATCCCGATTGGGTGGTGAGGGATACGGGGGTCATGCGATGATCGGGAATCAGTTTCCTTCCTGTTTGAAATGTCATACCGGAGTGCTGCTGCCGTTGTCCGACTACGGTCGCGACGGGGCGCCGATTCAGTGGAAGGCCTGGGTCTGCAGCAATCCCAATTGCGGATTCAACATCCGCATCGACAACGGCGACATCAGTCTTGGGCGGAATATCGCGCAGTCTACGAAATAGACTGCGAAGCGGGTTCAGCTCCAGCTTTCGTCGGCCACGGTCGTCGGCCAGGGTTCGGCCGGCCGGAGTCTGCGGTACGCCAACCAGATCACAACAAGACAGGCGGCCGCCAGAAACGCATCTCCGGGTGTCAGTGGCACCTGCTCTATTTCGATCGGAGCCTCCGACGCATCGGATAGCGATTCGTTCGAGTTCAGTCGGATCAGGATGGCCGCGTTGTACATGGCGTGCAGGGCCATGGGAGCCACCAGGCTGCCGGTCGCCTCGAACACCAGCCCCAAGGCCACCCCGACCAAAGCCAAAGGCACGATGTACCACGGCTGAAAGTGGATGACCGCGAACAGCAGTCCGCACAGCCCAATGGCCACGATCGGTGGAAGCCCGCGGCGGGCGGCCTGTTGAACGAGGCCACGGAATACCAACTCTTCGCCGATGGGTGTGATCAGGCAAAGCGATACCACGGCCAGAACCCAGCCCATCAACCCCCGCGGCGTCAGTTCGGACAGGGCCTCCAGGTGACTCTCGGGAACCGGAATCATGCGGACGTTCAGTTCCCCCAGGAGGTCCACCGGCGGCAGCAGGGCCACAGCCAGCAGCACCAGCCAGATCCATTGACCGGGGGCGATGGGGGTAAGGCGGAGGGTTTCGCGCCAGGGTTGTGGGTGGCGCGCGAGGAGCAGGGCGGGAAACACAATGAGCGCGCCGGCCGAAGCCAACAGGTTCACGACGAAGATGTTGCCAATGAACGAGGCGAAGGTACCCCACAGGAAAAACTGTACGATGACCAGGCTGATGCCAAACATGATGATCTGAAGCGGCGGAAAGTCGTCGAAGAACTCCGTGGCGCTTTCTTCCTCGTCGAACATGGGCCAGACTGTAGCATTGAATTGACGCACGCGTGAACCCGATTGGGAGAACTCCATGTTCGTGGTGAACAATCAGACTATGCGGGCCATCGACGCGGCTACGATTGCAGCGGGAACCCCGGGCATCGAACTGATGGAACGCGCCGGTCGCGGCGCCGCTCGCGCCGTGTTGGAGCGACGGGCCTGGCTGACCGGTACCACGCTGGTGGTCGCCGGCACCGGCAACAACGGCGGTGATGGGTTCGTGGTGGCCCGTGTGCTGCACGCCCAGGGATACGCGGTGCGCGTGTTGCTCACCGGTGACGTGTCGCGCTTGCAGGGCGATGCATTGGCGGCGTACGAGCGCGCAGTGCGCAGCGGGGTGTCGGTGCAAGGAGCCAAGGACTCGTCGGCCCAGACCCTCGTTGAGTTGGATCGCGATCACCCCGGCCGGTTGGTCATCGACGCGGTGCTGGGCACGGGATTTCATCCGCCGTTGCGCGATGATGCCGGCCAGCTCATGGCGGCCATGGGTCAACTGGGGCGCCGTTTGATCGCTCTGGACGCGCCCACCGGACTCGATGGTGATTCCGGATTGGTGGATCCCAGGACGCCCGCCTTCGACCTTACGCTCACCTTCGGTTTTCCCAAGTGGGGCCTGGTTCTCTTGCCCGGGCGTGCATGCGTGGGAACGCTGCGACGAGTCGATCTGGGCTTTCCGTTGGAGATCGTTCGCGAGCAGGTCGAAGCGGCGGGTGAGTCGGCGTTGTTTGTAGATAGCGCATTGGCGGCGGGTTGGTGGCCCACGCGGTCGGTGTTGGCCCATAAATTCGACGCGGGAAGGGTGCTCTGCGTCGGCGCTTCACGGGGTATGTCCGGAGCAATTGCTCTGGCTCTGCGCGGTGCCTACCGCGCGGGGGCGGGGTTGGTGGAGGCACTGGTGCCGGGCTCGCAACGCAGCGTCGTCGCGGTTCAGTGTGCGGAGGCGCTGGTGCACGGTGTAACAGAAACTGAAACCGGGTCTCTGGCCCCGGACGTCGGCGCGATCGTGCGCGAACGAAGGCATCCCGGGCAAGCGGTGGTGCTCGGTCCGGGAGCCGGCGCTGACTTGCAGACCGCGCAGATGCTAGCCAGCCTGGCGGGTTCGCTGGACGCGCCCCTGGTGGTCGATGCCGACGCACTCAACGCCTTCCATCGTTTGCAGTTATCTCCCAGGTTCACGCCCCGCACCGTGATTACGCCGCACACCGGGGAGCTGGCGCGGCTTACGGGCCTGGACGCGCAGGACATTGAAGAGCGGCGCATCGAAGTGGTTACCCAGTACGCCCGTGATCGGAACATCGTGGTGGTACACAAAGGAGCACCCACGTTCGTGGCCGATGCCAACGGCGCGTTGGCCGTTGTCGGCGCCGGCGGACCCGAGTTGGCGACCGCGGGCAGCGGCGACGTGCTGACCGGCGCCATTGCGACTTTCCTGTCGCAGGGTGTGGATCCCTTCCGCGCCGCCTGTTTGGGATCCTACCTTCACGGTCGCGCGGGTCGACTGGCTAGCTTGCGACACGGAGTGGCCGGAGTCATGGCGGGCGACGTGGTCGACAACCTGGGGCGCGCGGCCCGCGATATCGAAGGGGCAGTCAGATGAGGGTGCTGGCCGTAGAAACCAGCTGTGATGACACCAGTGTTGCGTGTGTGGATGACACCATGGTGCGTTCCAACATGGTAAGTAGTCAGGTCGATCTGCACGCGCACTTCGGCGGCGTGGTGCCCGAGCTGGCATCGCGCGCGCACCTGACCAACGTGTTGCCCGTAACCCAGGTTGCGTTGGAAGCAGCGGGCTGGAAGCTGGACGATGTCCAGGCCGTGGCCGCGACCGCCGGTCCTGGGCTTATTGGCGCGGTGCTCATGGGCCTCACGTTCGGGAAGACGCTGGCCTGGTCGCTGGACGTTCCTTTCGTGGGTGTCCACCACATCGAAGGGCACATTCTGGCCAACGATATCGAAGAGCCCATGGCGCTACCGGCCGTGGTGTTGGTGGTCAGCGGCGGTCATACCGAAACGGTGTACGTGCCGCGAGCCGGAGTGTACGAACACGTAGGCCGCACTCGAGATGACGCGGCGGGAGAGACCTTCGACAAGACCGCGAAGCTTCTGGGTCTGGGATACCCCGGCGGACCAATCTTGGAGAAGCTGGCGCGGAGCGGGCGCCCAGAGCAGTTCACGCTTCCTCGCGCCCTTTGGAAACGCGGCGACCTGGACTTCAGTTTCAGCGGCCTCAAGACCGCGGTTCGGCTAGCGGTGGAAGGCCTGGGAGAGGTCACCCAGCAGGATCGCTGCGATGTGGCGTGGGCGCTGCAAGACGTGGTGGTTTCCACGTTGGTCGAGAAAACCCGCCGCGCGATCAATGCCCATCGGGGAAGCCACGACGAGGAACTCCGAGGGGTGTATCTGGCCGGGGGGGTAGCCGCCAACGGGCCTCTGCGCGACCAATTCGGTCGTTTGGCCGCCCAAGAGGGCCTGACGTTTCGCCCGCCTGCTTTGGCGTATTGCACCGACAACGCCGCCATGATTGGTTGGGCCGCCCGGACGCGATTGTTGGCCCAGACCGGGGATCCTCTGGATCTTCCGGCGTTCGCTCGGGCACCGCTGGCCTCGTGGCGAAACGCAGAGGACTGACCCGGCACCACTGGTTGTGACGCGCCCCCAGCCCCCTTCGGGTCACGATCCTGCCTCCTCCGGCCGCGGTTCCGCTGGCAAGGTCCATGCATTCAACCCCTGTAGGAATCAAGCAAACGGTGTGGCCAGCGGCCGCGCCGCGACGTCGTTTTCTACAAACAACCTCGTATATCGACAGTTTGTGGGTGCGACGGATAAAGGCGATGACCCCACCGGATGGGGGTCGGGTCGGCATATTTTGCCGAGCCCGAGGAGAATCGGAGAACGGACTTGAAGGAAAGCATTCTCATCGTCGACGACGAGCCGCATATCCGCAGGATCTTGCAGTTCTTGTTGGATCAGAACGGTTACCAGGTGTATACGGCGGCCAACGGCCAGGAGGCGCTGCAACACGCCCGTGCGCACGTTCCTGATCTCATCTTGCTCGATCTCATGATGCCCCACATGGATGGGTTCGAGGTTTGCAATCATCTTCGGGCCGATTACCGAACCAGCCAGGTCCCCATCATCATCGTCACGGCCAAGGGTGAAACCGGCGATAAGGTGAAGGGTTTCGAGGGCGGGGCCAACGACTACCTGACCAAGCCCTACGACAACCAGGAACTGCTGGCGCGCGTACGCATCACGCTCGACTGGAGTCGTTCTCAGCGCCAGGCCAATCCGCTTACTGGGCTTCCGGGCAATCGCGCGATCGAAGCCGAGCTGCAGAACCGCATCGAGGGCAATCGATCGTTCGCGTTCCTATATATCGATATCGACAACTTCAAGGCCTACAACGACCACTACGGCTATACCAAGGGCGATGAAAGCATCAAGTTCGTCGCCAGCATCATCCGTGAAGCCACGGCTGACGTGGGCTCCAAGGACGACTTCATCGGACACATCGGTGGCGATGACTTCTGTGTCATTACGAATCTCGACACCGGAGAAGCGGTCGCGGAAGAAATCGTTGATCGCTTCGAGGAGCGCTGCAGTTTTCTCATGGAAGCCGAGGATCTAAAGCGCGGTTACATCGAAGTGCACGACCGGCAGGGGAATCCCATGCGCGCTGGATTCCCGAGCCTCACGGTTGCCCTCGTTACCCACCAGGGCGGCGGTTTCCGGCACTGGGCCAAGGTGAGCGATGTGGCCGCTGAGCTGAAAGCCTACGGCAAGTCCCATGAGGGCAGCATCGTAGTGAAAGAGCGGCGCAGTTCACTCGACGAGCCGGTCGCCGAATCCGTGGGCACCGACGAAGAAACGGTCTGATTTTCGGCGTGGGCCGGCGGATGGGGCGGAGAGGTCCATGAGCGGGCTGATTCAAAGCTACACCAACTTCCGGTTCCTCGCCCGCAGCGTACGCTGGATCGAACTGGCCATCATAACGTTCATCGTGTTCGTGGCGCGTGCTCTGGCCGATCTGCATTTTCCCGTCGTCCCCGTACTCGTGGTCCTGAGCCTGGGTTTCGCCTGGAACGTCGGGTTCTGGTACGCCGGACAACGGCATCTGCTGATGGAAAAGGGCGTCGACGGCACGCGGTTGCTGGTGCGCTGTTGGGTCGTGGCCGACGTGATCACCAATCTTCTGGTAATCCATTTCACTGGGCTCACGAGTAGCCCTTTTCTGTTCTTCCTGGCGTTCCCCGTGATCCTGAGCACCGTTGCGTTGGAGAAATCCCGCGACTGCTACGCGGTGGCCGCCGGTTCTTCGCTGGGCCTGGCCGCGCTCTGGGCGATGGATCGCGCGGGCAGTATTCCACACTTCTCAAGCTATCCAGTGGCGACCGAAGAGTGGTTCCTGCAACCCAACGTCACGGGAATGATCTTCCTGCTCAGCAGCGTGGTTCTGATACTTCTGGTGCACACGATCTTCCGCTTCCGCCCGCAGTTCTTCTTGTTCCAGGACAACATTGGAGCCGGGCACTTCCGGATCGAAAATTTCCGTCCTGGTGGCTTGTCGGAGTTGTCGCTGGAACAGATCGAGGTCGTGGGGCCGGAAGACCTTCTGGAAGAGGTGGTGCAGGGACTCACGGTTTGTGAAGACGTGGTGTTTGGCGCGGCCATCATTCTGCCCGCCGGCGGCGACACGATTGGCGGCGCGCCCGGTCGCGCCTGGCACAACGGTCTTACCAGCCAACGTTGCGTGTGTACCACGAGACGCCAGGTCATTCCCACGTGGGCCGAGTTTGCGGCTGAGAGCAGCCAGGTCTTCGATCAATTGAAACATGGCCGCACCGGGGACCTTTGGGAGGGCCCGTTCTCGGTGTTGAAGCAGGACGGATTGTTTCTCGACTACGACGATGCTGATTCCTACCTGGCCACCGTGGTGAGTCAGAACGGCCGCCCCGTGGTGGTACTGATCGCGGGCCTGCGTCAGCCTGTCAAACATCGCACCGACGCCGTGCTTCATATATTGAATGTCGCGGTGCAGCTCAAGCCGCTCCTGGTGGCCGAGTTTCGACTGTCTGAAATGCGCGGTGAACTGAGCGAACTGCACAACGTCAACGAAGAGCTCAACCGCGCCAACAAGATGCAGGCTGACTTCGTGAGCATCGCCAGCCACGAACTCAAGACTCCGCTCACGGCCATTGGCGCGTACTCAGATGCCTTGCTGACCAATGTTGCCATGCCCGACTTTCCCCAGCGCGGGGAATTCCTGGGAGTCATTCGGCAGGAGACCGACCGCCTGCTACGAATGGTGAACCGCATTCTGGATTTCTCGCAAATAGAGTTCGGGAACCGGGATCTTGAGCGGTCGCCGATCGATATCGAGGCGCTGATCCACGACAGCTTGTCGAGTGTGAAACCACAGATCGACGCCAAGCGGCTGCAACTCGACGTCGGCGTTCCGGACTCGCCGTCGCGGGTCGAAGTAGATCGCGATCTGCTGAAGCAGGTATTCGTGAACCTCCTGGCCAACGCGGTGAAGTACGCGCCGGAGGAAAGCACCATTCACGTCACGGCCGTGGAGTTGGCCTCCATGTTCGAAGTCGAGGTCCGCGATGAGGGGCCGGGAATTCCCGATTCCGAAGTAGAGCATGTGTTCAAGCAGTTCTACCGCGTGCGCGGTGATGCCGAGCAAACCCACGAGGGTTCGGGACTGGGGTTGACCATCGTTCGCAACATCGTGGAACTACACGGCGGCCGCGTGCGGGTCGACGGTGGATATGGTCGAGGTGCCAGTTTTACGTTCAGTATTCCCAAGCAACAGCTCACGAACGATTCGCGGGAAACGGTGCTGGGATCGTTGGCCCACAGTTCCGAGTTCGATCACATGACGCGCATGCTCGTGCGCATGATCTCCGAGTATATGGACTGCAAGATCGTGTCGATCATGCTGCTCAGCAAAGATCGCCAGACATTGTTCGTGCAGATGGCCTACGGCCTCGAAGAGGAAGTGGTGCGCGACGCCGAAGTAAAATTGGGTGAAGGCATCGCGGGTCGCGTGGCGGCCAGCGGCAAGCCCCTTCTGGTCGAGAACGTGGAAGTAGCCGATGGCCTGGAGATTCAGAACAACCCACAGTACGAGACCAACTCGCTCATCAGCGTGCCGCTGGAGATGAGCGGTGAAATCGTGGGTGTGGTCAACTGCAACAACAAACTCACCGGCGAGGCGTTCTACCCCGACGACCTGAGCCTCTTGATCACCTTGACACGCAAGCTGGCTCTGGCGATTTCGCGGGCGATGGAGTTCCAGGATACGCGCAACGAACTCAACCGTACCATTTCAGCGCTTGAGGCCATGATCGCCCTGCAGTCGAGCCCCGAGGGGACCAGCCGATTGGCCGTTCGACTGGCGATGGATCTGGGGCGCCGCATGGGCCTGACGCGCAAGGAAGTCCTGGGTTTGCAGTACGCCTGCGTGATTCATGACGTGGGGATGGTGCGGGTAGACGAAGACATCCTGCGCAAGCACGGACCGCTCGACGAAAAGGATGTGCAGGCCATCCACGAGCATCCTGACAGCAGCGTCAACCTGCTCGAGCCTTTCATGTCATCGCACGAGTTGAACGAGATCGTTCGCTACCATCACGAGCGGGTGGACGGCAGTGGTTATCCCGAGGGTTTGAGTGGCGATCACATTCCGTTGACATCCAGGATTCTCTCGGTGGTCGATGCGTACGATGCCATGACTTCAAGTCGTCCGTATCGCGAACGCCGCGAGCCGGAAGTCGCCGTTGCCGAGCTTATCAAAAACGCTGGAGCGCAATTCGATTCCGAAGTTG
>JAJDAC010000003.1 GCA_029262065.1 Candidatus Krumholzibacteriota bacterium | reverse complement strand
CGGCGATGGCCGCGTCGAAATGGTCGTTCGCCTGGTTCAGGTCGCCGACCTGCATGGCTCGGACGCCCTGGTCGAACAAAGAGGAGCTGCACCCGCCGAGCGCCAGTGCCAGCCAGGTCGCGATGGCCGCGCCCAAGAGTTTCTTCGAATGAGACATGGTGGAGGTACCCCGCCGGGAAGGGCGAACAAAAGGTCAGAAGTGCCGTTCATTGTAGGACGACCGGGCGGGGAATGAAACACACGGGCTTCTCGACTACTTTCGGAAATCTTTCTGTTGAATCCCCTGGCCCGTCGGTGAAACTGTAAGCGACGGAGCTTCAAATTGGGGAGCTATGCCCAATAAGGGGCCCGTTTTGAGACCCATCCGCCTGGGAGTCAGGAGTCCGCATGCCCGGCGACGGTCTATTTTCGGTCAATTGGAGGAGCCCCATGCTCCTCGGCGACGAGCACCTGCGTCTGGCCGACGAATGTGCGCTGGAGGCGCGGCGTTGGCTGGTGCGGGCCGCGGCGCCCGCGGTGGGCGCCTATGGCCTGGCGCCCTCGCCCCGGGGAAGTGGTCCGAGCCTGCGTGTTTCCCACGAGCATGGCGCCGACCGGCTGACCGTCCACGTCCACGCGGTCTCGGCCCTGGCGCCCGATGGCACCGCGTTGGTCTTCGATGAGGAAGCCTACCCAGAATTGTCCGGTCGGCTCTCGGCCCAGGCCACCTTGGAGCGCAACCCGCCCCGGCCCGTGCGCCTGGGAGTCGTGCTCGAGCCGGTCGATCCGGCCGCCGTGGGAGCGCAAACCTATATAGAGGTAGGCGAGCCCGACCCCGAGGAAGATCCGCCCCGGCTGCCGCTGCGGGCGCGATCGTTGCGCCTGCGGGTCGAGCCTGAGCTGTCCTCCTCGCGCTCGTCGCTCAAACTGGCCGAGTATCTTTGGGACGGAGTAGAGGTGGCGCCGGCCGAGGACTATCTGCCACCCACGCTGTTGCTTACCGCGTGGCCTCCATTGGCGCGCCAAGCGGTCGAGTTGCGGGGCGAGATCACGCGCGTGCGCGATGTTCTGGTCCGCGGTGCGTCATCGGAGACTCCAGAGGGGAGTCTGCCTCCCGAAACCATTTCCAGCTGGCTGGCCGCCCACGCCGCGCTCGAAGACGGCATCGAGTCTACGGCCGCCGACCTCCATCCTCACGCCGTTTGGGACACGAGCCGTCGCTGCCTGCGGGTAGCTCGCGTCATGTTGAGTTCGCGCCCCAATGCCCTCGAGCATGTCCTGAAGACCTTCGTCCAGCCCGGACAGCTGACCAGTGGCAATCCCAACTATTTTGAAGATCTCGGGGCCTACCTATCGCAGCCCTACGACCACGATCGCGTGGGCCCCACGTTGGTTACGGCGCTCGAGCTGCTACGTGGTCTGCGGCAGATCTGCGAGTACCTGCTGGGTTCGGCGCCGGTGGTGGAAAAGGTCGAGGTCGAGCACGACGTGTACTTCTACAAGGAAAAGAAGTACCGCATGGCGGCCTACGGAGCCCGGGTGTTCGAGCTGGATGAAGCCTGGCATACTTGCTTCGTTCGCGATTTGAACGTGGGAAACCCCAAGAGTCTGCTATTGGTATGCGACAGCCGATTGTTGGATCAGAACCCGCGTCCCAACGCGGGCCTGTGGATGCTCGACAAGTACGAGCGGGTGAAGGCCAACATGTTCCGGGTCAACGTGGATAGCGCCACCGACCCCACCAAGGTCGTGGCGTTGTTCCAGGAAATCGGTGAACCCACCGTGTCGTCGGTATCGATCGCTTCGCGGGGTCTGCTCGATCTGAGCGGCCTGGGTGCGGATCCTGACGAGCAATTACGCATCTATTATGAGGAGTGATCCCGGACGGGGATCGCGCGTGGTTCGAATTTCGAGGAGGCTGAGTTGGTCGACGTCGACGTAACCGTGGCCGGAAAAGGCCAGGAGTGGACGGCCCGGCTGTTCCAGCTCATCGACGGCTACGAGATGAACCCGGAGACCTTCGACGGCGAGGCCTTCATGGACCTCTACGCCAAGGTTGAGCGGGCCATCGAGCTCAGCGGTGAGAGCGAGTCCCAGGCCTATGGCCTCGATCAGGCTCTGTTCAATGCCGTGTCCATCAGCGATGTCGATACCTCAGACCTACGCATGGTCGTGTCGCATTCGTTGACCACGCACCATCGATACCACGCCGACTACGGGCGTGGTTTCGAGCAGGCCTACCGTTGGTGCGAGAAGAGTCGCGATCAACCCCTGCCCGACCTTCGCTACCTGCATACCTACATATTGCCCGCGCTCATGAAAAGAGGCGCCCTGGGTGGCAACCTGGACGTGAGCCTGTTTCTCATCGAGCGCATCGGCCGTTTCGAGAACCTGGAAAAATCCCCGGTGTGGGAAGACGAGAAGTCGGCCGATCTGCTTCGGCAGGAGCCCGGCGAAATCATCTACCACCTGGCTCGACGCCGCGTGAAGTACATTGCCGAGAACCTCACCCGCGTCCCCAACTCACTCGAACAGCACCTGCACAGCGATGGCGCGTTCAAGGGCTTGTACAAGGACTCGGTGGAATCCACGCCGCTGCTCGCCCACCAGCTGCGCACGTACGAATACATGCGGCGCGATCCCTTCTGGCGCCGCGTGGCCGGGTTCTTCTCGGGCCTGTTCCGCGGCCTGGTCGAACGCATGGCCGGCGACTACATCGCCTACGAGCTGACCAAACGCAACGGCGCGTTCATCGTGCAGGGGTTTCTGATCGTGTTCATTCTGTTGGGCCTGTTCATGGGCTGCTTCGCCTGGGTTCTGCGTAGCAACTCCCGGCTGGACGAAATCGACTCCGACTACGCCGCGGTGCGTGATCTGGTGGAGCGCGACTCCTCGGTCTTCGCCGCCCAGGTCGACTCGCTGCGTTCGGAACTGGGGGGAAACTAAGCCATGGGATTCCTCAAGCTGTTCGCGAAGCTGTTCAAGAAGATCAAGGGCCTGTTTTCAAAGAAAAAGGGCAAGGGCGACGAATCCACGCGCCTGCCGGGCGAGCGCCGGATCGGCATCTACGGCCCCAGCAACGTGGGCAAGAGTGTGTTCTTTACCATGCTCTACAAGGCCTGCCGTCAGGACCGCGAGTTCAACCTGTCGCCTGACGATCAGGGCACCGGCAAGCAGTTGGTGAACAACCTCAATACCCTTCGCGCCGGCGAGTGGTTGCCGGGCACGGTGGAAGAAACCGCGCTGAACTTCAAGGCGTCCATGCGCGGCGGTAGCCAGTTTCCGTTCAGCACGCGCGACTACAAGGGCGAGACGGTCGACCTGGAACAGGAGGGTTCGGCCAAGGAAAAGCTCATCGCCTACTTCCAGGATTGCGACGCCATCTTGTTCATGCTGTCGCCGGAGATGATCGCCGACCCGCGCAAGTGCGAGCGCGAGATCATGTCGTTCACCGCCATGATCAATCAGGTTACCGAGCGCGGTGGACGTGGTCTGCGCATTCCCATTGGGCTCATGATCACCAAGGCCGACAGCATCGACGGCTTTGAGAACGACACCCAGGTTACGCTCATTGATCGCAAAGCCGAATACCTGAAGGCCAAGGACTTCAACACGTTCGTGGAGGGCGTGGTTTCCCAGTACCACGTGGCTCGCAATATCGTGTTCCAGGAGACGGTGCGCGAGACCATGCACTCGCTGTCGTTGTTCTTCGATTTCCTCATGACCCTGAGCATGGAGTTCCAGGTCTTCTTCATTTCGTCGGTGGGTCACGTGCGTTCGGTCGACGACGGCCACGGCAACATCAGTCCGCGCCCTCCGGAGGACCCCGACGGCATTGGCGTGAAGACCCCGTTCCTGTGGGTCATCGAGACCATTCGGCGTAAGGAGAAAATCGCCGTGGTCAGTGGTGTGCGCCGTTTCGTGTTTCGCCTGGCGCTGATCATCCTGGCGTTCTACTCCATTTTCTACGGCCTTCATTTCCTGCCGGCCCGACCCAAGCTGGTCGACATGACGTCGGCCCAGCAGGACCTGGCGCCACAGACCATTCAGGAGGAGCTGGAGGGGCATCGTAAGAAGTGGATCGTGCGCAATTTCTCGTTCTTCGCGTTGCCCGGGGCCAACGCCGATCAGATTCCGCTCCACGCCGAGCAGTTGGATGCTTCGTACAAGGCACATCGATTCCTCGATGAGGAGTTGCCCAATATGGTGGGCACCGACGCCATTCGACAACTGGCCGAGACCTTTCCCACGCCGGAATGGCGCACTCGCACCAACTCGTGGTACGCCGAGCTACCACGCACGCCCCAGATTGCCGTGGATCAGGCGGTTTGGAACAAGGTGCACGCGCACAATACGCAGGTGGCCATGCGCGTGCAGGACCTTCAGTACTCGCAGGCCGGCGAAGGCACGCCCGACGAAGTACAGAGTGCGTGCGAGCGAATCATGTCCGACTTCGTACAGCCGGCCGAAGCAAACGCGGCGTACCGCGACATGTACGAGAACGCGCAGGAAGTCTGTCGTCGCATTGGACTTGCCAGCGCCGAGCGAGACCTGCTGGCGCAGTGGGATGAAATTCGCGACCAGCTGGACGAGGTAACCCAGTACTCGGTGCCCGACGGCGCTGAGATCACCGGGCTGCGGGCCAGTGCCACCGACTTCCGCAGCAAAGCCAAGGAGAGTTCGTCGCCCGACGTGCGCGACCTCGCCGACATTGCCGAACGCATAGACGATTTCCTGCGCGACATGGTTCAGGTGCTGGCGCTCGAAGATGACGGTGAACGTAGAAGCATTCTGCGCCGCATGCGCAACGAGAGCACGGGGGTGCTGGGGCCATTCAAGAACTGGGCGATCATCCACGGCCAGTCGATTCAGCGCCGCGAGTCCGAGGAAGCGGCCGAACAGACCAAGACCGAAATCCTCGCGCGTTTGGGCAGCGAAGCCAACATGGCCTGGATGCTCGATCCCGAGGTGATCGAGAAGGTCAGTCAGATGCGGGTTTCGGGCCCGGCCCGGCAAGCGCGCGACGAGTACGTCGCCAACGCCCGCGCCCTGCGCCGCGACGGCGCCGATCTGAAGATGAAAGTCCATTCGGCCCCGACGGGGTTCGTGGTCGTGGCGTGGGATCGCATCGAGTCGGACTACGGGCGCGATGAGGCCGCCGCGGGTTTCGAACTCTCGGTGCGGTGGGTAGCTGGCCACCCCGTGCGATACGGCATCCGGCGTTCGGGAACCACGCAGACGTGTCCGGCCGAGGCGCAATCCGTTTTCAAGATGGGTGAGCCCACGGTGATTCCTTCGTGCGCGGGAAGCCAGGGCATGCCGACGCACGTGACGTTCGAAGGGCTGGATACGCTGCTTCAGGAACGGTTGCAGGACAAGCTCACCCTGGCTGTTTCGAAGTAGGCAGCGCCAGGGGGCTGGCCAAACCCATGCATTCCATCGAGCAACAGATCTACGCTTCGCTGGCCATCGATGGGCTCAAAGCCGGGCACCATACGCATGCGCATACGCCCGGGCTGTCGCAGTCGGCGCGCGAGCGTCACGAAGAGATCTGCAATCGCTGGGGCTCCTACGAGCCCGGCGCCGAGTTCCGCCGCGGTCTCGTGCAGGTACCGCTATGGCTCGATGCGCCACAGCCGGCGGCGCCCTCGCACCATATGGTGGCGCTCATCACCTACCAGGGACGCGACGCCGGCGGTCGCCCGGGGGCCATGCTGCGCCACGTTCTGCGCATTCCCGCCGACGTGTACAAGGAAGCCCAGTTCAATCCGTTCCAGCTCTTGCGCCACGGGTACCTTCTGGAGCAATGGACGCCCGTTACCGTTTTGCCCGAGATTCCGCGGTTGGATCACCCCACCACGGTGGCCGATCTGAAAGGGATCTTCCCCGAGCGTTACCCGCGACTACGGCGTCTACTGGGTCATGCGCTGGCGCGGCGGTTGCGGTTGCCTACGTCTTCGGACAGCCCCGCGGCCGAGGAAACCCTGGGTCACGTATTCGAGCTGGTGCCCGTGTCGTCGCGACGACGCATGAGTCTGGCCACGTTTGCGTACAAGCATCCCGAAGATTTCGAAGTGGCGGCGATCCGGCAGGAAGACACCACTTTCCGTGCTTCGCTGGCTTCGTTGGAGGAAGCGCCACCGGTCGAGCTGGGTGATGCGTACCGCGAGTACATCGACAACCTCTTCAAGGCGCTGGAGAACGGCGAGTTCACCCAGGCCCTGGCGCTCATTCGCGAAACCCAGTTGCCGGATCTGGAACACGCGGTACCGGCGCATCGACTGTCCACGGCCGAACCCGTCGACGCGCCAGATCCAGGCAGCGATGAGAGCGATGAGTTCGCGAAGGCCATGGCCGAACGCCGCAAGGGGGGGCCGCCACCGGCGTTGCCCTACGAGCGATTCTCGGCCAAGGCTCCACCTTCGCGTTCGCCGTGGCGTTTCTGGTGGATCGGATTGTTGTTGGTGGGCGCGGCCGCGGTGTTCGCTCTGCGCGGACGGGAATCCCCGACCACCGCGGTCCAGCACGGTCAGCTTGCCGAGATCGAGGCCACTGATTTCCTGACCTACCTGCAGCGGCACGAAGCGGAGCTCAGCGAGATTCTCAACGCCGGCGGGCGCGATTTTGATCTGGAAGAGAATGCCACCGCCGCGCGCACTTCGTTCGAGGCCCGAGCCCGGGCCGCGTTGGCTGGCGAGTCGGCGCGTATCGATCGCCTGGTGGCCCAGGTGGATGCGAATGAGTGGTCCTCATGGGCCGCCCAGCAATCTGAACTGGTGCAGACCGCCGCGGCCCATGGCCAACAATTGCGCGACATGATCGAGGGCGCTTCGGCGGCGGCCTTTCGAGCCAACTACGACGTCGAGCAGCAGGCCTTCCGTTTGAGCACCCCTGATCCCGACACGACGTTGACCTGGGAGCCGGCATCGCTCTACGCCGAAGCGCTCGGTGAATGGAGCGAGGGCCTGCGCGCGTTGGACGACGCTTCGTCCGAACGCAGCGCGGAAAGTTGGGATCGTGCCGCCAGCTCGCTGCAGCGCGCGGTGGATGCCTTTGGGGACATGGTGCCGCCGCGTTCGGTGAGCGCCACCGCTGCGTTGGCGCACGGCATGGCCGATCTATTGCGGCAGGAAGAGTCTTTCGATTGGAAGAAGTCGGCGGCGGCGCTTCCGTACGACGGTCGGTCCGTGGCGGGCGACGGCCGTGCCGATCTGGTGCAACGATTGCGCGCGGCGCAGGGCGATCTGGAATCGATGGGCGGACCGGCTCCCGTGCCCGTGGCCCAGGTTCTGGAGTTCTACGCCGGCGCCGCCAAAGCCAACTCCCTGGACCCGGCCCAGGCCCGCGCGCTCTGCCAGACGCATGACCTTTGCCAGGTGGAAAACTACCGCCTGCACGTGGATCGCTGGTGGGTTGAAGCCTGCCTCCGGCAATCGGGAGACGCGCAGAGTCTGGTGGCCACCGGAGCCACGCTCGAAGAAGCCACGCAGATCATGGCCGCGAAGGCCCTGCTGGGCTTGATGCAGGCTTCGCCAGTGCCGGCCGCTCCGGATCTGGTGCGGCGTGTCCGGGCCTCGTTGCCCAGTTGGGGCAACGGGGTAACGGCCGACGTCGGCCGGCGGTGGCTGGACCGAAACGTCAGTGGCGCGCGCGTCGAACGCAATTCGTTCAACGACGCCTATGGCGACCTGAAAGTAAGCCTGGCGGCGTTGCGCGGCGCCAACGCGCAAGCCGCGAGCGCGGCCTGGGCCGAGCTTCAGCGCGCGGCCTCCCGTCTGGCCAAACTCGACCTCGACCAGTCCAACGATCCGGACCGCGTGGAGGTTGTGCGAGATATCCTGGAACGCATCGACCAGCCGGTGGCCGTGGGCGTGGAGAACATCGAAGTTCATTTGCTGGTGGGCCACGACTACTCGGGGCAGAAGCGGTCGGTGGCGCGATTGGTCGTTCAGTTCGCGACCGGCCAGGGAAAGTCGCTGCTGGAGGTGCAGGCTCCGCCCATCCTGGCCGCGGGCGGTGCCGGCTTCAGCCCGGCGACGATCCCGGTGGCTGGCACCGTTCAGCTCGGAGCCAGAACTTCGCTACTGGTGACCGCGCGTGAAGGCAAGGACGGCGCGCCTTGGTGGCACTTCCGCGTACCGGCGCCCGCGCAAGGCCACGTCGGATTCGCACTCGACGCCTCGCGCGATATCAAGATTTCGGCCGAGCGTGCTCTGGCCGCGGCCGCACCGGGCGCGATTCTGCCCGCCTCGTCCGGTGGCGACCTGGTTGCGCGCGTGCACGTGCATTTGAGTTCGCGATGGTGGGAGTCGGCGCTGGCCGATTGGCCCACGTTGCCCTGACCGAAACCTCATGCTTGAATCAGGAGAACGACAAGATGATTTTCGCCGACGGAATCGAATCAAGGAGGAGTTCCATGTCGACCAACCGATGGCAGGCCCTGGCGCTGGTACTCGCGGCCGCCGCGTTGGCCGCGCTGTACTCACCCCAACCGGCCGCGTCCCAGGACGACGATCTCGTACAGCTCATGCTCTTGCAGGGTGACAGCCTGGCCGTGCGTTTCCCCGATCCGTTCTGCGCCTCGAACCTCTCCGCCGGTGACGTCATCGAGGGTGAGGTGGCCCAGGACAAGATCGTGTCTTCGTTGGTAGCCATTGCCGAGGGTGCACCGGTTCGGGCCAAGGTAATCGAGGTGGAGGGAAATGGTCGCGCCGGCAAAGGCGGCAA
>JAJDAC010000002.1 GCA_029262065.1 Candidatus Krumholzibacteriota bacterium | reverse complement strand
TGAGGTGTACATCCTCACGAAGGAAGAGGGCGGTCGTCATACGCCGTTCTTCACGGGTTACCGTCCCCAGTTCTACTTCCGTACCACGGATGTAACGGGCACGGCGAATCTTCCGGAGGGCCGCGAGATGGTCATGCCGGGTGATAACGTGGAGATGAGCATCGAGTTGATTCAGCCGATCGCCATGGAAGAGGGACTCCGGTTCGCTATCCGCGAGGGTGGACGTACCGTGGGCGCCGGCGTTGTCGCCGAAATCCTCGACAAGTAGTTCAAGTAGTAGTCAAGGCAGGAGAAGCCATGTCGCGTCAGAAGATTCGCATTCGCCTGAAGGCCTACGAGCCCACAACGCTCGACCGGTCCGCGCAGGTGATTTGTGAAACCGCCAAGAAGACGGGCGCCGAGATCAAAGGTCCCGTGCCGCTGCCGACGCGCCGTTCGGTCTATACCGTTCTGCGTTCGCCTCACGTGAACAAGAAGTCGCGTGAGCAGTTCGAGATGCGCGTGCACAAGCGGCTCATCGACATCGTGAACTCCACCAATCAGACGGTAGATGCGCTCATGAAGCTGAATCTGCCGGCCGGTGTGGACATCGAGTTGAAGGTCTGACGCCGCGAGGCCAAGGAGATAGGTAATGAAGGGCTTGATCGGCAAAAAACTTGGGATGACGCGGGTGTTCGACGAGGACGGCCGTTCGATTCCCGTCACTGTACTCGAGTGCGGGCCGTGCCCCATCACGCAAGTGAAGGGCGACGACCTCGATGGGTACAGCGCACTGCAGATCGGCTTCGGCGACGATCGCAAGGAGAAGCGCACGCCCAAGGCCTTGATGGGTCACCTGGGCAAGGCCGGTAGCGGCCCGCTGCGTCTTCTGCGTGAGTTTCGCGTGGCTTCGGTCGAGGGTTTCGAATTGGGCCAGGAGCTCACCGTCGAAATGTTCGCCGAGACCAAGCTGGTCAACGTAACGGGACTTACCAAGGGTCGGGGCTTTGCGGGCGTGATGAAGCGTCACGGCTTCGGCGGTGGTAAGGCAACTCACGGTAGTCATCATCACCGTCAAGCGGGAACCATCGGTATGTGTGCCACGCCCAGTCGCGTGGCTCGCGGTCATCCGATGCCGGGACGGTATGGTACCGATCGCCAGACGGCGCAGAACCTCGAGGTTGTGCGCATTGATACTGAGAACAATCTCATGTTCGTGAAGGGCTCGGTGCCCGGTCACAAGAACGGTTATATCCTCGTGCAGGAGCCCAAGCGCTAGCCGGCTTTCTGCAAACGGGACTCGAGTGCCTTAACGGCCAATTTCGGAAGGATGACTGCGATGGCGAAGGCCAAGCGGTTCAACGAAAACGGAGAAGGAAAGAGCGAGCTCAATCTGCCCGAAGATCTCTTCGAGCAGAAGGTGCATAGCCAGGCTCTTTACGAAACGGTGAAGGTGTACCTGATCAATCAACGTCAGGGTAATGCCAAGACCAAGCAGCGTGGTGAGGTGGCTTTTTCCACCGCCAAGTTGTACCGGCAGAAGGGGACCGGCCGCGCGCGCGCGGGTTCGGCCAAATCTCCGGTGCGCAAGGGCGGCGGTACCGTGTTCGGACCAAAGCCGCGGAATTTCCCCACGCGTCTCAATCGCAAGGTACGTCGTTTGGCGTTGCGGTCGGCTCTGACCGATCGAGCCAGCGAGAACGCCGTGTTCGTCGTGGAGAATCCGAATCTGGACGCACCCAAGACCAAGCACGTGGCTCACATGCTGGCCAACATGGGTCTGGACGGAAAGACCGTGCTCTTCGTGACCACCAACGAAGACAAGGTCCTGTTCAAGTCCATTCGCAATCTGCGCGGCGTCGATGTACTTCCGGCTTCTCAGCTGAACGCCTACAGCGTGATGCGGAGCGAGCATCTGGTATTCACCGACACGTCGCTACAGCAGGCGCTGGAGGTGTTCGGATCATGAAGGATCTGACGAAGGTTCTCATTCGTCCGGTGGTCACCGAGAAGACCACCGACCTCAGCACCGAGACCAAGAACAAATACGTGTTCCAGGTTGCGACGGATGCGAACAAGCACGAGATCAAGCAGGCCGTCGAAAAGTATCTGGGTGTGAAGGTGCTGGACGTACGCACCATGCGCATGCCCAGCAAACCGAAGCGCATGGGGCGCCACGAAGGCCGTCGGCCAGCGTGGAAGAAGGCAATTCTAACGCTCGCGCCAGAAGACAAGATCGAGATGTTCGACGTGGTCTAGCCACGCAGGGAGAGATGACCAGTGGGAGTGAAAAAATTCAAGCCGGTTACGCCGACCCTGCGGTATCGCACGGTCTCGGATTTTGCCGAGATCACGAAGAGCGAGCCCGAGAAGTCGTTGCTGGCACCGCACCGGAAGACCGGCGGTCGTAACAATCACGGCCGGATTACCTCGCGTCATCGCGGAGGTGGCCACAAGCGCCGCTATCGCATGATCGACTTCAAGCGGAACAAGCTCGAGGTGCCGGCCAAGGTGGCGGCGATCGAGTACGATCCGAATCGTTCGGCGCGTATTGCCCTGTTGCACTACGTCGACGGCGAGAAGCGGTACATCCTGGCCCCGAAGGGTATCGAAGTGGGCCAGATGATCGTGGCCGGAGCCGCGGCGCCGTTCAACGTGGGCAACTGCCTTCCGTTGCGCCGCATTCCGCTGGGTACGCTGGTGCACAATATCGAACTGAAGCCGGGGCGCGGCGGTCAGATGGCGCGAAGCGCCGGATCGTACGCCCAGGTCATGGCCAAAGAAGGCGACTACGTAACGTTGCGTATTCCCAGTGGCGAAGTTCGCCTGGTACACGCCACGTGCATGGCCACCATTGGCGAAGTTGGCAACGCCGAGCACGAGAACATCGTGATCGGTAAAGCCGGTAAGAGCCGTTGGCTCGGTCGTCGTCCGCACGTGCGCGGCGTGGCCATGAACCCCGTCGACCACCCCATGGGCGGTGGCGAAGGCAAGTCTTCGGGTGGTCGTCACCCATGCTCGCCTTGGGGACAGCCGGCCAAAGGCAAGCGCACGCGTCGTAAGAAGCCGTCGGACAAGTTTATCGTTCGTCGTCGCAAGAGTAAGTAAGCAGGAGAACGCGAATGACCAGATCGATCAAGAAGGGTCCCTACGTCGACGACTCGCTCCTGCTGAAGGTCGGGTCGATGAACGAACGGAACGAGAAGAAGGTCGTCAAGACCTGGGCGCGTCGGTGCACCATTGTGCCCGAGTTCCTGGGCCACACGATCGCCGTGCACAACGGCAAACAATTCGTGCCGGTGTACGTGCAGGAGAACATGGTGGGCCACAAGCTCGGCGAGTTCGCACCTACGCGTACCTACCGTGGGCACACCAGTCGAGGCAAGAAGAAGTAAGCAGGAGGCGATGTTATGGAGGCCAAAGCGGTCTCGAAGTTCAACATGATCTCGGCGCGCAAGGTACGGATAGTAGCCGACCTCGTGCGCGGCCTCCCGGTCGAGCGAGCAGTGCATACGCTGTCGCTTACGCCCAAGAAGGCCGCTCCGATGATTCAGAAGACCATTTTGTCGGCGGTCGCCAATGCGCGCCAGCTGGACGAGGCGGTTGGAGTGTCTGAAGACGATTTCGTGGTGTCCGAGATTCAGATCGACGAAGGACCTACGTACAAACGGATTCGTCCCCGGGCGCAGGGCCGGGCTTTTCGCGTTCGCAAGCGCACCAGTCATATCAAAGTCACCGTTCGCGCGTCCGCGGACTGATACGAGAGAGGAAGCCACTGACATGGGTCAGAAAACGCATCCCATAGGGTTCCGCCTTGGCATCATCAAGGACTGGAACTCCAAATGGTTCGCCACCAAGACGTACGCCGACTGGGTGGAGGAAGACATCAAAATCCGCCGCCTCGTCACGAAGCAGGTTGGCAACGCGGGCATCGCCGACATCTTGATCAAGCGCGAGCCGCACAAGGTCGTGGTGGTGCTGCGCACCTCGCGCCCCGGTGTGGTCATCGGTCGCAAGGGTCAGTCAGTGGACAAGTTGCGCGGTGAGTTGCAGAAGCTCACGGGCAAAGCGGTCACGCTCGATGTGAAGGAAGTAAAGAAGCCCGAGCTTACGTCGGTACTGGTAGCCGAGCACATTGCTCACCAGCTCACCCAGCGCGTCAGCTTTCGTCGAGCCATGAAGAAGGCCATTGCCACGGCCATGCGCATGGGTGCGAAGGGCATCAAGATTCGTTGCGGCGGTCGCTTGGGCGGCGCCGAAATGGGACGCGTGGAAAGCTACCACGAGGGTAGCGTGCCGCTGCACACGCTGCGTGCCGACGTTGATTACGGCACCGCGACTGCGCGCACCACGTACGGCGCCATCGGCGTGAAGGTCTGGATCTGCAAGGGCGAGATTCACCCCGCCGACTTCAAGAAGGAACTGGCCAACCAGGTACAGGAGGCCATCTAGTCATGTTGATGCCAAAGCGAGTCAAGCACCGGAAGGTGATGAAGGGACGCATGCGGGGTATGGCCCAGCGTGGTTCCACCATTTCCTTTGGGCGCTTTGGGCTGCAGGCCGTCGAGTGTGGGCGACTGAAGTCGCGCCAGATCGAGGCTGCGCGTATTGCCATTACTCGTCATGTGAAGCGTACGGGAAAACTCTGGATTCGCGTTTTCCCCGACAAGCCGGTTACACAGAAGCCGGCCGAGACGCGCATGGGTAAAGGTAAGGGTTCACCCGAATACTGGGTGGCCGTGGTCAAACCGGGACGCATCCTGTTCGAGCTGGGTGGCGTCGAAGAGGAGCTGGCGCGTGAAGCCATGCGACGTGGCATGCACAAGCTTCCGCTCAAGACGCGCTTCATTGCTCGCGAGGAGGATTAGGCCGTGAAAGCCTTCGAATACCGAGATCGTTCGCTGGATGAACTCGAGGCCATGCTCATTGAGGAGTCGGAAAACCTCATGAACCTGCGCATCAAGCTCAAGGCCCGGACGCTCGACAATCCATTGAACTACCGCGAGGCCCGACGCGAAGTGGCTCGCTTGATGACCGTGCTCAATGAAAAGCGACGCGCCGCGCAGGCCTAGGCCGGCGAGTCGAGGAGAAACAAATGGCAGACGAGACCAAAGAAAAGAAATCGCCGACGCCCGCCGCTCCGAAAGAGCGTGGGGCCCGAGCGGTCCGCGTGGGCGAAGTGACCAGTAGCGGGATGGACAAGACCATCGTGCTCAAGGTCACGAGAACGGTGCCCCATCCGGTGTACTCGCGCTTCGTGAAGAAGTCGTCGAAGTTGCACGCGCATGACGAAGAGAACACGGCCAACGTGGGAGACACCGTACGCGTGATCTCGACGCGGCCCTTGAGCAAGCAGAAGCGATGGCGCCTGCTCGAAGTCATCGAGCGCGCCAAGTAGTCAGGATTTCGAAGACAACCCTTTGAACGGGAACCTCGAGGAACAGACATGATTCAGGAAGAAACCCTACTGACCATCGCCGACAACTCCGGCGCCAAGACCGCCAAGTGCATTCGTGTACTGGGCGGCACGCGCCGGCGTTACGCACGGGTGGGCGATGTGATCATCATGGCGGTGAAGACCGCCATACCCGGCGGCACCGTCAAGAAGGGGCAGGTAGTGCGTGGCGTCATCGTACGCACGCGAAAAGAGCATGGTCGACGCGACGGAAGCTACATTCGCTTCGGTGAGAACGCGGCGGTCGTGGTTAGCCCCGAGGGCGAGCCGGTGGGAACCCGTATCTTCGGGCCTGTGGCCCGCGAACTGCGCGAGCGCAAGTTCATGAAGATCGTCTCGCTCGCGCCCGAAGTTGTGTAGGAGAAGCAATGAAGATCGCACGTAACGACTTGGTCGAAGTGATCGCCGGTGCCGACAAGGGCAAGCAGGGTCGCGTATTGCGCGTGCTCCTTGACGACAACCGCGTCGTGGTCGAGAAGGTTCGTTTGGTCAAGCGCCACAAGAAGCAGGTGCAGGGCCAGCAGGGTGGCATCATCGAAGCCGAGGCGCCCATTCACATGAGCAACGTGAAGCTCATCACCAAGGCCACCGGCCGCGGCAGCAAGGAGTAGGTCATGGCGCGACTCAAAGAGTTCTATAGCGACACCGTCGCACCGGCCATGCGCGAGAAGTTCGAATACGGGAATCCCATGGAGATTCCGCGTATCGAGAAGATCGTGGTCAACATGGGTGTGGGCAAGGCCATCGAAAGTTCGGCCCAGCTCGACTCAGCGGTGAAGGACATGACGGCCATCACCGGACAGCAGCCGCAAGTTACCCGGGCGCGCAAGTCCATCAGTAACTTCAAGCTGCGCGAAGGCATGCCCATCGGCTGCCGGGTGACCCTGCGACGCGAGCGAATGTACGAGTTCCTGGATCGACTGGTGAACTCGGCCTTGCCGCGTATCCGTGACTTTCGTGGCGTATCCAGCCGCATGAGTGGTCGCGGTGACTACAATCTTGGTTTGAAAGAGCAGTTCATTTTTCCGGAAATCGAGTTCGATAAGATCGACGCGAGCCGGGGCATGAACATCACATTGGTTACATCGGCGAAGACCGACGAAGAGGGGCGCGAACTGCTCCGACTCTTCGGCATGCCGTTTCGCAATTAGTCTCGAGATAGCGAGGACAGAAGCGTGGCTAAGAAGTGTCTGATTGCCAAATCCCAACGCCCGGCGAAGTTCCAGGTGCGCAACTACAGTCGTTGCCGCCGCTGTGGTCGCCCTCGGGCGTACATCCGGAAGTTCGGCCTGTGCCGTATTTGTTTCCGGGAGTTGGCGCTTCGTGGCGACATTCCCGGTGTGGTCAAATCGAGCTGGTAGCTCGTGCAACCGAGACGTTTTTTGAAGGTCCTTGTAAGGAGTTTGATCTGAGATGATGACCGATCCTATCGCGGACATGCTCACGCGAATTCGCAACGCCACTCGCACGCGCAAACGGCGCGTAGACGTGCCGATTTCGAAAATGAAGGTGACCCTCGCCGAGGTATTCGAGCGGGAGGGCTACATCAAGGGGTTCGCGGAAATGGAGACCGAGGGTCCCCAGAACAACATCCGCATCTTCCTGAAGTACACCGAAGACCAAAGCTCGGTCATTGAAGGTATCGAGCGGGTCAGCCGTCCAGGTCTTCGCGTTTACGCGGGCAAGGACAACGTTCCCAAGATTCTCGGCGGCTACGGCACGTCGGTTCTCTCGACTTCCCAGGGCATTCTCACCGGTCACCAAGCGCGTCAGGCGCGGGTGGGCGGCGAAGTGATCTGCCGGATCTGGTAGGAGGAAGCAATGTCGCGCGTTGGACTCAAACCCATTCCGATTCCCACCGGCGTTGAAGTCAAGGTCGATGGAAACGAATCGTACGTCAAAGGACCCAAGGGCGAGATTCGGCAGCATATCCCCCTGGGTATCGACATAGCCGTGGTGGATGGCGAAGTACGTTGCACGCGGACGGACGACAAACCGGCGTCGCGTTCCAATCATGGACTGGTGCGCATGTTGGTTGCCAACCAGGTAACGGGTGTCACCGAGGGATTCGAGCGCAAGCTCAGCATCATCGGAGTTGGATACAAAGCCGAGGCGAAGGGCAAGAAGCTGATTCTCAACCTGGGTTTTTCGCACCCGGTCGAGCATCCCTTCCCCGACGGTATCGAAATCAAGACTCCCGAACCCACGAAGATCGTGGTGTCGGGCATCGACAAGCAGCGGGTAGGTCAGACCGCCGCCGAAATCCGTGGCTATCGTCCCCCCGAGCCGTACAAGGGCAAGGGCGTTCGGTACGAGGACGAAGTGGTGCGCAAGAAGGCCGGTAAATCGGCTACCAAGGCCTAGTCGGCGAGAGAGAGGTCGCGAGTACGATGAAGAAGGAAAGCACAAAGGCAAAGCGGGATGCCCGGGTCCGGCGGGCCAAGCGCGTGCGACGTCAGATCCGCGGAACGCAGGTCTGCCCACGCTTGAGCGTCTTCCGCAGCAATAGGCATATTTTCGCCCAGATCATCGATGACGATGCTGGTGTCACCCTGGCCGCCGCCACGAGCCTCAAGCTCAATGGCGCCACGGCCGAGGAAGGTGCGACGGCCAAGATCGCCGCCGCTAAAGCGGTTGGCTCGGAAGTCGCCCGCCTGGCATCGGAAAAAGGTATCAACAAGGTCGTGTTCGACCGGTCTGGCTACAAGTTCCATGGCCGTGTGGCCGCCCTCGCCGAGGGCGCGCGTAGCGGCGGGCTGAAGTTCTAGGAGGACGCAGGTGGCTGAAGAAAGAGGACCAGCACGCGGAGGTCGCGGCGGAGGCCGTGATGGACGTGGACGCGGACGCGGTCCAAGACGCGATCGCGAGCAAGACAAGTCCGACCTCCTGGAGCAGGTGGTCCATATCAATCGCGTGGCCAAGGTGGTCAAAGGTGGTCGACGGTTCAGCTTCAACGCGATCGTCGCCGTCGGTGACGGCAAGGGTCGCGCGGGAGTTGGACTGGGCAAGGCCAACGAAATCGCCGATGCCATTCGCAAGGCCAGTGAAACGGCCAAGCGCTCGATGGTGACGGTGCCGTTGGTGGGCCAGACCATTCCGCATCAGGTCATCGGACGTTTCGGGGCGGGGCGTGTGTTGCTCAAGCCCGCGGCGCCGGGAACCGGTGTCATCGCGGCCGGTGGCGTACGCGCCATCCTTACTGTAGCTGGCGTGCAGGATATCCTCACCAAGCAGCTGGGCTCGAACAACCCGCATAACGTGGTGAAGGCCACCATGGTGGGCATCAAGTCGCTGCGTACGGTTGAGCAGGTGGCGAAGCGTCGCGGTCTGTCGGTGTCGCAGGTGTACGGTCTGAAGGGCGGCAAGGGCAAGAAGGCTGAGGCGGCTCCGGCCGAAACCCCGGCCGAATCCACGGAGGCTCCGGCCAATGACTAAGATCAAGGTCACCCAGATTCGTAGCGGGATCGATCGACCCGCCAAGCACAAGCGGATCCTCAAGGCTCTGGGGCTGCGTCGTCATCAGACCAGCCGCATCCACGAGGATTCCCCTCAGGTCATGGGAATGGTCAAGAAGATCCCCCACCTGGTGAAGGTAGAAGAGGTTCAGGAGTAGCCATGAAGCTCAACGAAATCAAGCGCCCCGAAGGGCTGAAGAAGTCCAAGCCGCCCAAGGGTCGTGGACCCGGTACGGGCAACGGCAAGACCTCCGGTCGTGGCCACAAAGGCCAGCGCGCTCGTAGCGGTAGCAAGCAACGCGCGTGGTTCGAAGGTGGGCAGATGCCCATCAACCGGCGCGTGCCCAAGCGAGGATTCAAGAACCGGTTCGCGGTGAACTACCAGATCGTGAACCTGCGCGATCTCGATCGCTTCGGCGAAGAGTCGCAGGTCAACGCCACCACGTTGTGGGAGAAGGGCCTCATCAAGGACCCCACCGATCTGGTGAAGCTGCTGGGCGACGGTCAGATCACCCAGGCGTTCCAGGTCGAGGTGGACAAGGCAAGCAAGTCGGCCGAGCAGGCAATCCAAGCCGCCGGCGGTCAGATCACCCTGAAGCCCAAGCCCGTACGGGCCACTAAGGCCTAGCCTTATCTAGAGCCCCGACGGAGGACACACTGTGAAGCTGACGCAAGGCTATGCGAACATGTTCAGGATTCCGGAGCTCAAGCGCCGGATCCTGTTCACTGCGTTCATCCTGATCATCTATCGATTGGGTGGGCATATTCCTACGCCCGGGATCGACACGTCGGCCCTCAAGTCGTTCTTCGATGCCCAGGCCGGTGGCCTACTTGGGCTCTACGATCTGTTTGCCGGGGGTAACTTCTCGCGGGCGACCATCTTTGCCCTGGGAATCATGCCCTACATCAGCGCCTCCATTATTCTCCAGCTTCTGCAGGCGGTCGTTCCGTCCCTGGAGAAGTTGGCCAAGGAAGGCGAAGAGGGTCGGCGCAAGATCACCCAGTACACACGGTACGGTACCGTGGCACTGGCGTTCGTGCAGGCGGCCGGTATCTCGATTGGTCTCGAGAGTCTGACCAGCCCCGACGGTGGGGCCATCGTTCCCAATCCGGGCTTCCTGTTCAAACTCGTTACCGTGGTAACGCTGGTGACAGGAACCATCTTTGTCATGTGGCTTGGTGAGCAGATCACCGAGCGCGGCATTGGCAACGGCATCAGCCTCATCATCACAGTGGGTGTGATCGCGCGATACCCGCAGGACGTTCTGCTGGTGATCCAGCAGCTGAAGATCGGCGAAATGACCTGGCCCGTGCTGGCTCTGCTCATGGTCTTCATGGTGTTCGTGGTCGCGGCCATTGTGCTGATTACCCAGGGGCAGCGACGAATACCGGTTCAATACGCGAAGAAGATGGTTGGACGCCGCATGTACGGTGGCGCCAATACCCACATCCCGCTGAAGGTGAACACCGCCGGCGTGATTCCCATCATCTTCGCGCAGTCGATCATCATGTTCCCGGCCACGCTGAACGCGTACTTCTCCGAGAACAGTTTCATGAACTCGCTGGCGTCACTGTTTGCGCCGGGTGAGCCGGTCTACATCATCGTCTATACGTTGATCATTGTCTTTTTCGCCTACTTCTACACGGCCGTGGTCCTGAACCCGGTGGACCTGGCCGACAATATGAAGAAGTACGGCGGGTTTATTCCGGGTATCCGACCAGGTAAGCGCACCGCGGAGTTCATCGACAAGGTGCTCACGCGGGTTACTTTGCCGGGTGCGATCTTTCTGGCGGCCATTGCGGTACTGCCCGACATCCTCATCCGCTATGCAAACGTGCCGTTCTACTTTGGCGGCACCGGGCTATTGATCGTGGTGGGCGTCGCGCTGGACACGTTGCAACAGATCGAGAGCCATCTGCTGATGCGCAATTACGATGGCTTCATGAAGCGGGGCAAGCTGAGAGGGCGGCGGTAGGGAGCTGGCCATGGCGGAGAAGCTTCTTATATTCGGTCCCCCCGGATCGGGCAAGGGCACCCAGGCGGCGATTATCGGCCAAAGCCGCCAGTTGGCCCACGTTTCGACAGGGGACATGCTTCGGGCGGCAATGGCCGCCGGAACGGAGTTGGGAAAGCGGGTCAAGGATGTCGTCGATCGGGGAGACCTGGTAACCGACGACCTCATGCTCGCACTGGTGGAAGACAGGCTGGAGCAGGCCGACGCCAAAGGTGGCTTCCTGCTCGATGGCTTCCCCCGCACTTTGGCTCAGGCCGAGGGATTGGCCCGGGTGCTCACCAAGGCAGGTACCCACCTGGACGCGGTGATCATCCTGGACGTGGATGACGACGAGCTGGTCAAGAGGGCAATGGCCCGGGGCCGGGCGGACGATTCAGAGAAGACGGTCCAGCATCGGCTGGATGTCTATCGGGGCCAGACAGAGCCCGTCCTCGGATTTTTCGAGGGCAAGGTTCGGTTCTGTAGGGTCGATGGCGTGGGAAATATCGAAGAGATTACGGAGCGCATTGAGCGTGGCTTGGACGCAGAACATCAATATTAAGAGCAAGGCCGAGGTCGAGCTCATGGCTGAAAGCTGCGCCGACCTGGTGAAGGTCTTCCTCGAGCTACGCAAAGGTGCGGTGAAGCCGGGGGTAACCACGCGCGAGCTGGATGCCATCGTCCACGACGTAATCGTGGGCCAGGGGAATATTCCGTCGTTCATGGGGTACCACGGGTACCCGGCATCGAGCTGTATCTCGGTGAACGAAGAGGTCGTGCACGGTATCCCGGGAGACCGGGTGCTCAAGGACGGCGACGTAGTGGGGATCGACATCGGTCTCATCAAAGATGGTTGGCACGCGGACAGCGCGGAGACGTTCTTCGTAGGCGATATTTCGCCCGAGGTGCGCGAGCTGTGCGAAACCACCGAGGCTTCGTTGCGTGACGGCATCGAGCAAGCGCGGGCGGGCAATCGGGTATCCGATATCGGCAAGGCTATCGAGCGTCGCGCGCGCGAGAAAAATTATGGAGTGGTCGAGGTTCTCGTGGGCCACGGCATCGGGACGAGTCTTCACGAAGACCCGCAGGTGCCCAACTACGAGTGTTTCACCATGCCGAATCCAAAGTTGGAGGTGGGAATGGTCCTGGCTCTGGAGCCCATGTTCAATCTGGGCACCAAGCAGGTCCGCACCCTCGCCGACGAGTGGACGGTGGTCACGAAGGATGGAAGCGTGTCCGCCCACTATGAGCACACCGTGGCTATCACCGACGATGGTCCCCGCGTGCTTACCGACCGTTGAGGAGCGAATTGGCCAAGGAAGAAGCCATTACGATGGAAGGAACGGTGGCGGAGGCATTGCCCAACGCCATGTTCCGGGTAGAACTAGAAAACAAGCATATAGTGCTCGCCCATGTTTCGGGCAAGATGCGTATGCATTTCATCCGAATTCTACCGGGGGACAAGGTGACGGTGGAACTTTCACCGTATGACCTGACCCGCGGTCGAATCACTTACCGCTACAAGTAGAGGGATGCCATGAAAGTGCGCGCGTCCGTCAAGAAAATCTGTGACAAGTGCAAGATCATCCGCCGCCGTGGTGCGGTTCGAGTGATCTGCGAAAACCGTCGGCATATTCAGCGACAGGGCTGAGCCACGGCCGATGAGTCTCAGAAGCCGGGATTGAAAAAAAGGAGCCCAACGTGGCACGCATTGCAGGGGTCGACATTCCCAATAACAAGCGGCTGGTAACGTCGCTTACGTACATCTTCGGCATCGGGGCTTCGAGTGCCCAGAGTATCTGTCAGAAGACAGATATCGATCCGGAGTTGAAGACCAGCGACCTGACGGAAGATCAGGCTCGCCTTATCCGGAGTGTCATCGAGAAGGACCTCCAGGTTGAAGGTGCGTTGCGTTCTGAAATCAGCATGAACATCCAACGCCTGAAGGACATCGGGTGTTACCGGGGGCTGCGTCATCGCCGCGGCTTGCCGGCCCGGGGTCAGAACACGAAGAACAATGCTCGTACGCGCAAAGGTCCCAAGGCGCGCCCGGGCGCCAAGAAATCGAAGTAGCGTCGGAGCCAGTCGAAGCTCGTGAGCTTCGAAGCTCTACCAGGAGTCCGCACGCGGGCTCGATAAGGAGGAATGGTGTCACCCACCAAGAAGGGCAAGGGCCGCAAGGTCAAGAAGAAGGTCGACGCGTTCGGTGTAGCCCACGTGAAGTCGAGCTTCAACAACACGCTCATCTCCATCACCGACGGCACGGGAAACGTCGTGTCGTGGTCGAGTGGCGGCAAAGTCGGTAACAAGGGTTCCCGCAAGAGCACGGCGTTTGCCGCGCAGCAGGCCGCGCGGCAATGTGCCGACGAGGTCATGTCGCTGGGCATGAAAAAGATCGAGATCTGGGTCAAGGGCCCTGGCAGTGGACGCGAGGCGGCGATCCGCGCGCTCAAGACGTCGGGGCTGGAAGTGGCCCGTATCAAGGACGTAACCGCCGTGCCGCACAACGGAACGCGACAGCCACGGCGGCGTCGCTAAACCGTCGGCAGCACTGTCGCTGACAAGGGCTACGACAAGAGTTATTTGCGCACAGACCGACCAATCGGAACCGCCTCGCGCGGCGGTCACCGAATCTGGAAACCGCGCGGGCCAAAGGGAGATAGCGTAGAATGAAGTGGGAAAAACTCCTGATGCCGACCGGCATCGATCGAGAGCATAGTGAATTCCGCGGCAACAAGGCCGAGCTGGTCCTCCAGCCGCTCGAACGTGGCTTCGGGCTCACCATTGGCAACGCCTTGCGTCGCTCTCTACTTTCCTCCATCCAGGGCGCGTCCATCTCCGCCGTGAAGATCGACGGTGTTCGCCATGAACTGAGCATCGTCCCCGGCGTGATCGAGGACGTGACCGACATCATTCTGAATCTGAAGCAGGTTGTCTTCAAGTTCGACCGCGACGAGCCCTGCTGGATCGGAATCGACAAGTCGGTTCCCGGCGATGTGACGGCGGCCGATCTGAACCTTCCCGATGGCGTGTCCGTCGTGAATCCCGACCAGCACATCTGCTCGGTTGGCGAGGGTGGCACGTTCAAGTGCGAAGCTCATCTGTCGGTGGGTCGTGGCTACGTCGACCGCGAAGAGGTTGAGGTTCCCGATGAGTCCATCGGTGTGATTCGCCTCGACGCCAACTACAGTCCGGTGAAGCGCGTGAGCTACCGCGTGGAAGACACGCGTGTGGGACAGCGTACCGACTATGATCGCCTGGTGCTTGCCGTGGAAACCAACGGTGCCATCATGCCCGAGGATGCAGTGGGCTTCGCGGCCAAGATCCTCAAGGATCATATGCAGCTGCTCATCAACTTCGATGACGCGTCCATCTCCGAAGAGCCGGAGAACATGGACGAAGGCACCGAAAAGCTGGTGGAGCTGTTGCGCCGCAGCGTGGACGAACTCGAGTTGTCCGTGCGCTCGGCCAATTGCCTCAAGGCGGGAAACATCGATACCCTGTACGATCTGGTGACGCGTAGCGAGAGCGAGATGCTCAAGTTCCGCAACTTCGGTCGTAAGAGTCTGAACGAAATCGGCGAGCTCCTCGATGGCATGGGTCTGCGTTTCGGCATGACCTTCGAGGACGATGTAGTACGCCGGCTGCGCGGTGAAGCCGCCGCCTCAAAGTAGAGTTACGAGTCTCGAAGACGGTTCCGCGCGACGCGGGACCCAGAGTGACAAAAGGACGAGAGAGTCATGCGACACAATGTAGACGGGCGCAAGCTGGGCCGGACGGCCGCACACCGGAAGGCGCTGTACAAGAATCTGGTGATCGCCCTCATCACCCATGAGCGCATCCGTACCACCACGCCCAAGGCCAAGGAGGCGCGTCGCTTGGCCGACCGCATGATTACCTTCGCCAAGAAGGGTGATCTGAGCTCGCGGCGCCACGTGGCGAGTATCCTGAACGACAAGAAGACCGTTCAGAAGCTCTTCGACGAAATCGGACCCCGCTACACCGATCGCCCGGGTGGTTACACCCGCGTCTTGAAGATCGGCGGACTGAGGCACGGCGATGCGGCTGAGATGTCGCTGCTGGAGTTGGTGAGGGACGGAGACCGTGCCGGCAAGAAGAAGGCGAAGCGCAAGGCGGTCAAGGCGGCCCCCAAGCCCAAGGCCAAGACCAAGCCCAAGGCCGACAAGGCGGAATCGGTCGAGGCCTCGGCGGAAGCCAAGACCGAAGGAAAGACCGACGAGTCCTAGCCCCTGATGCGTACTTGGGCCACCGGTCAACGGTTGGCAGTTGAAATGAGAAAAGGCCCCGCATGTGCGGGGCCTTGTTCTTTGTCCGGGATCGGGGCCTCTCGGCAATAAAGGGGGGCGGCGAACGAATCGAGCCAAGGCTCGATTGTCCCGGAGTCACTGCCACCCCCCCGGGCTTGCGGGCTCGTTCTTGTCGGAGTTTCCATCCCGGCTTCCTTGGGCCGGGGACTCCATCCCAGCCTTCGGCCGGGACGTTCATCCCGGCAAAGCCGGGATTCCGAGCCCGGAGGAGCAAGCTCGTGGGTACGTACGCTCCGGGGGGGGAATGCGCGACGTTGGCTCTCTGACCACGAGCTTGCTCCTCACTCCTCAGGACACGGGCCTCCACCCGAAGTCACCCCCGCAACGAAGAATCTGGCGTTTTTTCAGGGTGTTACCTTTTTGCAAAGCACGGGCTTCCTGTAAGCGCCCTTACGGCCGATTTCGGACGCCGCGAATATCCTTCTCAAGCATCTTCCGAACAGGGGGAGAAGATGTAAGGAGCGGGGTGGCGCAATGCCATCCCGCTGCTCCCCGTACTGCCAACCCCCACAAGGCCTTGGGTCGACGCCGCCTTCTTTGGGTGCTACCTTGCCCCCATGCGGTTTTCCCGAATCCAGTACCTACGCTGGGTGCGCCAGATGGCCACCGATCCGCAGGCTCCCAACCTGACGCCGAGCGGTTTGTCAGCTCCAGATATAGAGCTGAACACCGACGATTTGCTGCGTTTCGAGTTCCGTGACCACACGACCCTCAGCGATACCCTGGCCAAGGACTGGTCGCTGCAGCCCGAGCAGGTGATCCTGCAACCGGGCAGCCATTGGGCCCTGTTCCTGTTGTTGGCGGCCCGGCTGAATCAGGTTCCCGGTCCGGTCGTTGTCGAAGAGCCATGCTACGAACCACTGTTGCGTATTCCCCAGGCCCTTGGCGCGCCAATATTGCGGCTACCGCGTCCCCGCGCCACTGGTTGGTCGCTCGACATGTTGGCCCTCGACCAGTTGAGCGCGCAGAAGCCCAGCGTGCTGCTGTTGAGTCATCCGCACAATCCCACGGGAGCTTGTCTGAGCGCGGACGAAATCGACGCATTGAAGGCCTGGTGTTCCACCACCGGCGCGGCCCTTATCAGCGACGAGGTCTACTTCGATTTTCTGCCCGAGCCGGCGCCTACACCGGTAGGGATCGTCCCTGAATGCACGGCGGTGCGCAGTTTCACGAAGGCATTCGGTTTGGGCGGGTTGCGGTGCAGCGCCCTGTTGGGTGACGCGGGCTGGATCGCCGAGGCGGCGATGATTTCCGACTTCGGGCCGCAGGCGGTGTCCGGATCAAGCTACGCCCTCGCGGCTGCCGCGTGGGAGCAGCGCTCGCAGCTTTGCGACCGTGCGCGAAGTACCGCGGCAACCGGCAAGGCATTGTTCAACGAATGGGTCACGCGCATGGGAGACCTGGTGGACGTAACCGTGGCCGACCACGGAATCGTTGGCTTTCCTCGTTTGACCCACGATGCGCACGAGGCCGCGCTGCGACAGGTGGCCCAGACGAAGCCGTTTGGGTACGGACTCACATCGGCTACGGGGTCCCACAATTGGATTTCTGCCCTGGCCGACCAGAAGCAGGTGTACCTGGTGCCAGGTGGCTTTTTCGAAGATGAACGCGCGTTTCGGGTGGGCTACGGCGGATCTCCCGAACACGTGGAAGAGGGTCTGGCCAGGCTCGAACGCTTTGTGCGAAACGCGATGGAGAAGCGATGAAGATCGAAGATCGGATCTACGCAGGCATCACCGGCGTGGGAAAGTTCTTTCCCGAGAACGTGGTCACCAACCACGACATGGAAAAGCGCGTCAAGACGAACCACGACTGGATTGTCGACCGTACCGGAATCCACGAACGACGATTTGCTGAACCCGGCACGGGCGCCAGTGACCTGGCCATGCCGGCGATTCAGCAGGCCATGGACATGGCGGGAGCGAAGCCGGACGAGATCGACTGCATCATCTGCTGCACGATCACGCCCGACACCGTATTCCCTTCGGCCTCTTGCCTGATTCAAGAGAAGATGGGGGCCACGAATGCCTGGGCGTTCGATCTGTCCGCTGCTTGCAGCGGTTGGGTGTATGGCATGGTCGTGGCCGATAGTCTGATTCGCGCCGGCAGCCATCGCAAGGTGATGGTCGTGGGGGTCGATGTCATGACGGCCATCCTGAACATGAACGATCGCAATACCTGCGTGTTGTTCGGTGACGGCGCGGGTGCCACGTTGGTCGAGCGGCTTCCCGATGGCGAGGTAGGAATCATGGACTCGGTGCTGGGATCGGACGGCGCCGGCGGCAAGCATCTGTACATGCCGGCCGGAGGCAGCGTGCGCCCGGCGTCGCACGAAACGGTAGAGGCTGGCGAGCACTATGTGGTGCAGGAGGGCAAGGCCGTGTTTCGGGCCGCGGTCGACGGCATGGCGAAGATCTCCTTGGAAGTACTGGAGAGGATCGGCGCCACCGGTGACGACGTGGATCTGTTCGTCCCTCACCAGGCCAACCTGCGAATCATCGACTACGCCCGCAAGAAGGCCAAGTTGCCCATGAGTAAGGTGATGGTGACCATCGACAAGTATGGCAACACCACTGCGGGGACGATTCCCACCAGCCTGCGAATCGCGGCTGAAGAGAAGCGCGTCAAGAAGGGCGACATGGTTCTCATTTCCACGTTTGGTGCGGGCTTCACCTGGGGAGCTTCCGCTCTTCGGTGGTCGGCTCCGTCGCTGTAGAAACGACTCCATGATCGAAGTCAAAGGGCTTACCCATCGCTATGGGCCCCTGGTTGCCGTGGAAGATCTAAGCTTCGCGGTGAAGCGGGGCGAGATTGTCGGCCTGCTGGGTCCCAACGGCGCGGGCAAGACTACCACCATGCGGGCTATTGTGGGCCTGCTGGCGCCCAGCGAGGGCTCCATCACCGTGGGCGGGCACGACCTGCGTTCGCACGCGGTGCAAGCGCGTGAGCAGCTGGGCTACCTACCCGAGCACGTTCCGTTGTATCGCGACCTCACGGTGCGCGAGTTTCTTTCGTTTGCGGCTCAAGCCAAGGGCGTCCCCCGCGCAAAGGTGCGGGCCGAAGTGGATCGGGTCGTCGAGGCCTGTGGCCTCGAGAGCGTGTTCGGTCGCCTCATCGGGTTCTGCAGTCGTGGTTTTCGGCAGCGTATTGGCCTGGCGCAGGCGCTGGCTGGCGATCCGCCGGCCCTCATTCTGGACGAGCCCACCGTGGGACTCGATCCGGCCCAGGTGGTGGAGATCCGCGAGCGCGTGGCCGATTTGGCGCGCGACAAGGCGGTGATCCTGAGCACCCACATTCTGCCCGAGGCCAGCCTTCTGTGTAGCCGCGTCGTCATCTTGAATCGGGGTCGATGCCTGGTTCAAGATACGCCCGGCGAGTTGGCCGGTACCACTGGCCCCACCAGCCTTCGCGTGGCGTGCGGCGGTCAAGCCGAGCTAGTACGGGTCGCGTTGTCGGGCGTGAACGGTTGCACGGGCGCGGAGCTCGTTGAGGAATCGGAGGATCGAAGCGTGTGGGTCGTGCGGCTGGAGTCCCGAAGAGTAACGCCGTTGGTGGTCAGCGCCCTGGTGGCCGCCGGTTGCCCGGTTGAAGAGGTTCGTTCGGAGCGTCTGGGCCTCGAAGAAGTTTTCCTGGAACTCGTGCGAGAAGATCCGGCGGTCAAAACATGAGTCGTGTGTGGGCGGTAGTCGAACGTGAACTGAGAGGGTCGTTTCGCAGCCCCGTGGCGTACGCGATTCTGGCGGTATACCTGTTCCTGCACGGGCTCTTCTTCGTGCAACTGATGGAAGAGTACTCCTCGCGCTCGTTCCAGATACTCACCAACGCCGAACAGGTTCCCGAGCACAACCTGGTGGACATGGTGGCTCGCCCGCTGCTTATGGGTGACTCGTTCTTGTTGCTCATGTTGCTGCCGGCGATGACCATGCGACTTCTGGCCGAAGAATGGCGACAGGGCACGGGCGACCTGTTGTTGAGTTATCCCCTACGCGAACGCGAGATCGTCGCCGGCAAGTTCATTGCCGCGTGCGCGCTGCTGTTCGTGTTGCTGGCCTCTGGACTGGTGTACCCGGTGGCGGCCGGTTTGCTGGGGCAGGTGGAGTTTCCCGTTCTCGCGGTGGGATTCCTGGGATTGCTCCTGTACGGCGCGGCCATTCTGGGCGTGGGATTGTTCTTCAGCTCCCTTACGGACAATCAGGTGATCGCGATGGTGGGCACCGTATGCGCGCTGTTGGCGTTCACCCTGGCCGGCTTCTGGAGCGCGCGCGTGGGCGACCCGTGGTCGAGCACGCTCCAGCACATGTCGCTGCGCCAGCACATGCAGCCGTTCAGCTACGGTGTGGTCCGGCTGAGTGACTGCGTGTTCTTCGCCAGCGTCACCGGGTTCTTTCTGTATCTCACGGTGGGTCGCCTGGAGTCGGTCCGTTGGCGGGGTCGGTCACGATGAGTTCGAATTCCGCGGTGAGGGCGCGTGGCGCGTTTGCCATGTCCGTGCTGTTGTTGCTGGCGGCGCTCGTCTTGTTGGCCTGGTTGACGCACCGGCACGACCAGATGCTCGACCTTACCTACGGCCAGCGACGTACGCTGGCGCCGCAAACCCTCAGGGTGCTCGAACAGTTGGATCAACCGGTAACGGTGCTCGGGTTTTTTGCCGACGTTCCCCAGGAACGCGGTCTCATGATGGAAATGATCGACCGCTACACCCAGCATACGGACATGCTGACGCTCGAATTCGTCGATCTCGACCGTCGCCCCGAGCTGGCGCGGGTCCACAATGTGAATCGCAATCAGTCGGTGGTCCTGATGTCGGGTGACGTGGCCGTGAGGCTGGTGGCTCCGGGCGAACCCGAGCTCACAGGGGCGTTGGTGCGCCTGATGGATCAACGCCCGCCTCGGGTCATGTTCGTTACCGGGCACGGAGAAGCCTCCATCGACGACGCGTCCCCGGCCGGTCTGAGCAACGTGGCCGAACTGATCACGCGACAGAACTTCGCGGTGAGCAGCGGGCGCATCGACGCGCGCGTGCCGGCCGAGGTGGACTTGTTGGTGCTCGCGGCGCCACGTCAGGATCTGTCTCCGGTCGAAACCGATGTTCTGGTCGACTACCTGCTGCGTGGTGGTCGCCTGCTGGCCATGCTGAACCCCCTGAGTCCCGCGGGACTCGATTCGACCCTCGAACGCTTCGGCATTCTGGGTGACCCGGGTTTCGTCGTCGACCCGTCGGAAGCTCGCCGCAATATCGCCGGCGACGGCATGTTTCGCATCGCACTGTCGTTGCAGGGAAACCCCGACCATCCCATCACGCGCGGCTTCAACTATCCCACGCTGTTTCCGCTCGCTCGCGGACTGAACTCGGTGCAGCCGCCACCACCCGGCGTGGAGATCGCGCGCCTGTTGTCCACCGACGCCTTGGCCTGGGGCGAGCACGACTTCGACTTCCTGGCCGAAGGTACGCCGGTATTTGACGATGGCGTGGATACGCCGGGCCCGCTGGCGCTGGCCTACGCGGTCTCGGTTGGCCTACGCCGCTTCCGCTACGAGCGCGACGGCGCCGATGTCGGACTCACTACGACCATGCTCGATCTGCACGAAGGCATCGTGGACATGCGCGACTCCACCACGGCCGATACGCTGCGGGTAGGTGGCGAGGACATGGTCGCGGCTTTGCCCGAGCAGGCGCGCCTCGTGGTGGTTGGCGACGTAGACTTCGTGAACAACGCCAACCTGTTGGTGCGGGGCAACAGCGATCTCATGCTCGCCATGGTGTTGTGGCTGGCCGAGCGCGAGAACCGAATTGCGTTGGCGCCGCGACTGCTCGAGTCCGATCCGATTGTTCTTACCAAGAATCAACGCACCGTCATTCGTGCCGTGGGCCTTGGCGTGGCTCCGGCCTTGGCCCTGTTGGCCTGTGCCCTGGTGTTCTGGCGCCGGAGTCGGTGGTTATGAACCGTCGACTGCTGATCCTTCTGGGCGCGGTGGGAGTGCTGGCGGCGTTTCTCTTCTTTTGGGACCTGCCGCGCGAGCGTGAACGGGAAGAACACCGAACCCAGGCGGAGATCCTTCTACCGTTTGCCGTCGAACGCGTGGACACCCTGACCGTAGCCCGGGCTGACGGTGGTTTCACTTTGGCCCGCTCACCCGGGGGATGGGTCATTGCCAAGCCACTGGGTGAAACCGCCGATCCCGATGCGGTGGAGCGATTCCTCGGATCGTTGACCGAACTGACCAGCGTGCGCGAACTGGTGGCCGACCCAGACTCGCAGGACGTGGTTTCGTTTGGCTTGCCGCCCAGCCCGCGAGGTGTGACGCTATCGGTGATCGAGAGCGACGGGCGGCGCCTGGGTCTAGAGGTAGGCGACCTGAGCCCGGGCCAATCGGCCAGCTACGTGCGTCGCGAGGGAACTTCCGCGGTGGAGCTTGCGTCCGATACCGCACACGGTTCGGCGGCCATGAGCTACCAGACGTTTCGTTTGTATAAGATGTTCGCGGTGGAACAGGAATCTTCAATCGTGGAACTCTCGGTCACGACCACCGACCAATCGTGGTCGGCGGCTCTTGGCGATCGCCGACGTTGGTTCCTGGCCGATGGCCGTCCGCTGAAACACATCATGGTGCGCAACCTATTACACGATCTGATTCACTCCCGGGTGCGCCGCTACGAGCGGGATTTCGTCGACGACGAGACCTGGTCGGCGTACGGTCTGCACGAACCCGTGGCCGATGTCGGTCTCACGCTCGCCGACGGAAGGCAGCATCGTATTCGCGTGGGCAACGAAGTGGACGAGGAGCTGGTGTTTGCCCGGCGCGACGAGGAACGAACGGTCTTGCAGTTTCCCAACCAGATCCGCGATGTGGTCGAGACCCCGTTGGTCGAGCTGATCGACCGCAACCCGGTGCTCTACAACTTCGACGCCATGGAATCGTTCACCCTGGTTTGGGAAGACGGCACGCGTCTGACGACCACGCGCGACGATCGTGACTACGTGTTCGACCCCCCGGTCACCGATCCCCAATTGTATGAAGCAATGTTCCTGCCCGCCCGTAACGTGGCGTTTGGAATCGAGCGTGTTCAGGCCAAAGCGGTCATGTTGGTTGCCGCGGGGAACGACGCCCGGGCCTCGCTGGACACGGTGCCCATACGTTGCATCATGACCTGGCCCGACGAGGAGCTGGAGATCGCCATTGGTTGGCGCGCCGGTGACCAGGACCACTGGTTGCACGTGCAGGGCGAACAGAAGCTTCACCAGATCGACCGGGACCTGTTCTTGCGCATGCGAAGCCTGCTGGTGGCTTCGGGGCGGCTGCAATTGTGATGTCACCGGCTGGGAAAGGCGCGTTCCGTTGATCGGCCGAACTCTCGGGCACTACAAAGTTGAATCCAAGCTCGGACAGGGCGGGATGGGCGAGGTGTACCTCGCGCGCGATACCCGTCTGGGGCGGGCGGCGGCTCTGAAGGTACTTCCCGCCGATCTCATGAGTGACCCCGAGCGTCGTCAGCGTTTCATGCAGGAAGCTCGCGCGGCCTCGGCCGTGAATCACCCCGCCATTGCGCAGATCTACGGCATCGAGGAAGACGATGACGTGGTGTTTATTGCCATGGAACTCGTCGAAGGATCGACGGTGCGGGCGTTGGCCGAGAAGGGCGAACTGGATGTGCCCTCGGCGGTCCAGGTGGCGCGGCAGGTGGCCGACGCGTTGGCCGCCGCCCACGCGGCCGGCATCGTCCACCGTGACATCAAGTCCGACAACATCATGATCACGCACGACGGTCACCCCAAGATCCTGGACTTCGGATTGGCCAAGCTGCGCGAGCCCGGCGTGGACCCCGATGAAATGGCCACGATGGCCATGACGCAGGCCGGTATGGTCATGGGCACGGTGTCGTACATGAGCCCGGAGCAGGCCCGGGGACTCTCGACCGACCATCGTTCCGATGTGTTCTCGTTCGGAGTCGTTCTGTACGAAATGGCCACCGGTCGCCTGCCGTTTTCCGGCGCCAGCGCGTTGGATACCATGCACAGTATCGCCTTCGAACCCACCGAACCCATTACCACCATCCGCAACGAATTGCCGCGTGCGCTGGGAGCGGTGGTGGATCGGTGCCTTCAGAAGGAGCCGGACGACCGCTACCAGGACTTGAAGGACTGCGCCCGCGACCTTGATCGGGTGCGTCGCCAGGTCGATTCTGGCGTGACCGACGCGGTGCCTTTCTTCGAGCGTCTGAGCTTTCGTCCGTCTGCCTTCACGCGTGGTCTGGCTGGGCTGACCCCTAAAGGGGTGACCGTGGTGGGGGCCTGGACGCTCGCGCTCAGCGGCATTGGCATTACCGCCGCGATCGAAGGTGGGCTGGGCGCGGCCATTCCTTTTCTCATTGCCGGTCTATTGTTGTTTGGTCATGTGCAACGCCGTCGACAGGGTTTGCGCAAACGCTTCGTGAAGAAAGCACGCAAGCTCAAGGCGGTTCAATTGGTGGGCGTGCAAGAAGACCAGCTGCTGGTGATCGTCGAAGACCCGACCGCGGGTACCTACCTGAAACTGAATTCCATGCTCGAGTCCGTCAACGGCGGCCTGTACTCGGGTCAGCCTCTGACCATGGAAGTCCGCGAGGCGGGAGACCAGGATATCCGGGAGCTGGCGATGACCTCGGGCGTTCAGTACATTCGGAAAGATCTTGCCGGCTGAGCATTTCGCTCCGGCCGGCCGCACTGGAGGAAAGATCAAAATGCGACACCATGGTTTCCATTCTCGAATAGGCCGTACCCTGATCATGGGTGCCGGGATTGCTCTCGTGGTTTCGGGTTGTGGTTCCAACGAAAAGACGCCGGATGCCGCCGAGGGAACGTCGCCAGCCACTGAAATCACGACCCGCGAATCCAACGGGTCCGGGTTGTACCAGGCGGGCGCTCCGCTCACCGAAGTGAAGTCCGCTCGGTTGGCCACCGTGCTGGAGCACCCGGAGAACTACAGCGACCAGATGGTTCGACTGGAAGGCACCATCGATCAGGTTTGCGCCAAGAAGGGTTGCTGGATGCTCCTGCGCGATGGCGAAGCCATTACCCGGGTAACCTTCAAGGACTACGGTTTCTTCGTTCCCATGGACGCAGCCCCGGGAAGCACGGTACGTATTGATGCCATGGTCGTGAGGGAAACGCTGGACGAAGACACGGCGAAGCACTACGAGTCCGAGACCGAAGGCGGCGACCCTGCGGCGATCCGTGGCCCGCAGGAAGTCGTGAGCATCGTGGCTTCGGGCGTGGAGATTGACCTTCCCGCACCGGCTGCCGGCGAGCCTGCGGGCCGGTAGCCCTTACCGGATCAGCGTCACGGAACAGCTTTGGTGTTCGCCGTCGTCGGCACGCACCCTTACTTCATAGACCCCGCTGGCCACGTTATGGCCGGCGGTGTCCGTGCCCCTCCACACCAGTTCATGTCGCCCCGCGTTCAGGTCGTGCGGCGATGCAGCGAAGACGCATTGCCCACGCGTGTTGAACACTTCCCAGGAAATGGAACTGTTGACCGACAACTCGAACGTCACCGTGGTCGTGGGATTGAACGGATTCGGAGCCGCCGTCAGGTTGCCCAGTGTGGCCGCTCGGGCGGCAGGTGCGGGTACGGGATCTCGGCGAACGCGGTAGATCGCGTTGGTGGGATTGTAGGCTAGAACGTACAGGTTACCGTCTGGCCCCGTCTTCAGGTCGGTGATGCCGCCTTCGAACCCGGTAGCAAACAGCAGCGGCGCCAGCTCTCCATCGTCATCGGCCACTCCGTCGGCCAGGTCGGGGGTGGGCCAATCCAGACCGTTGCGGGCCGCGTTGGGTTGCAACCGTATTATGTCACCGCGCACCACATCGGCCACGAACAGATCGTTTTCATACTCCGTTCCCCATGCCGATGAGCGAAAGAATTCCACCGCCGTGACGCCGCGCGAGATGTTCCACGAAAACACCGGGTCACCGTAGCTCGCGTTCGGCAACAAGACGAGATCGCCCGTGCCTTCGGGGTCCAGCGCGTCGGGCCCCATGAGTGGAGTCCAACCGCCGTTGAATCCGGCGTGCACCAGATTCAGCTCATCCATGGTGGAGGGGCCGTTGTCGCTCATCCATAGCGAGTTGGTGATTGGATCGAAGTCCAGTCCGTAGCTGTTGCGCACACCGTAGGCGTAGAACGCCTCGAAACCGGGTTGCGTCGCGAACGGATTGTCCGGCGGCAGCGTGCCGTCGTCATTCAAGCGTAGGATGACGCTGGTAGTGTCCGAGCTCGTGCTCAGTTGGTTGTTCTGCGGGATTTCATTCTGGCCTTGGTCACCTGTGGTTATGTAGAGTTTCCCGTCGGGGCCAAACCGAATGAGCCCGCCCCGATTGAAGGTGCCCGGAAACATGGGAAGGTCGGCGATGAGCAACGGGTTGGTCAGCGTGGAACCGTTCCAGTCGTAGCGGTAGGTGCGCACGCCCAACACTTCGTTGATCAGGTTGCTGTCGTCACCGGTGCTGCTTTCGGTGTAGTGCACATACACCCATCCGTTCAGGTCGAACTGGGGGTGAAGGGCCAGGCCCAGCAAGCCGGTTTGCCCGGTGAATCGATTCACGGGCAGGTCGAGCACGGTAGCGGTAATGGTTCCGTTCTGCACGCGGGAGACGAACCCGGTGCTTTGCTCGGCTACCAGGAGGTCGTCATGATCCAGGAAGACCATCTGCACGGGCACGAAGAATCCGCCTGCGACGAATTCGAGCGAGAAGCCGGTGGAGTCGGCGAGGCTGGGTTGTCCGGCCAAAAGCCAGAGGAACAGAGCAAGCATGGGGGACAGTATAGCGTACTGCCCCCCTTGCTTGTCGATCGACTACCGCGTCAGGCTCATGCGGCGCACGAGAACCTGGTCCTCGCTGTCGAGTCGGTAGAAGTACACGCCGGCGGCCACTGGTTCACCCGCGTCGCCGCGACCGTTCCAGGTGGCGGTGTACGAACCCGCCGCTTGCGATTCGTCGACCAGCGTAGCTACGCGTCGGCCGCGTAGATCGAACACGGCCAGTCGAACCGCCCGTTCTTCGCGCAGGGAGTAGGCCAGGCTTATCTGACCCCGGAATGGATTGGGACGTCCGGCTTCCAGGCGCACCGTGCCGGTGGCGAAGGGATCGGCGGCCAGCGTGAACGGGCCGTGGAAGTACGTGGACTGGTCCAGGCCGATTTCCTCGATCCAGTACTGGGTCTCGGCGGTCGGCGCCGTGGGGTCCACGAAATCGAACGACGTGGCGGGTGCGAGGAGGTCGTCGGTCACCCGGTGGCGCGCACGTCCCGCCTCGTTGCGGTACACGTGGTAGCCGGCCACGCCCTCGCTGCGGGCCACGTTCCATTTGAATCGTGCGCCCCAGCCTTCACGTTCCAGCGAGATGGCCGAGACCTGGACCGGCACATCGGTGCATTCCTCGCAGACGCCGGAGGTGATTCCCGGTGTGGACAGCAGCTCCCATGCGAGCACGTTCCCCGAGTCGCCCGTGGCGTTGTCGGAAACGCGCAGCGTCCAGCTGCCAGCGGTGGATTCCCCGTTGAACGCGGCCAGGCTCTCCGACGGGTTCGCGACGCCCGAGAACCACGGAATGCTGCCGGCGCAGTGGGTTTCCAGTTGCATCGAACCGCTGTCGTCAAACGTGATATCCAGATTGTTGTCACCGCACCCAAACTGGCCGGCCGGCACACCAGGCCGATTCATCAGCTCGACGATGGTTCCGGCCGGACTTTGCAGCGATATGATCAGGTCGCCGACCCAGCTGTGGTCGATGGCCACGCGTACGTTCAGGTCGGTCACGGTGAAGTCGTCGGCGACCACGAGGGTGCTCGTGGTGCCCGCGGCATTGTTGTCGGGGATGGCCAATGGCAATCCACTGGGCTGCGTAAGCTGGCCCAACTCGCGCGAGAAGTTCACTGCGAACGGTCCGCCCTCGTTGGCAGTCAGCGTCAGGACAAAGTCCACCTGGCTGAAGCAGGCCATGGTCTCGTTCAGGGCGACCTCGAACGCGGTTGTGTTGGCGGCCGATTCATTCGCGTTGAGATTGATCCAGGCGCTGCTGCCCTGGGTAATGCTTACACCCTGGGTCGTGGAGGAGAGTGTGCCGGAGATGCCGGTCAACGAACCGCCGGCGGCGGTGATGTCCACCAGGAAGTCCTCGATGACCTCGCCCGGCTCCCAGATGTCGTTGCCGGGATCGCCCTCGCAGCTGTCCGCACCCGAGAAATCGCTGAACAGCAGCGTGCCCACGCCGGTCGGAAACGAGCCCTGCACCTGATTGGGAGCCAGACTATTGGGGTCGAGCCAATCCCGGAGTCGGCTGGCCGCGGAGGCTCCGTCCCAGGCCATGGCAAACTTTCCGTAGCAATCGAACTCGGTGTTGCCGCACGCGGCCAGACCACCCGACAAGAAGCCGATGATGAGCTTGTTGCTGGGGTCGAACAGGGCTGACCCCGAAGAGCCCGGTTCGGTCGTTCCGTCTTCCCAGTTGTCGACTTCCCAGTGCGTATCGTTGGTGGCACCGCCACCGATACAATTGTTGCGCGTAGAAAGCGCGTCGGTGTTGAAGGAGATGGCCTTCTCATCGGTGTTCGGGTGATGAATACCCACCGAGCCGCTGGGGGTGGTGTTCGAGCGGTCCCAACCGGCGTAGTACACGTTCGAGGCCGGGGAGGGATCGTCGTCCAATTCGATCAGGCACATGTCGACGTCCTGCCGGCTGGCCCGGAATACTGAACCTGTCTGGTTGTCGCTCAGATCGCCACCCGACAGGTCGCCACAGTTGGCCGATTCGAAGTTCCAGTAGACCGTTACGCTGGCGGCGTTGGCGCCGTTGACGCCGCAATGCCACGCGGTCAGGAAGAAGTTGCGAAAGCTCTGCGGTACGTCGGCGATCATGCTGCCTGTACACGCGAGCGAGCCGCCGATGCTGTACACCGCGACCGCCTGGATCTGATCGCGCCAGGGATCGCCTTCGGGACAGATGGTGTCGTTGTTGCACGTCCCTTGTTTGCCCAGCGTCTGAGGATCGCGCTTGAAGATGTCCTTGTAGCCGTAGCCCACGTGCGTCAGCCGCAACCGTGGTTCGAATTTCGTGGCCGCCGGCAGCTGCATTTCGATGAGCGCCTGGTCGCCCGGAACCACCGGCACCCACAGCTGGCCGTGTTCTTCGTTGTCGGCCGCGGTGTAGGGACCTTCGTAATAGTCGAGCTGGGGGCTGATCACATACAGTCGCGTGCCCGCGGGAACGTCGAAGTCTGCGAAGCCCAGGTTCAGATCAGTGGCGTTGGGGCTGTGCACCAGCAACCGCCATAGTCGGCTACCGTCGGCGAGCGTTTCCCACGTGCCGTGCGTGGAGGGCGTGACGTCCACGGTCCGAGGATCGGCGTATCGCACACGCTTGGTGCCGTCGCCAATTTCATCCTGCGCGCGCAACTTGGCCACGTCGGGCGGCGACACCGGCAGAACGTTCACGCTGGTGAGCGATTTGCCAAAACCGCGGTAGGTCAAGGGAGCATCGCCGCGACGTGCCCAGCTGGTGGCCGGACTGATCATTGCGAGCACGGTTGAACCCACGAGAACCGTGAAGAGAAAGCATGAGATCGATCGGGAAACGGATCGAAGCGTAAACAAGGGTCCTCCAGTGGGCGGGTTGTTCGAAATGCACATCGGATGGATGCACACTGAGTCATCAGGATATCACGGTCGTCGGTGGAGTCGCCAGCGCACTGGTGGTGCGACTCAGAATCCGGTTGAACGATACCCCACGAGTCCTTCGACGACCGTCATGAGCACCTGGGCATGCAAGAGATCGGCCGCGTTCGGCCCCAAAGGGTCGACGTCGAGTACCGTGATGTCAGCGCGTGCCCCGGCGGAAAGCGTGCCCCAGGCCGGCTCCCCCAGCACCCGGGCGGGCCATGCCGAGAATCCGAGCAGCGCCTCCAGGGCGGTCAGGCGCTCCTGCGGAGCCCAGCCATCGGCCGGCGATCCGTCGGGGGCCTGCCGCGTGCGGGCCGCGTACAGACCCTCCAGCGGCGACACGTTTTCCACGGGAAAGTCGCTACCCAAGGGCAGAAGATTCCCGTCATCGAGTAGTTGGCGCCAGGCGTACGCACCGTGAATACGATCGGGTCCCACGCGCTCAGGCGCCCAGGGCATGTCGCTGGTGCAGTGGGTGGGTTGCATGCTTGGAATCACGCCCAGGTTCCGGAAGCGGGGCAGGTCGTTGGGATGCACCACCTGAACGTGTTCCACGCGCGCCCGTAGACCAGCGAGCGGAGGTAGCGAGGTCTGCATCAAAGCCTGGGCGTATCCATATTCGATGGCGTCCAGCGCCACGCGGTTTCCCCGGTCGCCAATGGCGTGGATAGCGACACTGAGGCCGCGGGTCATGGCGTGGGTCACCTGGTCGCGCAGGACATCGGTCGACGAACGAAGCAAACCGCGGTGTCCGGGTCGGTCGCTGTAATCTTGAAGCAACGCGGCTCCTCGGCTGCCCAAAGCGCCGTCGGCGTAGAACTTCACACCCTCCAACCGGTACTTCGAGGCCGAGCCGTTGCGACGCGGATGGCCGGGAAACTCGGCGAAAGTTTCGGCGGCGACGTACCCGACGATGCGAATGCCCAGCGTACCATTGAGTTCGGCGCGCTCGATGGCTTCCATTTCGCCCATGGTAAGACCCATGTCGTGCACGCCAGCCAGGCCCGCGGCCAGGATGGCGCGCGACGCCAGCGCCAGCAGTTCGTCGAGTTGATCTGGACTGGGGTTGGGGATCTGGTCGGTGAGCATTTCGTCGGCCGCGTCGATCAGGACGCCGCGAAGACTTCCGTCGGCTTCGCGCAGAAGTTCGCCACCCTCGGGGTCTGGAGTGTTCGCGTCGAAACCGGTTTGCAAAAGGGCCGCGGAGCTGGCCCAGCCGGCGTGCCCGTCGACGCGTTCGAAGTACACGGGCCGGTCACCAAACGCTTCGTCCAGCATTTGCCGACGCGGGTACTCGCCGGGGTCCCAGTCGTTCTGATCCCAGCCGTAGCCGCGTAGCCAGGCGCCCGGGGGCAACGACTTCTCCATTTCACGCGCCCGTTCGATACACTCCTGCCACGACGTGGTGCCCTTCAGATTCACGCGCTGCAGAAACCGGCCCAGGTTGAACACGTGCGCGTGAGCATCCACCAAACCCGGAGTAGCGTAGGCGCCCTTCAGGTCGATCATCTGCGTTCCGTCGTGGCGTAGACGTTCGATATGCTCATCGGAACCGGCGGCGATCACGCGGCCTTCGGAAATGGCGATGGCCTGCACCGGTGATGGTCGGTCGGCCTGCAGCGTGTAGATGGTGCCGCCGCGAACGATCGAATCGGCCATGGTCTCCTGGGCCAGGAGATGGGTTGGGTGGGAGACCAGGCAAGCCACGAGGGTGGCGTAGAAGATCGAACGGCGCATGCTACTTCACTTTCGACGGGCTACGTTTGGACGGGCTCCGTTGAGAGGCTACGTCAGGCAGCTCTCTATCGACAAGAGCGTACACCGGGCCCTACCCTCCTGCGATGTCTGTACCCGATTCCATTCCGCTGCCGCGCGTTCTGGGCCTTCTGCGCGGTCTTGCACTGAGCCTGGGCGTCGTGGTGGGCAGCGGAATCTTCGTTTTTCCCGCCTACGTGGGCCAGGCCCTGCCCTCGCCCGCTCATTTCCTGGGAATATGGGTACTGGGTGGGTTGCTGAGCCTGTGCACCGCGTTCTGCTACGCCGAACTGGCCACCGCCTTTCCACGCTCGGGCGGCTACGTGGTGTACCTCCGCGAGGTGTACGGCGACCGGCTGGCGTTCGTCTACGGCTGGGCGGCCATGATGATCCTGTACCCGGCCAGTGTGGCTGGCATGTCACGCGTGTTCGCAAGTTCGTTGGCCGCGTTGTTGGGGTGGTCGGCCGGCCCGTTCATAACCGCCGCGTTGGCGGTCGCGGTGGTGTTGCTGGCCACGGTTCTGAACGTCGCTGGCGTTGATCTGAGCAGTCGCCTGCAAATAGTGTTCGGTGCCGCGAAACTGGGTGTACTGGTATTGCTGGCCGCGGCCGGCGTGTGGAGTCTGGGAGACGGCGGCCTGAGTTTTTCGGGCGTGGCGGAAACCGCCACCGCGTGGCCGCAACCCGGGGCGGTGATCCTGGGCATCGTATTCATGGGTTGGTGTTTTGGTGGGTTCCTGGAAATTGTCGTGGTGGCGGGCGAAGTCCGTCACCCTCAACGCACGTTGGTGCGCGTGCTGGTCGGCAGCGTACTGCTGATTACCGCGATCTACACCGCCTACGCTGCCGCTCTGTTGCGACACCTTCCGATCCAACAATTGACGTCGTCTGAAACCGCGGCGGCCGATCTTGCCCGGGCCCTGTGGGGGTCAAGAGGCTCTACCCTGGTCAACCTCACGGTGGTCGTGGCCACCGGCAGTGGCATCCTGTCGCTGTTGATGAGCGGACCGCGCATTCTGGTGGGCCTGGCCGAAGCGGGGCTGTTCTTTCCGGTGGCCGCGCGTGTCCACCCCCGCACGCGTACCCCGGCGGTGGCTGTGTTGGTGGCGGGCGTGGCGTCGGCGACGTACGCGGCCGTTGCTCGTCTGGACGAGATCGTCAAGTACTTCGAGTTCGGCGCGGGTTTCTTCAGTCTGTTGATTCTGGGTGGCGGCGTGTATCTGCGACTGCGCGGTCGCATTGGTCAGGAGAATCGGCGCATTCCCTGGTGGCCGCTTCCTGTCGTGCTCTCGTTTGGAGCTTCGCTGGGGACGGTAGTGTGGTTGATGCGCAACCAGCCCCGGGCATCGCTGTTCGGTCTGGCATTGATGCTGGTGGCCCTGCCGCTTTCAAGCCGCGTTATCCGGTCGTCCTCTTCTCGTGCCGGGTCACCCAACCCAGGTCCGCGTCAACCGTAGCCCGGTCGGCCGTAGCGAGCCAAAGTCGCGCGTGCGCGAGCCCGACGATGGCCGGCACACCGTACTCGCGTGCGAGCACCGAAGCATGTCCCAGCACATCACCGCCTTCACAGACCACCGCGGCCACTTTCGACAGGACCACGGCGTCGCCCGGCACCAGCGTGGGTACCACGAGTATTTCGCCGGCGCTGGGGCCGCCGTTCTGTTGTGCGTAGGCCAAGCGGCGTAGCGGTCCTTCGGCGCGCCCGCCGCTGGCGGCGCGCCCGTCGCTTCTGGTGTCGCCTCGCATGTCGTCTTGTGTATGGCCTGGTGTATAGCCTGGTTCAGCGTCGATGCTGCCCAACGGATCGTACGCCAACCAGTTCTGGTATACGGCCCGACCCAGCGCCACGACAGTATCGAGTTGCGAGGGATCGCGTTCGATGCGTTCCAGGTCCCGCGGAAAGACGTCGAAGATCCAGCGCGGATCAGCTTCGGCCACCAGGGTTTTCGCGTGCTGCATGGCCGCGGTTCGAAACAGAGCGTAGGCGCGGGCCAATTCGTCGTCGTCGTCCTCGCATTGGGCCAGGATCCTGGCGGCCAACGTCGCCTCATGGCTGGCCGTCCGAGCCTGGGGTTCAGGAGGACGCACCTCGTCGAACGTGAGCAGGTGTCGCCACAGTGGCCAAGGGTCTTCGGCCCAGGTCGTGCCGCGGCCGTCCCACGCTGGCGAGGGTGAGTGGTGACCGTGCTCCAATAGAAACACTCGGACGGCCGACTGCCACTGGGGTGACCGTCGCAACAGTTCATCAAGATCGCGTGGTACCACCTCGTAGGAAACCAGCGGGGGCCGCGCGGCCAGCTGGGTGCGTAGGGTCTGGGTCAGATCTCCTAGCGCCTCTTGTAGTCGAGGCGCCACGACCAACGGCAACGGTGGCAGCGGATGACGCAGGGCAACCGTCTTGGCCCAGCGTCGCAATGGTTGTGTCGCGGCGCCGTAGTCCTCGAAATATGTGCGTTGCCACTGCAACCACATGGGTAGGAACCGACTCCAATGCTCGCTGGCCTGCGCCAGTTCAACCAGCGAATCGCGCAGTGCTTCGCGTTGGGCGGCCCAGCGTGACAGGTCGTTGGAAGTGGGGGCACTCGACGGTGGAACTTGCGCTTCGATTCGGTCGTGCCATCGTCCTTTGAACAGGCGGCTGGGCCAGTGATCAGGAAGCGTTTCGAGCCATTGGTCGAAGAGGCCGGCCAACAGGGGGCAAAGGGGCACGGGACAGTGGGCTTGGTCCCAGACCCATTCGGGTCCGGGCGAGGCCTCGTGTGGTGGTGGCGGTTCGGGGTTGTCCACGTTTTCCGGTGGCGCCGACCTCCATGGCGCGGGCCGGGATGGCGCGGGGCGTAGTTGAAGGATCACTGGACCATTGAGGTCGCTTCCAACTTCCAACAGCGATGGTGCATTCCGCAATGCGGCGCGGCGCGCCAGGCTCAACAACGGGGCCAGCGGGTCATCGTCAGCGATCTTGTCGCCCTGCCGGGCGCCGCGCCAACCGTCCTGCAGGAAACCTTCGGCCCACCAGCGATCCGCGCGGAGTTCAATGGTGAGCCAGGCGTCGAGGACCAGGTGGGGTTGGGCAAGTACGGCCATGGAGCGGCCGGCGGACGAAGCCACCACCTGGCTCAAGGCGGCCGCTATTTCCTCGGGGGTGGCGGCGGCCACGGCGCTGGCGAATTGCCCGGCCCGGCTGTGATCGGGTCGGTCTTCCCATGGGCTCGATGAGCGCAGGATCCAGCGAGCCGTGGGGTGCAGGTCCATCAGCTGCCGGGCGGTCGTCGTCTTTACGTTGCTCGCCTCGTCGACGCTCAGAACCCAGGAATCTGGCACCGGTAGGCCGGCGCGCAGCACTCGGGCAAGCTGACACGACTTGTGCCCGAAGCGATGGGCGTTGTCGTCGAGGTGGGCTAGTGCTGTCCAGGGCGAAGACGTCATTTCGGGGCCAACACGACGGTGACCCCGAGTGCAACCGTGGGGTCAGTGAACGGTAGCGGCCAGTGGATCAGGCAGCTCCAGGAACGAACGCACACCGTCGAGTTCCACGACGCGGTTGGACGCCGGAATTGCATCGAGGCGTTGCTGGAGGATACTCCAAACGTGTGCGAATTCCTCGCGTTGTACTTCGGGTACGGGTGCGGCCGGCGGCAGCTTCAGCTTCCGGGGATCGACCCACGTACCGTTCTTCTTTACACGGTAGTCCAGGTGCGGAGCGGTTGACAGGCCCGTGCTGCCCACGTAACCAATGACGTCGCCCTGCTTCACCTTGTCGCCCACTCGGAGCGAGCTGGGAAAGCGGGACATATGTAGATAGTACGATTCATAGGTTTGACCGTGGCGCAGCCCTACATAGTTGCCGTAGCCCCGCGCACGCTCACGCTTGATGACGATACCGTTGGCTGTGGCCAGCACCGGCGTGCCCTTGGGGGCTGCGTAGTCCACACCATAGTGGGGCATGTGACGTTTCAGTACCGGGTGTAGCCGGCGACGCGAAAAGCCACTGCTCACGCGTGAGAACTTCAACGGCGCCCGCAGGAACTGCTTTTCCAGCGAGTTTCCGTTCTCGTCGTAGTAGGCGGGGAGTTCGAGTTCGTTCTCGAACAGGAACGCGCGATGGGCCTTGTTCTGATTCACGAACTCGGCCGCCAGGATCATGCTGTCGCGGACCTTCTTGTCGTCGTGTCGGTACTCTTCGATCAGCAGCGAGAAGGTATCGCCTTTGCGCAGGTCACGGAAGAAGTCGATGTCCCAACCCAGGATGTCGGCCATGGCGCCGGCCAGCGACGGATCCGCACCCTGCGAAACCAACGCCTCGAACAGACTCGACTCGATCGTGCCGCGTACACCACGCACCACGCGGTCGATGGGATAGCGTTGAAGCTCGGTCTGGAATTCGTCGTCCACCGCTTCGATGCTAAGGTATTGGATGGGATCCACGTCGAAGCGAAGCGAACGGAATGCACCATCCTGCTCGCGTGCGAGCAGGAATTCGTCGCCCCGCTGCACCCTGCGCAGGTCGGTATGCGGCTTACAGGCGTTCACCAATCCCATGATGGTTTCGTGGGGCAGACCCACGCGTTGCAGGGCTTGGTAGAAACTCTCGTCGCGGGCGATCGTCACGGTCTCGGCCCCGTCGTCCGGTCCACCCATGCCCCAGTGATCGGTTGCTGGCTTGAGTTGGGATGTCGCACCGAGGCCGGCCGCGGACAATGGTGTCTGCATGGCCAGTGCGCCCAGCGCCGAAGGGGTGGGCTGGGGCAGCGATGCCTCGTTCGGCGTGGCGTCACCATGGTTGTCCTCCCGCGTACTGGCGAAGCCGCCCTGCTGCGAGTACACCAGGGCCAGGAGAGCCAGCATCAGCAAGATGCGCGCATATCGTCCCATTCAGAAGACCATCCGATATTGAAGGTTCGGCGCGGGAATTCGGGCACCCTGGGCCGGGCCAGGGTGCGAGCTAACCTAGCCCCACGCGCAGGCCGGTGCAAGGTCGAAGCCAAGGGCTCTCTTTGCCTGGCACGTGGGGCCGCGTATGGTATCCCCAGACCCCTATCCGGAGGACCAGATGGCTTCAAAACGCAACTTCAGCGAGGCTCTCGAGTACCATCGGGCTGGTCGGCCCGGCAAGACCCAGATCCAGCCCACGAAGCCTACCGCGACCCAGCATGATCTGAGCCTGGCCTACTCCCCTGGGGTAGCCGAGCCCTGCCTCGAGATCGCCGCTCGGCCCGATGACGCCTTCCTGTATACGAACCGGGGCAATCTGGTGGCGGTGGTCACCAATGGTTCGGCGGTACTGGGCCTGGGCAACATCGGCGCTCTGGCCAGTAAGCCGGTGATGGAGGGCAAAGCCGTTCTTTTCAAGCGGTTCGCCGACATCGACGTTTTCGACATCGAGTTGGCCACCGACAACCAGGAAGACATCGTGAAGGCTTGCGAGCTGCTCGAGCCCACGTTTGGTGGAATCAACCTGGAAGACATCAAGGCACCCGAGTGCTTCTACGTCGAGGAGACCCTGAAGGCCCGGCTCGACATTCCCGTATTCCACGACGACCAGCACGGCACCGCGATCATCGCGGGGGCCGGTATGTTGAACGCCGTGGAGCTGACCGATCGGCGCGTGGAAGACCTGCGTCTGGTCATCAATGGTGCGGGCGCCGCGGGCATCGCGTCGGCCAATTTCATGATCGCCCTGGGCGTGGATCCAGCGAACATTCTGATGTGCGACTCGCGCGGCGTGATCCACGAGGGGCGCGAGGGCAAGCTGAACCCCTACAAGGCGGCCTTCGCGCGCGAAACCGATGCGCGGTCGCTGGCCGATGCTCTGGTTGGTGCCGACATGCTTCTGGGTGTCTCGGTCAAGGACGCGGTGACGCCAGAGATGCTGGCGGGCATGGCGCCGCGTCCGTTGGTCTTCGCACTGGCCAACCCCGACCCTGAGATTCCCTACGACGTGGCCAAGAAGGCGCGACCCGATGCAATCGTGGCTACGGGGCGCTCGGATTTTCCCAATCAGGTGAACAACGTGCTCGGCTTCCCCTTCCTGTTTCGTGGCGCCCTCGACGTACGTGCCCGCGGCATCAACGATGGAATGAAGATCGCCGCCGCGCGCTCGTTGGCGGCGTTGGCCAAGGAACCGGTGCCCGAGTCGGTCCTGCACGCGTATGGCCTGGAAAGCCTGGAATTCTGCGACGAGTACATCATTCCCAAGCCCTTCGACCCGCGCGTGTTGTGGCATGTCGCCCCCGCCGTGGCCGAACAGGCCATGCAGGACGGAATCGCCCGACGTCCGCTGGAGGATCCCCAGGGGTACCGCGATCAGCTCCAGGCGCGCTTCGAGTCGAGCTACGGGCTACGGCGCGGCATTACCGTGAAGGCGAAGCGCGCGCCCAAGGAAGTGGTGTTTCCCCAGGGCGCAGAGCCTCGCATCCTACGCGCGGCCCGGCGCATGGTGGACGAGCAAATAGCGGTGCCGGTTATTCTGGACAGTGAAGCCCGCGTGCAGGAGCGATCGGCCCAACTGCGGCTGGAAACCACGGGTCTGCGGGTCGTGGATCCGGCCGCCGATGCCGCGCGGCTCGATGCCTACGCGACGGCCATGGCCGACCGACGTGGTCGCAAGGGTGTAACGAAGACCGACGCGCAACGGGCCTTGTCCGACCCCAACGTCTACGCGGCCATGATGCTCCACGAAGGTCACGCTGACGCGGTGCTGGGCGGCTTCAATCGCTACTACGCCGAGACGCTGCGCCCGGCGCTGCAGTTGCTGTCACTCACACCCGGTCGCTCCGTGGTCAGCGCGGTCTACATTGCCGTGGTGGGTGGTGTGCCGTACTTCCTGGCCGATTGCGCCGTGAATCCTCACCCTACCGCGCAGGCACTGGCCGAAATAGCGCTGAGCACCGCCGACCTGGCGCGCGAATACGACGTGCAGCCGCATGTGGCGCTACTGAGCTACAGCAATTTCGGTAGTGCGAAGGGCGAAGAGGTTGATCGGGTGCGCGAAGCAGTGGCCATTTGTCACAAGCAGGCCCCCAAGCTTTCGCTCGACGGGGAGATGCACGTGGACACCGCGCTTGGTCACGATTTGTTGCGGCGTCGTCACCCGTTCGGGCGGTTGCGCAAGGCCGCGAACGTATTGGTGTTTCCCAACCTCACGGCGGCCAACTCGGTGTACAAGCTGCTGCAGGCGCTGGGTGGGGCCGAACTGATTGGTCCGATTCTTACCGGTCTGTCGCATTCGGTGCACGTTATCCAGCGTGACGCCGAGGTGGGAGACATCGTCAACCTGGCCGCGATCGCGGTATTGGACGCCCAGAGAAAGAGCGATTCATAGAAGGGACCAGCGCGGCCCGCGAATTGCAGTTTTCTCCCCGGATTTCGTGGTTTCCTCGGAATCCCCACCGCCTCGCATCGGGGTGCGTGGCCACAGGTTCGTCGAATCGGGAGATCACACCGAATGTTGCCCAGGAATGCGTTCAACGCCCTGTCCTTGCTCATCGTAACGAGTTGGCTTTTGGCCGGGACGCCGGTTGCCGCCTGGGCGGTCAATTCCTTCCTAGCGGGCTCTGACCCCGGTGGACAGTTCGGCGGTGACGTTTCCTGCGCCGGTGACGTCAACGGCGATGGCATTGCCGACTGGATCGTGGGCGCCCCACGGGACGACACGGCGGGTACCGAGGCTGGTCGGGCCTTTCTGTGGTACGGCGGCTCCAGCATCGAGCGGGCGCCGGATGTGACGTTTTCCAACGGCACCGGATTCGATCACTTCGGTCACTCCGTTTCCGGAATTGGCGACGTCAACGACGACGGCTTCGTCGATGTCGCGGTGGGCGCGCCGTTGGATGACACCACCGGAGCTGAGGCCGGCGCGGTCTTCGTGTATTTCGGTGGAACCAACATGAATTCCGTGGTCGATCGCACGCTGCTGGGCGAGCAGGGTGGAGACAACTTCGGCTGGGCCATCTCGTGTGGTGTCGACCTCAACGGCGACCTGAACGACATCGATGACTTCGTGGTGGGTGCTCCGGGAGCGGATACGCCGTCGGCCGACGCCGGGGCGGTCTATCTGTTCGTGGGCTCCGCAGCTTTTTCGACGACCTTCGCACGTCGCTACGACGGGGCCATCGCGGGCGACAACTTTGGGTGGGACGTGGAGTGCGTAGCGGACTTTCGCGGCATTGGCGTCCCGTCGTTTCTGGTGGGGGCGCCGGGGTTCGGGCTCGACGCCGGTCGTGCCTATCTGTATGAGGGCGCCGTGGCCACACTTCCCGACACCGTGGCCGACGTCGTGTTCACCAACACCATTGGCGATGTCGAGTTCGGCTACGCCGTCGCCAGTACCGGGCAGTTCAACGCCGATGGGCTGACCGACGTGGTGGTGGGTGGCCCCGGCCGTTTGGGCAACCGGGGGTATGTGCGTGTGTACTTCGGAAAAGCGGTGCCCGACGCGCAACCCACGGCCGACCTGGAAATCGTGGGCGAGCTGGCCGGCGATCGATTCGGCGCAGCCTTGGCCCATGCGGGCAACGCACTGGGCAGCGATCGCAGTGACCTGCTGGTCGGCGCTCCCATGCGCAACGCGGGCGCGGCCATGTCGGGCCAGGCGTACCTGTTCGCGGGGGGCAGCTCGTACACCGCGGCCTCACAGGGGCAGGACATATTGCCCGAGAACCCGTCTTCGTCGGTTGCCGATGACCTGTTTGGAACGGCGGTGAGTTCGCTGGGAGGGGATGTGGACGGCGATGGGTTCGACGAACTCATAATCGGCGCGCCCGGAGCGAACGCATTTGACGCCTCGGTTTCTGGCGTGGCCATGTTGGTGGGCTCAGACACCGGCATCGTGGCCGTGAACGAAATTCCCTTCCGTGCGCGGCCCACCGGTACCTACTGGGAGCTGTCGTTCGGCGGAATCGTGGCGCGGGCGACCGACGCGCAACTGGTGACTGTCGAGCCCAGCCCGCGCGAACTGGCGATTCTGGGTGGTCGCCTGGAGCTGATTCACGGTGAACTGGTTGCGAGCATTCCCGCGGGCGAACTCCAGGGCGTTCACGAAGTCGACCTGCGCACCGTCATCGACGGCCGTGCGCGCGTCGATCGGTTCGCGGTGGTTGTTCCCGAACTGCTGCTTCAGCTTCACCGGCCGTCTCCCAATCCATTCAATCCCGCCACCCGGCTGCGTTTCGACCTGGCCCGCTCGGGCTCGGTACGGCTGGATGTCGTGGACCTGCGGGGTCGCGTGGTACGTACCCTGGTCCAGGATGAGCGGGAAGCGGGCACCCATGAGCTGGTGTTTGACGGCCGAGATGCGGCCGGCGTGCATCTCGCCAGCGGCGTCTACCGGGCCGTACTCAGCGCGGACGGCTTTCGGCAGTCGGTCAGCCTGATCCTGCTGAAGTAGGCGCGCCCCTTGCACCCTGACCGGTAGCTCCGCCGCTCTCGCGACGCGCGCGGATCCCCCGAACGGGCACAAGAGACTGTGAATACACACGTTCTGGCACCATCTGACTCCAAGCGCGGGGGCGACACCCCGAACTCTCCGGGGCGTCTGGTGGTACTGACTTCGCAAATCTGCAAGCTTCTGGACCTGGCATCGCGATCGTCCTGGTTGGATAGAGGCGTGTATGGCCAGACGAAGCACGTTCATGAATTGCTGCTCGATTTGGCCAAGGATGGCCCCGTCCATCTGGAATTCGCACGCGACCGTATTTCCCTAGGTGACGAAGAGCTGACCAATCTTCCGCGTGGTGCCCAGTTGTGGCTTGCGATGGTACGTCGCAAACGCATCGCGTCGATTCAACTGAGCCCCGAAATGACCTTGAAGGAAGTCATGGTGTTGAACCAGATCTTCCTGAGCAAAGGCACGTTGATCGAGGGGTCCGACCGCGCCCACCTCCACGGTATCAAGCTGTTCGAGGGTACGGGCGAAGACCAGATTGAGATGCCGCAGATCCTCACGACCAGTCGTCTGGGCGAAAAGCTGGACGTGCCCGACGAGCAGAGCAACGAAATCCGCGTCATGGTAGCTGACATTACCAAGGCCATCGATGACATCAGCCCCGAGAAGCGGTCCGCTGCGGGTGCGAAACGTGGCAAGTCGCTGGGCATAATGAGCATGATGGGCGACCTGGGTGGTGCGGCCGAGGTCACGCTGATCCTGGCCAGCCTGCGTCGACACGACGCGTACACCTACGATCACTCCATCAACGTAGGTCTGTTGTCCATTGCTCTGGCTCGCGCCATTGGTTGGAAAGGCACCGACCTCCACGAATTTGGTGTGGCGGCGCTGATCCACGACATCGGAAAGATCTACACACCACTGGAAGTGCTCAACAAGCCGGGCCGGTTCACGCCGGCCGAGTGGGTCATCATGAAGAAGCACCCGCGCGACGGATACGAGATCCTGCTCGAGAGTGCACTGCACAACAAGATGGCGCCGCGCATCGCGTTGGAACATCACATCAGCCACGACGGTACCGGCTACCCCGTGATTCCGTTCGACGAACCCCTGCTGGGTAGCAACATCGTGAAGATCGCCGATGTCTACGACGCCTTCACCACCATTCGCCCGTACCGCAGTCAGTCGCGTCCGGTCGAAGTCATGAAGATGCTGAAGAAGCAGGCGGGCACGCAGTTCCGCCCCGAACTGGTGGAGGCCTTCGTGGACATGATGGGTGACTATCCCATCGGTACCACCGTCAAGCTGGCCAGCGGCTATATCGGACTCGTGGTCGAGACCAGCCTGGAACACAAGGATCGTCCCATCGTTCGCGTGTTGCAGCACGAAAACGGACGCCGCCCCAAGGAACTGAAATTCATCGATCTGGCGGCCAAGGATGACAAGGGTAAGTTCAGTGACGATGTCATCGAAGCCATCGACCCGGTCATCCGCAACATTCCCATCGGTCGATACATCTAGCTGGGTCCGGGTGGACGGCTAGGCTCAGCGGGCCTGGCGCATTGGCTCGGCTTCGTCAACGGTCGACGCGTGCGCTCGTGTCGTCATCCTTGGATGCATCGGTCTGGAAGCGATCCCGGCTGGCCTGCTGGGCCGGCGTGGGTTGCATCTGGCTGGGGTCACTGATCACCGTGGGCGTTATGAAGATGAGCAGCTCGGTCTTGCTCTTGAGCGTGGTCTTCGACTTGAACAGCCAGCCCAGAATAGGTATGTGACCCAGCAAGGGCACTTTCTTCTCTACTTCGGTCACGTTGTCGCGCATGAGGCCACCGATGACCACGGTGTGTCCGTCACGCACCATGACGCGGGTGTCGGCCTCACGCGTGCCGATGCGAGGCACGTTCTGGACGCTCTGGTCAAGAACCTGGCTCACCTCACTATGGATCTGCAGGTAGAGCATGCCGTCGTCGGAGATCGTGGGCGTTACCAGAAGCTGCACACCCACGTCCATGAATTCTACTTCGGCCAACGTGGCGCCGGTCACCGTCTCAGTCTGGGACCGTTGGTAGGGGACGCGTTCGCCCACGTGGATCTTGGCCGGTTGATTGTCCATGGTGGTGATTTCGGGGCTGCTGAGCAGCATGGCGCTGCGGTTCTCGTTGATCAGGCTGATGAGACCGCTCACGTCGAAATCTCCCTGCAACGTACGCAGGCTCAACGTCGAGGGTTCGTTGCCGGTGGAGAAATCGGTATCGAACTCTCCTTGTACATCCGACCCCGATAGCACCACGCTGAGATCCACGCCGCGAGAATCATCGTTGTCCAGCGTTACTTCGACCATTTCGGCCTGGATTCGCACCTGCGCCCGATACGTGTCGACGCGTGCTATCAGCAAGCCCATCTCCCGGATCTTGGTTATGGGTCCACTTACCAGCAGGCTGTTGCTATGCGGTTCGGGGCTTACGGCCACGCCCTCGAACTGCTTCTCGACGACCTGGGCCAATTCCTCGGCCGCCATGAACTTCAGTGCGAATACCTCGTTGACCACGGTGTCGGACGGCAGGACGCGGAGAACAGAGCCCTCGTCGCGCCAGGTATAGCCGGTGTCGCGAAGCAGCGCGTCCAGCGACGCTCGCAGGTCCAGGCCGGTCAAGTTGACCGTGACCGTCTGCGAGACCTCGCCGGTGACCGCCACGCTCGCTTCGTAGCGGTCAGCCAGAATTCGCAGGATGTCGTCGATTCGCGCGTTGCGGAAATTCATCTGGAATTCGTCCTGCGCGCGGCCCGCGCCTGGAGAGATGCTCACACATCCCAGAACCAGGGCCATCATGCAGAGCGATACGCGGCGTCTCATGAGACTCACATCCTCAATCTTTTTTCGGCGCTGCCTTGTCGCAACAGCACACTGTGTTTGTCGATGGTAGCGACGGTCCAGGGTCCTACGCGATCTCCTACGCTTACGCTTCCTTGCGCCAGAAGGGCGATCCATTGCCCGTTTGATTCCACGATTCCGCGTAGCACCAGATTCGGCGGAGCCGGTCGGCGTGGTTTCGCCACGCTGCTCTGGTTGGTTCTGACTCGATCTTGTCGAGCGAGGAATGGGTCGCGCGTCGAAGTGGAGGGTCCCGCCATGTCACCAACCACGAACGCGCGAAAGTCAGGCGTCGACATGGAAGCTTCGGTGGTTACGGGCGGTATTGGTTCGCGCGGGTCCTCAGGTGGCAACGAGTCGCGGTGGCCACACGCTACTGCCGACATGGCAATCGATACGGCCAGCGCCAGGTTGACCGGGCGACCCAACGAATTCCGCCGGTGTGGTGAAGAATCGTAGGGAAGTCTAGCGCGGTTCATGGATGATTCCCTTCACCGACGCGCTGACTTCGGTGCCCTTGCGCTGCTCGGAGTCCACTTCCATGGTGATCGACTGTAGCTCCACCGGTGGAAATGCCGAGTCGAGTACGTGCAGCAGGCGCACCAGCTCCGGATAGCTTCCGCTTACGTTGAAGCTGAGCCCCAGGTGGCGAAACCGGTCGTTGCCGGGCTTGGATTCGAACCGGACCTGATCGACGCTTACATCGGGACCATCGGTGCTCTTGCAGGTTTGCAGCAGGTCATGCACCGATTGTCCGGTGGTTTGCTGATCCAAAATGTCAGCGTAGGCGGCCCAGCGTTGGGCGGCATTCACCTCGTTGCGAAGCTCATCGACCCACTCGCGGTTGCGGTGCAGTCGAGCCTGCAGTTCAAGATGACGTTCACGCTCCTCGACAACCGCCTTGCGCAAGGGCTTGGCGTGACGCTTCACATACGTGGTTCCCATGGAACTCACCACCACGACGACGGCGAGTGCGCGTGTGAACGGACTGAGCGAGCTCCACCACTTCATGGCGTCTTCCTCCCGCTACCGCGCGGGACCGACGGGTTCGACGTCGGTGCCTTCGGTGGGTATGAGGGGTTCGCCAGAAATCTCGAACGAGTAGCGCCCGGGGCCGGTGTCGGTCGACTCATGGATGTCGAGTACCTGGATGGACTCGAGCATGTCGCGTCGCTCGAGCGCAAGCACCAGGCTCCCCAGTGATTCGACGCTCTGTCCTCGCCCGCGCAGGGTAAGTACGAGCACGGAGTTCTCATGCGGATCGCGCGCGGCGTTTTCCGCTTCTTCCTCGTCGTCGTCGTTCGGAAGGGCGGTTCCCTGCTTCTGTTTGCGCTCGATGGATACATGCGTCAGCCACACGTCATTGGGCAGAATATCCACGACCTGGCCAAAGAACGGCGTGTAGACCGCGCGCGTGGCGTAGATGTCGCGGAGCGACTGAATCTCATCTTCGAGACCGAGGATATCGTCGTGTCGCGTGAGTTCCTGCGCCTCGTAGCGAAGATCTTCGATCCGCGATTCGAGGTCTTCAGATTCCGAAACGAGTCGGTTGCGTTCGATCGTATGCGCTACATCGAAACCAGCCACGCCCAGCAAGGCGCCGGCTACCGCGGCCACCGCGGCCCACTTGCGGGGGGTCTGGGGTAGGCTGATCGAATGTTTCGTTTGGTTTTCCAGGGCACTGAGAATGTTGACCGTGGGGTCGTCCCGCAGCGCCGACAGCGCCGCTCCCAATGCCGGCGCGAAGTGTCCGTGCGACTCCGCATCCAGCCCAAGGTGAGGGTCCAGGTGGATGCAGTCGAGACTTACCCGATCGTCCAGGGCTTTGCGAAAGGCCGGAGAGTCCGAGATGCCGCCGGCCAGCACCACGTGATCTACTTCCAGCCGATCGCGGGCGGCGAGGTAGGCGGTGCTTCGCTCCACCTCGCCGGCCAGTCGATCGGCCAGTCGGCCGAAGCCGTCGATGATCTTGTCGTGGGCCTGCGCGGCCAACCCTTCGGCATCGTCGGCCGCCAGGGGCCCCACGCCGGAGGTGGCCAACATGGCCCAGGAGGCCTGTTGCCAGGTCAAACCGTTGGACTCGGCCACGGCCTTGCGAACGTCATTGGCGCACGGTGTGAGCTTGCGGGCCAGCCGAATGGAACCGCCCGAAAACAGGTAGAGGCGACTCTGACCCGCGCCGACGTCGAGCAGAAGAGTGTTGGATGAAGACTGGCCCAGGTGCGCCAGCAGCGCCCGGAAGCAATGCGGTTGAGAAGACAGCCATCGCAGACGGCCGCCCAGTTTCGTGCTGAGTTCGCGCACGCCTGAAACGATCACGTCGTCCATGAACACCATGACGCTGTCCATGACGTCGGCGCCCTCGGCGTTGCGATGAGACGGCTGACCAATTGCGTGGAAGACGGGGTGGGTCATGTCTTCGGGAAGGTGCCGTCGGAAGTACCATTCCGATGCACGAGCCAGCTTCTCCGAATCCATGGCCGGCATTTCCTCCAGCGCGATCCGCGCGGAGCCCCACGGTGGTGTGGCGGCCACGTCGACCCGCCGGAGGTCCACGTCGCGAAGCGCCTCGTCGATCTTTCCCGATACCGTGTCAAAGTCCGCGAATCCCTGGAACTCGGTCAGGTCGATCTCACGTGCCCACTGGACCTCATGACCCTTCCCTCCGTGGGAATCGACGAGAACCAGACGCGCCGCATCGACGCCCACGTCGAGTCCAAGTACCGAGCGATGCCGCCGCCGTGGGAGCTTCATGAGCCGCCCAGCCAGGATTCGAGAAACAGGTCGTCGACCCGGGCGATGGTCACACGCGTACCGTCGTTCACCAGCTGAAAGCGGAGGCGCCGCTGCGCTCGTTGGTATGAACCGGTGGCCAGGATCACCGCGGTGGTGGCGTCCGAGGCGAGTAATTCGGCTGAATAGGTTCCCTGGGCGAAGGGGATCGTGTCGAAGTAGGGCCCTGGCGATATTGACGCCCACGTGCCCAGGTCGTCCAGAACCTCGGTGCACATTCGTTCAACGCCCGCCCGAGCGTAGTAGGCGGCGCGATCCTGGCCCAGCGATCGTTCCTGCAGTTGCATGGTTGATTCGAATTGCGACGCAAAGGCCAGAGCCAGCGACGACAACAACACCGTGGTTATCAGAACCATGGCCATGGTGCTTCCGCGGTGATCGTTCACGGCTGACTCCAGCGATGAACGACGGTGCGGAAGTCAACGGCGCCGGTGGTGACCTCGGCCACGACTTCCGAATCGGCTCCGAGTGAGAATTCGAGGCGGGATGGGGCATCGGGACGATCCACCAGGGTGGCCAGCGCCATCAACGGATCCTCACGCCAGGTGCCCGTGCGATTCGACCAACGAAATACGTCGCGTCCCTGAAGCGTGGGGCGCGAAGCGTAGGCCACGTCCAAGCCGCTGGCCAACGTCAAATGCAGAGAGTCACCGTTGGCGAATGTTACCGCGCTGCTCCGCGCCACTTCGCTGCGAAGGGCCAGGTGCAGGTCGCTTACCTGCGCGCCCACGTCGAGGTTGCGACCTCCCGTGTCGTAGCCATCAAGCCCGCTGTCGAGCAGCAGAAACGTGGCCGCGGCGATGATACCCATGATCGACATGGCCATGACCACCTCGACCAGGGAAAACGCTTCTTGCCCCCGAACCATGTTGCTCCCATAACGGTCAGTACCGGTTTGCGACGAGCGTCTCCAAAGAGTCGGCCGCGGTGGGGCTCCACACCACGACCTTTACGCGACGCAGGTCGGTCGCTTCCTGGAACACATCTCGTCGCGCCTGGAATCCCTCAAATCCAGTGATCGAACTCTCGCTCGACGATCCCAGCGAGAGGGTCGCGTAACCTCCCGCCAGTGCGTTCTCCATGCGTTCAGCCGCCAGTCCGTGCGCGAGAACGCGATCACGTGTGCGCACCGAACCCTTGGTGAGACCACCAATGAGACCGGTAGACGCGATGCCGATGAGGGCCAAGAGGGCCACGGCCAACAGGACTTCGGCCAGACTGAACCCGTCGCGGCCCATGGGCGGCCCCCTAGAAGCCCGCGTACTCGTTGGGAAAGGCTGATCCCAGGTTGCCCAGGATGATGCCGCTCTCCGGTTCGTAGTACCAACCGCCGGTGCCAGTGCCACCATCGATGGCGTTGGCAATCGTGGTCTTCAGCCGCTCGGTTCCCAGTGACCATTCGATCACGCTGGACTCGCCGAACGGATCGGTAGGAAAGTCGTCGAGGTACGGTCCGTACTTGTAGCTCGTGTTCTTGGTCGCGCTGGTTCGACCGTCCTCACGCGTGAACCGCGTGAGTTTCCTTTGGAAGTCGGTGTCACTGCATGGATAGCCGTAGTCGCCGGTGCTGCACGGATACCGGCCGTGGTCACTGCGGTACAGGTTGATCGCGGTACGCATGGCCGATAGGTTGGATTTCAGTGTCTGTTCCTTGGCCTTGACGTCAGACGAACCCAGGTTCAGCAGCACCACCGAGGCCAGGATGCCCAGCAGCGCGATCACAATCAGCACCTCAGCGAGACTGAACCCGTGCTGGTCCGACCGTCCGAGGGTGGGGATGCTATGCAGTCGTTTCATGATCCAATCTTTCTCTCTGGCTGAAGGAGCTCTTCAGGGGTCAACCACCGATCGCCGAAACCGCTTTGACCATGGGTAGAACGAGGGAAAGGGCGATAAACCCCACGACTCCCCCCAATACCACGATCAGAGCCGGCTCGATCATGCTCACCATCGTGGCGGTGACGCGATCGACTTGCTCGTCGTAGATATCGGACACCCGGGTAAGAACTTGATCCAGATTTCCAGTGGCTTCTCCAATGGACACCATCTGGATCAAGAGGGCGGGCATGGCCCGCGTCGACTCGAGCGCTTCCGATATGCTCTTGCCGCCGATCACCTTTTTCCGGGCCTCGCCAATGGCGATGGCCAGGCGTCGATTGCCGCAAGTGGCCTGGGCAACTTCCAACGCATCGACGATGGAAATGCCGCCGGCCAGCAGTGACCCCAACACGTACCCGAAGCGAGCCAAGCTGTTCTTGCGCACGAGGTCTCCCGCCAAGGGCACCTTCAGCAAGAAGGTGTCCAGCCGACGGCGGAAATCCTCGCGTTGGAACAGGACGAAAATTCCTATCGCGGTCAGACCCACGGCCGACAGGATCCAGGGCCAGTGCGCCACCAGGAACGCACTCATGGCCACCAGAATGCGAGTGGGCAGTGGTAGCGGGACGTTCAGGTTGTCCAGGATCTGGGTAAACCGGGGAATGATGGCTACCATGAGAAACGTGACCACGACCGTCGCCAAGACGATGAGGAACAGGGGGTAGGCCATGGCGCTCTTCACCTTGCCCCGCAGCTCGGCCTCTCGGTCGAGGTACGACGAAAGTTGGCGCATGACCTCGACCAGGGTGCCTCCGGTTTCCCCGGCTTTCACCATGTTGATATAGATGTCGGGGAATACGGTCGTGGCCTGCAAAGACTGATGCAGCGAGTTACCGTCGCGGATGGACGACGCCGTTTCTTCCAGCGCAACCTTCAGACGGGTTTTGGTGGTGTTGTCGGCCAACAGGTCGAGAGCGGTCAGGATGGGCAGACCAGTATCGATCATCAGCGCGAACTGGCTGCTGAACAGCGACAGGTCGGTCACGCCCACCGGCAAGATCTGCCGGATGTGGTCGAGAAGCGTAACGCTGGTGGCGCGTTCTTCAATGTCCAGGGGAACCAGGTCTTCCTGGGCCAGGCGCTCACTGACCCAATTGCGGCTGGGCCCCTCGATGGCGCCGGCGGTTTCCTGGCCGTGGACATCCATGGCTACGTAGTGGAACATGGGCATCTGGATCACCTATTCCACTGGCGCCAGCGCGGGTTCGGGCGCGGGGGGTGCCGTCGCGGTGTCTTCGGTGGCCTCGGCTTCTTCCATGCGGGTGGCGACCAGGATCTCTTCCACCGTCGTCAGTCCCGCGGCGGCTTTGTGTAGGCCATCGCCGAACAGATCCACCATGCCGGCTTGCCGGGCCAGCCGGCGCAGCTCGTTGACCGGAGCGCCGCGCACGATCGCGCGTTCGATGTCTTCGTCCACCACGAGCAGCTCGTGGATGGCCACTCGCCCGCGGAATCCGGTGTCGCCGCAGTGGCGGCAGCCCTTGCCCACGAACGACTGAAATTCGTTTCGTTCCAACCATTCGACTACGTGGTCGGGCATCCCCACGCTGGGGACCGATTCGTGGGCAGTTCGGCAGTCGGTGCAGATGCGGCGCACCAGTCGCTGCGCCAGGATTCCCTTGAGGGCGCTGGCCACCAGGTATGGTTCCACACCGATATCGATGAGCCGGGTCGCCGCACTACTGGCGTCGTTCGTATGCAGCGTCGACAACACGAGGTGGCCGGTGAGTGCCGCCCGGATACCGATGGTGGCGGTGTCGGCGTCGCGGATCTCGCCCACCATGACCACGTTCGGGTCCTGGCGGAGGATACTGCGCAGTGCGGTTGCGAAGGTAAGGCCGGCCTTGGTGTTCACCTGCACCTGGTTGATCACGGGGAAATCGTATTCCACGGGATCCTCGACCGTGACGATGTTGCGATCGAGGGTGTTGATGGCGGCCAACGACGAGTAGAGGGTCGTGGTCTTTCCGCTGCCCGTGGGGCCGGTGACCAGGATGATTCCGTTCGGTTGCTCGATCAGCCGTCGCCATTGCGCCAGGGCCGCCGGTTGTAGACCCAACTCTTCCAGGGTGGCTACGGTGCTGCCGGTATCGAGCAGGCGCATGACCGTCTTCTCGCCACGCACCGTCGGTAGGGTGCTGATGCGGAAGTCGATTCGTCGTCCTTCGGCCCGTAGGCTGATGCGGCCATCCTGGGGCAGTCGCTTCTGGGCCAGGTCCAGATCGGCCATGATCTTGATGCGACTGACAATGCCCGCCTGCAGCGAGGGCGGAAACATCTCGTCGGCTTCGAGGCGCCCGTCGACGCGGTAGCGCACGCGCACTCCGTCTTCGTCGGGTTCGATATGGATGTCGCTGGCCCCCCGACGGATGGCCTTCAAGATGATGAGGTTGACGATACGAACCAGGGGCGTGTCGTCGCCGGCATCCTCAGCCAGGTCCACTTCCTTTTCCTCGGGCCGGGAGTCGGGAACGGCGCTGGCGAGCTGGGCTGCCTCCACCAGATCGCGTATTAGATTGTCCACGCCGTAGTAGTGCTGGATGGCCGTTTCAATGTCGGCTTGCGGCGCCAGGACCGGGAGTACATCACAGCCCGTGGCATCGCGTACTTCGTCGATGGCAATGACGTCCGAGGGGTCTACCATGGCCAGGGTCAGATCGTTGCCCACGCGAAACAGCGGCACCGCGCGGATGCGTCGCGCGATTGCCTCGGGTACGACCTCGACGATGGCAGGGTCGATGCTGTACGGATTGATCTCGATGCAGGAAACGCCCAGGGCTTCTGCGCGGGCTTCGAGAACGGACTTGGCGTCCACCAGCCCCGCTTCTACGATCGCTTGGGCCAGCTCCAGGTCGCCGTGGACGGGGCCAGCCACCTTGGCCAGCTGCGACGCGTCGAGGTGTCCCTTTTCGATCAGGACCTGGCCGAAGTTGCGCTTCATGAATCACCTTTCAGGAGTTCGAAGCTGATGTCGGCGGAAGAATCTTCCCCCCGCCTGGTTGAGTTGCATGTGCACCTGGAGGGCGCGTTCACCGCTCCACGTGCTCTGGATCTGCTGGCTCGGGCACCACATCTGCCATCGCCCCCCGCCGGCGGCATCCAACTGGCCGATGGCCGCCCCTGGTCCGCCGCGACGTCGACCGCGGAAAGAGCCGGTGCGCGCTGGCGGTTCCAGGACCTTGGCGAGTTCCTTCGCCTTTTCGGGTGGTCTACGCACCTTTTGCGCGATCCCGATGCCTATCGGCAGCTGCTCGAGGATCTGCTCGATTCACTGCAGGAGCAGGGAGTGACCTACGCAGAGGTTTTCGTCGCGTTGGGCCAGATGATGAAGTCCGAAGTGAGTCCAAAATCGATATTGCCGGTGCTGGCCGAAACCGCCCGCGAACGGGCGGCCCAGGGAGGGCCTTCAGTTTGGTTCATAGCGGACGCCACGAGGCAATGGGGGGTGCCGGCTTGCGAGCGGGTTCTCGACCAGGCGCTCGATCTGCAGCAGCACCGGATCGTGGGATTCGGCATGGGAGGCGATGAGCGAGCGGTGCGGGCCCAGAATTTCCGGGAAATCTACCGGCGGGCGGCCCGGGCCGGGTTGGGTCTATCCTGTCACGCCGGCGAGGGAACCACCGCCGATGCGGTACGTGAGGTGGTTGAAGAACTCGAAGTACGTCGTGTGGGTCATGGTATTGCCGCCGCCGCCGACGAGCAGCTCATGCGGGAGCTGGCCCAGGAAGATGTATTGCTGGAAGTATGCCCCACCAGCAACGAACGCACGGGGGTGTGGGATTCCAGCCAACCCCATCCGCTGTTGCGGCTGGCCGCGGCGGGCGTTCCCGTTTGTCTGGGAAGTGATGATCCGGCCTGGTTCGATTGCACCCTGGCCAGTGAGCACGAACGCGTGGGCCAGTGGGGTGTTTCGGAAGAAACGTTGAGCCAGTGGAATGAAACCGCTCGCGCACATTCGTTTCGCGTCGATTCGGCTCAGGCCTGACGTAGCCACCCAGCGCGAGCCAGTCCTACCCCCAGGGCCACCGCCAGCAGGCACAACATGACCGAGGCGGCAACATTCAACCCCGCACGCCACCAGTGACCGTCCCGGGTCAGCAGAAGCGTTTCGTAGCTGAATGCCGAGAACGTGGTGAAGCTGCCCAGAAAACCCGACATCACGGCGAGACGGACGGTGGGGTTCACCGCGACGCGCTCGACCAGCCACGTGGCCAACAGGCCCATCAGAAAACAGCCGGCTACGTTGGCAACCAGCGTCCCCCAGGGAAATGCGGTACTGAGGTTGCGATGCGTGAGTTGCACGACACCGTAGCGGGCCAGGGCGCCAGCGGCGCCGGCCAGCGCAATCCATCCCAGCGTCATTGCGTGGCCGCGCGCAGTCGTTCGACCTGGGCGGCGATGGTTTCGTCTTCGATTTTCTGGAAGAGGATCTCGGGCTTGCCCACGGGGTGCCCCGCTGGCAATCGTCGTTCCTTGCTGGGCCAGCCCTCGGATTCCAGATTCCCCGGAATGTTCAGCGCGTCCCAGAGTTTCTCCATGCTCTCGGGCAGTATGATGGCCCAGATCCCCGCGAAGGCGCGCACGAACTGGCAACACACGTAGAGACTGGTACCGCATCGCGCCAGATCCGACTTTCGGGTGGCCCAGGGCTGGACTTCATCGAAGTACCGGTTGGCTTCCTTGGTTACGAGCAGCAACGCTTCAGCCGCGGCGCGGATTTCGAACGATTCCATCAATCGTTCCACCTGACCGATGGAAGTGTCCAGGTGGGCCAGGGCTTGTCGATCCACATCGAGCAGTTCGCCCATCTCCGGCACGCGTCCGTCGAAGTATTTCTCCACGAACGTCAGCGTGCGATTGATGAAGTTCCCCAGGATGTCAGCCAATTCGTTGTTGTGACGCGCCTGGAAATCGGCCCAGGTGAAATTTGTATCGCGCGACTCAGGCAGGTTGCGGGCCAGGCAGTAGCGCAGGCTGTCGGGCGCGAACGACTCCAGGTAATCCGGCAACCACACCGCGTAGTTGCGGCTGGTAGACAACTTGTCGCCTTCGAGGTTCAGAAACTCATTGGCGGGGATGTTGTCGGGTACGATATACGATTCGCTGTGCGCATTGAGCATGGCCGGAAACAACAGGGCATGAAAAACGATGTTGTCCTTGCCCAGGAAGTGCAACAGGCGGGTGCTGTCATCTTGCCACCAGGTGCGCCAGGCTTCGGGGTCATCGCGGTCGTTGGCCCATTCCTTCGTGGCCGACACGTAACCGATGGGCGCGTCGAACCATACGTAGAGGACCTTGCCCTCGTGGTTTTCCAGGGGAACAGGAACTCCCCAATCCAGGTCGCGCGTGACCGCGCGATCACCCAGCCCCTGACGAAACCAGCCGCGGCAGTAGTTGGTGACGTTCTCGCGCCAGTCCGTCTTGCTGTTGATCCACTGCTCCAGCCACGGTTGCATGTCACCCATGGGCAGGAACCAATGCGTGCTATCCTTCAGCGTTACCGCGGAGTCGTCTACGACGCTCCTGGGCTTGATCAGCGTTTCGGCTTCGATCTGCGTGCCGCATCGTTCGCATTGGTCGCCGCGCGCCGATTCGTGGTCGCAGTGGGGGCAGGTACCTTCGACGTAGCGATCGGGCAGGAAGCGCCCGGCCGATTCGCTGTAGAACTGCTGCGACGTACCTTGCCGCAGATTGCCGCTGGCGTGTAGATCCAGAAAGAATTCCTGGCTGGTCTGCGTGTGTATCGGCCGGCTCGTCTGGCTGAAGTTGTCAAAGCTGATGCCGAGATCGCGCAAGCTGTCGCGGATGCCCACGTAGTTTCGATCGACCAATTCCTTGGGCGAGATGCCCTCTTTTTCGGCCGCCAACGTAATGGGAACGCCGTGTTCATCGCTGCCGCAGATGAACAACACGCTTTGGCCGCGCGCGCGCAAATACCGCACGTAGATGTCGGCGGGTACGTATACGCCGGCCAGGTGGCCCAGGTGGATGGGTCCGTTGGCGTACGGAAGCGCCGCGGTCACCAGGGTCCGTTGAAATCGGGACACGTTTGCTCCCCGTCTGACTGGAACTAGTCCAGGTCGAGGCCGGCCATGTCCTCTTCCTCGAAGCCCAGGTAGTGCGCCAGTTCGTGCCAAAGCGTAGTTCGGATTTCCTCGACGAGGATGTCAGGCTGCGCGCAGATACGCTCGAGGTTCTTGCGGAACAGGAAAATGACTCCGGGCTGATCGACAGGATCGAACACAGACTGATCGAGTCGGTCCGTGCCTACATAGAGCCCCAGAAGATCGGGCGGAAGGGGGTCGTCCCTTCCCTCGCTCGACGCCAGCTCGTGGGTCGGAAGGTCGTTCACTACCACGGCCAACTCGTCGAGGGCGGCCTGGAATTGCGGCGGAAGTTGGTCGCGGGCCGCGGCCATGGCTTCGTCCATGCCCTCGTCGCTGAGCCGGGTGGGTCGATGAAAGCGCTCGGGGCTCAGAGCGAATGCTCGATCGTAACCGCGTCGCGCGCCGATTTCGTCTTCCTGCATCTCGCACACCTGGGCCAGCAGATACCACGCCTCGGCGAATTCGTCGCCGTCGGATTGGCCTGAGCGAACGATTTCGTCCAACTGCTCACGAGCCGCGGGGAAGCGCCACATGTAGAACTGCGCGGCGGCGATGTACCAGGCCTGCAACAGGTCGTCGGATGTGCCAAGCTCGCCGGCGCGTTCGGCTTCGGCGAGCGTGTCGCGGGCCAGGCCTACTTCGTAGAAGGCGGCCGCTCGCGCCAAGGCAACGTTGCCGTCATCGGGAAACTCGGTCGCCAGTTGATCGGCGAATTCCAGAGCATCCTCCAGCAATCCATCTTCGATGGTTCGCCACAGGTCATCGAGCGACTCCGGGTCGGCCAGCTTGGGCGACGGGAGTCCTACGTGTGGAATGTCGGGTCGATCTTCGGTCATCGGGCGCCTGGTCTGCGGGAGAAAAGGTCCCGGAAGTGTAGGCTCCCGGCCCATGCGCGGCAAGGGCGGCAGGGTCGAATCGTGTCCCAAATCGGGTCAGACTGAGGAAATTCCCAGCGTCTGCTCCAACTTGCGCATCCGATCATAGATCAGCTCGGTGTCTCTCAGGCGGGCATCACGGGCCTCCTGGCTGAAGCCGCGAAGGGCTTCCAGAGCTCGCTCGCCCGCCTTTCCCCGGTATTCAAAAAAGGTTTCCCGGTAGTATTCCCGTCGATCAGCGAACCGCTCGGGCTCAGCCAGAGCACCGTCGACGGCTTTGGCGAGGTCGGCGGGATCGTCCACGCGAATTCCCACATCCCGGTGGGCACGCTCCACGTCCTCGGTCATTTCGAGGTCGGGGTTCTCCAGCAGTATCACCGGCTTGTCCATGGCCGCGGCCTCGAACGTGGCCCCGCTGTAGTCGCTGATGACGGCATCGGCCGCTGCGATCCAGTGGATTCCACCCTCGAGCTCGGGTACCACCTCGACCCGGTCGGGTAGCAAAGAAGCGAAGCGTTCTGGTTCGGAAATGTAACTTACGGGGTGTAGCTGGGCGATGACCCGGATCGAGGGGTCGATCTCGGACAGCGCGTGCGCGTATCGCTCCACCGGTGAGTCGCTGGCCAGAGTGGGCGCGTACAGGACGATCGTCTCGTCGGCCGTCAGGCCCAATTGCTCGCGCACGGATGCGCGCGTCATGACACCATTGAAGTAGTCGTCGAGTTTCGGATACCCAACCACCTGCGCCCGCACCTGGTGCTTGGCCAGGAGGTTGCGTCCAAACGTCGACGCCACCATGACCGCGTCGTATTCCTTGTTTTTCTCGCTGTACGTGTATTGCTTGCTGATCACGGCGTAGAGCATGCGAACCTGACGGGAGTACTGATATCCCACCGAACGTCCGGCAATGGCCAACGTAGCCAGGACGTGGGGCTCGCGTTCGATGTTGCACGCGGCCGCGACACCGTGTTGTTTCAGCCACGCCAGGGTTTGATCGACCGCTTGCTGTTGGACGCCGGGATCTTCTCCCCGGTGCATCCAGGGGGTGACCACGAGACTGATCTCGTTGGGCTCCGCGTGACGCAACACCGGCTCCCAATTTCGATAGTGCCACGGCTCGTGAATGCTAATGACGATCGACACGGATCACCTCGTCCTGGAGGGTCGACAGAACCGCCAGGTGTTTCAGGACAGGGTGGATGATGAAGTAGTTGCGGTGGGGAGCGGTGGTCTGTCGCACCCCCTCCCAGTGGGAATTCGCGCCCAGAACCCGTAGAGCCCGGATCAGCACCTCCGCCCGGGCGTGGGCGTCGAACGCATGGTCCAGGTCGGCCGGCGCAAGACCAGCCGGAACCGGTACGGGGGCCCGGGCCACGATGCGGCCAGTATCCAGCGTAGGCTCCATGACGAAGGCCGATGCCCAAACTGCCCCCTCCAGAAGCAATCCATAATGTAGACAGGTGCTGCCTCGCATGTCGGGAAGGCGTCCCGGGTGTATGTGCAGCCACCGGACGGGGGAATCCAGCGTTTGGGCACTGACGACACCGCCACCGCTGTAGATAGCCCAATCGCGCTCGCGCACGAGTTCGGTCACCTGCGGATCGTTGACGTCCCGCGTGTCGATTTCGATCAGCGGTATTTCCGCGTGAGCGGCGGTCTGGGCCAGGGTCTGTTGGGGGTCGAAGCCCAGCGACGTCGTGGTGCATTGGGTTTGGCACTCGGAGCCCAGTTGAATCACCACCGACGGCGCTACCTGGTGCCGCACCATGGTCTGGAGATACGCACGCGATCGCAGGCCCGGATACGCGATCAGCGCACTGGACGCCAAGGGCCGTGCCCGCGTGTCTTCCATGGAGGCGGGGATGCTGCTCTCGATGAGCGAGTCGTACTCGCTTACCGCCGAGGTCCAGCGCGCCACGCATTCGACCATGCGCATCTCGATATCGATCGAGCGGCGCAGATAGCGGGCGCTGGTGGCGTCGGGTTGGTAGCCCTTGGTTTGTTGCGCCGCAATGCGGTCGTGCAGCTTCAGGAGTACGTTCAGCGTGGCCACCGCGGCCGCTCGGTCGGCCGGCTCGGTCACCGACATACGCCAGGCCGCGGCCGCGGCCAGTCGGGCCAGAAGCGGTGGATCGTTGGGCTCGTCGCCGTTCATTCGGCGCCACGACCCGTCGTAGGCAGGGTAGATACGGCCGAACGCCTCGTACTTGGCCAGCAGGGTATCCACCGTATTCCTGGCCCAGGTCACGCCGCTCGAATTGCGCCGATTGCGAGCGGGATCCGACAATGCGGGCACGTCGTCTACCCCGGGCAATACCGGGCCAATGAGATCGTCGAGAAACCGAGCGAGTTCGAGCGGGCGACGTTGAGTGTCGCGATCCCACTGCGTGTGCAGCGTATCGAAGCAATGATCGACGGCACCCGGTGGTGCTCCGGCGGTCAGCGACTCGCGTTGCGCGCGACGGGCCGTGCGGTACTCGTCCACCAACTCCCGCCCGATGAACGTAGAATAGCTGTAGGGCTTGTACTCGCTCTGAAGTTTCGGTTCTGCGTAGGGGTAGCTCATTTTGCCTCGGTGGTCGCGGCGGCCGTCCATGGCATGGCGCCGCGTAGGACTTGCCCGAACAATCGATTGAGACCAGCGTGGGGTGGCGCGGGCCGTTCGGGGTGCCACATCGCGCCAAGCAAGGGCATGTGCGGGTGGAAGAACGCCTCCACGGTGTTGTCGTCGCCCCAGGCGAATGCCCTCAGTTCATTGGATAGATCGTTCGAGGTCATGCCCAGTTGGTGGTAGCTGTTCACTTCCACTTCGTTGTCGCTCAAACGGCTTCCGTTGGCGCGTCCGGTGGCACTCAGGGCCGAATCAACGGCTGGCTCCTGTCGTTCCAGACCGATCCAGTCCGCCACCCGCACGCGATGAGTCGTGGCCCGGTGGCCTTCCACTTCCGAGAGCGTGCCTTCGAAGTACAGGTTGAGTACCTGCGCTCCCCGGCAAATGCCGATGATGGGAATGCCCCGGGTGATCGCGTAGGCAATGAGTTCCCGTTCGGTCTCGTCACGCTCGGGCGCCAATAGGCCCGTGGCGGCCACGCCCGGGGTGATCGGATCGTTTCCGCCCGTCAGCAAGATCGCCTGCACGCCCCAGCTGTCGACGAAGCGCGTGGGTGCACGCCACGTATTGGGCACCAGGAGTGGCTGGGCTTTCCACCCTCGCAGGGTGGCAATCCAATCGTGGGCGAGCGCGTCGCGTCGCTCGACGTAGCGCGAGGCTTCGGTAATACGTTGGGTAACGGCGATCTTGATGAACTCTTCATTCGAGGACACGGATACTCTCTCCTTGGCAATCCAGCTCGAGCAAATTTGCCTTCTTGGCTCGCTGGAACAGAACCTGACCGCAGCCGATGGCGGCCGGAATTCCAAACTCCGCGCACCGGATGGTCATGTGGGAATTGGCCCCGCCAAAGCGGGTCATGAGGCCGGCGATGCGATGACCGAAGATCCAGTCGTAGCCCGGATCCGCTCCCTCGATCACGACAATGCGTCCGTCCAGGTCTTCCGATGGGGTATTGGCATCCAGCCGAAGCGGTGCGCCGCGTACCCGGCGCTGGGTTACGAAGTTGGGGCGCGCTTGATCTTCCTCGAACCAGTCAACGCTGGCGGCGTCACGGATCAGGATTGGCAAGGAGACACGCGCTTGCACCTGTCGGTGAAGTCGTCGGTCGGCCACCAATCGCAACAAGCGCGAATCCAGGTTTCGCGGCGCTGGCCGTGCTTTCCACGCGAGCACGTCACTGATTTCCAGCATGGCCGCCTCTTCACGCGACAGCCCCAGCTGTTCCGCCCATTCGGCGATCAGTTCGAGCATGCCGCTTAGCGCGCGCGAGAAAGCGAATTTCGATGCCTCCCGGGCCGCTACGGCCGTGCGCACGAAGCTGAACAGGCCGTGGCTGTCTACCGGGAGTCCGTGCCGACGCAGTAGACGGTCGATGGCTGCATGCTGGGACTCGTCCAGTTCGAATGGAAGTGTGTCTTCGCCCGTGGTCGCCTGCCCGTTGAGGTAGGCTTCGGGCGCTTGATCGTAGCGAGGCGATCGGATGTCGTAGCTGCCCGGTCTCAGGTGACCAAAGCGGGCAAGAAATCCACGTCGGGCGTCGTCGTCGTTTCGGGCGCCGTTCAGGGCCTGAACGAACTCGGTGGTAATGGTCGACGTGGAGGCAAAGAAGGCGTCCCACTGTTCACCGGACAACAGGTCCTTGCGGCGCAGCGAGCGCAGCAGCGAGGTTCCGACGAAAGCCAGGCGGGCGTTGACCGCGAACGGTAGGGTGCCCAGCTCGATCGTCGATTCGTGAAGCTGGGCGATTCGCTGGGCCCGGTCGGTGATCGTGTCGCCCATCAGCGAATCAACCCGGTCCTGCAATGTCGCGTGCGCATTCTCGGCCCACGCCAACGACTCATTTGCGTTCAGCAGAATGCGCATGGTCAGGGTGGTAAGCGCGTCTTCGTAGGGCCGCCGGTCGTCTTTCGGCAGACCATGGGCCTCGAGTTGGTCGAGCGCGCGGCTGAGATCGAAATCGAAGCAGGTGGCCAACACGTCGAACTCGATCTTGTCGTGAAGGTGGGGCTTGGCGCGCAGGGTGGCGATGGCGGCATCGGCGATTCGTTCGCGTACTTCAATGTCCAGCGTAGCCGGCAATAGATTCGTCACACTCAGGCGCACGTCGACATACGGGCGTCCGGCCAGTTCCACCAAAAGAGGATGCGGTCCGGGATCGGTGTATCCCAATCGTGCGCGGGCACGCCGCCAGGTAGTGTCGGTAATCAGGCTTTCGTACAGTGAGCGAGCCAATGGGTCGGGGAAGGCCCCGATCATCTCGGCTGGATTCCAGTCGGGCATCTGACCGAATATCGTGGCGGCGCCCGAAAGGCGTTGTTCCAGGAACGCCCGGACGCGTTGAAGTTCGTCGTCGTGGGCGCGGGGTTCAAGGTTGGTCCAACCGGCGCGCGCGGCAATCGGTCGCACCTGAAGCACGTGCAGCTGTTGCTCGCGGTCGATCGCGAACTCCACGTCCAGCGTATCGGATCCGGTCATGGCCTCCAGTTCCGAGACGGCTGCGATGAGGGGCGCGAAGGCCGATCCCTGTTCAGCCGCGAAGTTCGCCGCCGCGCTCCTTGCGACGCGCACCGTATGCGACTCACCGGTGCCGGCGGTGACCGCGTCCGTTCTTCCCGACTGGTCGTCGTAGTGCACCACCAGGTAGGGAGCGCCCGAGTCGAGATCACGGGTCATGAGTACGCCGCTCATGATCACGTCGGCGAGAAACGGTTGAATGAGGATCTGGTCGTCGGGCCGGGCTCCATCGCGCTCGTAGCTGGCCACCACGGTATCGACGGCCTCGGCAATGGCCACGGCGTTTCCGCCCTCGACGTCGAGCACGCTGTGGTACCGACCCGCATTGCTGGTGGTTGATTGATCTTCAGCCAGCGCACTGCTGCGCACGGCCAGTGGTTGGCCCTCGAATTGAAGCGCCAAAGATTGTGCCCACGCGGCGGGATCGTTCAACCACTGGCCAACCTGCAGGTGCGTGCCGCGCGCGATCGTGGCGTGTCGCATGAGCGGGCGCAGCCGTTCCAGGGTCTCGGCCTTCGTTCCGAAAACGAACTGACTGAGATCTTCGGGTACGTCCAGCTCGGCCCAACCGCCATCGATCACGTGGGTTCGCACCTCAAACCCCTGGTCGATCATTTCCTGGATGAGGTCTGAAAGGAACGCGTTGGCCAGATTCTTCCGACCGCGATATTCGCGTTGTCCGTAGATGACGGAGAGCCCTTCGTGGACCTGTTTCAGGGCCTGTGTCCCGCGCTCGCTGAACTTGGCCAGCCCGATGAATTCGCCAACGATGTCGTCGTCCAGGTCCAGGTCCTTGCCCAGTCGCAAAACCCGACCGTCGGGGGCGGCCACCTTCTCTGCATCTTGCAGCAGCAGCTGGGAACGGCCGACGAAGCGCTCGCGCCAACCGCGGTCAACGGTCAGGACGATATCGCCGGGCGCGTCCATGAGTGATTGCACCGTGGCCGGTCGGTACACCACGTCCGAGTAGGAAAATAGAAACGGTCCACGCAGCTCATCGGGTTCGACGAACAAGGACCCTACGACGTGCTGGTTGTACCACTGTGGATTGAAAACGTAGTGAAGGTCGGGATAGGCTTTCTGTACCTCGCCGATCGCATCGCCACCAATGAACACCACGTCGCGGACACCGCCGCCTTCGTTCAGGGCGTTCAGTATCCAGTCGAGGACACGCCAACCGGCGATGCCCTCGAGCAGACATTTGGGGGTGGTGGCTTCGGGTTGCAGACTCAAGCCGCGACCCGCGCCCAGTACGATGGCTCTCACCGAAGCGACCCCGTGGCGGCTCCCATGGCCAGTTGACCTTCGGCCATGAGTTCCTGGGCTACCTGCAGGTCGCGTTGCGAGTCGATTTCCGTCCATCCTCCGGCGATGGGAATTTCCATCACGGGGACGTTCTGATCGATCCATTCGGTGAGGAGGTCGGTGGTGTACGCGTTCTTGAGATCGTAGCGGCCTCCGAAGATGCTTCCGTGGTGCTCATCTTCGCGCGAGATCTCGTCGAGCGTATGGCGTAGCAGTTCGGAACCGGCGGCCGAGAAATGCAACACGCCAACAAACTGGCCGTCGATCGGTGCCAGCGCGTGCGCGCGCTGACCAATTTCGACGATGCGACCGTTCGCGTCGAGGCGCAGCGTCTCGGCGTCGTCCAATGGGTCATCCATGCGTCGTCGCCAGAGGGCTTCCCAGTCGTGGTCGATGACTACTCCTACATCGGCCGACGATGCGCGCGCGGTCTGGATCACCGACGTTTCGTACAGAATGTCCGTGTAGCACACCAGGATCTCACCGCTGATCTCGGCGCGAGCACAGCGAAGGCTCTCGAGCATGTTGGTGGTTTCCCACCGCGTGCTGTCGATGGTGCGGAAGCCGGGTCCCTGGAGATGCGTTCGCTGGTAGCCGCGGACCACCACGATGTCGTCGACACCGGCCTCGACAAGCGTGTCGAGCTGCCAGTGCAGCAGAGGTCTATCGTCGACTTCGACCATGCATTTGGGTCGATCATCGGTAAGCGGGCGCAGGCGCGTTCCTTGGCCGGCGGCAAGCAGAATGGCTTTCATGGTGGCTCCCTATGAGCAGCAGACGAGAGGGTTTCTGGTCCAGGCGTGGGAGGCAACGCGAATGAAGAGGCCTGGCGAGGAGACCTTGGGCAATCGGGATGCCAGTCTCTTCGAGAGCCAAAACCCTGAATAACAACGAGTTACGAGGAGTTTTGGCTCGTGCGGTGGCTAGAAAACAGGCACCGATGGCGACCCTTGGCCGCTCGTGGGCGACGAACGGGAAAGCGGAGGTCAGCGTCGTCCGCTCGTCCCCACGGCCTCGACCAACGGATGCATTCGAGCCAACAGGCCGCCGGTGTGGGTCTGTGTTTTTCGGTCGCCCACGACCTTCGCCAGTCGGTTGTATCGACGCATGAGCTCGTAGGCCTGGTCGGTGCGTTGGTTTCGAATCAACACTTCGAACAATACCGAGTGGCCACCGCCGTCTATCGGGTTTGCCCGCAGTAGTTCGTACCAATGTTCAATCGCCGCGTCGTCGCGACGTTGCATCGTCAACAACTGCGCCAGAATGCGGCGTGCTTCGAGGTGTCCGGCGAACGCATCAATGGCCTGTAGGAGGGCCTGTTCTGCGTCATCAAATCGTTCCATCAACAACAGAAGCTTGGCCTGGTTCAGACGGACGTAGTAGATCAGCCGGGGGCGAAGCGCCTCGGTGGGATCTTCGTGGCGCTCCACTGCTTCCCAGGCCGAGCGTTGCAACACGCAGCAAGGGTCGGTCTCCCACAGATACGCGGCGCTGCCACCGAGCGGAATGTCGATGCCACGGCGCAGCCCCGCCACGGCCTCATCGTGAGCCACCAGGGCTTTTTCCCGGTCGACGTACTGCGTGATGAAGGCCCGCGAGTAGAGCAGCGGGAAATAGTCAGGGTGCTTCGCACGCAGTTGATCGAAAGCGTCCACCAGATCCGGCAGGGGAATGAAATCCACGCCCTTTAGATCGATGCGTTCGGTCTGGGTGTGCGCGTTGGCGTGACACAACAACCAAAGATACTGCTCGACCACGTCGTCTGACGTTGGCTGGGCCCGTTCGAGCAGCTCGGGAACGTCCGACTCAGAGCGATTCAGCGAGTATGCCAGGTGGCGCAATCGACGCTCCCGTGCCGGCGTGCGTGCGGTTTCGCGGCCTGAGGCCATGAGCTCGTTGCGTCCCACACGCTGCATCTCCAGCACGATCCGATTCATATTGGCCCGGTACGAAAACCCTTGCATGGCCTCGTGCCCACGACGCGCGATCGCCTGTCGTTCTTCGTCGTGGGCCAGATAGTAGGTGATCTTCTCGATCAGGTTTTCCCGGTTGAACAGCACCACGGATTCATCGGGAATCAGGTACTTGCGAACGTCGAGGTTGTCTTCCTCTACGAACAGGCAGGTTTGCGTGGCCGTGACTTCGTAGATCTTCATGTTGATCTCGCCAATGACCGTGCGGTTGACGAAGATCTTCGAGCGCGAAAGGTGGTCGTTGTACTGGGCTCGTGTCAGGTGGCTCCGCAACGCCACTTTCACGTCGGCCGGCAGATCCAGCAGGCAGCCAAAATCCTGGATGCGTTGCGTATGAATGGACCAGCTGGGGTTGGTGGCGCTGAACACGTCGATGTCGCGCTCATCTTTGCCCACAACGCCGTCGACGCCGGGCTGGTAGCCGAGCATGGGAAGGTTGAACACGCGATCCACCCCCGCGCGTCGGAATACGGGCTCGCCTCGACTCCCCGTGACGGTGGCGTTCGAGAAGGCGGCTGCCGTCATACACTCGGCGAAGGCCAGGTACCAATCGTTGGTCAGGGTAACCACGGGCACCGGGGCCTGATCCAGGTCGGGCGGCAGGCTTCCGTACTCGGGGCGCCAGATCAGGATCAGGTCGGGCGACCAACCCTGGGGGAGCTGCGCCAGAATGTGGTCGACGGACGCCATGCTGGGGACCTGAATGTCCGATCGGGCGTGCGGGCCGAATGTCTTGCAGTCATGGTCATCGAACGAGCCCTCCATGTACTCCCAGTGCGCCGGGAAGTGCAGGGGGCCCAGCAGGATTCGCATGGGATTTCCGACCCGCCAGGGGTCGCGGTCGTTCCGGCTTGGCCGGGACGAGTTCTGATTTCGGGCTTGGTTGCGCATGGTTCCTTCCGTGGCTCCGTTGTTCCCGGTCGCGACTTCAAGTTCCGGGCCAGCTCGAATCATTGAGCGCTAGGGCAACCTCGGCTTCCTCGCTAGAATCAGGGGGGAGGATACGCCGGCAATGTGGCAACAGTTTCTGGTCTACGCGGTGATTTTGGTGACCCTGGGACTGATGGTCTGGGGCCGGTTCAGGTATGAGCTGGTGGCTCTGGCCTCGCTCACCGTACTGGCCGTTACCGGCGTTCTCGAGCCGACCGAGGTGTTCCACGGCTTTGGCAACGACGCGGTGCTCTCGGTGGTGGCGATCCTGGTGGTGGGACAGGCCCTTCGAGGGGCTGGCATCACCGAACCCTTCGCCGTTGGCTTGCTACGGTTTGGCGGTGGTGCCCCCGGTCAGACCCTTGCGCTTTCCAGTACGGTCACGTTCTTCTCTGCCTTCATGAACAATACCGGGGCACTGGCGGTTTTTCTGCCTGTGGCCGTGCACGTGGCCCGGGCCACGCATCGGTTGGCTTCGGCGCTGCTCATGCCGTTGGCGTTCGCCTCGCTACTGGGCGGTTTGATCACTCTCATTGGCACGCCGCCCAACATCCTGGTCTCTTCGTTCCGCCAGGAACACACGGGTCAGCCCTATAGCCTTTTCGACTTCACCCCGGTGGGGTTGGTCGTGGCCATGGCGGGCATCATGTTTCTGTCCTTGGTAGGCTGGCGGCTGATTCCCAAGCGTCGTGGTAGCGTCTCCACGCATAGCCTGCTTCGATTGCAGTCGTACTTCTCCGAGCTGCGCGTTCCCGAAGCCAGCCAGTTGGCCGGCCGGCCCCTGCGCGACTTCGAGCTTCTGGACCTGGACGTAAACGTGGTGGGGCTGGTACGCGGTGGCCGGCGTATCGCGGCGCCACCGGCCTTCGAGCAACTCGAAGTCGACGATCTTCTGTTGGTGGAGGCCAGCGGCGGCGAGCTTCAGAAGCTGATCGACAAGTCGGGTCTGGAGTTGGGCAAGCGGCGATCGATCGGCGAGGAAGACTTCGGCGGCGACGACGTCGACCTGCAAGAGATCGTTGTCGCCAAGGGGTCGCCTCTGGTGGGTCGCACGGCCAAGGGGCTGCGCATGCGTTGGCGTTACGGAGTGAACCTGCTGGGCATTTCGCGGCAAGGTAGTCGGGTTATGCGTCGGCTCTCGGACATTCGTTTCCGTGGTGGCGACGTGTTGCTCATCCAGGCTCGCACCGAAGATATGGCCGACCTGTTGCGCCAGTTGAAGTGCTTCACGTTGCAGGACAAAGCACATAGCGTGGCCTGGCCCAAGTTGTTGCTGACCGTCTCCATTTTCAGCGTGGCCATGGTGTCGGTCGCTACGAACCTGGTGCCGCTGGGCTTCGCGTTCATGGCCGCGGCACTGGTCGTGGTCTTTCTTCGCGTGGTATCGGTGCGCGAGGCCTACACGGCAATCGACTGGCCCGTGGTTCTGCTCCTGGCGGCGACGATTCCCATGGGCACGGCGCTCGAGAAGACGGGGGGCGCCGACACCCTGGCCCACGCATTGGCCGGCCTGGCGGTATGGGTGTCGCCCACGGGGGCCGTGGCGGTGGTCATGGTGTCAACCATGCTGATATCGAACGTCATCAACAACGCGGCCACCGCGGTGCTCATGGCGCCTATTGCCTACAAATTGTCGGTGGATCTGGGAACGTCACCCGACACGTTCCTGATGGCCGTGGCGGTGGGGGCATCGAGTTGTTTTCTGACGCCCATGGGTCACCAGTGCAACATATTGGTACTGGGCCCGGGCGGATACCGCTTCAGCGACTACATTCGGTTGGGCCTACCGCTTTCCCTGCTGGTGATTGCAGTGGGGTTGCCCATGATTCTTCTGGTCTGGCCGCTCTAAGCCGCCCAACCTAGTTGGGTGGCGTGAAGACGAACGGCGTCTTGAAGGTTACGTCGCCGGTTGCGATCTTCGGGAATTTCCAGCCGAATATCTGCCCCAACACACACTCGGTTACGGCTTTCGACCCCAGGGAGTCCTGAACCACGATGGCTTCGAGCACTTTGCCCGTGGCTGATACGGTAAGGCTTACAACCACCTTGCCGCGCAGGTTCGGGTTGCTTTTGAGCTGGTTGTCGTAGCAGTACTGGATGCCCGGCGCGTATCGGCGCACGACACTCAGCAACGATTGATTGCTCCGGAGCTCGCCGCCAGATCCGCCCGAGTTCGATCCGCCGCCGCCCCCGCCACCGTCGCCATCGGCGATCTCGACATCTTCGATCTGGGCAATGGAGATGGGCGATCCGCCAATGGCCGAACCCGTAACATCGGCACTCGAACCGGTCTGGGCGGTCGCGACCTGACCGATGTCAGATCCGCCGCGACCCTTGCGCACCGAGCGACGTCGAGAGGGGCGCCGCGATGTGGGCTTGGCGTCACCCGAGGCTGGCAATGCGGAAGATATATTGTCGAGCACCTTGTCGACCGAGCCGGTGACCGACGCGAGCTTGGTTTCCACGTCTCGCTTGGCCCGCTCACGACCTTGTTTGCCCGCATCTACGTCGACCTTGGGCTTCGTCACCGATCGGCGCGTGGGTTTGGGGCGTTCGGGTCGGGGCTTGGGCTTTTCGGGTTCGGGTTCGGCGACCTCGGCGATCTTGTCTTCGATGGGATTTGATTCGGGCACCACCGGTGTCACCACTTTGGGCGGCTTGGGCTTTTCCAGGATGAGCTTCGCGAAGCGCTCGGGAATGTCTTCCACCGTGGCGACTTCAGGCGCGCGCTGGGGAATGATGTAGATGATGGCCAGCAGCACCACGGCCGCGATAGACGACGTGGTCAGCGACTTGCGATAGACGCGATCCATCGCGCCGATGATCGGCTCGCGGTACTTCAGGGGAACCGTGTGCTTTACCATGGTCCCTTCCTACGACGACTGGATGACGGCCAACGCAATATTGTCGTAGCCAATCATGTTGCAGGTGAACATTACGCGCTGAAGAATCTGAAACGGCATGTCGCGATCACCCTGGATGGTGATCTTGCCGTCGAACTCCACCTCGTCGCCGCGACGCCCGTGCAAGGCGATGGTTTGATCACGGGTGGCCTCCAATCGGTCGGCCAGTTCCTCGATCATCATATCGGTGTTGGCGTTCGACGCGGTGACCCTGGCTACCAGCTCGTTGGCCACCAGTATGTCACCGCCGTTTATGGCGATGACGATGGAAGACTCGGGTTTGATAGTGCTCGACGACAAAGGAAGCTCGACCCCGGCGGCGGGAGTATGTGCTTCACCGTCGACCACGAAACTCTTGAGCAGGAACAAGAGCAATACGGTCAGGATGTCCATCATCGAAGTTATACGCAGCGGCTGGTGCTTGCGGTGCCCGCGATGGCCCAGGTGGCGTTTGCGTCGTGACATTGGGAGTCGCTCTTCTAGCGCGCGGACGCGCCTACGAGTGATATGGCTGGCATGCCCGCCTCGCGCGATATGTCCATGACCGTGATCAGTTCCTGGTACTCGGTATCGCCCGGCGAGACGATGACGATCTCCTTGTTGTCGGGATGCCCCGAGGCGATCGTCTCCAACGTGTCCTGGAGTTCGTCGTACGCCGCATCGGCGTCACGCTCGATCTTCTGCCTCCGTAGCCCGCGTCCTTCCACGACGTAGGCCTCGTCGGCAATCGTGACCGCCAGTTCCAGTCGTTGCTTTGGTGTCGATGCGGTGGCGTCGGGAGACGGTAGATTCATCTCGATCGACGACAGTTCGATGAACACAGCCGACAACAGCAGCATGGGAATCAGCACCACGAACAGGTTCATGAGCGGCATGATGTCGAGGTCGGCCTCGACCAACTGTCGATAGCCTCGTTTCCTACGTGCCATGGCGTTCTGGTCTTCCGGTAGTGACTAGGGTCGTGTTCGAACTAGAAGTTGTCGCTACGGCCGGTCATGACCCGGATCAGGCGGACGCTTACCTCATCGGTCTGTTCGACGATGGCGTCGACCTTGCCCACCAGAAAGCCGTGGATGACCATGGCGGGTACGGCCACCATCAAACCGAATGCCGTGGTGTTCAGGGCCTGCGAAATACCGGCGGCCAGGAAGGCCGAGCGTTCCGACGCGTCGGCCGCGCCTACCGCCGAGAACGCCTGGGTTAGACCAAAGATGGTACCCAGCAGGCCCAGCAGCGTAGCCACGTTGGCCAACATGCCCAGGTGCGGCAGACGCTTGGAAAGCGGCGGCAGCACCACGACGGCGGCTCCATCGGCGGCGTTGTTGAGGCTTTCCTCGTTGCTCGTGCCGTTGGACACGATGGCGTACGCCACGCGCCCGGCCGGGCTCTTGACCTTCTTGGCCACCTGCGAAGCCGCGCTTAGATCGCCCGACTGAACGTGACGCATGAGGTCCTTCATCATTTTTCCGTGGTTCAACGCCCCCGCCCGGGAAAGTACCCAAAGGCGTTCGGCGGCGATGGCCAGAATCAGGACAGCGGTGCCCATGATGACGAACATGAACGGTCCGCCGCTACGGAAGAAGGACGCGACGGTCGACAAGGCATCCATGTCATTTCTCCTTGGTCAGCAACTCGAGTCGCCGTGGCAAGCGCACATCGAGGCCCAACTGGGCCATGCTCTTGTCGTAGCGACGGTGAAGGTAATCCATGTAGCGATACTGATCGCGTGCGGTGATGAAGAGCACTTCGGGCATATCGATCTCACCCTCGATGGTGATAGCATCGAGAGTTCGGGCCTGGCCGGTCGCGCCGGTGGACGACAACCAAAGGGCCAGCGCCAGAGCGGGTGCGGAAAACATATCTATCTCCCTACCGCTTCTGCGGGAGCCAATTGCAGCAACTCGGCGAGACCGTCGGGGTCGAAATCACCGGAAATCTGTTGATACCGCGTGAACCACTCGAGGCTGGATTCGTCGTCGAAGAAGTAGAACTTGTCGACGATGGCCATGTTGTACATGGCGCCCGGCAGATCGGCGTCGAGTTCCAAAGCTCGCAGGAAACGCTCGCGTGCTTCCTTGGGGCGTCCCTGGTAGAGCAACGCAATGCCGAAGTTGTTCTGGTTAGCGGCCACGTTCGGTTTGGCTTCGACCGCGGCAAACGCACGGTCGCCAACTTCGAGGAAGCTTTCACCCTGTAGTAGGTGATAGATCACGGCAGATTCACGGGATCCCCGGTGGCGCAACGTGTCGAACAGCGGATCGCTGGTGTCGTATTCGCCCAGGGCCTCGTAGTTCAGGGCCAGGCCCGCCAGTAGTTCATCGGACAGGGTTCCGTTCCGGCTCTGCACATCTTCCAGCAGCTGGATAGCCGCCTGATGTTGACCGGAGACGTAGTAGATCTTGGAGAGCAGGGAGAGCGATGGCTCGTAGCTGTCGTTGACGGCCAGGCTTTCGCGTAGCGCGGCAATAGCGTCGACGGATTGGCCGGCTCGGGAATGGGTCTCGGCCGCCTTGTACAACCAGTAGGGTTCGTGGGGCTGCTCGACGGCTCGCGCTCGATGTTCGGCCACCTGGGCCGCTACCTTTTCGGGCGTCAGCTCGGTGTCGATTTCCGTGGGGTCGGTTTGCACCGACGGGCCACCACATGCCGCGACCAACAGGCACAACGCGGCCATCCATGTTGCATTGGGCGCGCTATTGCGACATGCCACGCGGCAACGTGTCGACAAGTCCCCAACGCCAGCGCGAGTCTGGGCCGATCGGGAAGCGATGTTGAGCGCGATGTCCATCGATGCCTCGTCGTTTCACATTGCGTGGGCCCGGCGCTGGTAGCGGGGGCCGTGTTCGGGCTATTTCTGCAAGTCGTGGGCCGCCTACCGTGCCGCGTTTTCGGGTTCCGTCGCCGGAACCAACGGGTAGGAAACTTCGGGGTGGTGTGCGAAACGGCGGGCCACTCGGGGGTACAACGAAGACCGTGTCTTCTCGAGCCACGTGCGAACTTCGTCGCTTTCCGAGGACCCGGGCTCGCGTAGTAGTTGTGCCCAGGCTTCCTCGCCCCGGTCGTAGAATGCCCAGCTCTGTTCTTCGAGTACCTCGTCGTAGGCCAGTCGATCATCGCCAGTCAGGTCTGACGGACGCTCACTCTGAACCAGCGCGTCGCCAAAATGTACGAGCGCTTCGCCCACGCGATACGCGGCGGCCTGGGCCCATGGGGCCACTGAGTGTTGGGCGCAGGCGCCCAGGCTCTGCAGGGTCGCGTCCAACGCATCGCGCTTACGCTGCAGGCTCTGTTCGAGCGGCTGCGTGAGCCGTAGTTGTGTGTAACGCGCGAGTTCCTGTTCCGCCTCCAGGAATGCCACCTGGGCCAGGATATCGGGGGCGGCGCGATCGGGATGTTGCTTGGCCAGGGTCAGGTAGCGCGACAGTTCCGACGGCACCGTGGCTGAAGGGTCGAGCAGCGCCACCATTCCCGCCGGAGACGCGCCGAACTGAGCCAGATCGCGACGAGCCCGTTTCTCACGGATTTCCAGCGCCGTTTCGAAGTCGTCGGGATACTGCTGCAGGTACTGGGTGCGTATGGTCTCGGCGCCCACTGGGTCGTCGCCCGCTTCCAGCAAATCGGCCGCCTTCATCAGCGCGTCGGCCGCGTCGGATTCGGTGGGGTATGTCGTCGAGTAACGCTCGTAGGCGCGGGCGGCCGCCAGGGGCTGGCCCGCGGCTTCCCAGGTAAGGGCGATCTGACGCAGCGAGTCCTGGCGATACTCGCTTTCGGGATAGGTGTCGATCAGACGCTGCCAATCGCTCACGGCCAGCGGGGCTTCACCGGCACTGGCCCGGCCCAGACCCGCCTGATACAGAGCCAGGTGTGAGAACTCGAACGCGGGCCAGCGTTGGGCCACGTTCTCGAATGCAACCGCGGCGTTGGCCAGGCCTTCCGTGGAGTCGCTGGCGGCGATCGATTCCGCGTGCTTGTAATAGGAGTGGGGGATGAGCGTGGTCACGTGCGCGGCGAGCGAGTCTTCGCCCGCGGCCCGCAAGACCAGCAACGCGTCTTCGTAGGCACTACCCGCGTCCTGGTACCTGGCCCGACGATAGAACGAATCGGCACGCAAGCGGGCCGCGCGTGGCGCCCGCTCGTCACGAGGATAGGCCCGTACGAAATCATGTAGGCTGGTTTCAGCCGCATCGTGCCATCCGTGGGCAAACGAGAGGTTTCCCTCGCGCCAGAGGATGTCGGCCCCGCGGCTGTCCGCCGGGTGTTTGGTCAGGAAGGCGCGTCCCTCCTCGATGAGCTGGGTCGCCAGCGAATCGGCGCCGACCGCGTTGGGTTCGCCGGCGGGTCGCGACGTTTCGTACCACGTGTCGCAGACGGCCACGCTGGCCCAGGCCGCTTCCTCACGGAAACTGGCCGTGTCGGAGGCCGCGGCGGCACGGTAGTGATCGAGGGCGCTGGCGAAATCGGTCAATTCCCTCGCGCACTCACCGGCCAGGTAGTGGAACCTTGGGGTTTCTCCGTGGTCCGGCCAATTGGTGATGAGTTGGCCGTACAGCCCCAGTGCCTCGTTCCAGTTGGCGTGGGCGCTTGCCTCTTCTTCGCGCGCCTGTCGGTGTTCATACAGCGCTACCGTACGATACGAGGTTCGTGCGAACTCAAGTCCTTGTGCTCGCAGCGAATCGGCCACGTTGGTTTCGAACCAGTCGCCGTTGGGTACGAACTTCTGGGCCACGTCCAGGCGGGCTTCGTTGGCCTGCTCCTTGTCAAAGCCACGTTCGTACGTGTCGATGAGCCGTGTTGCGGCGTCGAGCGCCGACGGATCGGTGGCGTACTTCTGTAGATACAACCGATCGGAAGCGGTGGCTTCGTCGTACAGGGCAAACGTACGCATGAGCTGGGAAATGCCACCCAGCACCGACTTCTCGTAGTCTCGCGTTCCTTGCGAGTCGAAGTGCTCGAGAAACGCCGAGGCGCCTCCACCGCGGGCCAGCGCATGGATCAGATCGTCGCGGGCTTCACCCCGTAGGTCCACCGAGGTGTCGAAACGCGCGTCCGCGTCGTACAAGTCCATCAGCCGGCCAAACGCAACGGCCGCCTGATCGAAGCTATCGGTGTTGAAGTGGCTCCATCCCAGTTTGTACAAAGCGATGGCCCGGGCCTCGTTGTCGTCGCCCTGCGCGGCCTTCTCGTACTGCTGCGCGCTGGCTACGAAGTTTTTCTGGGCGAAGCGGTTGTCGGCCAGGCGCAGGTGCGCGCGTTGTACGAATTCCGCGTCGGGGAAACTGGTAATGAGTTCCTGGAGGTATTCCTCGGCCTGCGGATCCACGGCGTCGGAGAGGATCATACCCAGATGGAAGAGTGTGGCATCGCGGTGGGGAAAGTCGGTGTCTTCCGCCAGGATCGCGCGATAGAGATCCAGGGCTGATTCGTAGTCCAGGAAGGGCACGGCCATGGAGCCGGACGTGCCGTTCTCACGCGCGGCCAGATAGTTGGCCATGCGGCCGTGGAACTCGTCACGCGCTTGCAGTAGCAGAAGATCAGCCAGGCGGAAGCGGCTTTCGCCGCGCGCGTGGCTATCGGGATAGCGCTCAAGAAATCGTTGAAGGTGCTCGATGGCCGCGGCCGTGGGTTTTGAAGCTACCGGCACGTCGGCCTGGGTCTGGGCGACGGTGAGCTCATAGTGGGCGGCGGCAAGACCATAGTCGATACCCTCACGCCGGGTGTCCATGTTTGCGCGGGTTCGCGCGATGGCGTCGCGCAGGGTGACGTCGCGCAGGGCGTTCTGTCGCTGCTGAAGCGAGTCTGCATTCGCGGCCAGGTTGGCCAGCGCCGCCTGGCTGGCCAGCAGTTGCGGTGAACTGGTGGTGGCGGCCAGGCTCGAGTCGACCGCGGCCGCCATGGCCAGTGCCCACCGTTGTTGTTCCTTGGCGCGGGCGGCCAGCGCGGGGGCGGCGCCCATCAGGCGCGGTTCCCAGATCTCGTCGCTGGACCGCTGCACGCGAACTGGTGCGCGGTCGGAGAAGACCTGAACGAAATCCTCGATCATGCCGCTGAGTTCCAGTTCTTCCAGCAGGATCTCCGACGGATGGGGAATGCCCTCGGGCAGGTCGCGCAGGCGTTTGCCCATGGGTCCGTCGATATAGAAATGCATGAAAGAGCGGATGTAGTTGGCGTTGGTGGTTCCCAGGGCCAACAGGCGCGCACCTCGGGTCGCGATACGGTCGATTTCGTCGTCACGTACCGCACGTAGGTCGGCGAGCAGGATCTCCAACGTAGCCAGCACTGAGTCCAGGCGCGCAACCGATGCATCGAGGTCGCGAAGGCTGGAGTCGATTTCGTCGGCGCCACGTTGAAAGTAGCGACGAGAGCGGCCCAGGCGCTCCAATTCGTTCGCCAGCGTGCGCTCTTCGCGGGCACGCAGATACTCGTTGTGTTGACGCTCCATCGTCAGTCGCATGTCACGCCGGATCTCTGCGTCATCCAGTTGAACCGGCGCGGTGAAACCGGCCGCGGGCATGGGGGCGGGCAGAGTCGATATGTCGTTGGTGCGCGGCACGGCCTGCTTGAGATCCCGGGCGGCATCGATGGCCAGCTGCAGCGAAGGCTCATGCGCCCAAGCAACGTCGTCGGTGGCCCAGGATCGTTCCCATTGTTTCCAGACATCGGACAGATCTACGCGTTCTCCAAGCCGATCCAACTCGGTGGCTCGCATCGACCATTCATCGTCCAGCTGCAGAAACAAGTGGCGAGCATCGTCGAACTGCGATGTCTCGAGCGCTTGGCCGCCCAGGGCCTGCAGAAGATCGGCCCGCCCGTCGTAGTTTGGATGCGACATGGCCACCGCACGCAGTCGCTCCAAACCCGCTTCATTGCCGGCGGACACCTCGACCAGGCCCAGCATGTGTTGGGCACGTGCGTACAACGGGCTGGCCGCCTCAACCAACTCCAACCACTGGGCCGGGTCTTCCTGGTGATCATCGGCGTAGGCGGCGGCGCGGAGGCGGGCGGCGTCGACCAGGCGACGATCGCCCTGGGCGCCGGGCTCATGGTCGGCCAATTTGCGCCACCACGTCCACGCATCGTCGCCTTCGGCTTCGGCGATCTGGGCCCGCAGTTGCAGGCGCATTGCTTTCCAGGGTCCCTCGGCCGACGACTCCAGTTGTTGTCTCGCGCCGGCGTGGTCTCCCCGCTCGAACCGCAATACGGCCGACAGGAAATCGGCATCAGCGAAGTTCGCGGGGGCCATGGGAACGGGGGCATCGCTGGTGCCCAGCTGACGATGATGCTCAAGGAGCTGGGCGTAGGCGATCCAGGCGTCGAATCCCTCGCCTTGGTCTGCCTGTCGTCGTAGGGCATCGTAGCGGTTGCCGAGTCGCCGTTCTGCTTCCGCGCGCAGTAGGGCGGCGCGCCCCGTGCTGGGTCCCGATTCCAGGTACTCCAGGGCACCCAAGGTATCGCCGGTGGCCCATTCGTAGACGCCGCGACGCAGGTTGAAGTCGGACCAGTCGATAGCGACAGAGGTCTCGGGCGTCGTGGTAGTCGACGCTTGGGCGCCAGCCAATGCCAATGCGTTGACGGCCAGTAGGACGAGGAGCGAGCGTGCTTGCATGGTGTGCCTGGGCGCGAGGTTGCGCTACCTCTCCCAGGTTGTGGTGGCCAGGGCCAGGTTGGACGTGGCTTCAAGCTGTTCGAGGTCCAACTGCACGAACGTCATTCGGTCGCGCGCGGGCGTGACGGTGAGGGTCTGCGCCGGGCGATCCGACCAGCCTTCGCCTTCGAACGTGAGATCCCAACTCAGCTCGCGCGGCTCCACGAACTCGTGAAAGATCTGGGCTATACCGCCTTGTGCCAGTGAAGCGCGCTGGGCTTCGGTGAGCGGTACGGTCAAACGACCATTTTCGGCCTGGCCGAACACCAAGGCCGCCGGACCATCGGCGGGAAATCCCTTGATCAGCAATACGATCGCCGTTTCCTGGCGACCAACAAAGTCGTCTTCCAGCAGCGCCAGGCGCTGCTGCTGCTCGTCGAGCAACTTGGCCATGAGATCCATCTGCGCTTCCAACTCGCCCAGTTCGGTGACGCTTTGCATCAACTCCCACTGTTCCATCTTGGCGCGTTCGATGGCCACGGTGTCCTGGGCGGCCAGGATGTCCGAGAGCATGTCGCGGAACATGAGGTCGCGATCGCTGAGAATCTCGGCCTCGCCGTCGCGATCGCGCGCGATGCGTCGCAGCAGGTCGAGCTGGGCGCGGAGGAAATCCTTGTTCTCATTCAGGAACCGAAGCGTGGGCTTCTTGTCCTTCTTGTGATCGTTGCGTTCGATCTTGAAGTCTTCTTCTGGTTCGTCGTCGGGTGCAGCCTGGCTCATGAACACGCCGGCCAGAACGAATCCCAGCAAGGTCAGGGCGAAGAACAGTGGTCGTTGCATCTTGTCCATGGATCAGCCCTTCCAGCGGCGAACGACCTTGCCCGAAGCGGCGTCAACCACCACGAAGAGCGAGGGTGCTGAACTGGAGTCGTAAACGAGGGTCCAGGTGGTCTTGTCGGGATCATCCTGGTGGAAGGCGCCGCGAATCAGCAGCATCGAACGTAGATGGCCGGCGTAGGACTTCCGGTAGTCGGCCCCCGCCGCGTCTTCGGCGGCCTTCAGAGCTCGGGCGCTGTCGATCCACTCGGCGTGAACGGGCGGGGCGTCGAGTTTGAAACTCAGGTCGTTGGCTACCTCGATCTTGTCACCCTTCACCGAATAGGCGCGGGAGCGATCTCGGGTGGCCGAATAGAAGAGGTAACCCCAACGCTCGGCCGAACCGGCGCCAAGGACGTCTTCGTCGTTTTCCACGTAGATGAGCCGGGCGTCGTCCGACCAGGTCTGGGCCGCGTCGGTCGCCAGTTCCAGTCCATGGCGCGCGGTGGTGGGCTGGCTCTTGCCGGCCTCGGCGATCGTGGCCCATAGAAGCAGAGTGCCCACGACCAGGGCCGGTCCCAAGATGTGGTGGCGATGCAGATTCACGATGTCAATCCCCCCAACTCTGGTTGGTACTAGAACAACAGAGACGTACCCACGCTGAACTCGACGTTGTTGTTGTGGCGTCGGGCGGTGCCGAAGCCCGACTTGAACTGATAGTCGCGGATCTCAAACCGCAGCGAGCTTCGGCGCGTGATGAACAGATTCGTTCCAATTCCGAAGTTCACGCTCGATTCGGTTTCGCCCTGCATGATGGTGGAACCCAATCCGCCGGTAATGAAGGGAACCATCTGTCGGCCGGGTAGCAACTTCACATGAACGTTCAGGTGATAGAACAGCATGTGGAAATCTTCTTCGGCCAGGCTCAGGTTGAAGAGGCTCTCGACGATTTCGGCGGGCCGGGTAATGTGACTCCAGGCCACGCTGCCCTCGACCTCGAAGTGGTCGAACAGGTAGTAGCCCAGGCGCCCGCCGACGACCAGCGAGTTGGACTTGCGGTCGAACGTGTACGCGCCCGTGTATCCGCTGAGCGAAAAACTTCCGATACGGGAGAACAGACGTGGGTTGGGACGAAATTCCAGGCCCGACATGTCGTCAAACTCGCGTACGAGCGAAGAATGCACCCAGCCCGTTTCAGAGGCCGAGATGTGGATGTTGTACCATTCACCGCTCTTGGCGATGACCTTGTGCTTGGCGCCGAACGGGATGACCGTGGTGATCGCGAAGTCCGACCCCGGGCCGCTACGCACCACGTTGCTCTCGTTCTTGTCGAACTCGACCATTTTCTCGCGCAGAACGTGAGGGCCGTTTAATTCTTCAGATTGGGCCGCAACCAAGGTCGGCGCGGACATCAATACCCAAGCCGCCAACAGCCAGGGGAGGGTTCGGAGTGCCATTTCCATTCTCCGGTTTCGCAACTCGGGGGCTCAGAAGATCCAGGCGAGTGAGAATCGCAGCGCCCAGTTTCCGAACGTTTCTCGTTCTTCCTCGATGTCCGTTCCGTTGCGATGCTTCGTGGACAACGCGAAGTACGTCCGCTCAATGTGCAAGCCAAGGGCCAGTCGCGAGAAGGTCTCGGCCCGAAGGCCAAAACCTCCGCCGGCGATCCACTCGTCGATGGGGGCAAACGAGACTTTCACGGTTGACCCGTTGCCGGGGTCGATCACCAGGACGTCGGGGTCGTAGCCCATGTGCACGCGGCCCCCGTGGGCCGAGGCGAAGGCCTCGATTCCTCGCCAGCGTGCCAGGCGGGCCTGTCCCTGAAATTCGACCCGGGTCAGTCGAACGGTGGGTGCTTGGGTTTCGCCGGGAATGCCCGTGGTCTGGGTGGTCCAACCCCGTGAGGCGCGTAGTCCCATTCCCCAACGGCCGTGTCGAGTCAGAGCCGATAGGCCCAGCGTATGGGTACCGGTAACGTCCCAGCGGAAATTGCGCAGATCGGGGTCGTACCAGGTTCCGCCGCCAAAGGGACCCACTTCGAGTTGCCACGCACCAGCGCTGGATGATGTGGGGGCAAGGACCTCGGCCGTGACCGGGTGGGCCGTCAAGGCCAGCGGGGCCGCCAGCAGGGCAGCGGCCAGTGCCGCACGGTAACGCACGAGGAATCCTTTCCGATCGTGGGTTGTGGCCGAACTAGGGTGTAGGTGGTGGTGGCGGTACGACGGGTCCGGCCAGGGGAATCGCGATTCCCTTGTGGAGCACTTCGTACTCGTCCGAGATCCATGGCGTGACCACGATGGAGTCCTGGCCCTGGACCTCGATTTCTTCCTCGTCCCCCATGTAGAGCACCAGGAAGAGACCGGTCACGGAGCCCATGCCGGGCGGCGTGAAGGTGTCGAACGTGAAGTTCACGTCCTGCACCAACGACGGAAATCCGGTTACCGTGCGCACATCGCGTCCGGCGGTGACCGAGTTGGCCAGGATGAAATCGACATCCTTGGCGGTGCCGATGCTTTGCTTCTCGATGTCGAGCTGCACCATATCGTTGGTAATGGTGTCACTGGCTCGCATCTCGGCCACGAAGGCGCCGGTCAGGATGTTCCGATACGTCAGGTTTGCTGAAACGGTAATGGGATCGCCGCCCAGCGTCACCGGGTCAGGCGCGGTGACGCTGGACTGAACGATCTCAAGGCTGGTCCAGCGTTCGTCGACACTGGGTCGGCCCAGGCACCCCGCGATAGCGAGGGCGGCCAGGGGTACGACCCAGCGAGACGAAGGCATGCGACGCGTGTTCATGAGTGTGTTCCTCATCGCCTGTCTATTTGACCAGGGCCAGCTTGCCCGAGAAGAGATCACCGTCAACGCGCAGCTCGTACACGTACACACCCGAGGACACGCTGCCCCCATTGGTGTCGCGACCGTCCCAGATCACACCGTGCTCGCCGGCGGCGGCGGTGCCGCGACCAAGGTCACGAACTTCACGTCCACGCAGGTCGAACACCTTGATCGACCAGGCACGATCGGCTCCCGACGGAACGACGAAGCTGATTCGTGTCTGAGGGTTGAACGGATTGGGGAAGGCGCCCATGTGCTCCACCCGTGAAGGCAGCACGGTAAAGGGGGCTCCCGCCAACGCAAACTGCGTATAGCTCTCGTCGCCCTGACGATCGGCGTAGCTGGAGTCGGCCCGCAACCTGAGCGAATATTCACCCGGGCTCGCGTTGGCTACGAAGTCATCGGCGCCCATCGAAACGGTCTGATCGCCAGTATTCATCATACCGGCATCACGACGCGCCACGACCTTGCCGTCACTTGCGACGATCTCCGCGCGCACGTGAGCGCGATCGGTCAGCTGGAAGCTGACGTCAATCGTCTCGTCGGCCACGACGGCGACATCCTTGACTTCGACGTCCAGATCGACCAGACGCAGACCGCTGTTGTCGCTCCATTCTTCAACCACCAGACCGCCACCGTGTCCGGCCCGGGTAACCCGGCCGGTGGTGTGATCGTGGGTGTTCACGAAAGGAACGTGGAAACTGCGGGGGCGTTTGACCTCCGAACGCATCTCGGCCACCGGCTTCATGGTCGTGTCCATCTTCTGGATCAGACCCGCATTGGGAGCCGCGGCGTAGATGCTGCCCCAATGGTCGGTGTCGAGCGACGTTACCAAGCCCATCTCGTGACGGGCACTGTTGGCCCACTCGAGCTGGTTGCCGCGGTCGATCAACTCGACCAGACGGCTGTTATGGGCATCGGCCACGAAGACGCGGTCGGTGTTCACCCCGTTGTCGCGGCCCACGGCAATGGCCATGGGACCGGCGAAGAAACCAATGCCGCTTCCGAGTTCGCCCACGCGCGCCTTCAGGCTCGCGCCATCTGCGGCGAGAGCATAGCTCACGACTTCGTTCTTGCCGGTGTTGGCTACGTAGAGAAGGTCGTCGCTGGTATCGAGCGGCGTGCCCGCGTCCGATACGGCCAGGCCGTAGGGACGGGCCAGGCCCGAGATCTCGTAGCGCGGCGTAAGCCGCAACTCGTCGAACTCATAGCTGGTACCCAGCACCACGATGCGGTCGTTGTCCGCGTCGGCTACGTACAGGTTGCCATCGGCGTCCGTGGCCAAACCTCGTGGGTTGGCCAGAGCACCTACGCTCGACGAACTACCGTCGAACGCGAAGAGACCCTGATCGGTCTCGCCGTAAAGAAGTCGGTTCCACTGGGGATCCGACACAACCTGGAAGTAACGAGCCTCCAGATAGGGGAATTGATCGTAGATGTCGATGTTACCGATCACCACGCTGGCGTAGGGATTTCCGAAGAGTTCCCGTTCGAGAACCTCCTGCGCTACCGATCGATTCAGGGCATCAATGCCCGCATCGGCGGCGAGAGGGGACGGCCGGAAGCTTTCCGCGAGGGCCAGTGAAGGCACCATCCCCAGCAGGAGCAGTGTGGTGCAGATCTTGATGCGTCTCATGCCTGCTCTCCTCTTCCGCCAGTTAAAACGCAAGAGCGAAACCGCTCTCGAAGATGTTGGCGGAGAAGTTGTTGCTGTTGAAATACCGCTCATAGTTGAACCGAATCTTGAGTTGGCTCCAGAGGTCGGAATCGCTGAAGATTCCAGCCAAGGACCACTCGATCTTCGTGCCGAACAGGTGAGCGGTGAATTCCCCCATCCGATAGTCCCCCGATTGAAAGCCGTTGACGCCCCCCGGCTGGATGTACTCATCTCGAAAGAAGTCGGCGGACGATTGATCGTAGTAACGATATCGATACCGCACGGTTAGATTCGAAGTTACGTACTGGTTCAGCCGAGCACCGACGGTATGCGAATCAATCCCCCAGTCGTCGGTGTAGTACTTGTAGTCGAGCTTGAGGCTCGACTGATTGGTGAGGTACTGACTCACTTTCACGAATACGTCTCGCCGCGACCGTTCATTGGGATGCAACTCAGCCACGTTGGCGCCGTCTACATAGACATTGCGATACGGGTTGTGCTGCAGGCCCGAAACCGAACTGACCTCGGCACCCAGTCGAAGCAGGGTCACCGGTGTTATCACCTGGGTGGCCACGGCACTGACGTGGGTCGTATTCCGGAAATCGTTGGCCGCGACGGTGTCCTGGTCCAGGAGGGGTTTGATGTCGTCCCAGCCATAACTGGCCGCGACGGCCAGGTTGAAATTCTGATCCAGGAAGTCGCGGTTGTAGCTGCCGCGTACCTGCTGGGCAAAGTAGTCGGTTTCGACCGACATGTAGTAGCCGGCCGAGGCCCCGCGGTAGATGAAGTCACCCTGGACTTCATCGCGCTTCTTGCGGAAATCATTGTACGCGTCGCCAATATCGCGGATGGGGCGGCTGGCCGTGGTGATGGCGTCCACGGACTCGGCACTGCCTACCGGCGCGTCGACCGCCGGCACGATCACCGTCTCGTGGTTGAACCGCAGGGCGATGCGCGCCTCGTTCTCGAAAAGGAGATCGTAGTTTCCGTAGTTGGAATAGACGTGGATGTCGTCGGCGTCGGCGAAGATCTGAAACAGATACTGAGCCGATTGTTCGTCGACCCCCAGGTTCATGGCGGTACTTGGCGCTGGCGCGAATACCGCGCCCAGCCCCAACACCATGAGTATGCCAAAGCGTCGTTTGGCTTCCTGGGAGAAGATCAATTGCATGCGCAGCCACCTCCGGCGCCGCCGGTGCCGCCGGTCGAGCCCTCGCGGGCCTCGATCCAGTGCAGCTCGCGGCCCGCCTCTTCGGCGTCGGCGTCAAACGTCATGATCGGGTCGGCCAGGTGCTCGCGCTGGTAGTGACGCACGTTGGCGCACCCGCCCATGAGCAGCAGACCAATTAGAAGTAGAAAGGTGAGACATCGCATGCCGTCATTCCCTCCCCAGTTGAACCGGCGTCTCGTCTGAAGTCTGGCGCGCGGTTGCGAGACTCGTCAGCATGCTGCGGATCTCGTTCAGGCTCGCCTCGTCGGCTCCGGGTGAAACCAGGGCCACGTTTCCCTGAGCGTCGAGCACGTAGGTGCACGGCAGGTAGGGAATATCGAGTTCCTGGGCCAGTCCGTCCGGGCCGTCGTGGTAGATCGGCAACGACGGCGCGTGCTTCTTCACGAAGCGCTCCACCTTCTTGCGGTCGTTGTCGATGGAGATGGCCATGAACTGAACGTTGTGACCCTCGAGCTCCCGTCGCCAGGCTTCCAGTACCGGAAGTTCCTTACGACACGGCTTGCACCAGGTGGCCCAGAAATTCACGAGCACTACGTCGCCGCGCATCTCGTTGATCGACACCGACGTTCCGTCGAGGGCGTCCACGGTTGCACCGGACAGAGCCGTGTCGTTGGACAACGCAATGGCCGGCACGGCGGCGGGGGCAAGAACCCCCGCCGCTACGGCCAGTGCCACGGTCCGCAAGCTGAAGCGGATCATTCCAGGTCCTATCGGTACTGGGCGCCCAACAGCACCCACAGGTTGAACATTTCGATCTCTTCCGCCGTGAGCGCGTTGTCTCCCGTCGGATGCGATCCCATGCCGTCGCGATCACCCAGACCCATGACGTAGTCCACCAACAGCGAGCGGCGCGGAAATGCCGGCCGCGTCACCTGGTGGTCCATCATCTCGGCCTCGCCCGACAGGTTGATGTACCCGCGCGGGAAGGTCTGATTCTCCATCATGGTGGTTTCCGGCGTGTCACTCAGGTCCAGACCGCCCGCCGCGGTAATGGGATCGCCATTGCGCGGATCGCGGGGTAGGTCAGCTATATCAATGTCGGGAACGAAGCCCGGCGAATGACAGCTCTGACACTTGGCCTGCACGACAGCTTGGACGTCGTCGCGGTAGTTGATGATCGTGAACTGGTCCCGGGGGATGTTCAGATCGGTGGGTTCCATGGTGGCGGCCATGGGGTTCGGATTGGTCGCCGCACCCTCAGCCTGACCACGGTCCTCATGGCAACCCGTGCACTTGTCGAACGTCTCGCCCGGACGAACCGAGATCCATGTGCGCTTGGTCACGAAGCCGCGACGATTCTGGTCGAGGGTCGCGAAGCCAATGGGGGTGTCGGCCGGCACGCGAATGCTGAACGAGCCATCGGACTGCACCGGCGCGAAGCCGATGAGCGCGCGCTTCTCGAACTCGTTGGCCGAGAAGTCGTTCATCTCACCCGGACGCGTCGGACGCGCCGCGTACACCGCGATCTCGGTGATGGGGTCGATGCCCTTCTGGGGTCGTTCCTGACCATCGTTGCCGCGGTTGAAGACGTCCTGCGCGGTAAAGATACCCCAATCGACCGAGGGGTCGGTTACGGGCTCGATCACCGGCGGCTTTTCGCGCGGGGCGATCAGCTGGGCGTCGTACTCGTTGGTGTTGGGGTCGTTGTAGAGGAACGTCAGATCGTTGATGCTGATCCGCGTGGGGTCTGCCTCGGTACCCGAACCTTCTTCGGTCAGTGAAAACGTGTAGAGACCGTAATCCACCTGGCCTTCGTCAGCCGCGGGCAGCGTGTACGAAGCCACGTAGCTGTTGTCGCCAATGGGGAACGGGTACTTGAATGCACCGTACGGCCACGGAGCACCGCTGCCGTTGACGTTGGCGTTCAACACGTCCCAGTGGATATCGCGGTTGGGAGCCGGGTCGGCCGGGCCGCCCTCTAGCTTCAGTACCGCGATTGGTCCCGCGTCTTCGTTCACCATGGTCGACTCGATGGCGATCATACGACCGTCAGGAGTCGGCTGGGCGTGGAAGAAGTTGCGGTTGTGAGGCCCGTAGAAATGGAAGATGCCCGTTCCGTCCGGGTTCGTCGCAAAGAGCGGGAACCGGTTGAACGTTCCGAAGTGATCCCACCGCGTGTACGCGATACGACCGCTCGGCAGCAGCACGGGATCGAAGTCGTCGCTCTGGTTGAAGCTCAGGCGCTCCACGCCAGTGCCGTCTTCGTTGCACACGTGCATGTGCTCGGCTCGCGAGTGGTTGTACTCGTCCATTTCGTTGCCGCGCGAGCTGGTGAACAGCACGCGACCGTCGGGAAGATAGACCGGGTCGAAGTCATGTCCACCGTTGTCGGTTACCTGCGTCAGGCCCGTACCATCGGTGTTGATTTCGTAGATGTTGCGCGATGACTGACCCGGGGGCCGCATCGAGAACATGATCTTGGTTCCGTCGAACGAAACCACCGGATCAGAAACGCTGGCCCCTTCGTATTCGGTGATGGGAGTCACCCTGCCGTCGGGTGATATCGGTGAAAGCTTGTACAGGTTTCCCGATGACCAGCTACGGTTCAGGGTTTCTTCCCCGTAGGTCTTCACAAACACGATGGCCTCGGTGGTCTGTTCGTCGACGAAGATGTCGTTGGGCGCGCTGTTTTTGCAGCCCGCCATCAACGCCATCACGACGCATAGACTCAGCGTGGCCAACCCGTGTCGGCGTAGCGTTGTCCCCCAGGTTGCGACTTGGCGTAGCATTCTCTCTCCTCTGGATCCTGCAGGCCTTTTCCCCCCGGGAAGGTGCCTCACAGGGTGTTTCTCGCTACCGGTTCAACGTTTTGTAGAACGTCATCCCAAACGTGAATTCCCGGTAGCTGAAGGCGGCCGAAGTGTCGGCTTCCGTTCTTCCACCAAGAACCGTGGTGTTACGAATCTCGCTCCGTAGAGCGACATCGTTGCGCAGATAGATTTCCAGGCCGGCGCCGGCCCCCACGACATTCTTCGTCACGGGATCGGCCTTGAAGATGGCGCCGGGAAAAACAAGCATCATTCCGTAGCCCGCGCTGACGTACGGCTGAAAGCGTCCGGGCAACGGATACCGCACGACGACGTTCAGAGAGTTCAGCAGCGCGTGGACGGACTTGTCGGGGTTGTGCCCCAGACTCGCTTCGTAGCCCAACCACTCGTTGGGGTTGTAGCCCACGCGAAAGGCGTAGTAGTTACCGTCGCCCAGCTGCCCCACCGCGGGCGAGAAAGCCAGGCGGTGCTTGAACTGGCGTTTGCCGGGATCCACGCGAAATCCCTGGCCTTCCATTTCGGGTACCAGATACTGCAACTGTGACGACTTCGTCTTGGTGGGCGTATCGGTATCGGCGCTGGGCTCTTCTGCCGGTGCTTGCGCGAAGACCATCGCGGGCACCAACATGAGAAGAGCGAGCGCGAGGAGCGCGCGACTCATTGGAACTCCCCCTGTCCAATCCAGTCCAGAATGGCCTGGTAGTCGGGGTCGTTCGTGTCCGTGAACACTTCGTGGTTGTGGGGTTCCCCACCGGCCGCTTCTTCTAGCGGCTTGGTGAGCAGGGGGCTGTTGGTGTGGTCGTAGCCATTCACCTGTAGCACGGCCTGCTCGAAGTCGAATTGGGGGTCGGAGTCGTTTTCGGGCGACAGCTCGAACGTACCGCGGATGCCGCCACCGTGGCAGTTGCCAGCGGCCTTGCAACCCTGGGCCACCAAGATTGGCTGGACGGTCGCGTTGAACGTGACGAAGTCGAGCACGTACGTGTCGCCGCCTCCGGCGGGACCGTTGTCGTCAACACGCGTGGGAGACTCACACGCTGCGACCGTCAGGCTCACCGCAAGGGCAGCCACGGGCAGTGGGAGTCTTGTTCCGCGCAGGTTGTGCACCAGGGTGCTCGACATACCGACACTTTCATTTTGCACGATCGCAGCTACGACCGCGTTGCCGAATTCCACTCCGGCGGAATCGACGGGTTGAGAGGGTGATTCCCTCCCGTGCCCCAAAAGCTCTGGGGGCAGCTCGCACTTTGCCGAACGGTGAAACTCCGCGGGGTGATGGCGAGTCAATTGACATGACGGTGCAACGATCGAACCACAAACCGGTGGGTGAGGAGGGCCGAGGCAAAGGCGGGGTTACCGTCGCTCATCCCACTTGGTCGGGGAGGGCAGGCCTTCGTGTGACCTCAGAAGGGTCGGACGAGGAATCGCGTTTCTGCTCGGGGTTCCAACGTGAACGCGGGGCTCAGTCTCTGGTCGATCCACACGAAGAATGCGTCATTGGGGGCGCGAGCAATCAGAATGGCGCGTAGGGTGTCGGAGTTGCTCACCAGGGCGCGTCCTTCCTTCGGTCCCAGCACGCAGATGGCGGTAGCCCAGGCATCGGCTTCCATGGCGGTGGGCGCAACCACGGTCACCGAAACGAGTTCGGACACCGGCCAACCCGTACGCGGATCCAGGATGTGACCAAAGCGCTGACCGTTGGCGCTGACGAACTGTTCGTAGTTTCCCGACGTGGCCACGGCCTGGTTGTGCAACTGAAGTCGGGCGAAATAGGGGGTCACGTCCGCCGGGTCGCGGACTCCTACCGTCCAACTATCGCGCTGAGCGGGATGGCCACGAGCGACCATGTTGCCCGAGATATCCACCAGGAAGTTTTCGACGCCGGCGCCGACCAACCTTGCCGCGGCACGGTCGGCGCCGTAACCCTTGGCCACGCCACCCAGATCTATCTTCAATTCTGGACGGTCGAATCGCAGCGTGTTTCGCTCGGCATCGAGTTGCACGAACTGTTGGCCCACCGTGGGAAGGAGCGCCTCGATGGCCCCAGCGTCGGGTAGTTGCGGGCGGCCACCCAGAAAACCCCAGAGGCGAACGAGAGGTTCAACCGTAACGTCGAAAGCTCCGCCCGACTGCTGGCCTACTTCCAAGGCGAACCCAAGCACGCGTGAAACCTCGGGGTGGGTTCGTATCACCTGGGCGCCGGCCAGTCGGTTGATGCGGGCGACTTCGCTGGTCTGTGTCCAATTGCTCATGAGAGAATCCACCGCGGCCATGGCACCGAGGGCCAGGTGAGCGGCCGGCCACGCGTGGGTCGAGTCCGGGGTGGCAATTGCCACCGTCGCGGTGGTGCCCATGACGGGGGTCGACCAGCGCACCGTGGTGGTGGGCGGCAGGGCCGCGGCGGCGAAAAGGGCTGGGAGTAGAAGAAATAGGGGATTCATGGAGGGTGATGATGGCAAGAAGTGAGCCCCTGCTGCCTGGCACGTGTATATATAGTTACTGGTTTGGAGCCGGGTCGCGAGCTTTGCCTCGATTTCACACCGTGTCGGTGGTGGCCGCACCCGATCTGGTGCATCCTATTCAGGACTTTTGCCCGCAAAGGACCAACCTTGTTCCGACGTATTCTAGCCTCCACCGCGCTTCTGGCGCTCATGGCCATCGGCCCCGAAGCGGGGCTGGCCAAGCCACCGGACTTGCCCTCGCTCGAGGCGCCCAAGAGTGACCCAGTACGTGCTGAGCTGATCGCCGAGACGCAGACTCTGGTGCCCGGCCAGTCCGCCACGGTAGCCGTGCACCTCATCCAGGATCCGGGATGGCACACCTATTGGCTGAATAGCGGCGACTCGGGCTACGCAACCGAGGTTACCTGGAAGCTGCCCGACGGCTACACGGTCGGGGAGCTCCAATGGCCCAGCCCCGAGAGTTTCGAAGAGGGCGATCTCATTACGTACGGGTACTCCAAGCACGCCGTACTCATGGCGCAGATCCAGGTTCCGGCCGACGCGCCATTGGGCGAAAGAGTATCCATCGGTGCCGACGTAAGCTGGTTGATGTGCAAGACCCTGTGTATCCCCGGTGACGCGCAGGTCAACATCGAGTTGACGGTGGCTTCATCGCACCAACCGGCGCCGGCGGCCTCGCTCGAACGTCTGGCTGCGGCCCGCGCGCGACTGCCGCGTTCGTTGGCCGAGCATTCCGGGCTCGAAGTGGATGCCGCCATCGATCTGTCCGCGGTACCCCCCGGCCAGTCCGCCCACCTGGGACTGCGGGTACGGGGGCTGGAAAACCCAGGTACCGTGGCCTGGACTTTTTTTCCCGACTATCTGGAGCCGGTCTTTCCCGGCCATACCTCGTCCACGGTCGACGGCAACGATCTGCTGATTGGAATGCCGTTTGAGATCGATGAGGCCTCCGAGCCCGGCCAGGTGCTGGCCTGGGGTGGCGTACTCGAGTTGGAGTCGGCGGGTGTCTCGCGCTTCGTGCAGCTGGAGTTTCCCCTGCGCATTGCTTCCCCGAGCGACGCCGTCGACGCGCAAGCGAGTGATCTATTTGGACCCTTGTTCGGCTTGGTCGAAAGCACGGGTCTCTTGCAGACCGCGATGCCCGCCGCCGCGACCGGTAGCCTGTGGAAGTATCTGCTTCTGGCCGTGGTGGGCGGCTTGATCCTGAACGTCATGCCCTGCGTGCTGCCGGTGTTGTCGCTGAAGATCATGGGGTTCGTACAGCACGCGAACGAGGACCGGGGCATGGTGTTTCGACTGGGCTTGGTGTTCAGTCTGGGCGTGTTGGCGTCGTTCCTGGCACTGGCCTTGGTGGTGGTAGGTTTGCAGACCGCTGGCGATCAGTTGGGCTGGGGTTTTCAGTTCCAGAACCCCGCGTTCGTCGTGGTCATGGCCGCCGTCGTATTTGCCTTTGGGCTCAGCCTGTTCGGCGTCTTCGAAATTGTGTTACCGGTGGGCATGGGTGGCGGCGGGGGCCGTGGCGGTGCGTATACCGAGAGTTTCTTCAACGGCATTCTGGCGACCGCGTTGGCCACGCCCTGCACCGCACCGTTTCTGGGTACCGCGCTGGGTTTCGCTTTCACCCAGTCCGCGGTGACGATTCTGGCGATCTTCCTGACCATCGGTCTGGGACTCTCGCTTCCGTATCTACTTCTCAGTATGAATCCTGGCTGGCTGAAGATCGTGCCCAAGCCGGGTCCCTGGATGGAGCAGTTCAAGCAGGTCATGGGTTTCCTTCTCATGGCTACCCTGGTCTGGCTGCTGTGGGTATTGGGGAAGCAGATCGGGGCCGACGGTGTCATCTGGACGCTGGCTTTCCTGCTGACGCTGGGCTTTGGCCTGTGGCTCTACGGTTCAACCGTATCCATGGTGAGTTCCAACGTACGGCGGGTGGTCATGATGTTGGTGTTGGTGGGGCTGACCGTCGGGGGTTGGGTTGGTTTCTTGACCGAACCGCTTTCCGACGAATACCTCGCCAACCTCGGCACGGCGTCGGCCGGGCATGTCCAGGGTGGCTTGGCCTGGGAGCCATTCACCATCGACGGGCTGGAAACGGCCGTGGCCGACGGTAATACGGTATTCATCGATTTCACCGCGGCGTGGTGCCTGACCTGCAAGACCAACGAAAAGACAATCCTATCGGCCAACGAGGTCGTAGAGAAGCTGCGCGAACTCAACGTGGTGACGCTGGTGGGCGACTGGACACGCCGCGACCCCGTGATCACCAGTGTATTGCGCAAGTTCGGTCGGAGCGGCGTGCCGTTCTACGCCATTTTCCATTCGGGTCGTTTGGACGACCCCATCGTATTGCCCGAGGTCATTACCAAGGGCATGGTTCTCGAGGCGCTCGAAAATGCTGGCCCCAGCCGCGGTAGCGGTCGGCAAGCAGCTCGAGTGGACGAGGAATCGCCTCGCGGTTGAGGCAGTTTGTAAGCGACCCATTCAGGAGGTTTTCCAATATGAAGCGCATCCTGCGCACGTCTTTTGCTCTCGCGCTCGTAGCGCTCATGGCCGTTCCGGTCATGGCCGGTGGTGTCGAGATTGGCCAGATGGCTCCCGACTTCACACTCACCGACCAGGACGGCAACGAACACAAGCTGTCCGAATATCAAGGTAAGGTCGTGGTTCTCGAGTGGACCAATCCGCAGTGCCCGTTTGTGGTGCATCACTACAAGGCCGAGACCATGACGAAGCTGGCCGCCAAGTACGGTGAGCAGGACGTGGTTTGGTTCGCGGTAAACAGCAGCCACTTCACCAACGCCGAAGAGACCATGGCGTGGGCCAAGAAGAACTCGGTTGGCTACCCGACGTTGCAGGATGCCAGCGGCGAGGTGGGCATGACCTACGGTGCCAAGACCACGCCGCACATGTTTGTGATCGACACCAAGGGCAAGATTGTCTACCAGGGTGCCATCGATGACGACAGCAAGATCAAGGGAGAGCCCACCCAGAACTACGTGGACGCCGCCGTAGCCAGTACGCTCAAGGGCGAGCCCGTGAAGCAGGCCATGACCAAGCCCTATGGCTGCTCGGTCAAGTACGGCGAAGGGGCCAAGAAGCAGATGAAGTCGGCCGCGGCTTCCCGCTAAAATATTCCAAAGCAACGGGTTACAGAGGGGCGTCGCGATTCGCGGCGCCCCTTTTCTGTGCCCTGTTGACAGATAGGCTTACATGCGTAATCATGTGGGTGTGGTGCCCCTGCATCTACGTTTGTCTCGCCCGATAGGAAGGTCGATCCATGGCAGAGCTGCCCCGAATCTCCGACGCTGAGTGGGAGGTCATGAAAATCATCTGGAAGAACCATCCCACTACCGCCAACGACGTCATCGGCGAACTCGCCGGCGATCAGGATTGGGCTCCCAAGACCGTGAAGACGCTGATCAATCGGCTTCTCAACAAAGGTGCCCTGGGATTCGAAAAACACGGCAAGACCTATCACTATTTCCCCGCCGTGGATGAGAGTGAGTGCGTGCGCGAAGAGAGTCGAACTTTCTTGGGTCGTGTGTTCGGCGGTTCCATGAAACCCATGCTTGCCCAGTTCGTGGAGAGTTCGGACCTCTCGGCCGAAGACATCGACGAACTCAAGGCGTTGCTCGACAGTAAGAAGGAATGAGCCATCCATGACACGTCCGGGGCCGGTCGCCCTCACGCTGTTGGTTGCCCTGGTTCTCGCCCTGGGCGCGATCAAGGTGGCGTGGTGGGATGGTGCGCGCGACAGCTCGCCCCAAGCAGAGGCTCCGTACCGGGCTGGTCGCATTTCGGCCCGCGAGCTGCTGGACGAAGGCGTCATTGCCGGACTCGTATACGACCAACCCGACCTGGTCAATTCCGGTGGGCTCGCATGGAAGAAGCTGGGCGAGTATGACCGGGCCAGACCCCTGCTCGAAACCGCGCTGGTCGCCAAGGAGCGAGAGCTCGGCCCGGACCATGTAGGCCTGCTTCCTCATCTCGATGCGCTAGCTGGTCTGCTGCGCAGTACCGGCAACTACGGCCCTTGTATTGAGCTGCTCGAGCGCAAGTTGGCCATTTGCCGCGCGCATTTTCCGCCCGACCACGCCGACGTTATTGGCAGCCTGGACGACCTGGCGCTCGTGCATCGGTTGAATCGAAACTTCGCGCGCTCGGAAGCACTGTACGCGCAGGTCCTGGCTTCCCATGAACAGGCCCAAGCGGACAACTCCGAGTCGTTGGTCAACACCCTGGTGAACTACGGCCACCTATTGCTCAACATGAGCGAGTACCCGGCCTCGTACGCCATGTTCAACCGCGCTCTGGTTCTGACCGAGGAGCGAGAAGGCTCCGACTCGCCTCAGCTTGTGCGGAATCTGCGTGCGATGGCGTATCTGCTGCAGGCCATGGATCGTCATGACGAAGCCCTGGGCCATCTGCGGCGGGCCGTGACCATCAACGAAAGTACCGATGGGCCGCAGTCCCTGGCCCTGGCCAAGACATTGTTCTTCCTGGCTGAATGTCAGGAGGAAATGGACGATCCGGGTGCGGCGCTGGAGACGTACTTGAGGGTCCTGCCCATTCGCGAACGAGAGTACGGGGCCGAGGGCGTGGAAGTGGCGTACACCATCCAGAACATGGCCCGTTGCTACAACCGACTGGGCCGATACTCCGAGGCCATCGCCGCGTTCGAGCGCGTGATTCGCATTGGCGAGTCCAAGTGGGCTGGCGATCACAGCGATCTGGCCACGTGGCGGCGCAACCTCGCCCGCGTATTCGAAACCGTCGGTCGTCCGGCCGACGCCGTGCGCGAGTTGGGGCGAGCCCTTGCGGTCTACGAACAAAAACTTGGCCCCACCCACTGGGTCGTAGCCGATACCCAACGCCGCCTCGTGGTTCTTCACCGGCAATTGGGCCACCACGAGAAGCTGGCCGCCATGCAGCTGCGGGTGTTGGACGGCTTGGAACGTTCGCTCGGGTCTCATGAGCCTGCGTTGGCCGATAGCGCCGACGCGTACGCCGACTTGCTGAACGGCTTGGGCCGAGCTGACCTGGCGGTAACGTTTGAACAGCGTGCGCGCCAGGTGCGGGCGGCGCCGGTGCGGGCAGGGTTCAGTGGGGGCCAACCCTGATGCAAACGCTGCTTCCCCTGCAGCCGCTGTTCGGATGGCTGCTGCGCAATTCAATACTCGCAGCGTTGCTGGTGATGGTCATCCTGTTGTTGCAGTGGGCTCTGGGGTCGCGCCTCCAGCCACGTTGGCGAGCGGGCCTATGGGTTCTGGTGATTGCCCGGCTCCTGCTGCCCGATGCGGCCTGGTTGCCGTTGCCCTCGTTCGATCTATCGCCTCGTTGGCAAGATGCGTGGAAGGCGCCGGCGGTTGATCTGGAATCAGCTGTTGTCTTCGCCGAACAAACCGATGCGGTCGAGACCGTGATGATTCCTCCCAGCGATGAGGGAGCGGGCCTGCATCCCCAGGAGTCCTACCGCACACCGCGGGAAGCGCCCACCGCGAGCGAGGTGCCCTGGCTGTCGCGTGCCCATGATTGGGCTACGGCCACCTGGGCTATTCTCATATGGCTTCTGGGAATCCTGGTGGTGGCCGTACGACAACTAAAGGGCAACGTGCTTTTCTCCGTCGAGATCCAGAAGAAACGGCCGGTAACCGACGCGACCGTGCTGAACTTGCTGGAAGACTGCAAAGAGCAGATGAAGGTGTTCGTGCCGGTGTCCTTGCTGGAGACCGACGAGATGAAGAGCCCCGGGCTTTTCGGCTACCTCAGACCCCGTTTGATACTGCCGAGTACCTTCCGGGCGCGATTCAGCCGCGAAGAATTGCGATTCGTGTTTCTTCACGAGCTGGCCCACTTGAAGCGCGGCGACATCTTCTTCAACTGGATTTTCACGGTGTTGTCGATCCTGCACTGGTTCAACCCCGTGGTTTGGTTGGCACTGAAGCGCTTCCACGCCGATCGGGAGCTTGCGACCGATGCCCTGGCCCTTGCGTACCTCGATGAAGAGGAGCGCCGCCAATACGGCCACACCATACTGAAGTTGCTCGAACACTTTTCCCGGCCGGTTCAGATTCCGGCGTTGGCGGGCATTCTCGAAAGCCGCGAGGACATGAAGCGCCGGATCCTGTGGATCGCGGCGTTCCAACGGACCTACGGTTTGCAGACCGTGATGGGTGCGGCTCTGATGGTGGTACTGGGTGCGGCGGCGGCGGCTTCGCCGAACGTGGATCCCAACGCAGGTGCGTTCTACGCCGTGGACGATTTCGTCGACCAGGGTTTCGAACAGCGACGCCTGGCTTCCACGCCCGGTGACGGTTGGTATTCGAAGGATGCTGGACTCGGTTGGCTGCGGTTCGAGTGGGACGAAGTGGATCGCGTGGAGGGACGCCGGGCGTTGCGTACCGAAGTGCGACAACCACGCCGCCCCGTCGATGGTTACTCTCACGTGGCCCAGAGTTTTGTTCTGTCGCCGCGTTTTCTGGGCGGGGCCGAAATCGAGTTTGCCATCTCGATGAAGGCCAAGGGCCTGGATTTTGTCTACGCCGGTGTGTACGCCTCCGATGGAGAACGCACGACGCAGGTATTTCGTCAGACACTGGCCGTCGAAGACGGCGCGTGGTCGCGTTCCCGTTTGCGCTGCTGGGTTCCCCCCGACCACCGCCGGGTCGAGGTGCGGATATTCTTGCGGGGTCCCCAGGGTGCCGAGTTGTGGCTCGACGCCGCGGCCGCCAGGGTTCGTTCTGAGCACACGGGTCCTTCGAAGGTGGCGGCGCTGCGCGACGCCGGCTTCGAGGCCGAACCCCTGACTCCCATGGGATCGTGGTCGTTGGATGCCGCGCGCGGCGCGCTCTCGGCCGTGGCTGACACCGAAGAGCTGGTGCAGGGACAGACCTCCCTGCGGGTCGAGGTTCTCGAGGCCGGCGACGATCCTTCGAGCGTGAGTCAATTGATAGCGCTCAGTCCTGACCTCTGGCAGGGCTGTGAGTTGGAATTCTCGTTCGCCTACCGATCCCGCGATCTTCAGCACCTGTCGGTCACGCTGAGCTCGGCCTACCTCGAGGGCTACGCCCCGGTCGAACTGCACGTAGCCGAAGTGGATCCGGTGGCGCAGCAGTGGCAACGTGCCACCTTGCGGTGGCGTGTGCCGGCTGATCAGCGCACGCTGGGCGTGTCGTTTTCGTTGCGCGGCCCACCGGGAGCGGTGGTCTGGTTCGACGATGCCCAACTCCAGGTCATACGTTAGCTCGTCACATTTCCGTCGCCGCGACGGTGACAGGCTCCTACAATGGCGATCTACCGTCACCAGGAGCGTGCAGGACGATGATCTATCGAATGCTGGGCAGCAGTGGGCTGAAGGTATCGCCCCTGTGCCTGGGAACCATGAACTTCGGAAACGACACCTGGGGGGCTGACGAGGCCACCTCGCTGGCCATCCTCGAGGACTACCTCGAGCGGGGTGGCAACTTCATTGATACCGCCAATCGCTACGCGGCCGGACGAAGCGAAGAAATCCTGGCCAAGGGTCTGCGAGGACGACGCGACAAGGTGGTTCTGGCCACCAAGTGTTTCTTTCCCGAGGGCGACGCCGCCAACCAGATGGGAAGCAGTCGCAAGAATATCCGCGAGCAGGTGGAGTTGAGTCTGCGCCGACTGGATACCGACTACATCGATCTGTACCAGGTTCACATGTGGGACGCCCTGACTCCCATTGAAGAGACCCTGAGTGTGTTGAGCGATCTGGTTCACGAGGGGAAGGTCCACTACGTGGGCTGCTGCAACTTCACCGGTTGGCAGCTGACCCTGGCCCTGGAACGCGCCGCCGCGCGCGGCTTCGAGAAGTTTGTAAGTACGCAGCCGCAGTACAGTCTGGTTTGTCGTGACATCGAAATCGACCTGATGCCGGTGGCCGAGCACTACGACGTGGGGGTGTTGGCTTGGAGCCCGCTTGGCTTCGGTATGCTTTCGGGAAAGTACCAGCGTGACGGCGGCGGGCCAGCGGGTGCGCGCCTGACGAGCCCATCGGAGCAGGACATCATGCTTCCCTGGAAAGAACGTACGTTCACCGCGCGGAACTTCGATATCGTCGACGCGGTGGTTGCGGCGTCCAAGGAGCTCGAGACGTCGCCGGTAACGTTGTCGCTACGGTGGGTACTGGATCAACCCGCGGTGACCAGCGCGATCATCGGGCCGCGCACGCGCGAGCATCTGGTGCAGCAATGGGACTCGTTGGACCTGCTGGTGGCCGACGACTCGCTGGAGCGGCTGGACGAGATTTCCGCGCCGTCGCAGAACTACCTGGAGTTCATGCAGGGTGGGGTGAATCTGCGCCGGCTATCCGGGTTGGAGTAGGCCCCAAGGCGCTTTGGGTCACCGTGCCGGGTCGACGGCATCGAGCGGTGGTGTTTCCAGACCGTACACGTAGCGGGCAAGCCATTCGGTCATGGAACTCTCGGTAATCAGTTCCAGCTCGGCTTCGAGCGCTTCGCGAGTGAGTATGAAGTCCCGGTTGGCCTGCGCCTTCTGCACGAGATTGCGCATGACATCGTCGAGCGAACGCCGGTTGTTGGTGCGGCGCTCTATCTCGTGGTCGAGGGCCTTGGCCACCACCAGGCCCCCCGAGTACAGGAAGCTTGTGGTTTCGGCGGCTTGCAGTACCTGAGTGCTGACCGTGGCCAGGCTCGAATGTCCCAGCAGTCCACTGTTGAGCACGTCGCGTTCGAAACGTTCGCGCACGGTCGCCGCGTAGGTGCCCGGGTCCAGCATTCGGCAGTCCATTCGAAACTGGTAGCTGTAGTAGGTGGTCACGCCCTCGATGAACCAGTTCATGTCGTACCCGTGCTGCTTTATCAGCCCGCCGTTCCAGTTGTGGAAGAACTCATGCGCACAGATCTGCGCCGGTTCGGCCTGTAGACGGCGATAGTCGGTTCGTTCGTCCAAGAGGATCATCATGCTGGCGTCGAAGTGCAGTCCGAAGTAACGCAAGTTGTCTGGATCGCTCGACCGGGGGTGAGGGTTCACCACAAACAGGTAGCTGGGGCGGGGAGTAGATCCGAAGAATTCCAACTCGCGTGCTACCACCCGCTCGATCATGCTCACCAGGTCGTCATCGCCGAAGGCGAATTGACCCTGAATTGCAATCGTCAGATCGCATCCGGCCAGGCTGCGTCGAGCTACCCGGTACGGTCCCGCGGCAACGACCGACGAATACAGGGAATGCAGACTGGGGTACTGGGCGGTGTGTTCGTCGACGGCAAACGGATGGTAGAGGGACCATCCCGGCGGTAGTTCGTAACGCGCACCGATGGCCGCAGCTTCGCGACCCAACGGAAAAAGAAACACATCGCTGCCCAACAGGCGCGCACCCTCAACGTCACAGCGGCTCAGGACTTCTTGGGAAAAACCGCTATTGTCGCTTCCAAAGCGCAAGCGCACGTCGTAGCTGATATGTACTCGCTCGGCTTTCTTGGTCGAGATTCTCCAACCGTTTTGATGGGGCTCGATGGCGAGAGATTCGCCGCGTTCATTTTGGGCCGAGCGAACCCGGTATCGCGTACGAGGCAACTGGTCGGATACCGCATGTCCGCTGAAGCCAAGTATCAGGCTGCGGCTGTCGGGCGACTCGATGTCCAGTTCGACATCGAGGCTTCCTTGCGCCGCGTCGCTCACCTTCACCACGTAGTCGAGGACTACGGGGTGCGGGTCGGCGCCTGGTGCCAGGCGCATGCCCACCGCCACGGCCACCGCGAACACGATGACCATCGCAAACGTAAATGGATGCAGAGGCCCTCGCGTGGAGCGCGAGGGGCGAAAGAGCCGGTTGATGTCGAGTCGTTTCCCGCGATACCCAGAGATACGTGGGAGTAGAACAGCACGCGTCGTGCCAGCGCCACGTCAGCTCGTGAGAACACGCAACCCAGGAGCAGTGGCGCGGGCGCTCCAATCAAGCCACGCCTAAACCCCTTCCTCGCGACACCGCGCCAGATCTTCCATCCGCCCCACCACCACCAAACGATCGTCGCGTGAAAGTGGCCGCCGCGGATCGGGCAATTCGTTGTACCCGCTCGATCGACGACTCGGTCGTTTGATGGCCAGCACGTGGATCTGGAAACGGCCGCGTAGGTCCAGCTCGGTCAGGTTCTTTCCCGTCATTGCGACGGTCACCGGCAGCAGCTCCACTTTGTACTCGTCGGGCAGGTCTACGTAGTCGGTGGCATCGGTGTCATGGTGTACGAGTTTGATTCCCAACACCTCGCGGTTCAGGATTTCCCGATTGTAGAGTTCCAGGATATCGCGCCGGCTGATGGCTCCCAACAGTCGGGCTGGTTCACTGTCGTCGACAACGGGTAGCTCTTCTTCTTCGGCGCGTGTGAACATATGGATTGTCTCTTCCAGGTTCAGCCGCGACGAAACCGGCACGGTCACCGGTCGCATGATATCGGCCGCAAGCACCAAGCGGGATAGCCCCTGTTCTCGAACCAGCTCCTTCATGTCGTGGATATCGATGACGCCTACCAGCACTCTCTGGTCGTCCACCACGTAGTAGCGGTTCTCGAGATTTTCGAGGAAGCGCTGCACGATTTCTTCGATGTCGCAGTTCACGGCCAGGACTGGAGCATCGGGGTGCATGAGGTCTTCGGCGTAGAAGCCGCGCAAGATGGCGCTTTCGCGTCCGAAGTTCATGTCGACGCCGGCGCGACTGAGTCCCAACGTGAAAATCGAGTCGCGGCTCAACGCTTGCGAGACGGCCACGGCGGTGATGCAGGACAGCATGAGCGGTAGGATGACCTCGTAGCCGCCCGTCATTTCAAACAGAATGAGAATGGACGTAATGGGGGCGTGGGTTACCGCGGCCATGAGCGCGGCCATGCCTACCAGGCTGTAGGCGCCGGTGGGGCCCACCGATAGTGGCAGTTGGGCGACGGCGGTTCCAAACACACCGCCCAGCGCGCCGCCCATGAGCAGCGCCGGTGCGAAGATGCCGCCGGTAAAGCCGGTACCCAGCGAAAGATTCGTAGCCAGGAGTTTGGCGGCCAGCAGCAACAGCATGAGTTTCCATCCGAGGTCGCCGTTCAGGAGTTGGCTCGTGGGCTCGTAGCCAACGCCGAATAGTTGCGGGAGGCCGGCCACGAACGCGAGACCCAGTACAAGACCGCCGGCCGCGGCCAGAATGGGGCGCGGCACGCGCGACTGTTCCAGTCGGGCGAACGCATGGTGCGAACGCGTGAAGGCCACGCCCAGTAGCCCGGCCGCCGCACCCAGAACGATGTACAAGGGCAGCTCCCACGGTGAGCCAAGTTCGTAAGTGAGGGTTTGGAAGGCGGGCGCGTCGCCTAGAAATGCACGACTCAGCGCGGTGCCAATGACGGCGGCTACGATGATTGGACTGAACGTGACCACGGCGAAGTCACGCAGAACGATCTCCACGGCAAAGATGGCGCCGGCGATCGGGGCGTTGAATGCCGCGGCCAGTCCGGCCGCCGCGCCCGATCCCACCAACGTTCGCACTCGTTCGGGCGAGAGCTTCATCCACTGTCCGACGGCCGAACCCAACCCCGACCCCAGTTCGATTACCGGACCCTCTGGGCCCACCGATGCACCCGTGCCAATGGAGATGATGTTGGTGAAGAAGGTCCGAACGGTGTGGACGATGGGTATTTTTCCGTCGTTGAACGCCGTGGCGTGCATGGCGTTGGTCACGCCGTGGTGACCACCGCTGGTAGGCAGCATTTTGCGAATGGTGCCCACGACCAGACCACCCACGGTGGGCACCAACAGTAGCTTCCAGGCGGGGGCTGCGGCGAGGGCATCGAGCACCAGATGTCCGCCGCCCAGGAGCCAATGCGTGATCAGCTCGTAACTGCGACGAAACAACACAACACCTCCGCCCGTGGCCAGGCCCACGATTCCCGCCAACAGCAGGAACATGCCGTAGTTGTGGAAACCGTCGGGGCCGACAAAGCGCAGCGTGGGTCGTTTCACGTTGGTCGTTTCGAGTCAGAGATTTCGTCGTAGCAGGGACAGGCCCATGCCATCGCCACTGGGCAGAACGGTTGGCCGCGGCGTCCAGCTGGTCGCGACGCCGTCTTGCGCCGACCGGGTTACCGCCTTGGTGCACCAATGGGCCACCGCGAAGCCAAAGATAACGTCGCTCAGATGGTGCTTGTTGGCCTGCAGTCGGCTGAGTCCTATATAGAGAGCCGCGGCGTAGGCGGGTACGCCGACCTTCGCGCCGAAACGATCGTGCAACACGGTGGCGGTGGTCCAGGCGCCCGATGCGTGTCCCGAAGGAAAGCTCACCAGCTCGCCCCTGTCCGGTCGCGATCGTCGCGTGGAGTACTTGAGGCCCTGCACCACGGCCTGCGTGGCCAACTGGGCGGGCCAAAGCAGGAGTCCCGCGTCGCGCAACGCGTCGTGTCCGATCGCCCAACCCACTACCGGTACCAGCAGCATCTCGGCTCCGACCGTCCACCGATGGCCGGCCCATTTGCCGATGCGTCCCGCGTCTCTACCCAGCCAATGGCGATCCCTCGCGAACTCCACGATTTCGCCGTCCCAGGGAGCCACCGACATGGCTCCCACGCCGCCCACGGCCAGTGCATGTAGGAGGTCGGTGTCCTGGAGATGCGAGAGCGCGCGCCGCAGCTGGTCGCGGTTCACGACGCCCGCCGTGGCGTTTGTCGCCGTGGAGGCCAGCAACGCCAGCGCGATCGCGACGCCGAGGATCCTGGGCACTGTGGGCGGAGTATTCATGGGGTGCCAGCCTAGGGGCATCTTCGGGCCAACGACACCCCAAACCTGTCGTTGGGAGGGGTTTGCCCCTCGGCACGCTTCCTGTATAGTCTGGCGCGGCCAAAGTTCGATCCAGGGCGCGGCGCCTCGCGCAGGCTATTTGAGCGCGCGAAGTTTCGCGCAGGGCGGAGAGTCATCGACCATGTCCCATGTCATCACGGAGTCCTGCATCGGTTGCCAGGTGTGCGCGATCAAGTGCCCCACCGAGGCGATTACCGGTGGCAAGAAGGAACTCCACGTCATCGATCCCGCTCTCTGCATCGACTGCAGCGTTTGCGGGAAGTACTGCCCAGTGGAGTGCATCTACGACGATGACGGATCCATGGTGCATAAGTACAAGCCCAAGGAAATGCCCAAGGCCGTAGTCGATATCGACGCCTGCACCGGGTGTGATTACTGCGTAACCATCTGCCCGTTCGATTGTATCGAGCTGGTGGCCGCACCCGAGCAGGAAGCGCTGGGTTTGCCCCAGTGGACTGCGATCGTGCACGAAAAAGAATGCGTGGGTTGCCGACTCTGCGAGCAGGTTTGCATCAAGGAGGCGATCTGGGTCCCCGAGTACGTCGGGGGACCGCGCATCCAGAAGAAATACTGGCCGGGTCAGGGATACCATTCCACTACTTGACCAGATTTGAACTGGTCGAGCACAACCTCCATGAGCCGCCGTCGGCTTCCTTTCTACCTGGAACTGAGCTGTGACCGATTCCGAAGGATCGCCTCGCCCGGGCCCTGAAATTCCCCCTTTCCGCGAAGAAGAGGGAGCCGGTGGCCTCAAGGCCATTGGACAGCTGTTTCTGGTCCCAGCCCTGATCGTGCTGGTGGCTGTAGGGGTTTTTCTGAGTATGAATTTCCTGGTGGGCGGGGACCGCGCACCAGAAGACATTTTGCAGCAGGTCGCCTCGGGTGACAGTCGGCGGCGTGGCCAGGCCGCCTTTGAGCTATCCAAGCGGATTTCCGCCAAGCCCGAGCTGCTGGAGGACGTTGCGTTCCAGGCGCAGCTGTTGGCGGTGTATGACCGAACGGCCGGCGGTGATCCCGAGCCGCGACGCTATCTCACTCGCGTGCTTAGCTTTGCCACCATTCCCGCCGCGATTCCCGCGCTTCTGGCGGCAACATCGGATGCCGACGCCGAGACCCGTTTGTACGCGGTGGTCGCGCTGGGCAATGCGAAGGCTTACGAGGCGATACCCCGCATGGTGGAACTGAGCCGCGACGAGGATCCCGGAATTCGCAGCGTGGCGGTGGCCGCGCTGGCTTCCATTGGCGATCCCACGGCTATTTCCGCGATCGAAGCTCGCTTGCAGGACGGGGCCGTGGACGTGGCCTGGAATGCCGCCAACGCTCTTACCCACTTGGGCAGCGATGCCGGCGAAGGCTTGCTCCTGAAGATGCTGGACGCCGAGTATCTGGCCCGGCAGCCCGAAATGACGCCTCAATTGTCGCAACAGACCATGCTCATGGCCGCCGAGGCCCTGGGACGTCTGGAAAAGATCCTGCCCTCGCCGGACCGACGGTCGCGTCTGGAAGAGCTTTCGAGGCAGGCCGATCATCCGTTGGTGCAAGAAGCCGCAATTCGGGCTCTGCGCGCCAACTAGCACTCTGGAAACGGTTTGACGCTCTCCTCGCCCACCCGATATAGTCGCTCATCGTGGCGAAACGGCCCCGCGGTCCGGGCGGTTCGATGCCCCGAGATTCCCTTGTTTTTGATTCCCGAAAGGGTCCAGGTGTCATGACCGACAGCCGACAATCGCCGCCCACATCGCCTACGGCGGCGCCGACCCGACGGGCCGAGAATATCCTGGGAGCCGAAGGTCTTTCCGGCCTGCGCGGGAAAACGTCGCGCCGCGGCTTCTTCCCATGGTTGGGTTTGGCCTGGGTGTCCATCACCGCCGGCTTCGCCATGCTGGCCGGTGTGTCCCTGCGGTTCCTGTTTCCCAACGTCCTGTTCGAGCCCCCCAGTACATTCAAGGCCGGGTTTCCCAGCGAGTACGAAGTGGGCGCCGTCGACGAACGTTTCAAATCGAAGTTCGGCGTTTGGATCGTACGTGACGAGGCGACGTTGTTCGCGCTCAGCACCATATGTACGCACCTGGGTTGCACGCCCAATTGGCTGGGCGGCGAACAGAAATTCAAGTGCCCGTGCCACGGCAGCGGGTTCTATATCGACGGCATGAACTTCGAGGGACCGGCGCCGCGTCCGCTCGAACGTTACAAGATCTACGTGGCCGATGACGGCCAGGTCGTGGTGGACAAGAATTCGAAGTACCAGTGGGAAAAGGGTCAGTGGGACAACCCCGAATCCTTCGTCTCCATGGCTTGATCCTGCCGCTTCTCTCGCACTCCGGAAAGGAACCATGAGCCGCCTGGCCAACGTCAAGAAGTCGATTGCGCGGTCACAGCTTTGGACCGCGTTCTTCCGCCACGGTTACCCCGATACGGACCGTAACCGGGTACTCGTGATCATGAGCAACGTGTTGCTCCATCTGCATCCGGTGAAGGTTCGCAAATCCGGCGTGAAGATGAAGTACACGTGGTGCGCCGGCGGCCTGTCGTTCTTCCTGTTCTTGCTGGAGACGATCACCGGACTACTACTCATGTTCTACTACCGCCCCACCATCGAGTACGCGTACGTGGACATCATTGATCTGCGCGAGCAGGTCCCGCTTGGGATCATGCGCGAGCTGCATCGATGGGGTGCGCATGCCATGGTCATCGCGGTGTGGGTCCATATGTTCCGCGTGTTCATGACCGGTAGCTACAAGCCGCCGCGCGAATTCAACTGGAACGTAGGCGTGATCCTACTCGTGCTGACCCTGCTGCTCTCGTTCACGGGCTACCTGTTGCCCTGGGATCAGCTGGCCATCTGGGCCATCACGGTAGGGTCGAACATGGCGCGGGCTACGCCGTTCCTGGGACACGAGGGGCCGGGTGCCGCTCTACTTCGGGTGGGCGATGTTTCTCTGGTGCATATTGGTGATGACGTTCGCTTCGCCCTACTGGGTGGGCGTTTCGTCGGCGCCGGTACACTGCTTCGCTTCTACGTGCTCCACTGCGTTGCCATTCCTCTGATTGCAGGTTTTGGCATGGCTATCCACTTCTGGCGCGTCCGTAAGGACGGCGGAATCTCTGGCCCGCTTTGATGCACGGGAGCACCTGAATCCATGGATCTATTCAAGGAACAAGTCAATCGTCTGTTCGAGCCGGCGACGTTCATCGGGCTGAGCACCGTTGGCTTCTTCATGCTGGTGTACTCGCGGCGGGTCTGGAGCACCACCAGCTTCTGGGTGGGCAATGTCGTGCTCACGTTGTTCTTCGGTCTGAGTGCGCTCGATCCGAACTTCAACAAGGTCATCACCAAGCCAGACAACATTCCCATCCTGATCATGGTGTACACCGCGTGGTGGACGCTGTGGTTGTCGATGAATCAGGCGATAACGAACGACCAGCGCATGGAACTGGGTCTGCCGCCCGATGAGCAGGAAGACAGCGGCAAGAAGGTCTGGGCCTGGCCCGACCTGGTCTACACCGAATTGCTGGCGATGCTTCTGGTGGGCGGACTGCTGGTCATCTGGTCCATTTTCCTGAAGGCGCCGCTGGAAGAACCGGCCAACATCGCCGATTCGCCCAACCCGTCGAAGGCACCGTGGTACTTCCTGGGTCTGCAGGAAATGCTGGTGTACTACGATCCTTGGTTGGCGGGCGTGGTGTTTCCCGGCCTCATCGTGGTGGGTCTCATGGCCATCCCGTTCATCGATTTCAACCCACTGGGCAACGGCTACTTCACGTTTCGTGCGCGCAAGTTCGCGATCACGTGGTTCTTGTTTGGCTACATCGTGCTGTGGGTGGTGTTGATCTTCCTGGGCACGTTCCTACGAGGGCCCAACTGGAATTTCTACGGACCCTACGAGTACTGGGATCCGCACAAGCTCGAGGCGTTGGTAAACATCAACTTGTCCGAGTACTTCTGGATCAAATGGTTCCAACAGCCATTACCGTCCAATTGGATGATCCGTGAGATCCCGGGCTTCGTAGCCACGCTTGCCTATTTTTCCGTCGTGGGCTTCGTGTTGACGAAGACCTATCTGAAGCAGATGCACCAGCAGATGACTACAATCCGCTACGGCATTCTGATGACGTTGTTCCTGTCGATGATGGCGTTGCCGCTGAAGATGCTGCTGCGTTGGTTCTTCGACCTGAAGTACGTCATCGCCATCCCCGAGTACTTCTTCAATATCTAGGGGCTCGTTCGCATGGCTCGATCGCAGACGCTGCACGAGTACAACATCTCTCGGCTGAACATATGGTTCGCCGCTCTGGCGGTGCTCATGGTGGTCGTAGTCGTGGGGATGGTGTTTGACGACTACAACCGCAGCTGGAAGAAATACCAGCGTGAATTCGTGCGCCTCGAGCAGGAGCAGCTCGGGGAGGCGCGTCTGGCCGCCAGCGAGAAGATCAAAGAAGATCGTCTTACCAAAGCTGAAGAACGGCTGACCGAAGCGCGGACCGAACTGGTTGCCCAGCGTGAGCAATTGAGCGAGCTGGACAAGAAACACATCCAGGTTCATAGCGAATGGTACCGGATCGACCAGAATTTCCGGTTCTACAAGGCCGAATACGACGTCGTGAAGTATGAGTTCGCCGTGGCCAACGAACGTCACGACGAAGCGAAAGCCGAAGCCGCCGGAGTCAAGTTGGCGGAGATGGGGCTCGAGCTCCAACGCATGCGCGTCGCCCGCGAAGACGCCATCGCTCGACGGGAAGCCATTGAAGCCCAGATGGACGAGCTGCGCGACGCCGAGACGAAGGCGCAGGCACGGCTCGCCAAGATCACCGAAGATGTCGACCTCATCGACAAACGTCTGGCCACGATCCAGGACAACTGGTTCAACAAGGCGCGCAACGCCGCCATGCTCGATTTCATCCAGCCCTCGCTCCGGGTGAATCAGATTCTGCCGGCGGGGCTGACCTACGATGTGAACTTTGGCGTGACCGATCGGGTTGATCGTTGCACGACCTGCCATTTGGGTATCGACAATCCGCGTTGGGAAGACGCGCCGCAGCCTTTTACCACGCACCCCGATCTGGACACCTACGTGGCCGCGGCGTCGAGCCATCCCTTGACCGATTTCGGATGCACCGAGTGCCACGGCGGCCGTCCGCGCGGTGTCGAGTTCTCGCGTGCCGCCCACACGCCGCGCGACGAAGAGCAGCGCAAAGAGTGGGAAGAGAAGTACGGGTACCACAAGATGCACCACTGGGTCCTGCCCATGCTCACGGCCGACGACTACGAGGCCGGCTGTGTGAAGTGTCACACCGGTGTGCGCGAGATTCCCAAGGCCGACACCTACAACGCCGGTCGTCAATTGGTGGAGCATTTTGGCTGTCAGGGTTGTCATAAGATCGACGGCTACGAGGACATGGCCAAGACGGGTCCCAGCCTCAAACGCATCGCCGACAAGCTGACGCCCGAGTTCGCCTATCGCTGGATCAGCGATCCCAAGTTGGTGCGCCCGCATTCGGTGATGCCGCAGATCTTCCACCTCCAGAACGTGGTGGGGGGCAAGGACGGCGACCCCACGTATTGGTCGCGGCGTACGACGGCCGAAATCAATGGCATCGTGGCGTACCTGTTCGACAAGTCCGAGACAACCGATTTCGCCTCGGCCGCGGTGCCGCGCGGAAACCCGCAGCGGGGCCAGCAGCTGTTCGAGTCCGTGGGTTGTCAGGCTTGCCACCTCGTGGCCGAAGAGGAAGACGCGCTGGAAGTGGTGGGCGTTTCGCCTCGCCAGTTCGGCCCGAACCTCGAAGCGGTGGCTTCGAAGTCGACGATCGCCTGGACCTACCATTGGTTGAAGGATCCCAAGTCCTACGATCCGACGACTCGCATGCCCAACATGCGGCTGACCGATCAGGAAGCGTCCGACATCACCGCTTATCTGCGTACGCTCCGCGCCGACACGACGACCCCGTACGGCCAAGAGCCCTCGGATCCCGAGATGGTCTACGAGATCCTCATGGACTATCTGAGCAACACGCAGCCGGTGGCCACGGCCGCGGCCCAGCTCGATGCGATGGACGAGCGGGCGCGTGAAGTATTGCTGGGCGAGAGGGTGATCGGGCGGCAGGGCTGCTTCGGTTGCCATCTCATCGAAGGCTTCGAGGAGACCTTGCCCATCGGCACCGAGCTGAGCGGTGAAGGTAGCAAGCCGCTGAACAAGTTCGCGTTCAACAACCAGCACGGGGTCGAGCACTCCGTGAAGGCATGGATCGAGCACAAGATGCTCGAACCGCGCAGCTACGACGAGGGCATGCATCTGCTCCCTCTGGAAAAGAGTCGTATGCCGCGCTTCAACATGACCGAGGAGCAGGCCAAGCTCGTCACCTCGAACGTGCTTTCCTGGACCAAGCACACCGTGCCCCAGGAGAACCAGCGCAACCTGTCGGCGTCCGAGCAACAGGCCGCGCGCGGTGAAAAACTGGTGGCCAGCCGCAACTGCCGGGGATGTCACATAATTGAAGGTCAGGGGGGGGCCATCGCTTCGCTGATCGAAGACACCGGCTATCATCCACCCAATCTCTTCAACGAGGGCGCGAAAGTGCAGCCAGACTGGCTGGTTCGCTTCCTGCACGAGGTTTCGCCCATTCGGCCCTGGCTGAATGTGCGCATGCCGTCGTTTGAATTCACCGAGGAAGAGCGGGGAGTAGTAGCCAACTACTTCATGGCGGTGGCGGATGCCCACGACAATCCCTATCCTCAGGCCGATTTGCTGACCTACGCCGACTCGGGCTCGGGCAGCGGGTTGTTTGAGTTGTACAAGTGCCAGCAGTGCCATCCCTCGGGAGCGCTCTCGGCCGATGCGCCTTCGGCCAGCGAGCTCGCGCCGAACCTGAGCTTGGCCAAGAACCGTCTTCGTCCGGATTGGATCGTCTCTTGGCTCACCGATCCGCAGTCGCAGATGCCGGGCACGCGTATGCCGAACTTCTTCTATGACGACGGAGAATACTTTACCGACGAAGCCCCCGAGGAGATCGAAGCCCTCCGGGACTACCTAATGACGCTCGAGTGATCTCCTTCCATGGTGTGAGCCTATCGGGAACCTGCGGATGCCTCCGCGCGTTCAATGCACAACACCGGGGGACCCAGAGTTTACAAGGAGTAATTTCAATGAAATCAATGGTTTGCGCGCTCGTCGCGCTCTGCCTCATGGCAGGCCCCGCGCTTGCCTACGAGATCGTGGCTGTCGAAGACGGTGGCAGCCTTTCGGGCACGATCACCACCAAGGCCGCGGCATCCAATGCCAAGACCATCGCCGTGACCAAGGATGAAGGCACCTGCCACGCGACGGTTCCCGATGAGAGCTGTCTCGTGGGCGAAAAAGGCGGCCTGGCCAACGCTATCGTGTACTTCGTCGAGGTCGAGGCTGGCAAGGATCCCGCAACGATGCCCGATCCCATGCTGCAGAACAAAGAGTGCCGCTACGTGCCGCACGCTCAGGCGATGATGGTGGGGCAGCCGTTGGTCATCACCAACGAGGACCCCGTACTGCACAACACGCACACCTACGATGGCACCGGCGAGAAGACGGTGTTCAACCTGGCGCTGCCCATTCAGGGTCAGAAGATCAAGAAGAAGATGAAGCGCGTGGGTCTGGTCAACGCCAAGTGCGATGCCGGTCACACCTGGATGAACGGGTACGTCTGGGTCAACCAGAACCCCTACTACGCCGTGACCGACGCGGCCGGCAACTTCGAGATCACCGACGTCCCCGAGGGTGACTACACCGTGAAGGTGTGGCACGCCACGCTGGGCGAGAGCGAGCACGAAGTGACCATCGACGCGGGTTCGGCGGCCAGCCTGACCACGGTCATGGGCAAGTAGCTCGCATCAGAATTCGGGATCGGGCTCTGATCCCGGACGAACCGGGCCTCTCACGGGGCCCGGTTCTTGTTTTACCCGCTTCCGACCGGCGGTAGTTGCCGGAGACGGTGGGCTTGGTTTACCCTCTTTACCCTGTGCTGGCGGGACGTTCCGCCTGCCCTCGAGTTCCTGAGCGCGGAGAGGCCTCACAAGTGAAGATCAAACAGCGGATGAGCGGCGAGATTGCCGTGCTGGACCTGTCCGGCAAGATCATGGGCGGCGACGACTTCGACCTGTTCAACAACACCATCAAGTCGATGGTGGCCGAGGGTCAGGTCGACATCGTGCTGAACCTATCCAAGGTCAAGTGGATCAACAGTACCGGCTTGGGCCTGATGGTCTCGGCGTACACCAGTCTGGTGAAGCAGGGCGGGCGAATGAAGATTGCCTCGGTGTCCGATCGTATCGACAACATCCTTCATGTCACGCAGCTCGAGCTGATTTTCGAGACTTTCGACAAAGAAGAAGACGCGCTCAAATCGTTCGAGGACTAGGTCGGGCGATCCGAGTCGTCGCGCCCGGACGTTCGACGGTGCGGCTCCCGCAGGGCCTGCGGGCCCGCTTCGTGGGCTACCCATAGCTTCACGTCGCGTACGAACTTGCCAATGGCGGTCAGGCTAGCCCACAGGTACCCCGGGAAGCCATCGCGCCAACCGCCGCGGCCTACATAGAAGCGCCAGAATGTGGACGGCATGGTGAACACCAGGTGCCACATGTCGTGATGGCGGTCGCCCTGCTGTATCTCGAGCGTCGTGTACAGGTCTACCTTCCGCAGGTAAGCATCGATGCCGCCGAACGTGTAGTGGTCCAGAGGGGCGTCGATCAGCTCTGGTGCGGGCCCATCCACTTCGATTCCCTCGTGGACGAGCCGGTCGTCGAACCGCGCCAGTTGGCGCGGAAACAGACGCAGGGGCGAGTCGTTCTCGAACCCCATGGTGCGCATCTCGCGGCCCAACATCCAGTTGCGGCGACGTACCCGGTACGAGGCATCCTGCGGTCCGGACAATCGAGCTTCGATTTCGAGCGCCAGCTCGGCGCTGACCCGCTCGTCGGCATCCAGTACGAACACCCAGTCACCCTGCGCCCGATCCAGGGCGTGTTGCTTGGCGTCGGCGAAGTTCACGAACGGATGCTCGAACAGCCTGACGTTTGGGTGGGCCCGGGCAATGTCCAACGTACCGTCTTGGCTGCCCGTATCGACGACGACGATTTCAGAGGCGACCGAAGCGCAGATGGACCCGCAGCTGGCCAGCGCCTCGGCCAGGTGATGTTCTTCGTTGCGCACCGTCATGCATACGCTGAGTTTGGGTTGGGCCATGTTTCGGCTTCTTGGCGGTTGCCCGTCGCCGGGCTTGTTGTTTGATTTTGGGTCCAGCGGCAGTATCCTCGCGGCCTTGCCGGGCCGTCAATTGCACGTTCGTCTACGACTCTGCGGCCAGGAGGCCCCATGAACCCCATTGAAGCGGCAATCCGCGAAGCTCTCGAAGCGGTCAAGTACCCCGGTTTCAACCGGAGTATCGTGTCGTTCGGGCTGGTACAGGCCATCCAGGTGCACGGCCAGGATGCCACCGTGATCATCGAGCATACGATAGAAGATGCCGGCGTGGCCGAGCGCATCCGCCGCGATGCCCAGACCGCGGCGGCGGCGGTGGATGGCGTGGGCCAGGTGGACGTGGAGATGCGTAGCAAGGGAACCCCGGCCGCGGGCGCCGGCCCCGGTGCGTCGCCAGCCGGTGGCAGTGGAATTCCGGGTGTAAAGCACATCGTGGCCGTGGCCAGCGCCAAGGGTGGCGTCGGCAAGAGCACTGTGGCCACGAACCTGGCTCTGGCCCTGGCCAAGAGCGGCCTGCGCACGGGACTCATGGATGCGGACATCTACGGTCCCAGCATTCCGACCATGATGGGAATCGACCAACAGCCCGAAATCCTCGAGCAGAACGGCCAGAAGAAGATGGTTCCGCTCGAGGTCGGCGGCATCAAGCTCATCTCCATCGGTTTCATGATTCCCGCTGATAAGGCGCTGATCTGGCGCGGCCCCATGGTGATGGGCGCCGTGCAGCAATTCCTGAAAGACTGCCTGTGGGGAGACCTGGATGTCCTGGTGGTGGATCTTCCGCCCGGAACCGGCGACGCCCAGCTCACGCTGGTGCAGCAGGTGCCATTGACCGGTGTGGTCATGGTTACCACTCCCCAGGACGTGGCGCTGATCGACGTTGTGCGTGGCATTCAGATGTTCGAATCGACCAACGTGCCCATTATCGGCGTGATCGAGAACATGAGCGGGTTCGTGTGCCCCAACTGCAATCACGAGACCGAGATCTTCGGCAAGGGCGGCGGGCAGCGTACCAGCGACCGCTATGGCGTTCCGTTTCTGGGGGCGGTGCCCATCGATCCGACCGTTCGTGAAGCCGGCGACATAGGTACGCCAGTTGTTTCGCATAATCCAGATAGCCCCGCCGCTCGCGCCTTCGTGGATGCCGCCGACAGCGTGGTGCGTTTCCTGCAAGCAAAAGCCAGCCAGGGGTCGGCCTGACCGACCCTCACACCCCTTGCTCAATTCCCCGAGGACGCCTCGTGTCCATGAAGCTGCTGAACTTCACCGGGCCTGACCTGGTGCTTACGCGCCTGGCGGTTGAAAGCCGCGAGGAGTGCCTTCGCGTGATGGTGGATCGGTTGGCCGAATTGGGGAAGATCACCGAGGGCGAGCCCCTCTACCGTGAGCTGGTATCGCGCGAAGAGGTGGAAACCACCGGTATCGGCGGTGGCATCGCCATTCCGCACGCGCGCAGCCAGATCGTGGTGGGGAGCCTGGTCATGGTGGCTACCCTGGATCGCCCCATCGCCTTCAACGCCGTCGACGACGAGCCGGTGGATCTGGTGTTCCTTCTCGCGGGCTCCCGCGACCTGCCCGGGCAGCAGCTACGGGTCCTGGCGCGTATCTCCAAGCTGGTACGCATAGATAGCTTCCTTCGGGGCCTGCGCAGCGCGGAGACACCGGCGGACGTGATCGCCGCCATTCGCGAAGCCGAAGCAAGCCACTTCTAGTTTTCGCTTTTGTTTCTCCAAACAGATGACGCAGTCGTCCGATCCCGTGATCGTGTGCGATCCTACGTTTTTGGGTCTTTTGCCTGGCCCGCCTCGATGATATCCTGCCCGTCCGATTTACCCTGATCAGGGTGAAGGAATCGGGATCGGTTATTCCCAGATCCGTAGGCCCCACGACTTCGCGCCGATGGCGTGAAGATGGCCCTCCCCTGGCCGATTCACCGTATCGACCGGTACCCACGACCAATTGTCGTCCAAGAGGACGACGAAGACGCTGGTCTGCAACGAGGAGTTCGACTCTTGAATCCCAAGCGATTCTACCAATGCACATCGCCGCTCCTGGCTTTGCCCGTGGCATGTGTTCTTGCCTTGATGCTCATGGCCGGGTCCGCGCTTGCGCAGCCGTCGGTGACGGGAGTGGTTGCCACCGATGTCGAAGAAGTCGAAGTGACATTCGACGTCGACATCGATCCCACGACCGGGGCCGACGTCGGCAACTACCAAATCTGGGAGACGGCGCTTCCGGCGAACACGGTTCCCGTTGCGGCGGTGAGCGTCATTGGCGACCGTGCGGTCCTGGAGTTGGGGGCCGAACTCAATACTTCACTGCAGTACACACTGCGTAGTGCCAACGTGGAGCCACTCGGCGGCGGTACTGGTAGCGCACTGGTGGATACCGTGTTTGAAGGCGATGGTGGCAGCGGCACGGTGATCACGCCGATCGCGGACATTCATGCAAACATTGGGGCGTTCGACGGCCAAGTTGTAACCGTGCGCGCCCAGGTGTACCTGCCTACCAACTATCGTAGCGATCTGGAGAGCGGTTATATCCAAGACGATTCGGGCCGAGGCATCAACGTGTTCGGAACCGGTAGCGGCGTTCCTGCCCTCCAGGACCTGGGCAACATCGTAGAGGTCACGGGTACCGTAACGCTGTTCTTCACGACCGTGGAACTCGAAGACATCACGGCGGTGACCGTGGTCTCGTCGGGCAACGCGCCGCTGACCGCGCAGACGACGACAACCGCCGGCGCGAACAGCGCCGCCTTCGAGGGTACGTACGTAGAAATCGCGGGTGACGTAACCGCCGTGGCTACGAATGTGGGCGGAGCTACCAACTACACGGTCAACGACGGTAGCGGGCCGATCGTCGTGCGCGTGCACGATACGGTGGGGGCCAGCAGCTTCAACGTTGGCCAGACCATCACTGCGCGGGGCGCGGGCAGCGCGTTCCAGTCCACATTCCAGATTCTGGTGGGCCTGACCAGCGACATCTTCTTGGGTGGAGGCGGACCCGACACCACGCCTCCCACGGTTTCAGCGGCCGCGGCGGGCACTGACACTTCAGTGAACGTGACGTTCAGCGAAGCCATCGATGCCACCACCGGTGGTGTGGCAGGCAACTACTCGGTGTTCGAAACCGCGGCACCGGGCAACACGGTAAGCGTGGCCTCGGCCTCTGTTTCGGGCTCGTCCGCAACCTTGACGCTTGCATCGGCACTGAGCGACGGTACTGGTTACACGGTGCAGGTCACCGGCGTAGAGGACATCGCGGGCAACGCGATCGCCGGATCGAACTCGGCCACGTTCACCTATACCGTGTCCACGGCTACTCCCATCGCCGACATCCACGCCAACACCGCGGCCTTTGAGGGCCAGGTGGTCACGGTGCGTGGTCAGGTGTACATCCCCACCGACTACCGCAGCGATCTGGACAGCGGCTACATCCAGGACAGTTCCGGACGCGGCATCAATATCTTCGGCACGGGCAGTGGCGTTCCCGCGTTGCAGGACCTGGGCAACATCGTGGAGGTCACCGGTACGGTGACGCTGTTCTTCACCACGGTGGAGATCGCCGATATCACCTCGGTCACGGTGATCTCGTCGGGAAACACGCCGCTCACCGCGCAGACGGTGACGACGTCGGGGGCGAGCAACTCGGCCTTCGAGGGCACGTACATCGGGGTTTCCGGCAACGTATCGTCGGTGGCCACCAATGTTGGTGGCGCTACCAACTACACGGTGAACGACGGCAGCGGTCCCATCATCGTGCGGGTGCACAACACGCTGGGCGCCAGCAGCTTCAACGTGGGCCAGACCATCACCGCGCGCGGCGCGGGCAGCGCGTTCCAGACCGATTTCCAGATTCTGGTCGGCCTGACCTCTGACATTTTCCTGGGTGGCGGCGGTCCCGATACCACGCCACCCACGGTCACCGGCGCCGGTGCTCCCAGCGACACGCAGGTAAGCGTGAATTTCAGCGAAGCAGTCGACACCGTGACGGGTGGCAACGCGGGCAACTACTCGGTGTTTGAAACGGCCACCCCCGCCAACACGTTCTCGGTGTCGTCCGCGAGCGCGTCGGGCAGCTCAGCCACTCTGAATCTGGGCTCGGCCCTGTCGGAAGGCGTGGGCTACACGGTCCAGGTCACAAGCGTGGAAGATCTGGCCGGCAATGCGATTGCCGGTAGCAACTCGGCCACCTTCACCTACTCCGCCTCATCGGCCACGCCCATCGCCGACATCCACGCCAACACCGCGGGTTTTGAGGGCCAGGTAGTAACCGTGCGTGGCCAGGTGTACATCCCCACGAACTACCGTACCGATGTGGACAGCGGCTACATCCAGGATGGCTCGGGACGTGGCATCAACTTGTTCGGCAACGGCAGTGGCGTTCCCGCGTTGCAGGACATCGGAAACATCGTGGAAGTCACCGGTACCGTGGCGCTGTTCTTCACCACGGTGGAAATCGAAGACATCACATCGGTCACGGTCATATCGTCGGGCAACACGCCGTTGGCTCCGCAAGTGGTGACGACGTCGGGTGCGAGCAACGCTGCCTTCGAAGGTACGTTCATCGAGGTGAACGGCGACATCACGTCGGTGGCCACCAACGTGGGCGGGGCTACCAACTACACAGTCAATGATGGTAGCGGAGCCGTCCTGGTCCGCGTGCACAACACCACGGGTGCCAGCAGCTTCAGCCAGGGTCAGACCATTACCGCGCGTGGCGCGGGTAGTCAGTTCCAGAGTGATTTCCAGATTCTGGTGGGGAGTCCGACCGACATCTTCGTGGATGGGGGTGGGCCGGATACCACGCCGCCCACGGTCGCGAGTGCGACCGGCACGGCCGTGCGGCAGATTCGCGTCAATTTCAGCGAAGCCCTCGCGGCGGCCGGGGCTCAGAACGCGACCAACTACTCGGTCTTCCAGACTTCCACTCCGGCCAACACCATCGGTGTCAGCGCGGCCGCGGCGGCGGGCTCTTCGGTCACGTTGTCCCTGGCGGCCGACATGACCGACGGCGTCGGCTACACCGTGCAGGTCTCCAACGTAGAGGACCTGGCGGGCAACGCGATTGCCGGCGGCAACTCGGCCACGTTTACGTTTTCGTCTTCGGGAGTCACGCCGATCGCCGTGATCCAGGCGAATCCGCAGGCATTCGTCGATCAGGAAGTTACGATCGAGGGTCAGGTGTACATCCCGACCCTTTCCCGCGGCACGCTGCCGTCGGGCTACATTCAAGATTCTTCGGGGCGGGGCATCAACGTGTTCGGCTCGGGGGCTGAGGGATCTGCGTTTCAGGACCTTGGCACCGTGGTGCGAATGACGGGTACCATCACCTTGTTCTTCACGACCGTGGAGATCGAGAACATCAGCAACGTCACGGTGGTCTCAACGGGCAACCCGCCCTTGCAGCCCACGCCGCTGCTGACGACGGATGCGAGTAGCTCGGCCTACGAGGGTACATACATCCGGGTCAACGGTACGATCACGGCGAAGGCCACCAATGTGGGCGGGGCAACCAACTACACGATCGTGGACGATGCGGGATCCATCACCGCGCGCGTTGACGACGACCTGGGCGCGACGGACTACGACGTGGGTGAGACGGTCTGGGCCAGTGGTGCTGGCAGCCAGTTCCAGACCACCTTCCAGGTCACCGTCGGTAACGTCTCCGATCTCACGAATGTAGAGCCGCCCGATCTCTCGGGTCCCATCGTGCTTCAGGCGTTTCTCGAGACGGAGACACGGGTTGTCGCGCGTTTCAACGAGCCGGTGGCCAACAGCTTTGGCACCGAGCCGGCCAATTTTTCCGTGAGCAACGGTACCGATACGGTTACCGCGTCGTCGGCCAGCCACAGCGCGGGTAGCGCGGTGGTTACCGTTACGCTCAGCTCGGCCGTGAGCCTGGATGACGACTGGACCCTCACGATACTGAATGCCGAAGACGAGGACGGCAACCGAACCCTGAGCCAATCCATCGAGCTGCGGGCTCCACCGCCCACGCAAGCATCGCTCGATGGGCCGGCCAATACCTTCTTGCCGCGCGAAGGCGAGGTGTATCCCATCACCGTGGTGGTGCCGGCCTCGTTGTTCGACGGGGAGTCGCTACAGGGTGAGGTTCAGCTGCGCATCTTTGATTTGCAGGGCCGTCGCAAGCTAACGCTCTACGACAGCCGCTTCGATTTGAGTCTCAATCTGCGCCTCGCCCAAGACCTCGAGGTAACCGTCGAGTGGGACGGGTACGACGAATTCTCCGAGCGCGTGTCGGCAGGTGCCTACGTCGCCCACCTCGCGGTGGTCGATCGGATAACCGGCGCCCGTACGAACGCCCAAATGCCCGTGGTCGTCGCGACCCGTCTGGACCGGTGAGGAAAGACATGACGAACTCGAAGAAACTCCGCATCTGCTTCCTGTCCGCCGTTGCGGTCACCATCATGGTGGCCGGGTCGGCTCGTGCGACTCTGTTCGAGGACCTGTCGATCAGCCCTCGCGCCCGTGCCATGGGTGAAGCCTCAATTGCCGCACGGGGCGATGCCTGGGCCTTCTATCACAATCCGGCCGCACTGGCGTTCCTGAACCACACGCACGTGTCCACGTCGACGGCCGAACCGTTCAACCTGGACTTCACGCGATTGTCGGCGTTGGGCGCTTCGGCGAAGCTACCCGGCGACCGCGGCGGCGTGGCGTTCGGCTATCGTTACTTCAGCGTGGATTTCAAGGATCAATCGCTCTCCAAAGAGCAGTCCCTCACGTTTGCGCACGGCATCACGTTGTTCCAGGACGCGAGCAGCAGCCTGCACTTTGGTTGGGCGGCCGACTTCCACAACCTGGAGCTGGCCGAGACCGTTGGTGGACTGGACCCCGGCTCGGCCTGGGCGGTCGGCTTGAACGTGGGCGTAATGGCTACGCTGTATGAACGCACCACCGCCGGTTTCTACATTCGCAATATGAACAACCCCACCATTGGCATCGACCAGGAAGAGCTGACCCAGCTGGTGGGGGTAGGTATCGCCTACGAACCGTACGAAGGCGTGACCACCACGTTCGACATTCGCAACCAGTTGGGCGAGGAAATGCGCTTCCACGGCGGCACCGAGTTTGCGGTGACGGAGTACCTGGACCTGCGGGTGGGCATTGAGACCGACCCCAACAAGTATAGTTTTGGATTCGGCGTGAATGTGCCGAAGGTGGCGTCGCTCCACTACGCGTTCTCATCGGGTGGTGGCACCCTGGATGCGTCGCATCAGTTCGGTGTGAGCGTGCTCTTCAACGACGGAGACGACGAATGAGCAAACTCGCTCGTCTCTCCCAATCGTTGGCGATCGCTTTGGCGATCACGTTCCTGACGGCCGCGTCGTTGGCTTGGGCCGATCCGCCCACCGTCGACCCAATGACCGGTCGCGTGGATCTCAACCGGGCGACGCTCGAGGAGATTCTCGAGCTGCCGGTGACCGAGGAGCTCGGCCGCGCGATCCATCGCCACCGGACTTTCGTGAAGTACTTCGATTCTTTCTTCGACCTTTCAGAGGTCGACGGAATGACGCCGCAGGTACTGAAGACGTTGCGCCCGCTGGTGTCGACCTTGCCGCCGCCGGCCGCCAGCCAGGCCATGCAACGCTATGACGCCAGCTTCCGTCAGGTGCAGCAGTTCCTGAGTCGTGAAGGGGCCAGCGAAGGCCTGGCCGATGAGTACCTGGACCTTCTGCGTGACCCGCAGGACGTGAACCAACTGAGTTTGTACGACCTGCAGGGCTACCAGAATGTTTCGCCGGTCGACGCGGTGGCCATCATCAACGCGCGTGACCAATCCGGTGGTATTGAAGGCACCCGACAGCTACGTGGTAGCGATGGCCTGAGCTACTGGGGCTACCGGAATCTGCGTGATTACGTGAATTACGGTGAGGACGACGCTGATACGGAAGAGGAGCTGCACGGCGACTTGCAGATCCTGTCATTCAATACCAAGAATCGCGGCGGGGACGATTCGGATTCTGGTGGAGACCTCGCACTTACTGGCAATGCAGCTGCCGTTCTGGGCGACTTCACGGATCTTCGCTCAGTTCGAAACTTCATCGAGGACCCCAACCCCGCCTTCCTGTCCAAGTTGCGTCTCCGGTTCGGGCCGCAATGGAAGGGTGGGATCATGAGCTACCGGGATGTAGGCGAGCAGGATTTCGATGAAACGGTCAAGGGGTTCGCGGCCTGGCGGGGGGAACGGAAGCGGTACGGCTTGGACAGGGTGGTTGTGGGTAATTTCCGGATAGCCCTGGGTCAGGGTCTCATCATGGACAACACCGATTTCTACCTGCCCCGGAAAAGCGGCTTTGGTTTCAACAAACGGCCTTCGGGCGTGCAGGGCGATCTGTCGCGCACGCGTCAGTACGCGCTGCGCGGCGTGGCCGTGGAGGGTACGGCCGGTCGGTTCCACGGCCTGGCGTTTCTTAGTGATGACAAGAAGGATGGCATCTTCAACGCCGACGGCACCATCAACCGCTACATTTCAATTCCTCGGTTCGAGCAGTCGCTGGTGGAAAACGCTGGGCCCAATTTTACCGGCACCATCCGCCCCGACGGAATCGAAGAGACCATCATCGGTGGCAACCTCAAGTTCGAGATTATCCCCGGTACTTTCGTGGGGGTGACTGGGTACGAAGCCCGGTACAACGAACTCATCCGGCCTGAAACCGATCTATTGTTCGAGGATCCGGGCCTGCTGCAAGCGCGTGACAGCGAAATATTCAGCGACTACGACTCGACCGAGTTGGGCAAGTTTCGTCGCGTGGTGGGAGCTGAGTTCCAGACCGTGGTCGAGAACTTTGCTGTGCAGGGAGAGTACGCCAAGCTTGACTCCAATCCTGATGAGAGTGGTCTTTCGGGTTTGTTCAGCAAGGCGCCCGAGGCCTGGGTCGTCAACGCGTACGCCCAGTACAGCGATCTGACTATCCTGGGCCTGTATCGCAACTACGATCTTGGGTTTGACAATCCCTACGCGCGTCCCTACAGCGAGGACTCGCGCTACGAACAGACGCTGGCCGGCGATCCGTTCCGGATGAACAACCCATTTCTGAGCTACCTGGAGTTCGACACGCCTCAGCACAAGCCCGAAAAGGGGTTCGCGTTCTCCACGCGCTACCGCGTGAACCGCAAGCTCACTATCACTGGCTTTGAATTTGATCAGTGGACGCGTGTGGCCGACGGGCAGGATCTGCGTCGCTTCACGTTTCGCGCCGAATACGCCCCGCTGTTTCCGTTGCGGTTTCGCGTGCGGCATCGCTTCAGTAGCCGTAGCGAGCAGGGCATCGAGGATGTGCGCGGGTTCAAGGGCTGGGACACTCGTATCGAAGCTCGCGTACGGCTCAGTGGTTTCGATGAACTCCGGTTGGGGTACAGCACCACGAACACCGAATTTGCGCCCCGTCCGCGACTGTCGCGCGGCGCCGAGCCCAACTCGACGAATTCCCTGGCCCAGGTCGGTAGCCCCGGGCGAGCCATCAGTGGCGCCCTGACGCACAACGTGAACGACCGATTCCAGGTTCAGCTGGTTACGCTCATGTACCAGGGATTCTACTGGAACTTCGAAGACACCGAGTTCGTGCTGTTGGACGGCACGGGCTTTCGCAACTGGATCAGTGTGCGCTCGCGCCTCAGCGACAACCTGTCGCTGCGCTTCAAGCTTACCAACGACCAGTTGAAAACCGGATTCATCCAGGCTCGTGACCTGGACAACCAGCCCGTTGATCCCGCGCGTGGCGAGGGCGACAACGTGCGCGACAACCTTACCGCTTTCCGCGTCCAGATGGACTACACCTTCTAAGGGGACTTGACCCATGCGACATGCATTGAACGCCTGGATCCTCGTTGTGTGCGTGGCTTTGCTGCTCGCTCCGAGCGGAGCCGACGCTACCACCCGGCTCGATCGGCAGTACGGTACACCGGTTGACCAGGGCAACGGCGCCGCGGCGGCGATGGGCTCGGCGGGAGTGTCCCGTTACCTGGGCAGCGCCAGTCTGATTCACAACCCAGCTATGCTGGCGCAGGCCCCCTCGGGTTTCGCGCTGCAATTTCAGTTGGGAATATCGCAGGCCAGCGAAGACCGGTCGGTGCCGTTGTTCGATAGTTTCGACAGCTTCGTGAACGACACCGTGTTTGCTACCAACCGGACGACATCGGGACTGGGCGAGGGTGGTGTGGTGTTCGGGCTGTCCAACGACCGCCGAATGGCGCTGAGCGTGGGAATCTTCGAGCGGTACGATTCGGAGTACGACTACATCGAGGAGATTCGTGATCCCGATCCGGACTCCACGCCGCGAGACCGTATCCTGTCGTTCAACCAGATCAAGGACGAGGGCAAGCTGCGCAGCGTTTCGGCGGGCTACGCCACCGAGCTTCTGGCCAATGACGACGTGCAGGCCGACCTGGGCTTCAGCGCCCATCGCTACTACGGCACCCTGGAGTCGTTCACATCCGAGGCTCCCCTGGCCGGCAGCGATGCCGATCTCAGGGTTTCCCGGGATCTCACCGGCTGGGGCTGGTCGGTCGGAACCCACGTGAACGTGCGCGAACGGGTCTCGGTGGGAGTGAGTTTCGAGGCGCCGGTCAAATTGAATGGAGCCCACGACTCCCGAGCCACCCTGGCCGGAGCCGAAGACCCCACGGTGGTCCTGGCCGAAAATGGCGACTACGACCTCGAATACCCGTCGGTACTGAACGTTGGGGCTACATATCGTCCGCGCAACGAGTTACGAACAAGTCTGACGGTGCAGGCGACCCGGCGCTTCTGGGATTCGCTGACCGATGACTTCGTCGACGCGACGAATCTGGCGCTGGACGCGGCCGGTGAAGAAGAAATTCTGCTGGATCTACAGAACACGTGGGACCTCCGTATGGGCGTGGAGCATACGTTCTATAATGGCACTCCCATCCGATTTGGCTTTCGTTACCTTGAGAGCTACGCCGATCGGGAGTCGGATCGTTCCATCTTCTCGGCCGGTGTTGGGCACGTTGTGGAAGACGTGGTGTTGGACCTGACCGTTCAGTTTCACCGCCAGACCAGTTTCCAGGACTACGTGTTCGATGCCAGTACCGCCGGGTTCTCTGTGGAGCAGACGCTGCACAAGGTGGAAGACAGCGTTTTCCGCGTGCTGGTTGGCGTATCGCGACAGTTCTAGCCTCGGTTTTCGGAGGATTCGTGCGCAGTTCATCCAGGCCCATCCCGGGACCCAGATCAATCCCCGGCGCGGGATTGGTGGCGGCGCTCATGGCCGCGACCCTCGTCTTGGGCTCGTGTAGCAGCAAAGAGCGAGTCACCGACCCCGATCCGGTGACCGCCGGCGTCGCCGTGAATGGCAACGTGGTTACCTGGACCACCGACGTGTCGACGCGGGCGTCGGTCCGCTACGGGTTTACCTCGGGTGACTACTCCATGGTGGCCTACCCCGCGGCTGCCAATCGCGAGGATCGCGCCCTACGCAAGAACCACCGCGTTCCGTTGTTGTCGGTACAGGACGGGCAGGATGTCTTCCTGCAAGTGCTCTCCACCACCAGTGGTGGTGCGGTCACGGCCAGCAGCGAAGTACAGGCTACGATCGCAACCAGCGCCAAGATGAGTGCGCCGCTCCTGACGTCGACTCTCATGCATATTGGTTGGGGCGACGCCCACATCATGACCATGCCCACGTCGGGCAAGCGTGTGCTCATAGACTCCGGTGACGGCAATGCCTCGCGCTCGGTGGCTGAGTACTTCCAGAGCGTGGGCGTGACGGACCTGGACGTCGTGGCCGCTACCCACGTTCACTACGATCACATTGGCGGCCTGGTAGACGGCGACTCTCAGTTCCCGCCCATCATCGAGGCGTTCGATCCCGAGATCTTTCTCGACTCACCGTCCAAGACTCATTTCCGGAACGCCTATGGTGACGCTCTGACCATCATTGCGGCCGAGAACGTCGAGCGCGTCATCGTCAACCGGTTCGATACCGACCAGACGCAGCCTGCTTTGGCCTGGGATCCTGCCGTCAGTGTGACCATTCTCAACAGTGGTCTGGCATCCGATGTGCCGGTGAAGGACTTCGAGAGCGATAACATCAACAACGAGTCCATCGTCTTCAAGATCACCTACGGTGACGTCGATTTCATCATCGGCGGCGACGCCGAGTTCGAGGCCGAGCAAAGCATGTTGGCGGCGTTCGACGCGGCCGACCTGAACGCGGAGTACTTCAAGGCGCATCACCACGGTCGCAACGACGGCAGCAGCCTGGCTTTCCTGAACGCCGTGAAGCCACGAATTGCCATGTTGCCGGTATCCACCCTCGAGTACAACGACGGGTACGAAGGCTACATCTCCGATTCGTCTGGGGCCCTGAACCGCATTGCCAGCGTGGGCGCCGATATCTTCGTGGTGAACGACATTCCGGCCCTCGATATTCCGTACACCAGCGGTTGGAACCACAACATGACGTTCGTCACCGACGGCCTGAGCTACGAAGTCCATGTCGAACGAGCTTTACAATCCACCAAGGTGGCCCACGGTGCGCACGATTGCGATTCCGGCTACGACAAACACCGCGACCACGAAGGTCACCGCGAAGGTGACCAACACGATTTCGAGGAGTAGGACCATGCGCGCGAGAGTTTCACTCGGACTGGCCCTTTTGCTGTTGGCCGTCAAGCCGGCCCTGGCCGAAGACGTGGCCATCATCCACCTGGTGTTCACCAACGACATCCACGGCTACGTCGATCCGCGTGGTGCGACTTTCATGAATCCCAACTTCCCTCCGCCATTGGGCGGCGGTGCCTCGGCCGCTCGTTACTTGAAAGAACTGCGAGCGTCCATCGAGGGCGACCCCAACCAAGCCGTGCTGTTGGTCGACGCGGGCGATACCTGGCAGGGTTCGCCGGTGGGTACCATTACCGAGGGTCGGGTCATGGCCGACTACTTCAACGAACTGGGCTACGACGCCGTGACCGTGGGTAACCACGAGTTCGACAAGGGCAAGGACGTGGCCATCTCGTTGTCGGAGGGAATCGAGCCGCAGTTCATTTGCGCCAATATCTACGACGAGAACGACAAGCTGGTCGATTGGATCCAGCCCTACCGCATCGTGGAGAAGGCCGGCCTTCGCATTGGCATCATCGGCGCGGCCACCCCGGGCACCGTGGACATGGCCTTCGAAGAGAACGTGGAAGGTCTGCACTTCGGTGACATCATTCCTGCCGTCGAAAAGCAGCGGGACATCCTGCTGAATGAAGAGCTCTGCGACTTCGTGATGCTGGTGGTGCACGAGGGATTGCCCTTCGATGCCGAAGAGGAATGGAAGGAACTACTGGCGCGGCGCAGCGACGTGGCCCAGATGAAGGCCAAGGTGCACGGAGCCATGGATCTGGCCCATCTTGTCGAGAACGTGCCGGTGATCGTGGGTGGCCATACCCATCGCGGCTATCGGGAACCCTGGATCGACCCCTATACGCATAACATGGTATTCGAGACCTTCGGCAATGGCTCGTCGGTGGGCCACGCGATCCTGCGGGTCGACCGCGAGACGGGCCTGATCCTGGGCTACGACACCCCTCGTCGCGACGGCGTGCTGGTGACTCTGTTCGAGGACGAATGGTGGCCCGAAGCCAAGATGGCCGAGCGCCTGGCGCCGCACATCGAGGAGGCCAACGAGGGACTGTCCGAGGTCGTAGGCCGGACCACGGTGGAGCTGGCACGCCGTGGCAAATCGAACAGCGTGATGGGCAACTTCGTGACCGATGCCATGCGCGACGCGTTCAAGGCCGACTGGGCATTTTCGAACACCGGCGGTCTGCGGACCGACCTGTCCCGGGGCAACATCACGGCTGGTGACCTCCTGCGCTTGCTGCCGTTTGGCAACAGCCTGGTCGTGGTCGAAATGGAAGGTCGCATGATCTGCCAGATTCTCGACCGCAAGGCCAGTCGCCGGAGCAGTGGGTTGTTCCAGAGCGGAGCGAAGGTCGTGGTCGATCCTGACGCTCCCGAGTACCGGCGATTGCTCGAGGTGGAGATCGCAGGCGGTCCGATCGACCCCGATCGTCTGTACAAAGTGGTCACGGTGGACTACCTGATGGAGGGAAATTCGGGGTTGGATTTTCTTGCCCAGATTCCGCCTGATCGGGCGCAATATACCCAACTGCTGACCCGCGATGCGCTGTCGCGCTATTTGCAACGCAACTCTCCCGTGTCGCCACGCGTCGACGATCGTTTTCGTGAAGAACGCGATGGTCAGGTTGCCCCCTACTTGCAGACCTGGGTCGTGCAATAGAACGTCTCCAGTTCTGCCCCTTCCTTCCTTCTGATTCCCCGTGATGGAGCAGACCGTGCGGCCGTGCGCGCCGCGGTGCACGCGCGGTAGCGCGCGGTGGCAACTGTCCTTCAAGCACCTGCCGCATCGGGCCGATACCTTGCTTACCCAATTGGTCCGTCGACGGTCGCATGCTGGTTCGTCGGCGATGGCTGCTTCTCCAAGGGCAGAACATCCCCAGGAACTCCACACCGGAGGAAGATCCCCAATGTCCAAACCGGCCCCGTGCGCTCTTCCGGATTCGCGTGTCAGGCTAGATCCCGCCGAGCGTAACCCCCAGTTGGATCGGTTTCGGGACCAGATGCACCGCATGGTAATTGGCCAGCCCGGTGCGATCTCCACGGTGACCAACGCTTTCAGCCGCGTGCTCGCTGGGATCAGCGATCCCGAGCGGCCGATTCTGACCATGATGCTTCTGGGCCCCACCGGGGTTGGGAAGACTGAGACGGTGCGCTGCCTGGCCGAGTCGCTCTTCGGCTCGAGGCGCGCTTTCACCCGGGTCAACTGCCAGGAGTATTCGGCGCACTACAACCTGAGCAAGCTGCTGGGCAGCCCTCCAGGCTACGTGGGCGGCGAGATCAAGCCTCTGCTGTGCCAGGAGAACCTGGACCGTCACCACAAGAAGGCCATGGAAGAGGGCCTGGGGCTGTTCAGCGACGGCCTGGGTCCCCAGTTCGCCGAAGAAGAGGGATCCAATCTGTCCGTGGTGCTTTTCGACGAGGTCGAGAAGGCTCACCCCAAGCTCTGGAACATGTTGCTGGGCATCCTGGACGACGGAAATCTGGTGCTGGGCAACAACGAAGAAGTGGATTTCACCAAGTCGATCATCGTGTTGACCACCAACGTGGGTAGCAAGGCGATGGGCGTGCACCTGGCCGAAGAGAACATCGGTTTCCGGGGTGGTCACGAACACGGTCGCCTGGACGCCGATCTGAGCGCCGCCGCCATGCGCGAGGCCAAGAAGGTGTTTCCGTTCGAGTTCATCAACCGCTTCGACGAGTTGGTGACCTACGAGACCCTCAAGCAGGAGCACCTGTACGAGATTCTCGACAACCTCATTGCCAACATCCACATCCGCAGTATCGACTGCACCGAGCCCTTCCTGCTGAAGGTGGAAGAAGAGGCCAAGGTCGAACTGGTGCGCATTGGCACCGACCCTCAATTTGGCGCCCGCCCGCTGCGTCGCGCGGTCGAGACCGAGCTGATCACGCCCATTGGCAATCTGATCTGCAGTGGTCAGATTGTGCGGGGGGACCTGGTCACGGTGACCGTCGAAGATGGCAAGTTCCACTTCGAGAAGGAGCCGGGAGCCATGACGCCCGCGGAGATCGCCGAATTTGACGCCATGCGCGAGGAGCGCGACCGGGTGCGCGATCTGGACGGGATGGACGATGGGGGCGAGGCCAACCGTATTGTGGAAGAGATGGAAGATCTGACGGCCCAGTCGCGATCGTTGGCCGACACGGGGTCGGTACCCGTGGGCCGCTGATACGTCACCGGCGACAACGAAGACCTCACCGCGTTCACACGACAAACAAGAGAAGGCGCCCCGATATCTCGGGGCGCCTTTCTTCTTGTTCGGCTAGGCCACGTTCTGACCGAAGTTGGATCTAACGGACGGACTCGACCGCGTCGACGATCTTGTCGGTGTCCTTCTTCTTGTTCTTGTCGTGTTGTCCCTGGTTCTGCTGCTGCTTGCCATCGCTGGTGCGACGGTTGGCGGCACGGCCCATGGAACAGCTACCCTCGAACACCACCGACTCGTCCATCGAGATCGACGGAGTGGTGATGTCGCCCAGCACAACGCCGTTGCCCTGGATCTGCACGCGCTCGCTGGCGACGATCTTGCCGCGCACCGTGCCCTTGATGTTGATGATGCGGCTCTTGATTTCCGCATCGACCTCGGCGCCCTCGCCGATTACCAGGCTGCCATCGCTCTCTATCTCGCCCTTGAACTTGCCCTCGATCAGAACCGAGTGCTCGAATCGGAGCGTGCCCTCGACCGACGTGTCAGGACCCAGGTAAGCGGTAATGGTGTCCTGACCGCGCGAAGATGAAGACTTCTGACCCTGATGGCCCTGCGGTGTATTGATTGAAGTCGGGGACATGGGTTCCTTCTCCCGATTGTTGCCGAACATTGATCCTCCCGGAGGACATCTCTAGGGTGCAGCGCCGCCGTATTGCGGTTCGCTGGGATATCTGGCCGATCCTAGAGCAATGCCGATGCCGAGTTGGGTACGGTTGACCCAACTGTCTAACTTGTGAAATGACTTGAAACTAACGGTCTTCGGAGCAAGTTCGTTTCTTCCGGGGTAGGCAAGAAAGTCGTCAGGTGGTCGGGGGGCGGTCGGTGGGGTGGTTGTTGGACTCGTCCCGGCTGCGCCGGGATGTAGACCTCCGGTCGCCTCCCGTTCTGACCTACGGCCAGAACAGGATTCGCCCGCAGCTCTCACAGTTCATGATCTGACCTTCGTAGACGGAGCTGGTGAAGCTGGTGGGGACGTTGGTGAAGCAACCGGTGCAGGTTCCTTCGACCACCGGTACCACGGCTCGGCCGGCGCGATCGGCCAGCAGCCGGTACCGCGTCAGCAGCTTGGTGTCGATGGCGTCTTCGAGCTTCTCCTGTGCCTCGTGCAGCTGGTCCAGGCCGGGCAGTTGAAAGCCCATTTCCTCGTACTTGGCTCGCGTGGCAGCGCTTTCGGCGTCGCGGATCTGCTCGTCCAGGTCCTGTAGGGCCACCAGGGCGCGACCCTGGTCAGTGGCTTTGGTCACGATGCCTCCTGGAGGATCTGGACGACCTCGTCGAATTCAACGGCCTTCATGAGGCTGGTCCGGACATCCTTGCGGCGAATGGCCTCGGCGATCTTGCCCAGGGCCTGAAGGTAGAAGTTCCCCGTGTCGTGGGGTGGTGCCAGTAGCAGGAAGAACAGATGGGTGGGCTTGCCGTCTTCGCTGTCGAAATCGACGCCATCGGAGCTACGGGCCACCAGAATGGTCAGCCGGGTGACCGCCAACGAGCGTCCGTGGGGGAACGCGACTCCCGTTTCCAGGGCCGTGCTACCCAATTGCTCGCGATTGCGTAGCATTTCCAGGATGAGGGCGTGGTCCTTTACCTTCGAACCCTCCACGACCGCGGTCGTCAGCTCTTCAAGGACGGCCGATTTCTCCCGCGCCTCCAGATTGGGCACGAAGAGCTCAGGGCTCATGTACTGAACCAGTTCGTCGAAGGTCATGGAAACCAGAGGGTGAGGGAAAGGGATCGACCGCGTACTCTGGACGGAGATTAGCAGAAGGTCGACACCGGAACAACCAGGGCAGCTGGGGCGAATGGACCATCCAACCCACTTCGAGGGGCTCGTGATCCAACACGGCGCGAACCAGTACCACGTGCAATCCCAAGCCGAGCCGCGGGATGCTGAGCCGTGGATCTGTACGGTGCGGGGTCGGTTGCGACGGGGTAAACAGGCGAAGGGAGCGCTGGCCGTCATTGGTGATCGCGTTCGCTGCGAGGTAACCGCGGCAGCCGAGCGCAAGGCCGCGATCGAAGAAGTCCTGCCGCGTGACAATCGCGTAAGTCGGCCGGCGCCGTCGGGTCACAATCGTCGCCCGCGAGAGCAGGTGGTGGTGGCGAACCTCGATCGTCTGTGGGTGACCGTTTCGGTTTCCCAGCCGCCATTGAACCTGAGGTTCGTGGATCGCATTCTGGCCGCGTCGCGCTTTCAGGGCGTGCCCGCGGGAATCATCTGGAACAAGGTGGATCTGGTGGACGAGCTCGAGTATCCGGGTGGACTCGAAGCATTGCAGCAGGTCTACGGAGATCTGGAGTATCCCATGCGAATCACATCGGTCATCAGCGGCGTGGGTCTGGACGATCTGCGTGAAGATCTTAGCGAGGGCACCATGGCGTTCGTGGGTCTTTCTGGCGTCGGCAAAAGCAGTTTGCTTACCGCCATCCAACCCGGGTTGGGGATCCGGGTGGCCAGCGTTGGTGAACGCAGTGGTCACGGGCGGCACACGACCAGCTCCAGCCATCTGTACCTTCTGGACGCGGGCGGCTACGTGGCCGACACGCCGGGCATGCGCGAGTTTGGACTCTGGGGCATGTTCCAGTCCGATCTGTCGGACGGATTCGTCGAAATGCAGAAACTGGCCGTTGACTGTCGGTTCCGCGATTGTCTGCACCGGACCGAGCCTAAGTGCGTGGTGCGCGAAGCGGTGGGGACGATCGTAGCCGAGGGACGCTACGAGAGCTACCTGGCCCTGCTCGATGAGCTACCCCAGGACGATCTCGAGCGCGACGGAATCATCCGGGCGCCAAAGCACTGACAAGGGCGGGACGATGGGCCGCATCAACCGCCGCCGCGATCGATACCTCAAACGGGTCGTCGAAGTACTCCTGAGGCCGTTCTTCCGGCGTCCCAAAATGGACATGGACGCCATTCGTGCCAGCCAACCGCGTCGAATCCTGATCGTGCGCCAGCACAACCAGATGGGCGACATGCTGTGCGCCACGCCGGCGCTACGGGCCATTCGACGCGCGTTCCCCGGGTGCGAGACGATGCTCATCACCGCGCCTATCAATCACCAGGTAGTGGCGGGGAACCCGGACATCGATCGTGTGCTCGTTTTCGACAAGGTCTCGTTGCGCACCAGTCTGTCTCGCATTCGAATGTTCTGGCGCGAACTCAGAGGGTTTTCGGCCGACCTGGCCGTGGTGTTGAACACCGTGAGCTTCAGCGGTACGTCGGCCTGGCTGGCGATGCTCAGCGGCGCGCGGATTCTCATTGGTGGTGATAGCACGCCATTTGGCTGGAGCTTCTCGCGTTGGCTGTACAACCTCGAGATGCCCGCCGTGTACGAAACCGGAATACACGCGGTTGACCACGGACTGGTTCCCCTAGCGGCCGTGGGCATCGCTTCGGCCGGGCGTGACACGACGTTCGTGCCGCCGGCGGAAGCCGAACGGCGAGCCGCGTCGTTCCTTGCGGGCTTGGGGTCGGGGCCGTTGTTCGCGGCTCATCCCGGTGCGGGTAAGGTGGGCAATCAGTGGCCAGGAGAACGTTTCGCGGCGGCGGTGACCTGGGCGCGGTCGAAGGGATTCACGGTGTTCTTGATCGAAGGACCGGTCGATGGTCCGGCCACCGCGGCCACGCTTCGCCATGTAGACGAGGGTGCCGACGGACCGATCCCGGTGCTCCGCGATGTATCCCTGGCCGTCGTGGCGGCCGTTCTGGCGCGAGCCGATCTGGCGCTGGTAAACGACACTGGCGTCATGCACGTGGCCGGCGCCATGGGTACACCCACGGTAGCTTTGTTCGGTCCTACGCCGGCCAGCGAGTGGTCACCGCCGAGCAACCAACTCGTGAGCCTGCAGAGTCCCGATGGAACCATGGCCGGTCTCACCGTTCACGATGTTCTGTCGGCCCTCGACCAGCGTCGGCGTCAGTCCAGTACCTCGTCGGGACGATCGTCGGCCGACTGAACCACCATGTCGTCGCTGGCCACGCCGGCGGTGTGGCGTTCCAGATAGCGCGCCGCGCGTTCGTTCGTGGGGTCAGCTTGCAGCGCTTTCTTCCACGATTCCACGGCCTGGTCGGTCTTCGCCAATTGCTGGTAGGCATTGCCCAGGTTCGTGTACGCGGCGCTGGTGTCGTGGCTGTGACCGATGGCTTCCTTGTACATCTCGATGGCGGCTTCGTAGTTCTGTTGCTTGAACAGAACGTAGCCCAGGTTGTTGTAGCCAGGACCCAGTTCGGGCTTGATCTCGATGGCGGTTTCGAACGCCACCGTGGCATCCTCGTGGCGGTCCATCTCGGTCAGCGCCAGCCCCATGTTGTTGAAGGCTTCGGCGAAACGAGGGTCTTTCCCGACGGCTTTCTCGAACATGTTCACGGCTTGCTCGAAATCACCCGAGTGGTAACGGCTCACGCCGGCGTTGTTCAGGCGACGCGCCTCTTCTCGGTTCGCTTCGATCTCGCGTTCCTTGGCGCGACTTCGTTCTTCGTCGAAGAAGCCCATCATCTCGGTGTGGTTCGTTTCCAGGCGCTGGCTCAGCTCGCCCAGACGGCGACCCTCTTCTTCCAGCGCATCGACCCGACGGCCCTGCTCGTCGCGCCACTGCGACAAGCTTCCCTCGAGCTGACTCTGTTGTTCGTCCACGTGGCTACGCAACGAGTTCCATTGTTCGTCCCATTGTGAACGGGCCGACTCGAGGTTTTCGCGTAGTTGGGTCTGTTGCGAATCGTTGGCCTTGTGGCTGGCGTCCTTGGCGGACTCGAGTTCGCGTTTTACGTCGCTGCGTGTCTCGGCCAGTTCCTGCTTGATGGCTTCACTGGCGCTCTGGTTGTCGCTGCTCAGGTCACCGAGCTTCTTTTCCAGGGCCGAGGTCTTCTTATCAAGATCCTGGCGGATGTCGGCCAGCGTCGAGTCGACCTTGTCCAAGGTGGACTGCGATTCGCGAGTCGCTTTTGTGACGTCCTTGCCCAACTGTTCCATCTGGTCGCGCAGATCCTTCAGTCCGTCCTGCAGGCGATCATCGAATTGCGACTGCAGCTTGTTGGTGTGCGATTGCAGCGTCTTGTCGAGTTGCTCGATGACGTTGTCCAGGCCCTCGGCCATGGCCGTACGGATGGCCTGGTCACGCCCCTTGCCCGCCTGCGAGAACTCCTCGGAAGTCTGCTCAAGCAGTTGGGTCGCTCCGCCCGCGGCGTCGCGGATCTCGTTCAGGCCATCTTCCTGGATGCGCTGCATCCGGCGTTGGCTATCTTCGAGTTCGCGACGCATCTCCTTGCGCAGATCGGTCAGCTGCTGACGCACCTGATCGTTGGCCTGGTCAGTGGCTGAAGCAAGTCTCTCCATGGCACCCATGACCAGCGGAATGGCGTCGTTGCTCGAGCCCTCGTCCCGATCAACTTCGGGCCCGGGGTGGCTCAACACCTCGGTACGATTCTCGTCGCGGTCTCGGATTTCGTCGTTCATGTCGTCTCCTTGAGGGACTCGCCGTGGGGAGCCAGGGTGCTGACTTTCGAGATCACGGCGCAGTATTCACCCGCCGTATCGGCCAGATAGTGGGAATAGGCCTCGGTGGCCCTTTGTTGAGCCTTCGAACCCAGCTCTGGGCTCTCGACAAGGTCCAGGAATCGCGCGTGGGATTCGCCCCAGCGCCCCATGCGACCGGCGCACTCGGCCAGATAGAACTGGATCTGTGCGAGGTCCTGGGATGTGGCCTGGGATTCGTTGGCCATCGGATCGAGCACCGCCTGGGCGAGCTCGACCTGGTCCTGATCGAGGTATGCACGCGCGAGTAGGCAGGCCCGGTGGGCGCGCTGTTCGGGCGTCGAGAAGATCTTGAACAAGACGGCGGGCACTTCTCGCGCGCGGTCTTGCTGCAAAAGCGTTTCGGCCAACTGGAAGGACACCTCGGCCGAGTCGGGATCGCGTTCCAGGCGCTTGGCCAACGCGTCGCTCTCGACGTGAAGGCGACGGCTGGTCCAGTCGGCAAACATTTGATAGAAGTGGCGTCGATCTTCGACGGAGGCCGAAAGGTCTTCAAGGACTTCGCGGCACTCTTGCGGGCGACCCGCGTCGTGGAGGGTGCGGGCCAGCTCGGTCCACAGCGGGTGCGCGTCTTCCAGCGGAACCGTTTCGGCGGCGGTGCGCAGCGCGCGGATGGCGTCCTCGATGCGTCCCTGACGACGAAGTGAATCGGCAAAGCGGTGCGCCAGAATCGGGTCGGCCAGCGTGCGGCGAAACTGGGCCGCCAGTCGCTCGCTGATCTCCGTTTGTTCATTGTCTTCCATGCTGGCGGGCTCGGGCAACGCGTGCAGGGCTTCGTTCACACTGCCCGCGCGCATGAGTACATCGTGCCGCAACAGACCGATCTGGGGCACGTGCGGTGCACGAACCATCAGTTCTTCGCTCACCAACGAGGCTTCTTCGGGGTCGAGCATCAGGTTTTCGAGCGCGTCGCGCACGCACTGCACGGCTTGATCGTGCGATCCCTTCTGGCTCAGCAGCCGGGCCAGGCTCAGCGGTAGGCGAGGGTCTTCTGACTTGCGCTGGAATTCACGCAGCGATTCGATGCGTTGTTCCAGGTCGTAGGCCGAGTTCTGACTCACGTCCAGTACGATCTGGGCGGCCGCGTCGGGCGCATCGTGCGCCAACAAGACGCGGGCGGCGTATCGAATGGGAAGCAGTTCACCGGGGAATGCTTCGCCCAATTTGCGGTACTCGCTCAGCAGGTTCTCGAAGCGACGGTTGTCTTTTTCGTCGACGCGCGCGAGTAGATCACACGCCAGCTCTACATTGCTGGCCAATCGTGCGGCGCGGGCGCCGACCAACAGTAGCGACACCGGACAGTCAGGCTGTGCCAGCTGACGCGACGTATCACCGAGGATCCGGTCGGCGTGGGCTTCGTCCATCTGCAGCGCACGCGCGAAGGCCTCGGCCGCCGGCTCGTACGTGTTGTTGCGGCAATGGTAGTTGGCAATGAGCACCAGATGCTTGGCTTGCGTCGAAGGTAGGGCAGCCAGTTTCTGCAGGCGCTCGTTGATCGAGGCCTGAAGTTCGTCGTCGGACTTCACCGCTTGTTGGTACGCAACGATGGCCTCGTCCACGTCCTTGGCCCTGAAACATGCATCGCCCAACAGTAGGTGGGCCTGCGCGCTCATGGGGTTGGCCGCAATCACGTCGAGCAGGATATCTCGCACGCGGTCCAGATCGGCCTGCTCGCGACTCATCAGTTCACTGACGATGGACAGCGCGGGGGTGAGGCGACCGTCTTCGACCAGAACGCGAGCCTGCAGCAAGCGGAAGTGGGTCTGGCTGGCGGCGGGAAGAACCCGCGCGGCGCGTTGGCATACCGCGCCCAGTTGATCGAAACGTCCGGTGGAGTACAGGGCGTCAGCGTAGCTGCGCCACAGTTCGACGTTGTCGGGACTCTTCTCCAGGAGGTCGTCGAAGTTGCGGCTCAGTTGTTCGATCCGGCCAGGGTCGGCGGCGATGGCGCGTCCCAGACAACTGGCGGCCTGTTCTATCTCGCCCGCTTCGGCCAGGATTTCGTAGGCGCCCAGATTTAGGTCGGCGTTGGCGGGCGACTCCAGAAGAGCACGGTTCACGTGCTCGGTGACTTCGGGGGCCAGTTGCGGCTGGGTCATCAGCAGCACGGAGATTTCGGGCATGGCGCGCGCGTATTCGCCGCACGCCAATGCGGCCAGGGCCGTGGGATAGCGCAGCTTGCTTTTCGCGCCCAATGCTGGGTCCAGGTGATCGAGCAGCTTGAGCATGTCGGCGGACACTTCCGGCGCGTCGCCCACCGCGGTCGACAGCGCGTCGACCAGTTCCTCGTCTTCGCCACCTTCCCGCAGCGCGTTCTCCAGATGCTGGAGCGCGGAGCCCTGGCGCGAAGCACGCAGAGCCGCCGGCAAGTACACCGCCAGAAGGTCGGCGGTCGGCGCGACTTTCTGCAGGCAACTGTCGGTGATGGCGAACAGCTCGGCGCTCTCACCGCGTTGCGTCCACAGCCGGGTCAGTGTGTAGCTGGTTCCGGTAGCGTCACCGATACGTCCCTGAAGAACCGCCAGCAGTGCGAACCACTCCAACTGTCGGGGGCTCTCTTCCTGCGGCACCAGCTTCTCGATGACGCGCAGGATCTTGTGCAAGGAGTGTTCTTCGTGGTCGGGCACCTGGGAGATGTGGTTGGTCGCGGCGCGTAGGTCGCCGGCGTGAAGCGCGGCTTCGATCTGGATGAGTAGCAGGGCGGTGGGCTTTTCGGCGGACGCGGACTGGTTCTCCCCCAGCAGGCTGCGAATCTCGGCCTCGTTGGCCATGTTTTCCGCGCGAATGCGTTCGAGCAAGGGCGGCAATGCGTTGTAGTCGCCTTTCACCACCACCAGTCGTAGGCGCAGCTTCATGAGAGCGCTCAGAGCCTCGGGATTCGTGGGCTCTTCCATGGTCTCGAGCCGTTCGAGCAGCTCATCGCGCAGGCTGGGGTCGGCGTCGGCCGTGTCCAGGTAGGACTGGGCGGCCAGTTCACCGTTTCCGGCCAGTAGGGCCAGGTCGCCGACGCTCTTCAGCCAACGCCCTCGCTCCTTCTTCGACGGTTCCAGGCGTCGCACCCGCTCCAACAGTTCCGGGGCCTGATCGGCATTTCGAGCCGCGTAGCTGGCCAGCATCCTCGATCCCTCGCCAATGCGATTGGCGGCGCACAACGCCTTGCCCATCGTAGCCTTCAGGTGATCGGACTGTGGCGTTTGTTGCAGCTCGCGCTGGCACAGTTGGATCCACTCGTCGATGCGCTCGGGCTGCAGGTCGATAAGCCCGTCGATGGCGGCCGCCGCGTTGGGCGTGTCGCGCATGGCGTGTGCGGCGCAGTACATCATGAGGTGACTCTGCCGAAGCAGGGTCGTATTTGCCTGGGGGGTTGCCACCATGGACCGGTGTTTCAGCGAGATCTTGCGGGCGAAGACCTGCAGTTGTTCCGGGTCCAGTCGAACGATCGTCTCGAGCGCGTCGTCGAGTCGTTCCTCAGCCAGGAAGTTTTCTACCAGAAATTCGCCAAGGGCCAGGGCGGGGCGTTCCTCGAAGCGTTGGGAACACGCCTTGAGCACGCGTTCCCGCGTATCGGGAATCGCACGCAGCAGATTTTTCAGGGACGTGAGACCAACGCCGTAGTCGCCCATGTCGAACGCCACCATGGACGCTTCGTACAGATAGTGAGGCGTATCGGGGTGCTTGCGCGCCCAGTCCTGGAGCTGCTTGAGGGCCTTCTCGAGCTGCCCTTTGGCCCTCATGCCCTGAATCTTCTTGAGATTCTTCTCCAGATTGTGACCCATGTTTCCCCCGAATCCAGGACGTCTACTTCAAGTCGATGGGGTTGGACGGGCAGGAAAAAATGTCCCCCCGTAAACCCGTCCGAGGCTCATGCAGCGAAAGTCGTACCAATGCGCCACTTCAACTCGGCGGCAAAGAGAAAGCCCCGGCCGATGAGGCCGGGGCTATTCCGCCACGGGCGATGTTACGCGCCGTTTGGTTAGTTACGTTCGAGGTCGGGCAGCGTGCTGGGCACACTCACCTGGAACGAAAGCGAGGTGGCGCTCTCATTGTTGCTCGAGTCGATCGAGGTCACGCGATAGTAGTAGGTGCGCGACGGCTGCACATGCATGTCCGTCCACTCGTTGCTCGTGATCGGCGACGTGTGGGCGGCCCGGAACCCGGAGCCCGAGCTATCGCTGCGGTACACCGTGTATCCCGCCAGGTCGGGGTCGGTCACGTTGGCGTCCCAGGTGAGACGAACGCCGGCTTGGCTGGCATCCATCGTGGCCACGGCCGCGCTGATGCCGCCAGGAATGGCCGGCGGGACCGTATCGACGTTGATCGGGCTGTTGAGATTGCTCTCATCGCTGCTGCAACCCACTGCGAATGCTGCGAGTAGGCTGGCGATCGCTATCAGAATCAGGGCGCTTCGAAAATTCGCCATGGTCAGGGTACCTCCGGTGTCAATTCAGTGTCCCGGCGAGCCGGGACCGATGCATGGTGTTCGTTGCGGAAGAATCCACGATCCAGTCGTGGTGGCCTTCTGAGAAAGGAGAGCCCTTCCCCGCGACTCCCCGCCTTTTCGCAAGCGGCGTACCACGACCCCAAAGCGCCCGGGGATTCTCCTAAGCTATTGGAGCGTATGAGGTTGGATTACCCCTCCTGGCATCCACCGGGGGCATCGGCGGTCGCTGGGATCATGCAATCTGGCTCGACGTGGCCGAGCTGGCGCGCGGTTTGCGAGAAACCTCGAGTTGGGTCCGGGTTGCGCCCTAAAGTCGATGTTGACAACAGGTTAGTGAACAGCGTATTCGTTGAGCAACCGCCCACCCCTTCGTCAAGAGGTTGGATCCATGACCAAGCAGGATATCGTCGAGGACATCGCTCTGCGGACGGGCCTCACCAAGAAGGAAGTCAGCGAGGCGGTCGAGCTCTTCCTCAAACGCATCGGCACCGCGCTCGCCGAGGGCAAGCACTTGGAAATTCGCGGGTTCGGTACGTTCAAGGTGAAGCAACGCAAGGCCCGGATGGCGCGGAACCCCCGTACGGGTGAAGCGGTTCCGGTGCCGGCGCGGCGCGTGCCCGTATTCAAGGTCAGCAAGATGCTCAAGGACCGGGTGGCCCTCAGCTGAATGCACCCCCCCGGGGAGCCATCGGGGCCATGGATTCCACCGACCCGACCATCGATCTTCGTAGTGACACGGTAACCCGGCCCACCCCGGCCATGCGTACCGCTATCGCCGAGGCCGTCGTGGGCGACGACGTCTTCGGCGACGATCCCACCGTGAATGAATTTCAGCGTCGGGTAGCGTCCGAGCTGGGCAAGGAGTCTGCGCTGTTCGTGCCCAGTGGCACGATGGCCAACCAGCTCGCCATCGCGGTTCAAACCCATCGCGGAGACCAGGTCGTGGTCGAGAGCGAGTCACACATCTATAGATACGAGGCCGGCGCACCGGCGGCGCTCAGCGGTGTCCAACTCACCTTGCTGGACACCGTCGACGGGGAGCTTGATTGGTCCCAGGTAGAGCCAGCGCTCAATGCCGATGATCCTCACTGCGCGCCGCCTTCGTTGGTTTGCGTAGAGAACACCCACAACCGCAAGGGTGGCCGCGTCGCGGACTTCAATTCAATGCGGGAACTGCGGACCCACGCCAACGAGCGCGGAATGCGGGTTCACATGGACGGCGCCCGGTTGTGGAACGCCGCCGTCGCCAGCGGAATATCCATGGCCGAGTGGGCGTCGTGCGCCGATACCGTTTCGGTGTGCTTCAGCAAGGGCATGGGTGCTCCGATCGGTTCGGCTCTGGTGGGTGACGCGGCCACGATTGCCCAAGCTCACCGGCGTCGCAAACAATGGGGCGGAGGAATGCGTCAGGCCGGATTGCTGACGGCCGCTTGCCTCCACGCGCTTGATCATCATTTCCAGGACCTTCGGCACGACCACGCCAACGCTCGCATCCTGGCGCACGGCGTGCAGCGAGGCGAATGGTCCCTGGTATGTGAACCAGAAACCAACATCGTGCTGTTCCGGGTGTTGGGGGCCGCGACGGGTTGGGTGGATGCAGTGGCCGCGCAGGGCGTGCACATGTCGACCATGGGCGTGGATCTTGTGCGGGCGGTAACGCATCGCGACGTGAGCGCGCGCCAGTGCGAGCAAGCCGTCGCGACCATCAATGCGATATCGCCACCAAGGGGGACAGGGTGAAGATCATCATCGTGGGGGCCGGTGCGGTGGGCTCCATCGTGGCCGAACGCTTGGCCGAGGGCAGGCACGACGTAACCCTGCTCGAAGCCAACGAGGCGATCGTGGCCGAGGCCCAGGAACATCTCGATGCCCTGGTGGTGCAAGGCAACGGTGCCTCGGCGGCCTTGCTGCAAGAAGTTGGCGTGGAGAAAGCCGACATCCTTATCGCCGTAACCAACGTCGACGAAATCAACATTCTTGCGTGCCTGCAGGCACAGCGCTTCGGCGTGCCCACGAAGTTGGCGCGGGTGCGAAACTCCGACTACTACGAAAAAGGTCGCGGTGACATCGAGGGAATCGACGCCATGATCAATCCCGATCGCGTCGCCGTGGAGGAAATCCACGAGTTGTTGCTCAAGAAAGCGGCGACGGACATCTACGAGTTTGCCGATGATCGCGTACAGGTCATCGGCGCAAGGGTGGGTCCTGGAGCCCAGGTGGTCGACAAGAGCCTGCGCGAGATCGAACTCGAAGTTGGGTCACGCTGGGCTTTGGTGGCGGCCATCACGCGTGATCACCACACGATCATCCCTTGCGGCGAGGACGTGTTGCAGGAGAACGATCAGGTGTTCGTGGTGGGCCGTACCGGCAAGATTGCCGATGCCCTCCAATACTTCACGGTGCCGTCGCAACCGGTCGAGAGCGTGATGATCCTGGGGGCCACACGAGCGGGGATCAATCTGGCCCGGAGACTCGGCAACGAGGGAATCGCCGTGAAGCTCATCGACGCCGACTCGGATCGGGCTCTGCGCGCCAGCAATCGACTCGAAAAGGCACTGGTCCTACACGGCGACGCTACCGATCTCGAGCTTCTGCGTAGCGAAGGCATTGGCGACATGGATGGCTTCGTGGCCGTGAGCAACGACGAGGAAATGAACCTCACGGCCAGTCTCCTCGCACGCTACCACGGTGCCAAGAAAACCGTTTGCCTCATCAAACGACCCAACTACGTACCGTTGGCCACGATCATCGGTGTGGATGCCGCCGTGAGCCCCCGTCTTTCCACCGCCGACGCCATCATGCGGTACTTTGCCCAGGGCAGCGTGCTGAGCACTACCCATCTGCGTGAGAACGAGGCGGAAATCATGGAGCTGGAGGCGCGCGCGGGGAGCTCCATTCTGAACAAACCGCTGCACACTCTTGAATTCCCGCGTCACGCAATCGTCGGTGCGATCATCAAGCCATACCAGGTGGTGATTCCCCGGGGCGGAGACACCATTGAGGCCGGCGACAAGGTCCTGGTGTTCGCGTTACCACGCGCGGCGCGCGCGGTACAGAAACTGTTCGGATGAACGTTCGCGTCGTTGGTCGCTTGCTTGGTGTGTTGCTGCTGGCCACGGCCGCCGCCATGACCCTGCCTATTATCGTGAGTCTGCTGTACGGCGAAACCGACTGGCAGGTGTTCATGATATCCCAGGCCGCGGCCCTGCTGGTGGGTGGATCCCTGGCCGGGTTTCTGCGTGACTCGCGCGAACTCCGCACCAAAGATGGTTTCGTCATCGTGACGTTCGGCTGGATTGCGGTGGGCATTCTGGGGGCGATGCCCTTCTATCTTTCCGGTGCAATCCCTGCCTTCACCGACGCCATGTTCGAGTCGATCAGCGGCTTCACCACCACCGGTGCCTCGATTCTCAACGACATCGAGGCACTGCCGCATGGCCTGGCGCTGTGGCGCTGCCAGATCCAGTGGCTGGGTGGCATGGGCATCGTGGTGTTGGGCCTGGCTATCCTGCCTATCCTGGGTGTGGGTGGCATGCAGCTGTTCAAGGCCGAAGCGCCGGGACCGTCGCCGGACAGGCTCACACCGCGCATCAAGGAGACCGCGCGCCTGTTGTGGGTCGTCTACGGCATTATTTCGTTGGTGCAGGTCATCGCCCTCATGTTCTGCGGCATGAGCTTGTTCGAGGCTCTTTGTCATTCATTTGCCACCATGGCCACCGGTGGATTTTCCACGCGCGCGGCGTCGGTGGGCGCCTATGACAGTGTGGCCATCGATGTGGTGATCACCGTGTTCATGTTCATTGCCGGCGTGAACTTCTCGCTTCATTACGCGGCGGTGAATGGTCGCATCAAGAGCTACTGGCGCGACGGTGAGTTTCGCGTGTACGTGACCGTGATCCTGTTGGCCACATCCATCATCGCGGTTTCGAATATCCAGGCTACCGAGATGTCGGCGGGCGACAACGTCAGGCACAGCCTGTTCCAGGTGGTATCGATCGTTACGACCACGGGCTTCGGTACCGCTGACTACGAGGGTTGGACCAGCCTTTCCCAGTTTGTCTTGTTGTTCATCATGTTCGTGGGCGGATGCGCGGGTAGTACGGGCGGCGGCATGAAGAACATTCGCCTGCTTCTGTTGGCTCAGCATGGTTTCAATGAAGTGCGAAAGTTGCTGCATCCGCGCGGCGTCTACGTCATGCGGTACAACGAGCGGGCCGTGCCGCCTGAAATCATGACGAACATCCTGGGCTTTTTCCTGCTGCTTATCATTTGCACCGTCACGGCAACCTTCGCCATGACGATGGTGGGGCTGGATCTGATCTCGGCCATTGGCGCGGTGGCGGCCACCATCAACAACATTGGCCCGGGCCTGGGCTCGGTGGGCCCCACCGACAACTTCGCCGCCGTTCCTTTGATGGGGAAGTGGGTCCTGATCTTCTGTATGCTGCTGGGGCGGCTGGAACTCTACACCGTGCTGGTGTTGCTCACGCCCGACTTCTGGCGACGTTTCTGACCCTCTTCGGCCCGCCGCCTGCCCAGGGAGATCGCTCAATGTCCTTCAAGATTGGCCTGGCCCAGTGCGACGCCACGCTTGGTAACGTGGCCAGTAACCTGGCCTCGCACCTGGATACGGTGGCGCGAGCCCGCAAAGAGGGTGTGGATCTGCTGGTTTTCCCGGAGCTGTCGCTGACTGGGTACGTTCTGCAGGATCTGGTTCACGAGGTGTCGTTGCGGCCAGATGCGCCTGAGTTGGCGCGATTGGCCGAGGCGGCCGGTCCCATGTCGGTTTGCGTGGGCGGCATCGAGGAATCGTCCGAGCACGCCCAGTACATTGCCACGTTCTACATCGAGGATGGTGTCGTGGCGCACGTCCATCGCAAGGTGTACCTGGCCAGCTACGGAGTCTTTGACGAAGCGCGCTTCGTGGGATCGGGAAACCGGGTGGGGGCCATTGACACCAAGTGGGGTCGGTTGGGCTTGAGCATCTGTGAAGATGCCTGGCATCCCTCGCTCGTCTCGTTGCTGTTGTTGGACGGGGCCGAACTGGTCGTGGTCCAGACCGCGAGTCCCGTGCGGGATCTGCACCAGGGCGAGCTTCCCTACAACGCGGTTACCTGGCTCGACACGCTACGCACCTACGCCCGCCTCTACGGATGCTACATCGCGTTCGCCAACCGGGTGGGCACCGAGGACGGCTTGGTTTTTTGGGGTAACAGCGTTTTGCTGGGACCCGAGGGAGAAATGGTGGCCGAGGGCGCGCTCTACGACGAGGCCCTGGTCGTGGGGGAATTCGACCGCGGGCGTGTTCGTCAGGCGCGTCTGACCAACCCCGTCTTGCGCGATGAGAAGCTCGACCTGACCGCGCGCGAACTACGTCGAATCGCCGCCGGCCGACGACACGGTGAATCTTGAACGCCTCGAATCGATACCCCGAAGCAAGTCTAGCCCAGGTCCAGGCGCTGGACACCCGCGCGGCCGTGGACGTGTTGTGTCGTGGACTGGGGCGCGAGGTTCGACGCGTGGGGTTCGAAAAAGTGGTACTGGGGGTCTCGGGAGGTCTCGATTCCGCGCTCGTGGCCTACCTGGCCGCCAAGGTGTTTGGCGCCGAGAACGTCATCATGGTTTGCATGCCCTACACCACCAGCAATCCCGATAGCTTGGCCCACGGACAGTTGGTGGCCCGTGAACTGGGCGCGCCCGCGCATGTGGAAGCCATCGGTCCTCAGATCGATGCGTACTTCGAACGACATGGCGACGCCTCCGAGATGCGCCGGGGCAACAAGATGGCGCGCGAGCGTATGACGATCCTCTACGACTACAGTGTGGAGCACCGGGCCCTGGTGTTGGGCACCAGCAACAAGACCGAACTCCTGCTGGGCTACAGCACGGTGTTTGGCGACTCGGCTTGCGCCATCATGCCCATCGGAGACCTCTACAAGACGCAGGCCAGGAGTGTTTCCCGTTTCCTGGGAGTTCCCGACGTCATCGTGGAAAAAGCCCCGAGCGCGGATTTGTGGGAGGGCCAGACCGACGAAGAGGAATTGGGCTACACCTACGCACAGGCCGACGCATTGCTCTACGAAATGGTGGACCGGCGCAAGGGGCGCGCGACGCTGGTGGACATGGGATTCGACGCGGAGTTTGTGGATGAAGTGCAACGCCGTGTGCGCAACAACCAGTTCAAGCGCAAGATGCCAGTTATCCTGAAACTGAGCGCTCGAACCATCGACAAAGACTTTCTGTACCCGCGCGACTGGACGGGTTGACCTTGTTGATCCTCGTCGCCACGCCCATCGGCAATCTGGGCGATTTGTCCACGCGAGCTCGTGAGACGTTGGCCGAGGCCGACCTGGTCTACGCCGAGGACACGCGCCACACCGGCCGAATGTTGCAACAGTTGGGGTCCTCGCGACCGCTGCGAAGTTGCCACGATCACAACGAGGCGGCGCGCGCGGTTGAGATCGTCGAACATCTGAAAGCCGGACGCACGGTTGCGTTGGTTTCCGACGCCGGTACGCCGGGCGTCGCGGACCCCGCGTTTCGCGTGGTGCGAGCCGCGATCGAGGCGGGGCAGATTGTCAGCATGGTACCCGGGCCCACCAGCGTGGTCATGGCGCTGGTGCTCAGCGGATTCGCCACCGACCGGTTCGTGTTCGACGGCTGGTTGCCACGGCGAAGCGGGGGCCTGCGAAGGCAGCTTGAGGGTTACCTGAGCGAAGGACGCACGGTGGTGGTGCTGGATTCACCCCATCGTCTGTTGAAATCGCTGGCCGCGGCCGAAGAGGTACTTCCCGACCGGCGTTTCGCCGTGTGTCGGGAATTGACGAAGCGTTTCGAAGATGTAAGGCGTGGATCGCCGGCCGAGTTGCGTGCGCACTACACGCAGCGATTGCCGAAGGGTGAACTGGTACTGGTCATCGAGGGCGCGCCCAAATGACCTCGCCAACCAATCCGCTCGAGCGCGTCGTAAGGACGGCCGTTCATCCGTTGGTGGTGTTGCTCGACAAGATGGGCGTGTCGCCCAACGGACTCACTCTGCTGGGGCTCCTACTGAATCTTGCCGCGGCCGGCGTCTTGTTCACCGGCGAGCTGTTTTGGGGGGCGATCGCGTTTCTCGTGGCCAGCGGATTCGACATGCTCGACGGTGCGCTCGCGCGACGACGGAATCAGACCACGACCATTGGCGCGTTCCTGGACTCGACCTTCGACCGGTTGAGCGAGTCGGCCGTGCTCCTGGCCATCTTGGCCGACGTGATCCGCAGCGGATACGGCCCGGCCTGGCTGCCGGTGGCGACGGCCGCGGCGCTCGCCGGCTCCTTGACCGTCAGCTACGTGCGGGCCCGGGCCGAGGCGGCGGGCTACGAGTGCAAGGTTGGCTGGCTGGAACGACCGGAACGGGTGGTGCTACTGGTGGCCGGCCTGCTGGCGGGGCGTCAGGTTCTGGGTTTCGTGTTGTTTGCCTTGGCGGTCTTGAGCTGGGTGACCGTATTCCAGCGCATCGTCCACGTCTGGCGCCAGAGGGACGCCTGAGAACCCGAGCTGCAATTGGGCCGTTGCGGCGGACCCACGGAGGCGTGACTTGAACAGCAATGGTCGACCGATGGCCCTGATTACCTTTGAGGGCGTGGAGGGCAGCGGCAAGAGTACGTTGATGCGGCGGTTGGGAGCCGCCTTGGAGGCCTGCGGCCGCCGCGTGATCATGGTGCGGGAGCCCGGGACGACCGAGCTGGGCGAGTCGGTCCGGCGGGTGGTGTTGGAGCAGGATCAGCCGGTTGAGCCCTGGGCCGAATTGTTCCTGATGCTCGCGTCCCGCGCGCAGCTTGTCCGGGAAGTCATACTCGCGCCCACCGCTCAAGACGCTATCGTGTTGTGCGACAGGTACATGGACGCCTCGGTGGCCTACCAGGGAGGCGGACGCGGCCTTGGTTTGGAGACGGTCCAGGGGTTGAACAAGCTGGCCACCCAAGATAGGCCGCCCGATCTGACCCTGCTGGTCGACCTCGACCCCGCGGTGGGCCGGGCGCGACGGGCCGGGCCGCAGGATCGAATGGAGCGCGAGCACTCCGATTTCCACGAAATGGTCCGCCAGACCTACCTGGAATTGGCGCGGGACGAACCGCATCGATTCTTCGTAATGGATGGTACGTTACCGCCCCAGGAACTCGCCGAGTGCGCCTGGGCCCGAATCCGGGATTCGGTGGATGGCCTGCCTTTGCAACTTCCTGACGCTCAAACATCGTAGAATGGGGAACAATCTGGCTCAGGGGGCGTGGAACACTTATTGCTGCCCCGAGGGGTTGGCTTGTGTATTTTATGGGAACGAGAGACTGGCCTTTTTGCCCTCCCCGCTTCATTCAACAACGACACTCTCAGCGGATCGAGTCGGACATGCGCAGACCCATTCGTAGCTTCATTGTCATCACCTTGTCCCTGGTCATGGTAGCGAGCGCCGTGATCGAGGCGGGGGCACAGACCCGCCGCGACCGTCGCGCGCGTAGCCGCGAGGTGATCGAGAGCCTGGAGCTGTTCGGGAAGGTCTACGAGCGCGTAGCTCGCAGCTACGTCGACGAGGTCGACCCGCGCGATCTCATCGAGACCGCAATCGAGGGAATGCTCGCGGAGCTCGATCCCCACACGGCGTTGCTCACGGCCGAGATCTACGACGAGCTGATGGTCAGCACCCAGGGCGAGTTCGGCGGGTTGGGCATTCAAATCACCGTGCGCGACGACTACCCCACGGTAGTGTCGCCCATCGACGACACGCCGGCATTTCGTCTGGGCATCCGCGGTGGCGACCAGATCGTCGAGATCGAGGGCGAAAGTACCCAGGGTTGGAAACAGACCGACGCCGTGTCAAAGCTGCGGGGTACCAAGGGCACCGCGGTGTCCATTGGCATTCGGCGCCCCGGCCAGGCCCAGATCCTGCCTTTTACCATCGTGCGCGACATCATCAAGATCGAGAGCGTGCCGCACGCGTTCCTGATCGACGAAGAGGCGGGCGTGGGATACATCCGCATCAGCAACTTTGCCCGCACCACCGCCCGCGAGCTTCAGGACAGAATCGTGGAGTTGGAGTCGCAGGGTATGCGCTCACTCATCCTGGACCTGCGTTTCAACCCGGGTGGGTTGTTGCAGGCGGCCAAGGAAACGAGCGAGATCTTCCTGGAGAAGGACGACCTGATCGTCTACACCAAGGGTCGCCTGGCCCAGCAGAACATGAGCTACTACGCCACCAACCGGGGTGGGTCGAAATGGACCTCGCGTCCGTTGATCGTCATGATCAATGGTAGCTCGGCCAGCGCCTCGGAAATCCTGGCCGGGGCCATCCAGGACCACGACGTGGGCCTGGTACTGGGCCAGACGTCGTTCGGCAAGGGTTCGGTGCAGACCGTGTTCGAGCTGAACGACACCGAAGCTCTCAAGCTCACCACGGCCAAATACTACACGCCCAGCGGACGATCCATTCACCGCGATCGTAGTCACGAAGGCGAGATCCTGGCCGAGAACGGCGACGATCTGGAAGAGGCGGTCGACGAAGAGATCGACAATCGCGAGATCTTCTACACCGACGCTCAGCGCGAGGTGTTCGGCGGCGGTGGTATCAACCCCGATCTGGATATTGAACCTTCGCTGCTCAGCAATTTCGCCGTGGCTCTGGAGCGCGATGCCACGTTCTTCCACTACACGAACGAATTTGCTACCCACAACCCACAGCCCGAGCCGGACTTCGCAATAACCGACGCCATGGTCGACGAGTTCTGGACCTTGGCCCAGGGGCGTGAGGATCTGCCTGGGTTCTTCGAGGACATGGAAGTGGAGTTTACGCGCGAATTGTTCGACGAGAATCGCGACTACGTGGAAGAAGGCATTCGCCGCGAGATTTCCCGGCGCTTTTGGGGATCGAGCGCGAGCTACCGTGTTTCGTTGGAGCGCGACGGACAGGTTTGGGAAGCCGTCGATCTACTGCGCCGAGCAAAGTCGCAGGCAGAGCTGTTCCGCCTCGCCGAAGAGCGTCGTATGCAGAAGCTGGCCGAGGCCAAAGCTACCAAGGCAGAGGACAAGTCGGCCGCCAACTGACGCCGCGCGTCAGAGCAGACCCAACGAAAAAGGCCCCTCCGCGTGCTACGCGGAGGGGCCTTTTCATTGCCACTGCTGTCGCCGGACAAAGGGCCAGCGACCGGTCGCGTGGGCCAACTACTGGTACATCGCCTTGATCTGACCGAAGCTGTCGACGCTGGTCTTCACCGGCGAGTCGGCCGAGATCTCTACCACGAGGTCCTGGAAATCGTTGTCGGTGTATCCACCTTCGAACGTTCCCTCCGGGCCCAGCGGGCTGCTGTAGTCCAGGTCTTCCCAAGCCAGCACGTACGTGGGGACGCCGTTCTTGAGGTGCGTGATGTTGTACACCAGGCACTGAACGTCGCCATCCTGGGGAGCACGAACAGCACCAGTGCCGTCGGTTCCCAGATCGTTGTAGAAGCGATTCGTGTAGAACAGTTCAGGCTCGGGAGCGTTGGTCGATCCCTGGGTCCCGTTGGGATTCAGATAGAATCCGAACTGCGTGACACCACCGGGAAACGTGAGCGAACTCACTGTGTTGGCACCCTGAGCACCCTCGAAGATCACACCGTCGCCGATGCCATCGATGATCGGGGGTGACGTGAGGTCTTCGGTATACCAACCCATGATGTTCGTGGGCGAGTAGCCGGCGATCTCACGTACCAGAACCCCCTGGAGCATTTCGTCGACCCAGTAGGGAGGGTCGGCGTCGCCCGGCAGGAATCCTTCGTAGTCAGTGGCGGCGTCGATGACGCCAAACCCGTACTCCTGATTCAGTACGTCTTGAAGAGTCCAGTTGTCCCACGAGTCGCCGAAGACGACGTCAAACGCCGCGGCGGGTGAGGCCAAGCTGGCCAGGGCAGCGACGGTCAGGATCGCGCGCCCAATCGATCGAACCATGATGTCTGTCCTCCTAGAGGAGCATTGTCTTGCAGTCACGTGCGCCAAAGATGTCGTAGCTTTGCCCGAAGCTGGCACGTGCTCAGGTGAAGGGCCGGAAGGAGGCCGATGGACAGATACGCAAACACAGTTAATGATAAGCCAAGTCGTGTAGAGGTGGCAACTTTGTTACCAAGAGCCCCCCTCAGATTCTCGGATCGTCCCCTAGGCCCCGGGCCGCTGGAGCGCTACACTTCGCCCACTTTTGCGGCATGGAACCCGTAGGTCCGCCCGTGCGTCCAGGTAGCCACGGGAAGGATCTGGAAACTTCTCGGTGTATCAGGAACGTAGGGTACTGGTGAACTCCCTCTCATTCATTCTCGAGACGCAAGGTCTGGTCCAGCGGTACGGCCCCAAAGAGGTGCTGCACGGCGTGGATATCCAGCTCTCGCCCGGAGCGGTGGGTCTGTTGGGCCCCAACGGCGCGGGCAAGAGCACGCTGCTCCGGACGGTCCTGGGGCTCCTGCCCTCGGCCGCCGGCCGGGCGCAGGTCCTGGGTTTCGATGTGGCCACCGACGCCCTGGCCATCCGGCGGCGCATCGGGCTGGTCCCCGAGAGCGAGTGTATGGTTCCGGGCATGAACGCGCTGGAAATGACCGCCTACGCCGGCGAACTCGTGGGGATGCAACATCGGGACGCAATCGAACGGGCCCACCAGGTGTTGTACTACGTGGGCTTGGGCGAGTCGCGGTATCGCGACCTTGGGGGCTACTCGCAGGGCATGAAACAGAGGTTGAAGCTGGCGCAAGCGCTGGTGCACGACCCCGACCTGCTTTTGCTGGACGAGCCCACCGCGGGCATGGATCCGCCCGGTCGCGAGGCCATGTTGGGACTCGTGCGGGACATATCGCGGAACAAGGGTGTGAGTGTGATCCTGAGCACGCACCTGCTGGCCGACGTCGAGGAGACCTGCGACCAGGTTCTGGTGTTGAAGGACGGACGGGTCGCCGACTACCGACCCGTCGCGCGACAGACCATCGAGCGCCGCTTGATCTACGACCTGCGCGGCCGCGGTGCGATCGAGGAACTGGCCGCCCATCTGGTACAAACCGGACATCAAGCCGAACCCATCCAAGATGGGTTGCGGGTCGTACTCTCGTCGGCTGAGGGTACCGAGCCCATCTTCCGCGCTTTGGTTGCCCTGGAGGGCCGCGCCGAGATTCGGGAAATGGTTGAAGCCACGCGTGGCATTCAGGAGTCGTTCGTGGAGGCCACCAGCTGATGCCGATCTACGACCAGGGATACCAGCGATGGAACGGCGAGATGGCCAAGCACCCCGTAAGGTGGTGGCCCATTCTACGTCGCGGCGTGTTGGAAGTCGTCAAGCAGCGCAAGTACCTCATGCTCATGTTAGGGGCCTGGATTGCCCCCCTGGTCAAGGGCGTCGAGTTGTACTTCAAGTCGCGCGCGAACGAGGTGGGCGTAGGTCAGATTCTACCGGTCAACACCGACATCGGAATGTCCTTCTTCTACGACGTGTTCACTTCGGTGGCCTCGGAGTTGGCGGTCCTGTTGTTCGTGGTGTTGGTGGGCAGTGATCTCATTGCCCGCGATCGGCGTCACAACGCGTTGCAGATGTATTTCTCGAAACCGCTCACGCGCAACGACTACATCATGGGCAAGTTGGGCGTGGTCGCTGCGTTCATCGTCATGGTGGTGTGGGTTCCCAACATCATACTCTGGCTCTTCGCAATTTCGTTGCGGCACGGCTCCAGTTACTTCGCGGCCGTCTGGGCTGCTCCGTTCGCGGGCACGGCCTACACCGTGCTGCTGATCGCCGTTACCGGCCTGCTGATCCTGGCGCTGAGTTCGATCGGTCGGCGTGCCAACCTCATTGCCGTGTCCTGGCTCATTATCTACGGCTACGGTCCGTTGGCGGGCGTGGTGGAGTTGCTTCAAGGCTTCACGGGCCACGAGCGCTGGGGGCTGATTCGAATCAAGGGCAACCTGGATCAGGTCGGGGCCTGGATGTTCGGCGTGCGGCTTCCCAACGATTTTCATCCCATCTTGAGCACGTTGGTATTGGCCGTAGTGGTCGGCGGATGCTACTGGCTCGTACGCCGTCGGATCGAGCCGGTCGAGGTGGTGCTATGAGTTCCACCGCGATGGAAACCGTGCTGGTGGCCGATGACGTCAGTCGCTGGTACGGGCAGGTCATTGGCGTCCAGGGCGTGCAATGCGAAGTGGGCCCGGGCATCACGGGCTTACTGGGCTTGAACGGCGCGGGCAAGAGTACCCTGTTCAAGGTGTTGGCGGGTCAGATCGCCCCCAGCAAGGGTCGCGTGCTGGTGTTTGGCCACGACCTGGGTTCGAGTCGGGGACTCTACCATCGAATCGGGTTCTGCCCCGAACCCGACGCCCTGTACGAGTTCATGACCGGGCACGAGATGTTGATGTACCTGCTCCGGTTGCAGGGGTTCTCCAAGAGCGAGGCGTCGGCCCGGGCCGACAAGGCCCTGTCGCGGTGTCACCTGACCGATGCGGCCCACCGTCGGGTGGCCGGCTACAGCAAAGGCATGCGCCAGAAGATCAAACTGGCGCAGGCCATGGCCCACGATCCCGACGTGATGTTCCTCGACGAGCCGTTCAACGGAATGGATCCGGTCAGCCGTCACGAATCGATGGAGCTGATTCGTGAGTTGGGCAAAGAGGGCAAGACCATCCTGCTGAGCAGCCATCTTCTGCACGAGGTGGAGGCCATGACGTCCACCATCATGCTCATCACCAACGGTCGCATCCGTGCACACGGACATTTCACCGAGATCCGGGATCACCTGGAGAATCTGGAGAACGAACCGCTGCGGATCGAGGTCGATTGCAGCAATGCTCGGGAACTGGCCGTGAACCTGATTGCCAGCGAGGACGTCCAGGCGGTACAGGTGGAGGCCGACGACCGACTGATTGTCTCGTCCACGCGGTCGAGCCGGTTCTTCAAGCATCTGCCACACGTGGCGCTCGAAGCCGAAGTGGACATCCGTGGCTACCGGACACTGGATGACGATTTGAAGAGCTTGTTTGCGTACCTCGTGGAGGGAACCCAGTGACCACCCCTGTTCGTGCATCTGGCGAATCGACGTCTCGGGTCGTAGCCTCGACGCAACGACCGCCGTCGGTGTTGCCATCGTGGTCGGTCGTATCGTTGGTTTTCAGAGCATCTCTCACCGAGATGTTGCGGCGGCGTACGTTCGTGTTCCTGGCCCTGGTGTGCGCGATACCGCTGGGACTGACCTTGCTTTGGCGCATGTTGGCGCCCGAACAGTTCGGCGCCGAGGTGTATTTCACCAATCTGGTCAGTACGCTCTATCTGCAGCTTCTGGTTTATGTGGTGGCACTGGCGTTTGGGATACCCACGGTGCACTCGGAAGTCCAGGGACGCACGATCACCTATCTTTTCACGCGTCCGATTCGGAAGATCGACATCTTCACCGGCCGATTGCTGGCGGTGCAGCTGACCGCGGGTGGGCTGCTGGCGGCGTCGCTGGTGGTGTGCTTCGCGCTGATGGTTGCGGGCAACTTCGAGGTAGTGACGTTCGAGTTCGTCAAAGCCTATGTAAACCACGTCTTCCTGGTGTTGGCGGCCACCGTTTGCGCTACCGCGGTATGCGCCGTCTTCGGCGTCGCGTTCTCGCGGCCGGTGGTCTGGGGCATGCTCTATGCCTTTGGTTGGGAGCTGGCCGTTTCCAAGTTTCCCAGCCAGCTCCAGAACTACACCATCAACTTCCACATTCGGAATCTGCTGCTCGACGACGCCGACGTGGAGAGCAAGCTGCTCGACGCGTTCCGGGTGCTGCTGACGCAAGAGGCCGAGGTGCCGGGGTGGGCTTCGGCCTTTGCCCTGACGGCCATGCTCGTGGCCGCCGTGGCGGTGGGAGGCTTCCTGTTCTCCCGCAAGGAATACGTCATCAGTTGACCAACTCCTCGGGCCGTCTTTCTCGCCGTTTCTTCGCCCGGCCGACCCTGGAGGTGGCCCAGGATCTCGTTGGCCAGATTCTGGTCAAAAAGCAGGGTAAGAGCAGGATCAGAGCACGGATCGTGGAGGTGGAAGCCTACCTTGGGGTCGGCGCCGACGCGGCCAGCCACGCCCATCGGGGCCCCACGCCACGAAACAGTGAAATGTTTGAAACTCCCGGGCGCTTGTACGTGTACTTAATCTACGGCGTGCACTATTGCATGAACGTCGTATGCGAGCGGCGAGGCGAAGCCGGGGCGGTTCTGCTCCGGGCGGCGGAGCCAATCGAGGGACTTTCGATCATGCGCCAGCGTCGGCCTCGCGAAGGTCCCGAGCTCACCAATGGTCCAGGCAAGCTATCTTCGGCCCTCGGGGTGGACCTGAGGTCCAATGGCTTGGATCTGGTGACCGGTCCGATGGGCCTTTGGCCCGGAGACCCAGCCGCGTGCGTCGAACGCTCGAGCCGCATCGGGATTCGACAAGCGACAGAGTTTCGTTACCGTTTCTTCGACCCCGACAGCCACTACGTTTCCCAAGGAAAACCGTCGTCGTGATGCGAGTTGTTTTGACCAAGCCTATTGTGCCTGGTACCGTCAACTGCCGCTTGGCGCAGCGGTCAACCCAATCAAACCCGCTAGAATACCGAGGAGGTGCCATGCACAGTAAAGTGCTGGCCAGTCTCTCTCTGCTTTCGTTGGTCCTCGCGTTCACCACTCCGGTGGCCGCCCAGGATGTCATGCAGCTGGAGAAGAGTGTTACGTCGTTCACGCTCGACAACGGACTTCGGTTCATGGTCGTCGAGCGCCACGATGCCCCGATTTTCACCTATTTTGCCATGGTTCGCGCCGGCGGCGTAAACGAGGTTCCCGGCATTACCGGTCTGGCTCACATGTTTGAGCACATGGCTTTCAAGGGTACCGACAAGATCGGAACCAAAGATTTCAAGAAGGAAACCAAAGCTCTCGAAGCCGAGAACGCTGCCTACAAGATCTGGTGGGATGCCAAGGTCGCCGGCGCCGATGAGGCCAAGCTGGATGGCTTGTGGGAGGAGTTCAAGGCGCAAGAAGAGGCCGCGGGCGAGTTCGTTGAGACCAACGAGTTCGGCACGATCGTCGAGAAGGCCGGCGGAACCGGCCTGAACGCGTTCACGTCGTACGACGTGACGGGCTATTTCTACAACATGCCCAGCAACAAGCTGGAGTTGTGGGCCTACCTCGAGAGCGAGCGGTTCGAACGCCCGGTCATGCGTGAGTTCTACAAGGAACGCGACGTGGTCATGGAAGAGCGAAGGATGCGCACCGAGAGCAGCCCCACGGGCCGCATGATCGAAGAGTTCCTGGCCATGAGCTACCTGGGTCACCCCTACGGTCAGCCCCTGGTGGGTCACATTTCCGATCTGAAGAGCTTCACGCGCGAAGACTGCATGGATCTCTACGCCGAGCACTACGTGCCGGGCAACGTGGTCATCTGCCTGGCCGGCGATGTCTACCCCGACGAAATCAAGAAGCTGGCCGAAAAGTATTTCGCCGACTGGGCGCCGGGTCCGGTTCCCGATCCCGTGCGTACGGTGGAGCCGCCGCAGCGCGGCGAGCGTCGCCTGGCCATGGTCGACCCCGGTCAGCCCATTCTGGCCATGGGCTTCCACAAGCCCGCGCGTAGCCATCCCGATGCGCCAGTCTACGATGTCATCACGTCGTTGGTGGCCAACGGACGCAGCAGCCGCCTGCACGAGCGCCTGGTGAAGGACGAGAAGAAGGCGGTGGCCGTTGGTGCCATCACCCAGATTCCCGGCGAGCTCTACCCGGGCTTGTTCCTGACCTTCGCGGTGCCCTCGAAGGGTGTTACCGCCGCCGACTGTGAAGTGGCCATACTCGAAGAGCTCGACCGGTTGAAGACCGAGCCCGTGTCGGCCGAGGAGTTGGAGGGCGTGGTCACTCGCATGAAGGCCGACTGGGTGCGACAGATGCGTTCGAACCAGGGAATCGCGAGTTCTTTGCTGAATGCCGAGATCATCCAGGGCGATTGGCGCAAGGCGTTCGCTTACGGCCTCGAGCTCGACGCGGTAACCGCCGCCGACATCCAGCGGGTGTCCCAGGAAGCCTTCACGGCCAGCAACCGCACCGTGGGTATGATCATCACCGAGGAAGAGGAGAGTGACGATGCGAGCTGATTCGCTGCGAACGAAACTCGCGAGCGGACTTATTTGCGCGCTCGCGACCGTGATTCTTCTTTCCGCCGCGTCGCCGGCGGCCTGGGCGGCGACCAAGCCCTGGGAAAAATTCAAGTATCCTGAACTTCGCGACATCAACCTGCCTGACTACGAGCGCCATGTGCTCGAGAACGGCATGGTCCTGTTCATCATGGAAGACCACGAGTGGCCGCTGGTGGAGGGCGAGTTCATCGTCCGTACGGGCTCGGCCTACGAGCCGGGCTCGAAGGTTGGCCTGGCCTCGGTGACCGGTGACGTGCTGCGCTCGGGTGGTACCACCAGCATTGTGGCCGATGATCTGGACACCATGCTCGAGGCCATGGGTGGACAGATCGAGAGCAGCATCGGTGAGACCTCGGGTCAGCTGAGCTTCAGCTTCCTGAGCAAGGATGCCGCGCGAGGCATGGAGCTGGTGGCCGACGTGATTCGCAACCCGGCCTTCGAAGAAGACAAGATCGATGTGGCGCTGACCGGGCAGCGTGCCGGCATTGCGCGTCGCAACGACGAGCTGTTCGGAATCGTGGCCCGCGAGCTCGACAAGGCCGTGTGGGGCGAGGATCACCCCTACGCGCGTCACGCCGAGTATGAGACGCTCGACAGCATCAGTCGTGATGACCTGGTGCAGTTCTACGAGTATTTCTACCACCCGAACAACATGATCATGATCGTCACGGGCGACATCTCCACCAAGGAAGCTCTGTCCACGGTGAACCGTCTGTTCGGCGATTGGCCGCGGGTGGAGAACGAGATTCCCGCGTTGCCCGACAAGCCCACGCCGGGTACCCGTCGCGTCATGGTCGCCAACAAGGACGACGTGACGCAGTCACGCGTCGCCGTGGGTCACACTGGAATGAAGCGGAACGATCCCGACTACTACGCAATGAGTGTGATGAACCGCATTCTGGGTGGCGGCTTCGGCGATCGCCTGTTCAACGAGGTTCGCAGCAACCTGGGCCTTGCCTACAATGTGGGCAGCACCGACGGCGCCAGCTGGTCGCGCGTGGGCACGTTCCAGGCCTACGTGGGTACCAAGAACGAGACCGTTGATCAGGCGCTGGGAGCCGTTCTGGGCGAGATCGACAAGATGCGCGAGGGTGAAGTCACGCCGGGTGAGCTGGCTGACGCCAAGGAAGCAATTCTGAACAGTCACGTGTTCAACTTTGCGTCCAAGGAGCAGATCGTCTCGCGCAAGGCGTACTTCGAATACCTGGGTTACCCCGAGGACTACCTCGAGACCTACCCGAAGAAGGTAAAGAACGTATCTGCCCAGCAGGTGCAGGACGTTGCGAAGCGTCGCCTTGATCCCGATCAGTTCGCGGTCGTGGCCGTTGGCAAGACCGACGAGTGGGATGGCGATCTGTCCACCTACGGGCCCGTGGAAGAGCTGGACATCAGCATTCCCGAACCCGAGGGCGAGCAATTCCCCGCGCCCACGGCCGAGACGATCGAACTTGGCCGCGCCGCGTTGGCGGCGGCACGTCAGGCCCACGGCGGTAACGCGGTGTCCGGTGTCACCAGCATGAAGCGCAGTGACTCGATCGGCATCACCATGGGTGGAATGGAACTGGCCGCTACCTCGAACACCACGATTCTGTATCCCGACCAGATGCACACCGCGCTGATGCTTCCGTTCGGCGAGATGCTGCAGGTCGTGGGTAAGGATGCGGTGTGGAACAAGTCGCCGCAGGGAATCCAGGATATTACCGGCGACGATGCCCAGGATCAGCGTCTGCAGATCATGGAAGATCCCATCTACGTGCTGGGCAACTTCGACAACTTCCAGGTTCAGGCACTGGCCAACGAAACCGTCAACGACGTGGAGACGAAGGTAGTGCTCGTGTGGCTGTCAGAAGAGAAGTGGTACAAGATGTTCTTCGACAGCGCGAGCAACGTGCTCGTGAAGGCCGAGGCAATGGGCAAACACCCCATGAATCAGACCCCCGGTTTGCAGGAATTCTTCTTTTCCAACGTGAAGAAGATTGGCGGAGTGAATATTCCGCACGCGACCGAAGTTGTTCACGCAGGTGAAAAGATCTTCACGGTAGAGACCACGAAGATCGAATTGAACCCGCGCGTGGACGCGTCGCTTTTCGAGAAGCCAGCCAGCTGATCGAAACGGATTGATCGAAGGATGAGCGAGAAGAGGGGCCCCACGGGGTCCCTCTTTTTCGTGCGACGCAGCCGCCGGCGAACGAAGTTCAACGCTACGCAAGGTGCACGGAAGTTCGCCGCCAGATTTTCGGCGATGCTGCTAGAAAGTTGTCCTGTAACGGCTTCCGGGGACAAAGCAAAAGGCCCCGAAGCAGTTGCTCTCGGGGCCTTTCGAAAAGAGTGTGGCGAGCCGCCTCAAAGGCTGTCCCGGATTTCTTGAACGTGGTTAGCCGAACCGAGTGGCCACGGGAAGCAGCCCGCCGACGAGAGGAAGCATAGGCGATCGAGCCCGGGGAATCCAAGGGGAAATCTTCGGCCTCGATTTCTAGGTTTCTTCGTCTCTTTTCGAAGGCGACAGAAAAGCGTATAAAAAGCGAAAATCAACGTGCCTAGATTCAATTCGCCGGAGCGGTAACTTGCTGAAGGACGCAATCTTCTCTCTCGCCCCCGGGTGGGTCTGGGTGCCAGGGTTCTGGCCAGTAGAGAGGTTGGCTGACCGCTGATTTTTCTTTTCCCGCAGTCCCCGGGCGGACCGGTCGGGGTGGGTGGTTCCGGTGCCGGGCCGGTCGTGGCCCGGGCCACCTTGATATTACCTAGTCCGGTGGGTGGCGGTTCAAGACGCCATCGAGCAGTTCGAGGAGGTTGCGGCGAACCATCTCGGCGCTCTCACCCCGACCGATGGCCTGAGCCACGAAGGCATCCAGGTGGTCTTCGAGTACGGCGCTGGAAGGCTCGACCGCGGTATCGATCGGTAGCTCTCGCAGTACATCGCTGTCGCTCAGAACAATGGCCCGGCGAAGCACGTTTTCGAGTTCGCGCACGTTCCCCGGCCACGCATGGGCGTTCAGCTGTCGGCGGGCGTGGTCGGAGAACCCCCGGATGGTTCGGCTGTATTCGCGCGCGTAGCGCGAGGCCAGCGCGGCGGCCAACAGCTCCACGTCGTCTTCGCGATCGCGCAGTGGCGGCAGGTGCACTCTGGCCACGTCGATGCGGTGACGGAGGTCTTCGCGAAACCGTCCTTGTGCGACCTGTTCGCGGAGATCGCGGTTGGTTGCCGCCAGTACGCGAGCGTGTACCGGAATGGATCGCACGCCACCCACGCGCTCCATTTCGCGCTCCTGCAGCACCCGCAGCAGCTTGGCCTGCAGTTCCAGCGGCATCTCACCGATCTCGTCGAGCAGGATCGTGCCTTTGCCCGCCAGCTCGAACTTTCCCGGTTTGCTGCGATGGGCGTCAGTGAAGCTGCCTTTCTCGTGGCCGAACAGTTCGCTTTCCAACAGGTCGGGTGGGATGGCGCCGCAGTGGATGGCCACGAACGGTTGGCTGGCCCGCGGGCTCTGCTCGTGGAGCGCCTGCGCCACCAGCTCCTTGCCCGTGCCGCTCTCGCCCGTGATGAGCACCGGAATCTCGTGCGGCGCCAGGCGCTCGATCTGCCTCTTCGTTTCGGCCATGGCGGCGCTCGCCGACAGCATGGTCCCGGCCGGGACCGACCCCGAGGAAAGAGGCAGGGTGACCGGTTCGCGGGATCCTGGTTCGGGTCCGGGCGCCGCGGCACGAAGGCTCAGGACTTCACGCACCTTCTTGCCCATCTGGGTATAGTCGAGCGGCTTGCTCAGGTACCCGGCGCTGGATTCGAAATCCGCGGCCTTGGGCGCCGGCCCGGTTACGAGGGTGCGGTCACGGCCGGCGGCCAGCAGCGCCGTCTCGAACGGTGTGGGGCCCAGCGTCGACTCGTCAATGATCGCCAGATCCCACGACTCGCCCAACTGGAGCCCTTCCTCCAGGGTCGCGGCGGCGACGCATTCGTGCTGCTCCGACTCCAGGAAGCGGCGCAAAGCCAGGCGTACCGTGGGCTGGGAATCGATGATCAGGATCTTGGACAAGGGTTCCATCCCGAATGAGGTTCCGTCAGTATAGCCTGCCTGCTTCCGGCGTGGATCCTGCTCTTCGTTGGAGGTTCCTGGGCTTGAATGGGCGACTCCTCAAACACTGCTTCGGCGAGAGAAACCAATGGCCGATCTGGCTGCTTCGGAATCTGTTGGCGTCTGGATATTCGGTGCCCGGGGCTCCGTTGCATTGCATGCGATGGTCGGAGCTCGACTCGCCGGCCGCGAAGGGTTCGAAGACAAGCTGGGCGGCATGGTCACCAACGTGGGTGGGCTCGCCCAGGTCGATCTGGTCGACTTGCCGAATCTGGTGTTTGGCGGCCACGAGATTCGACCCGGCGGCGCGCTCGACGAGGCCAACGCACTCGCCCAGGGTGGTACCGGGCTGTCGCCATCGTTGGTGGCGACCGTGGCCGACGACCTCCAAGCGATGGACACCGACGTTCGTCCGGGGTGCGCGGCGGGACTCGGTCCTTGGCGCGACGCGCTGGAGGGGGCCCCCGTGGCCTCGGCTGACGCTCGCGCCGAAGTCGAGCGCATGAGGGGTGACATCGAAGACTTTCGAGCTCGTCATGAACTTCGCACGGTCGTAGCCCTGCACCTGGGTTCCACGGAACCGCCGGTAGACCAACGTTGGTACGAAGAAACCGATCTGCAGCAACTCCTGGTGAGCGCAGGCGATGAACTACCACCGGGCGTGTTGTTCGCAGCGGCGGCAATCCAGGCCGGTTGCCCCTTCGTGAATTTCACGCCGAGTGCCGCCATGGACCTGCCCGCCTTGCGCAACGCGGCGATCGATCGTGCGCTTCCGTACGCCGGCAAGGACGGCAAGACCGGCGAGACGTTGCTCAAGAGCGTGTTGGCACCCATGTTCTTGCAGCGTGATCTGCGAGTACTCAGTTGGCAGAGCTACAACATGTTGGGCAACCGCGATGGTCGCGTGCTCGATCAGCCGTCGAATCGCGACGCCAAGATCGCCGGCAAGGCCGACCTGCTTCGGGGCGTGTTCGACTACGACCTGCACTCGGGCGTTCGCATTGACTACGTTCCCAGCTTGGATGACTGGAAGACCGCCTGGAACCTGGTGCACTTCGAAGGTTTCCTGGGCACCCGGATGACGCTGCAGTTCACCTGGCAGGGGTGCGACTCCGCGCTGGCCGCCCCGCTGGTGCTCGACCTGGTTCGCCTGCTGCACCTTGCCCACCGGCGGAAAATGGTGGGGGCCGTAGCTCCGCTCGCCGCGTTCTTCAAGAGCCCCTACGAGGGGCCCCCCGCTGATTTCGCTCAGCAGATGAGCGCGCTCACCAACTGGGTTGTCGGCTAACACGTTGATAAAAAACGATTTGTGATTGCCCTCGGCTGCCCGGATTGCATCGCGGGCATTCCTGCAACACATTTAGGCTGTTTCGCGTACTATCTTTACGGGAATTGATGAAGAAGGTGGTGGCACGATGGAATTGTTCGGCGCGCTTTTGGCACTAGGGATATTGATGGCTCTGTTTGCCGTATCCCTTGCCGGACTCAAATTGGTCCTTGGACTCATCGTGTTGCCATTCAAGCTGGGTCTTGCGATCACCCAAGTGGTGGTCGGGGCATTGCTTCTTGTTGTTTTTCTCATCGTGGTAGCTCCGTTGCTTGCGGCGTTGCTACCCCTGGCTCTGGTGTTCTTCTTGATTCCGGTCGTTCTCTTGGGCTCGCTTTTCACATTCTGGTGCTGGTAGCAGGCACTGGTAGTCGGTTCCTGACAACGACCCAACCTTCCGGTGAAGAAAACGCTCCTTCTTTTGAAGGGGCGTTTTCTTTTTTGGATTCTCCCGCGGGATCACTCGGCGTGTTCAGGTTCTCGCCCGTTCACCAGGGCAGGGGACGATCCTGATACGCGTCGGTACTTCTCCCCAACCAGCTCGCCACGGTGGGCGCGATGCGGTAGTCGTGCACGTCGGCGGGCCAACCTCGTTCGGGCGCGCCCCAACCAATGAGAACGGGGCGATCGACCGAGGGTACGTCGGGGTGACCGCAACTGGCGGCATGAGCCCCGAAGCTCGCGTGGGGTTCAGCCAGCACGAGCCAGTCTCCGTCCGCGCTTGTGCCCCAGAGTTCGCACGCCCGTTGCGACAGAATGCGTTCGATACCAGCGGTCATCAGCAAGGATCGTCGTAGAGAACTGCTCTGAAGCGGCGCCCGAACGCGAGCGACCTGATGTTCGAGTTCCAGGCCGGCCGTGACGTTGGCGTCGATCTGGCGTTGGGTCGCGTGATATCCGGGCCCGCCGCAAATCAACACCATCTGTTGCCGCGGGTCGCCTTGGAACCAGGCTTCGCAGCGGTTATCGAGTTCGCGGGCCGCGTCGTTTGCTTCCGCGGAACCGAGTCCATGTTCCAGCAACATCGCGTGGATGGACTCGAACGTCGCGCAGGTAGCTCCCAGGTGCTCGATCCACCCCCGGTCGTCATGCGCGCGGTCGGTGGAAAACACGACACCGTGTTCAACCGGGGACGAACCACTGCGCGCCGATGCCGACACCACCGATGGCAAGGCCGGAAATGATGGTTTCAGGGTGCTGCACCGATACCGGCGCGCGGCCGCCTCCAGGCGGGGCATGCCTCCGCCGAAGAGCAGCCGGTGACTGAGGCCGGGCACGAAGATGATACGGGCGTCTCGAGGCGATTCCATGGTCATCAGGTTACGCGAAAACTGCGTCGAGTGAGTTCGTGGCCCAACGCCAGGCCCAGGAAGGGAAGAATCCACCACGGACCAGCCACGGCCGCGGCCTCGAAGGCGCCCAGCCAGAGAATTCCGCCCACCAGGGCACCGACCGCGGGACCGATGCGACGCGCCACGGGCTCGCGCCATGCGCGGGCCAATGCGCGTGGTCCGCGCCAGGCGAAAGCAGTCGCGGCGGCCGCGGCGGCTATCCAGGTCAATGCATCGTTGGGTCCGAACCCAACGCCGAGTCCCACGCCCGCGGCAACGGCAAGACCAGTAGTTGTCCAGGTCACGGCCATCGTCCTGCGAGCGCAAGCGGGGCTGAGTTCCTGGCCCGACTCGCCCAGGCTCAAGTGGGTCAGGCCAAACACGTAGACGAAGTGGGTGGCCATGACCCAAGCAACCGCCGGCGACATCGGACCGATCGACTTGTGCATGATCGCCACGGCCAGGGCGACGTTGAGCGCGCGGCACAGGGCCATGCCCAAGGGACCGATCCACGCCCGCCCGGCCAGGCCGAGGTCGTACAACGCCACGGCGGCCAGCAAGGCCAGCGCCCAGGGCGCGGCCGAGGGCGAAACGATCAGCGTGGAGACCGCGGCGGCGATGAACAGCACGGCCGTGATCACGGCGGCTTGGGCTACGGTCACGCGCCCGGAGGGAATCGGCCGTTCGGGTCGCTCGCGTTGATCGGTATGACGATCGGCCAGGTCGTTGAGGGCCATACCGCCGGCGTAGAGCCCCACGCTGGCCACGGCGGCCCCGATCATCGATTGGGTCGACGGTATACCGTGTCCCAGGCTCACCAGGGCTGCCCCCAGTACCACGTCGCTCAACGCAGTGAAGGCAGCGGGAATACGCAGCAAGTCGAGCGCGTCGGCAACTTTCACGGAGCCTCTTCTTCCGGCGCGGTCTCAGTTGCAGGTTCCATGTAGCGCACGTGCCATGGCTCGGGGCGAATGCCGGTTGCGGCCTCGGTCTCGGGCGTAAATGAGATTCGGAATCCGAAACGCGTGACGTTCTGTTTCAACCACTGTCCTTCGGGAGTCTCGCCGAAACTCTGTTCCAGAACGTGTTCCATCGCGGCGTCGGCCAGGTCCGCGGTAGTGCCCAGTTGATGTTCGCTGGTTCCGGGCATGGCCACCCACTGTTGGTCGGGACCATGCTTGTCCACCGCACGGTCAAACAGCCGCTGCTGGTATTCGTACGACCGGTATGCGCTCACGACCACCAGGTGAACGCCCTCGGTGCGACCGGCATCTATGAGATCCAGCAGCGCCTGCCGCGCGGGGCCACGCATTTTCAGGCCCTCGCGCGAGCACACCCGCGCGGGTAGTTCTTCGAGTCCCTGCGGGACGAAATCGGCGCTCAACCGTTTGGTCGAGGGCGCCGTTTGCTCCGCTGCATCGGCCCGGCCGGAATCTGTCGTGGCAGTGTTCAACGCGTACACCCGGTACCCATCCTGTTCCAGGATGGCGGGCTGGGATTGTTCCCAGAGTTCGCGCCACTGTGCCTCATGCGCGCCCATCCATCGTTGATCGAAGTCGGTCATGGTGGCTACCACCGAACTTGCGCGCAGGGTGGGCATCTGGCGCAGGCGGGCCAGGGTGGCGGGCTGGTCGGGCAGGAACATCGCGGGCCGCTTGGCTCGCCACGCCAGCACGGCGCTGTCGGTAAATATGGGTGTGCCCAGGACGCCGGCCGTGCGCACGGCCTCGACCACCGCCGTCGGTGGATTGGCCCGGAGGGCGAGCAACGATTTCGCCTGACGCAACGGACTGGCGCTGGCGCCCATGGGCACGAGCCACGGTGTCGCCGCCAGTACGAGGGCCAGCGGCAGTAGCGGCAGGCGAGGCCAGCGGCGCCCCAGGTCGTCCAGGCCAACTCCGGCCCATACGCAAAGAATGGGTAGCAATGGCAGTGCGAGTCTCGAGGTGTCGTTCCACACCGAGACCAGCACGAACCCGATCGACAGCAAGACAAAGTCGCGCGCGGCCAGGTGCAGGTCGGTGCGCGCACCCACCAGGGCCAGGATCACCCACGGCCACGCCATCCATCCGTCCAGGTGCATTCCCTGGTGCCAGAGTCGGCCAAGCATTGAGCGCAATACCAACGGGAAGTCGGACTTCAATACGCTGGCGGTACTGATGGGTTCGAGCGTTCGGTAGGGACCCATGCCGCCGGGGTCATGAACGGCACGCGCCAGTTCCGCCTGGCTCTGCAGGAAGCCCAGCGGTTGGCCACTGACACTGGACCAGTACAGATACCACGGTAGCGCCACGATCAAGGCCGCTCCCAACACGTAGAGTCGTCCGGTGTCGCTGTAGCGGTGACCGCGCGCGAACAAAGCGAGGCCCGCCAGAACGAACCCCCACGGATGGAGCAAGGGCAGCAAGCCGTAGAGACTGCCGCAGGCGATGTATCCCGCGCGCCCGTGCATGGCCGGACTCCAGGTCCACAGAAGGAATGTCAGCAACGCCAGCGCGAGCTCGGGGCCACCGCCCCACACCCCACGCACGGTGGCGAAGCTCGAGGCAAAGACCAGAGCCGCGATTCCGCCCACGGCTCCACCGAAGGTGCGATGACCCACATATGCGGTCAGTAGTAGTAGGGCCAGACCACTGGCGCCGGCCAGAATGACTCCGGCGCTATCGGATAGGCCGGCGCGAAGACCGGGCACGAGCAGTGCCGGCCACAACGGCGGTCGAGTCAGGTTGGAAGGCGGCCACGAGCCCGATTGGGGGAGAGCCATGCGCAGCGGATACACGGTGAGCGCGTTCAGACCCTGCCCCTGCGTTGCAAGATAGGCGCGGCCGGCGTAGTCGTAGCGGTCGGAGTTGGGCGGCGGAGGTGTACGTTCGCTCCAGATCACACTCAGTGCGAGCACCAGACCAGCCAGAATCAAGAACTGGAGCGAGCGGCGTGAGCCTTCTTCAACGGGCATGTCGGCTGCCGGGGGAATCCAGGACCATTCCTTCCTTGCACAGCGGGCATTCCTCGGGTCGGTAGGTCTTCACTTCCACGCGGATCAGCGATGCGACCGGGACGTCCAGTTCTACATCGGGCTCGCGCCGGTCCACGATGACTCCCAGCCCGGACGGTCGTGCCTCGTGTTCCGAGACCAACTGCATGAGCTCTTTGGTGGAGGTGCCACGCGTGAGCACGTCGTCCACCAGCAACGCCGTTTCGGCCTTGCGAATCTCGAAGCCGCGGCGCAGCCGGAAACCCGATTCCGCGCGTTCGGCAAACACGTGCCGTCGCCCCAGCGCTCGCGCCACCTCGTGTCCAATGATGACGCCGCCGACGGCGGGCGAAACGACCAGGTCGATCTCGAGTTCGTCGAACTGCTCGGCGAGCAGCCGACCCAGTTCTTTGGCCAACCCGGGGTATTGCAGCGCTCGTGCGCATTGGAAATACCGATCGCTATGCAGACCGCTGCTGAGTTGGAAGTGTCCCTGGAGCAGCGCGTCCATTTCCCGCAGTCGATCCGCGACTTCCTCGGGGTGAAGATGCTGGGTCACGCCTGTACTGATCTCGTTCACGAATGGTTCCTCTCGGTGCAAGCCGAAAGCCCAGGCTACAGGGCCTGCGCCATCTCGTCCAGCAGCCGCCCCAGCGCTTCCCGTGGGTCCGAAGCCCGGGTGATGGGCCGCCCAACCACGAGGAAATCGGCGCCGTCGCGCAGCGCCTGGGCCGGGCTGGCCGTGCGGCTTTGGTCGTCGGCGGAGGCCCAGGCCGGCCGAATACCGGGAATGACCAGCAGAGGCTCGGGGCCCAGGTTCCGGCGCAACGCGGCCACTTCACGTGGGCTGGCCACCAGGCCGGTGGCACCGGCTTCTATCGCTTTCTGGCCTAGCCTGAGTACGAGTGCCTCGGTGGAGAGGTTGCTGCCCACCCAGTCCTCCAGCTCTCCTGGCCCATGACTGGTAAGTACGGTCACCGCGAGCACGGCGACCTGGTCGTTCGCCGCGGCGGTCGCGGCCGCCTCGACGCCGCTGGCCGCGGTCGCGTGAACGGTAGTCATGCGCACACCCAGCGGAACCAGGCTACGAATGGCGCCGGCCATCGGGGTGGGGAGGTCGTGGAGCTTCAGGTCCAGAAACACGCGAAGCCCCAGGCTGACCAGCTTCGAAACCACGTTCGGGCCGCAGGCCGCGAACAGTTCGAGCCCTACTTTCACGTAGGCCAATTCGGGGCGAAGCCGGTCGGCCAACTGGATGGCTTCGGTCTCGTTGCCCACGTCCAGCGCCAGAATCAACCGCCGGCGCGGGTCTTGTTCTCGGATGGCGTTCGCATTCATCGGTGTCTCCCGGCTTGACCCTTGCTCCTGGCCTTCGTACTCGCTTAGGTTTGAGCTTCCTTCGTATACGCCACTGCCTGGGCGGCTGCAACCCCGGCTCGCAACCCTGGACTTCGACTCCGGAAGAGACTGCCATGCTCGATCGAAAATTCGTACGCGAGAACCCTGATCGTGTGCGTCAGGCCGTTGAGGCCAAAAGAGAATCGGCCGATCTGGACGGATGGCTGGCGCTCGACGAGAAGCGGCGGGCGTTGCTGATCGAGTTCGAGCAACTGAAGGCGCAGCGCAACACGGCCAGCGAAGAAATCGGGCGGCGCAAGCAGGCGGGTGAGGACGCGACCGAGGCGATCGCCAGCATGAAAGACGTGAGCTCGCGCATCAAGCAGGGCGACAAGCTGCTGGCCGACGCCGAGACCGCCCTGGCCGAGGTCGAAGCGCGATTTCCCAACCTGCCCGACGACGACGTGCCCCGCGGCGGCGAGGAAGCCAACGAAACCATGCGCGAATGGGGCACGCCGCGGTCGCCCGACGGTTGCTTGCCTCATTGGGATCTGGGCGAGAAGCTGGGTCAGATGCACCCCGAGCGCGCGTCGGCCATGAGTGGCAGTGGTTTCGCCTTGTTGACCGGCGAAATCGCGCGGTTGGAGCGCGCACTCATCAACTGGTTTCTGGACGTGCACACCACCGAGCACGGCTACGTGGAGATGAATGCGCCCTATCTGGTACGCGCGCACGCCCTGCACGGCACCGGTCAGTTGCCAAAGTTGGCCGACGACATGTACCACATGGTCGAAGACGATCTCTGGCTCATTCCCACGGCGGAGGTCTCGGTCACCAACTTCTGGGCCGACACCATCGTCGAGGCCAGCGATCTTCCGGCTCGTTTCGTGGCGTTCAGCCCCTGTTTTCGGCGGGAAGCGGGCAGCGCGGGCAAGGATACCCGCGGCATCCTCCGCGTTCACCAGTTCCACAAGGTGGAGATGGTTCGGTTCACGCGGCCCGAAGACAGCGAGCGCGAGTTGGAGGAATTGGTGGGAAACGCCACGACCCTGCTCGAGCGCCTGGAGTTGCCGTATCGCGTCGTGAAGTTGGCCAGCGGCGACCTGAGTTTCGCCGCGGCCAAGTGTTTCGACCTGGAAGTCTACAGCCCGGGAGTGGGCCAGTGGCTCGAGGTAAGCAGCTGCAGCAACTTCCGAGACTTCCAGGCGCGACGCGCCAATATCCGATTCAGGTCCCAGCCCAAGGCCAAGCCGCAGCCGTTGCACACGCTCAACGGCAGTGGGTTGGCGTTGCCTCGCATGGTCATTTCGATTCTCGAGCATCATCAGCAAGATGATGGGTCAGTTCGAATCCCCGAACCCTTGGTGCCGTACATGGGCGGACGTCGCCAGATCGGCTAGGCATATGGCGCGGCTTTCCGAACTCCGGGGCCCAACTTTTCGCGCGTTGCTGCGGGCCTACCTCCTGTCGGGCCTCGTGATCATCGCAACCATCGTGGCGTTTTTCACGGTGCGTATCTCGCGGCAGGTCGATGAGCAGGCTCAACTGACCACGGGGCTGCTGGCCAGTATCGTGGCCGAGACCATTTTCTCGGCTACGCCCGACTCGTTGAAACTCGCGCCGCTGTCCGAGGCCATCCACAACGTGGCTTTCCCCTTCGTCGTGACCGACCGCCAGGGGCGCCCCGTGATCTGGAACGTCGATCAGGTTGGTGTGCCGTTGCCCGAGAGCTTCTCACACGTGCAAGGCGAAACGGAAGATCCCGACATCGCGCGTGTGCGCGAATTGACGGTGGCCTACGATCGTCGGCGTGCACCGATTCCGGTTACGGCGCCGGGCGGCGGCGTCGCGTTGGGCCAACTGCATTTCGGCGAGAGCGCGCTGTCGCGTCAGCTGTTGTGGATGCCGTGGCTGGGCATGATGTTGATCGTGGCCTTCATGGGGGTGGCGCTGCTGGCGTTTCGCAACATGAAGCGAAGTGAACAGCGCAGCATCTGGGTGGGCATGGCCAAGGAAACCGCGCACCAGATGGGTACGCCGCTTACCAGTGCCAACGGCTGGTTGGCGTTGCTGCGTGAAGAAGAGCTCGACGAGGTCGCGATGACGCCATCGGAACTGGTGCGCGAACTGCAGAGCGACGTCGATCGATTGTCGAAGGTGTCGGCGCGTTTCAGCCAGATTGGCAGCCGCCCCAAGCGACGTCTCGAACGGGTCGATGGACTCGTGACCCAGGTGTGCCGTTACTTCCAACGTCGTCTGCCCCATCTGGGCAAGCGCGTGCAGATCGTCGAGCAGATCGAAGAGGTGCCCCTGGCGCCCATCAACCTTGAACTGCTGGACTGGGCGCTGGAAAACCTGGTGAAAAATGCGCTGGATGCGATCGACAAGGAAGATGGCGTGGTGACGGTGTCCTGCCGTCGCTCCAGCGACGACTGGATCGAGCTGCTGGTGGACGACAACGGAAAGGGCATGACCAGTACCGTGGCCAAGCGTGTTTTCGAGCCCGGTTTCACGACCAAGCCGCGGGGTTGGGGCATGGGCCTGGTCCTGGTCCACCGTATCATCGTGGAGTACCACGAGGGCCACATCCAGGTGTCGCGCAGCGTGCCGGGCGAGGGCACCTGCATGCGCGTTCTGCTACCTACGCGCTGATCTCCTCACGCGAGACGTTCTGTCGTATATTGGTGGGACCCCGATCGACGCTTCCCGACACTTTGGGAGTCCACCTCATATGACCACACGGGCCATTCTCTGGGCCGACGATCAAATCGAAGAACTGCGCAGCCACGTTCTTTTCCTGGAAAAAAAGGGCTACGAAGTGGTTGGCGTCAGCAACGGCGATGACGCGCTGACCAGCATCCAGAACCGCCGATTCGACGCCATCCTGCTCGACGAAAGCATGCCGGGTCGCGGCGGCCTGGAGACCCTCGAGGGTATCCGGGAGACCGACTCCTTCGTTCCGGTGATCATGATCACCAAGAACGAAGAAGAAGAGGTCATGGACAAGGCCCTGGGTCGTCGCATCACCGACTATCTGGTGAAGCCGGTCAACCCCACGCAGATCCTGATGGCTCTGAAGAAAGCCCTCGACGAGGGGCGAATTCTGCAAAAACAGGTTACCCAGGATTACCTCCAGAGCTTCAGTGATCTGGCTCGTCGACGCATGGAGGCGAACCACTGGCAGGACTGGATCGACATCTACGACCGCATGGTTTCGTGGGAGCTGGAACTCAATCGTCTTGAGGATCCGGGCCTGACCGAAGCGCACGCCGACCAGGTGCGAGACGCCAACAGCGAGTTCTCCCGCTTCGTCGAACGCAACTACGTCGGCTGGATCGCCGGTGACGATCCGCCCGTCCTGAGTCAGGACGTCATGGCCCGCCACGTTCTGCCGCACCTGGAGCAGGGGAAGAAGGTGTTCTTCTTTCTCATCGATTGCATGCGGCTGGATCAGTGGCGAATGCTGGTACCGTCGATCGAATCCCTGTACACGGTGGAAGAGAATCTGTATCTCAGCATTCTTCCGTCGGCCACGCCATTCTCGCGCAACGCCATCTTTTCGGGTCTTTTACCGCGCGACATCGCCAAGAAATATCCACAGTGGTGGCGAGGCTCGGCGCGCGAGGAACGCAGCAAGAATGCCCACGAGAAAGACCTGCTGCATCAGCAGCTCAAGGCCGCGGGCCTGGGCAAGAAGAAGCTGAAGTACTTCAAGACGTTCAATATCTCGGACATGGAGAACATGCGTAAGCAGTTGCCCAGTCTGGGTGACGTTGACCTCGTGGCGGGCGTGGTGAATTTTCTCGACATTCTGGCCCACGGCCGCAGTCACAACGAGCTGTTGCAGGAGCTGGCTCCCGACGAGACGGCGTTTCGCAGCGTCATGCAGAGTTGGTTCCAGCATTCGACGTTGCTCGAGATACTGAGAGACCTGGCGACACGAGAGAACGCCGTGGTGGTGGTGACCACCGACCACGGATCCATCCAGGTCAAGAAGGCTTCGCTCGTCAAAGCCAATCGCGATGCGTCGACCAACGTTCGCTACAAGTACGGAGACAACCTGAACGTCGATAGCAAGGAGGCTCTCGTCATGAAGGACCCGGTGCCGTACGGACTGCCGCGGGCTTCACCGATCGAGAACTACATCTGCGCCAAGGACTACAATTACTTCGTGTATCCGACCAACTTCCACGAGTACGAACGCCAGTACAAAGACAGCTTCCAACACGGTGGAATCTCGCTCGAAGAACTCGTGGTTCCGTGCGTGACCCTTACTCCTCGATGACGAGCCCATGAGTTCTGATGACACGATAGTGCGGGTGGAGAGTGACTCTCCGTCACGGACCCAGGCTCTGGCCCGCGGTCTGGCCCGGTGGCTCCGGCCCGGATCGGTGGTTTGTCTGCGCGGCGATCTGGGAGCGGGCAAGACGCTGTTCGTGGGCGGGCTGGTCCAGGCTCTTGGCGGCCAAGGCCCGGTTGTCAGCCCCACGTTCACGCTGGAGAATCGCTACGCCGTCGCTGGTGCGGTTCGCGAGTTGGTACATGTGGACCTGTACCGGGCCGAATCGGACGCGGTGGAAGATCTGGTCGGGTCGATGATCGAGGCGCGTTCGGACGGGGCGGTCGTTACGATCGAGTGGGCCACGCCGGTGCAGGAGCGGCTCCTTCCGTACCTCGAAGTCGTCTTCGACATGGTGCCGGCGCGACCACAATCCCGATTGATGGCGCTGAATGCCAACCCGGTTGGCTGGAAACACCATGAGGCCGTGCGCGCCGCATGGCTCGCCGAAGGTGTGGTAGCAACGTGAGCCTGATTCTGGGAATCGATACCGTCGGTCGCGGTGGGTCAGTGAGTCTGGTGCGCGATGGCCAGCCCGTGGCCTGGATCGAGCACGACACGAGCGAAGGGTACGCCGAGACCCTGTTGGGCTTGGTCGATAGGGCGCTGGCGGCGGCGGGCGCCGCGCGCGCCGACATCGATCGTGTGGCCGTGATCGCGGGCCCCGGTAGTTTCACGGGGCTTCGTATTGGAATCATGACTGCGAAGGGTCTCGCGTTCGCGGCGGGCATTCCATTGCACTGCGCCGAAACCCTGCCACTGATCGCCAGCGCCGCCTCGGCGGGACCGGTGGTGGCGGCGTTCGCCGCCGGCGGGCGCTTCGTCTACGCGGCCGCCTACGACGGGGAAGCCGAGAGCGTCGCCCCGGCGCGCATCGAGGCCGGCGAGTTGAGTGGTTTCGCGCCGTCCTCGGACTCCACGTTTGCCTGGTGTGGGCCGCCGCCCACCGACACCTCGGGTTGGGAATCCATTGTTGCCGCCGACGCACCCAGGTGTCCGGTGGCCCGGCTCTCAGAGCAGTTGGCGCGGCGCGTGGCCGAAGGAGAATGGCCCACGCGGTTGACCGACCCCAGACTGCTCGTGCCGCTGTATCTGAGTCCGAGCCAGGCGGAGCGGGTTCACGGGCTGGATCTTGGGGACGAGGTCAACCGCCCCGTGCCTCCGACACCATGGGAATAGACGCGGCCCTCTCGATCCGGGACGCCACGCCGGCTGATCTCGATGCAGTGGTGTCTCTGGAAGTGGCGATCTTTCCCACCCCCTGGAGCCGTGAGTCGCTGGCCGTGGAGCTGGAGGGTTTGGATAACCGACTGCCATTAATTGCGTTATGGGATAGTCGGGCCGTTGGTTTCGCCCTGGGTTGGACGGTGGTGGATGAATTGCATCTGGTGAGTATCGGCGTGGACGAGCGGTTCCGGCGCCGTGGCATTGCCGAGGCTTTGCTGACGGCCATGCTTGAGCACTCCGCTGCCTCCAACGCTCGCCTGGTGACCCTGGAGGTACGAGCCGGAAATCGGGCGGCGGTGGCGTTCTACGACAAGCATGGTTTTCGTGGGGTGGCCATTCGGAAGGGCTACTATTCCGATACCGGCGAAGATGCGATCATCATGCTGCGGGAGTTGCCCGGACCGTGATCGACCGAAACCCGTTGTCGGGATCCGGGGCGGAACTTACCCTTTGAGCATCCGCAGGCCATTTGAGCATCCGCAGGGTTCATCATTGCATTGGAGTTTGGCATGTCATGGTTGAAACGGGCGCGGAAGGGTATCCGCTTCCTGAATTCGGCCGACGAGGCCGCCGTTCCCAAGAAGGAACTGCCCGAGAATCTCTGGACCAAGTGTTCGGAGTGCGGTGACCTGGTGTACCACAAGGAGCTCGCGACGAACCTGTGGGTCTGCTACCAGTGCGGCTACCATTTTCCCATTGCCAGTCAGAAGTACATCGAGTTGCTGCTCGACCCCGGGAGTTTCGAGGAGACGCATACTGGTCTGGTGAGCATGGATCCTCTCAATTTCCGTGACTCGAAGAAGTACAAGGACCGCATCAAGGAGAATCGTAGCAAGACCGGCCGCGAAGACGCGGTGATCACGGGCGCGGGCGCCATCGACGGAATTCCCATCTCGCTCTCGGTCATGGACTTTTCGTTCATGGGTGGCAGCATGGGTTCGGTGGTGGGCGAAAAAATCGCGCGCGCCATCAAAGATGGCATCGACCGTCGCGTACCGGTGATCATCATCAGTCGATCGGGCGGCGCGCGCATGCAGGAGTCGATCTTGTCCCTCATGCAAATGGCGAAGACGAGCGCCATGTTGGCCCGCCTGAGCGAGGAGGGCCTGCCCTACATATCGGTGCTTACGCACCCCACCACCGGTGGCGTCACGGCCAGTTTTGCCATGCTGGGCGATGTTATTCTCGCCGAACCCAAGGCCTTGATCGGTTTCGCGGGTGCAAGGGTGATCAAGCAGACAATCAACGCCGAGTTGCCCGACGGATTCCAGATGAGTGAGTTTCTTCTCGAGCACGGTATGATCGATCGCATCTTCGAGCGGAAGAATCTCCGCAACGAGATCCGCGACCTTCTACTGTTCTTGTGGAAGGATGCCCAATCGTACCGAGGCGAGCCTACCGATGACGTACCGCAACTCGCATCGTCGTCAGACTCCTGATCCCATTGACATCGACGGCTTGCGGCCTCCGTTCGCTCCGGACGATGAGGCGAGCGAGTGGTTGTTCCGACTTCGGCGCCTGGGCATTCGCCCCGGACTGACGGGCATTCGGGAACTGCTGACGCGACTGGATCGACCCGACCGCCACATGAAATGCGTGGTGGTGGCGGGTACCAACGGCAAGGGTACCGCCGCGACGACGTTGGCCGCCGCGTGTCAGGCGGCGGGGTTGCGAACGGGCCTCTACACCAGTCCCCATCTTCTATCGGTAAGCGAGCGAATCGTCGTGGACGGCGTTCCGATTGCGTCGCTTGCGCTGCAACGATTGGTCGCACGCCACCGCGGCATGATTGACGAGCTGCAAACCACGTTCTTCGAATCGCTCACCGGGTTGTGTCTCGCTCATTTCGCCAATGAAAGCGTCGAAGTGGCCATTCTGGAGGCGGGATTGGGAGGTCGACTGGACGCGACCAACGCGGTGGACAAGCGGGCGGTCATGCTGACGTCCATCGGCCTCGACCACACCGAGTTGTTGGGCGACACCCTGACCGCGATTGCCGAGGAGAAACTGGGGCTGGCGCAAGCCGGCCGGCCGTTCTATCTGGCGCCGCTGCCCGACGACCTCATGCGATTGGCGCACGCGCGCGTCTTGGAGCGCGGCGGCGAACCGATCGAACTCGAGACGTTGCCGCCGGTCGACCAGAGTGCCATCGGACACGATTCATCGGGTCAGGTTCAGCGCAGACTGGCTCCGCTGGTGATGGCGGGTTTCCAGGACCTGGCGGTACGCGAGGGTTGGCCTACCACGGCGCGCGCCACCGACCTTCGCGTGCCGTGTCGCTACGAAGCATACGGAGTGTCGCCGCGACTGGTGCTGGACACCGCCCACAACACGCAGGCTTTGACCGCGGTATTGAATCAGTGGAGTAGTGAAGGTCAACGAACTCAGCGCACTCTCGTATTGGGACTGATGGCCGACAAGGACGCGGAGGAAGTGTTCGACGTGGCGATGGCGTCCTCGCTTCGGGTCTTGTGCGCGGCGCCTCGCTGGTACCGCTCGTTGTCGGCCCCGGTGTTGCGGGATCGCATGCGGTCGCGGGCTGGCTCGGATTGTGGGATCGAAGCCTACGATTCGGTTCGATTGGCCCTGGAGGCCGCGCGGCGCTACGCCGTGGATGGCGGCTCGGTATTGGTGACCGGTTCCAATTTCCTGGTGGCCGAGGCTCTCGATCGGCTGGGCGTGGACGATCTGTGGGCGCCGCCGGGTTCCACGCTATGGGACCAGGGACTGCCCTTGCGCGAGCGTTTTCCCCGCGCGCAATCTGGAGAGGTAGCGGTATGACACGGGTACTGGGCGTCGATGTGGGTGGAACCAACACCAAGGTCGTCCGTATGGACGCCACCGGCGCGATCGAGCACCGTTCGAGTCTGAAGACCAAAGGTGACGAGGGCCCCGAGAGTTTCGTGGCTCGGTTGGTCGACCATGTCTCGCCCATTTGCGCGGGGGTCACGGCCATGGGTCTGGCGGTTGCGGCTCTCGTGCGTCACGACGGTTCGCTGCAACAGGCGCCCAATCTGAAGAAGTTCGAAGGGTTCGATCTGCAGGGAGAGCTGGCGCGAGCGCTCGCATTCGAGCACATGGCCGTGGAGAACGACGTGAACGCCGCCCTGCTGGGCGAGGTTCGACTGGGGGCCGCGCGTGGCGCCGGGCACGCGGCCATGCTGAGCTTGGGTACGGGGGTCGGAGGGGGCTTGTTCATCGACGGCCGCCTGGTTCGTGGTCACAGCGGCACCGCGGCCGAAATTGGCCACACGATCCTGGATCCCGAGGGACCGCCGTGTCCCTGCGGCGATCGTGGTCACGTCGAGGCCTATCTGAGCGCGCAGGCCATCTCGCGCCGGGCGTCGGAGCGGTTGGCCCAGGTGACGGGCCCCTCGCGGCTGAGTCACCACCTGGAGCAAGCCGGCGCCATGTCGCCGCGGGTCATCAGTGCCGCCGCGCACGACGGCGACGCGCTGGCCCTCGAGGTTGTGGCCGAGTCGGGCTACTGGCTGGGGTTGGCCTGCGTCAACGTGGTGCACATGTTCAATCCCGAGGTAGTGGTCCTTGGCGGTGGTGTCGCCGGGCTGGGCGAGCCGCTGCTCGACGCCGCACGGGCCACCCTGCACGAACGTGGCATGCCCGGACCGGTGGCCGCGATGCGCTTGGTTCTGGCCGAACTGGGCTCGGAGGGAGCGGCCAAGGGGGCCGCCGTGCTGGCTCTCGACTCCTTCAACGGAGCGGGGATCCGTCCGATCGCTTGACGGCGGGACGCTTTCCCTTCATCAATATGGGGAGCTTCCCGCGTTGCCCCTGGTCCGAGGCCGCTAGGACCTGCATGTCCTTTGACCCATTTCATCGTCTTGTTCGGCGCCTGTGCGCGGTGCTGGGTGCCGTGCTGGTGGTGGTTGCCGCGCTGTCGTCGAGCTCGACGGTCACGGCCCAGGAAACCGCGCCCGGGTCGGGCGCCGGTGGCTACCGCCACGACTCGCCCGGTGGATACCGATTCGTGCAGGAACCCGACGGCACCTACGTGGGCTATCTGGCGGGGCCCGTGCGCGTGTGGGGCGACGATCTCGAGGCCACCTCGATCGAGGGTCGCATCTACGAAACCACCGGGGAATTCCTGCTCATCGGCGACGTGTACGTGGTCACCGACTCGCTCAAACTGTGGAGCGACCGGCTTCGGGTCCGCCAAACCTCTGAGAGCGGCGTGGCCACCGGCAATGTTCGACTGGAAATGGACGACGGCACCATCGGCACCTCCGACCGCGCCTACTATCGCAAGCGCGACGACTGGTTGGCGTTGGTCGGAAACGCCCGGTTGATCGACGGAGAGTTCGTGGTCAGCGGTGACTCGCTGGTCTACGACCGCGCCGCTGAGTTTCTCGAGGCGTTCGGTTCGGTGCGCGTGGTCGACCAGGCGGCGTCGACCGTCATCGTTGGCGAGCACGGCCAACTCAATCGGGCCACCGGCATCGCCAGGGTGGACTCGTTGCCCCGGCTGACGTCGCGTCGACGCAGCCGCGAAGAGATGGTCGTGGAGAGTGTCACCATGGCTTTCGATCAGGCCGGCCAATGGAGCCAGGCCATTGGGAACGTGAAGTTCCGGCAGGGCACCACGAACGCCACCGCCGACACCATGACGTTCCTGGGTGAAGACCTCCTGATACTCAAGGGCTCGCCGCGCGTGGATCGGGAAGCCACGGTGCTTACCGGTGACGAGATCCGGTTCACCTACGAGAATCAGAAACTGCGGCAGATCGACGTGTTCGGCGACAGTCGTCTGGTCGACGCATCGCCCGACACGCTCGCCCAACAGTTCTCGTCGATTCCGTTGGCCAACGTACTGACCGGTGACACGCTGGCGGTGTACGTCGACGCCGGTGAGATCGTTCGCACCTGGGTGCGCGGTCGCGCGTCGAGCACCTACCTGCCCGACGATCAGTCGCAATCCATCTCGGTGAACGAGGTGAAGGGCGACGCCATCGATATCCGTTTCAAGGATGGCGTGGTCGACATCGTCCAGGTCGATGGCAACGTTGATGGATCATACAGCTTCGTCGAGCGTCGCATCCTCGAGCAGCAGATCGCGGCGTCCGACTCCGCGGTCGTGGATTCGTTGGTGGTGCCACCGGTGGTGCCCGACTCGGCGTTGGTCTCGGTAGGTGGGATCGACTCCACGCAGGTGGAGGATCTGGCCGCGCGTGCGGATACATTGACTGTGATCGCCGCCGATCCGCTGCCGCCGGCGCCGAAGCTGGTGGACTTCGCCACGTCGGCCGAGCGCGTCACCTACGCGGGAAATAGCACGAAGTTTCGCGTGCAGAAGGGCACCATCGAGGTCAAAGGAGCCGCTCAGGTCGGGCAGGGTACCCTAAAGTTGAATGCCGACCGCGTGCAGGTGGATACCAACACCCAGGAGATGGTGGCCGAGGGGAACCCCTATCTTGCCGACGAAGGCAGCGAGTTGGTGGGCGAACGCATGGGGTACCTGTTCAACCACCAGACCGGGGCCGTGCGTCATGGCGTTACGCGCTTCGACGACGGTTACTATTCGGGCGATCTGATACGAAGGATCGACCAGAAGACCCTACTCGTAAAAAACGGTACGTACACTTCGTGCGACCTGGCCGAACCGCATTACCACTTCGCGGCCAAGAAGATGAAGTTGAAGGTGGGGGAGAGCGTCGTGGCGCGACAGGTCACGTTCAAGCTCAGTGACATTCCCCTGATGACCCTACCGTTCTACTACAAGTCGCTGAAGTCGGGCCGCCGATCGGGCATCTTGTTTCCCAATCTGAATCTGGGCGTAAGTAGCCGGGAAGGGCGTTATATCCGCGATCTGGGCTTCTACTGGGCCACCAACGAGTACACCGATTTCAAGTTCGAGATGGACTACAACGAGCGCAACGACGCCGGATTCACCGTGGAGAACAACTACAACGTGCGGTACGGCGTAAGCGGGCGCATGAGGTTCGATTACCTGCGTCGCTTCAGCGAATCGCTCGAGGGTGACGAGTGGGAATTCGAGGCCAGCCATCGGCAGCCGGAGCTGTGGGAAGTCTGGAGCGGAAGCGCGGCCGTCAATCTGAGTTCTTCCAATCTCACGCGGCGCATTGGTAGCACCATCACCAACGACTTTCTTCCCGCCCAGTTGGGGAGCGACGTCTCGATCAGCCGCAGCTTCGACAATGGTGCGCGGCTCAGCATGTCCGCCTCGCGCGATCAGTTCGTCAACGCCGAAGATGACGACCGGGTGGGTACGAACAACACGCTGTATCGGCAGACGGCGCCTCGATTCACCCTGAGCTTCAAGTCACGGCCCTTGCTTGGCGCATTGCCGTCGGGGCGCGACGGCAATGCGTTTGCCAACGTGTTGCGCGATATTCAGTTCTCACAACGGTACAGCGGGAGTTATGACCGTGAATTGAAGGAGGAGAGCGTCGAAGACGAGGCGTCCTTCAGCGGGTCGTTTGGCCTGAGCTACGCGCCGCGAAGTCGGGTTGGGCCGTTCGTGCTCACCAGTAGCGCGAGCTTCTCCGAAGCATGGCGCTACCGTGAGTTCGAAGAGGACCTGTTCGTGGCCCAGGACATCTTCAACCCCCTGGGGCGTGTCGAAGACACGGTCGCGGTACCCGACGGGACCGTTCGTGAACTCGACAACGAGTTCACGCCCCGCCTCTCGTTCAGCAACGGTCTGCGCACCGATCTGTACGGCATCTTCGGCACCCGGTTGGGCCCGGTGCGAGGTATCAAGCACAAGCTGTCGTGGAACATGAGCCACAATTGGAGCCCACAGTTGGGCGACAAACAGCAGAGCTCGCAGAACTTCTCGTTCAACCTGACCAACGAGTTGTCGCTGAAGGTCACGGGCCAGGAGGGTGCCGCCCGTGCTTCGTCTCGTAGCGCGAGCGATCCTACCCGGGCCGGTAGCGTGGAAGAAGCGCCTGAGGTTCCCAAGGAAGAGGCGACGCGCAAACTCAACCAGATTCTTACTTGGTCGCTTTCCAGTAGCTACGACCCCGATGCGCAACCCGATCGACGTTGGGCGACCATCAACAGTCGCGTCACCGTGCGTCCGGGAGTGACGCGCGCGATCGACCTGGGGATGAGCCAGTCGATCGATCCGTACACGTTCGATATTCTCAGCAGCTCGATCGACACCGGTTTGAATCTGCAGGGCACCGCCGACCTCGGCGGTTCGCTTCGTCAGAAGAAGCAGGCGAAGAACGCCATCATCGATCGGTTTCCCACGGCGGCGGCTGACACCACGAAATCGGATGATGCGTTGCTCGACCAGGAAGAAAGCAACTACGAACTCAGCCAGCGACGCGACGCCGAGCGTTGGTTGGAGAACGGGACCGACCAGAATGCAATCCCGTGGACCTTTCGTTTGACCGCATCGTTGCGGCAGACCAAGAACCAGATCAGCGGTGCCACGAACACCACGGCCACGGTGACTACGCGCACCGGAATTCGACTGCCCGGAGAATGGTCGTTGTCCTACAACGCGGGGTTTGACGCGGAACGAGGCGAGTTCGTGAACCAAACCTACGAACTGTCTCGCAAGCTCCACCATTGGACCCTATCGTTTTCGCGCATCGTTTCGGGCGACGGGTCTGACTTCGGCTTCCGGCTGTACCTGAGTGACATCCCCGATCTCGAGGTGACGCGCGGCAACCGCGACACCGGCGACGCCCTCCGACGGCTCTCGAATTTCTGAGCCAGGTGTCGATTTCTTCCCGTCATATCTGGGAATTCCTGTTGACACCCCCCTTCGGAAAACGTAAACCGCGAGAACAAGAAAGGGGGTGCCGTCATGAACAAGACGGAACTTACGGAGAAGCTGGCGAAGAAGAACGAGCTCTCCATGCGTGAGGCACGAGACGTGGTCAACACGATCTTCGATACCGATCCCAAGCACGGGATCATCGCGCAGGAGCTAGCCCGTGGTCGCAAGGTCCAGATCACGGGGTTCGGAACCTTCGAGCCGCGCAAGCGGAAGAAGCGCAAAGGGCGCAATCCGCAAACGGGTGAGGTCATCAACATCCCAGCGGCGCGCGTACCTGCCTTTTCGGCGGGTCGCTCGCTCAAAGACCGCGTCAACAAGAAGTAGTCTTCTCGCCATTGTGGAGAAGACGGCGATCGCCGGCGGCTGCGGGCTTCCATGGACGGGAGTCCGCAGCCACGTTCTTGCGGTTTGGGGGGCTTTGGGGGGGCCTGAATCGCCCTCGTATGGCTCCTCCGCCCTCGCCCGCCCCCTCCCCGCGGCGCTGGGCGAAAATCATCGCCTCGCACCGGCCGAGTCCCAGCGCCGCTGTAAAAACCACGTAAGGTTATGCGCACTAAGGTCTTCGGTCGTTGCCTGACGACCCGGTACGGTGCTACGTTTGCTTAGCGAACTCGCATGCAGATGGGTCGCGTCCAGCGAACCCACCGACTCCAGACTAGGAAAACCCAGATCATGATCCACGCAGAAGGCCGCCGAAGCCTCCATCGTCGCTTCGGCTCACTCCTCGTGGCCCTGGTTGTAGCCATTGGCACGATCACGGCGAGCGGACCATCGAGCGAGGCAGAGGAGCTGGTGGATCTCACCCTTCTCTTCCATAGCGCGGTGCAGGGCAAAATCGCCCCCTGTGGCTGAAAGTCCAAGCCACTTGGCGGGCTGGCCCGGCGGGCTGCCCTTTATGACAACATCAAGAAAGAACACGAAAACCTCCTGGTTCTCGACGGCGGTAGCCTGTTTGGGCTGCGCAACGAGGCCGAGAAGAACCAGACCGAGTTCCTGATCAAGGAAACCGCGAAGCTGGGGTACGACATCTTCGGGCTGGGTGAGTGGGACCTGAACTACGGTCTCGAGTACCTGCGCGAGGTGGCTTCGACCCACAACTTCCGCTGGACCAATGCGAACGTGCGCGGATCGAACGGCGAGCTGCTGTTTCCGCCGTATCTGGTCACCGAGAAGGCAGGGTTGCGCGTGGGCGTGATCTCGGTTCTGGGCCCTGACTACAAGATCGTGACCATGTCGGCCGCGTCCGACGAGTTCACGGTGGATTCACCGCGTGATGCGCTGGACAAGTACCTGCCCGAGCTGCGCGGCAAGGCCGATGTGATCGTCCTGCTGGCTCAGCTCAGTGGCAAGGATACGCGCGAGCTGTTGCTGGGATTGGGCGAGGGCTCGGGTATCGACATCTGCGTCGAGTCGCACGACCCCCGTCAGTACCGCCGCATCAACAAGGTGGGCGACGTACACCTTGTGGCCGCGAACAACCAGGGCAAGTACGTGGGTCAGTTGGACATGCTGGTCAGCAAGGCCGGTATCGTGGAAGACGCCACGCTCACCATCCACGCTCTCGACAAGCAGAGCCCGGAGATCAAAGAGCTCGTGGACAAGGTCAAGAAGTTCGAAGAAGAGAACAAGGCCGCGGGCGATACCCGTACCTCGTTCATCCATCCGCGTGACAAGGGCGACGACAACCATCGTTTTCTCGGTGCGCACTCTTGCGGCACCTGTCACAAGGAAACCTTCCAGAACTACCTGCAGAGCGCTCACGCGCGGGCCTGGGATTCGTTGACCACCAAGGGGCAGACCAACAACGAAGACTGCGTTGCCTGTCACTCGGTAGGGTTCTTCCACAAGAATGGCTACGATCGCGTCGCCGACGCGAAAGTTGCCGGTCGCGAAGCGCTGACCAACGTGCAGTGCGAAGCCTGCCATGGCTATGGCACCGGGCACGATCGTGAAGGGTCGTGGTTGGCTCAGGCCAAGGACTCTTGCGTCACGTGTCACGACCAGCAGAACAGCCCTGAATTCGACTACGAGACCTATTGGGCCAAGATCGCCCACTAGGGCGAGACGGTCGGGTTCGAGGCGAGAAAATGATCGCCCGGGAGTACTTCCTGGGCGATCTTCTTGGTTGGGAACTCCATGGTCCGCTTATGCGAATAAAGAACATGACCAATCCAACTTCATCGACTCCGAAGCTCGTCGTCGCCTGTGCATTGCTGGTGGGCCTGCTGATGGCTGGCGCCACTTCTAGTCAGGCCCAGGGTACCGAGCTGTTCACGTGGTGGCAGCGCCAACTGTTGCCGTTGGATTTCGAGGCGGGAAGCTGGATCGAGCTCGAGCGTTTCGAGGCCGCCGAAGGCCAGTCATGGTTGGACACGTTGCGGGTGGATGTGTTGGCGGCTGACGCCGACGGTACGGTATGGGTGCAGGCGGGCCAGTCCAGCACCAGCAAGGGCTTCGTCGTGCATCTGGATCCCGCGAACCTGGCCCCCGACCGGCCGGTGCTCGGTGCCATCCTGGCCTTCTTCTCCACCGACGATGGTCGTACGTTTTCGCCGGAGTCCCTGGACTCCGCGCATCGCAGTCGGTTCGCCCGCCGACACCTCGAAGACCCGTTCCGCGAGCCCCTGATCGAGCGCGCCGCCCTGGCCGATTCGTCGATGGGATCGCAGACAATATCGCGCGAAGCCGTGCACCTGTCGGAGACGCAGGAGACGCGTGCTCCCATGGGCCAACGCGAGTTGATCCATGCCACCGTACTCGACGCCCGTGCCGTCATCAGCCCGGCGGTCCCCATCCTGGGTTTGCTGGAAGTAGTCACCACCGCCGAGACGTCGTCGCGCTGGGAGGGCTCTGGGTCGGGCCGGACGCGCCCGCCGCAACCTCCGCTCTATTCCGAGGTCAGGCTGCGTTGCGTGGGATTCGGGCGCGAAGCGCCTCTTGGGCTACCGCGGGGGATTGCCTCGGGCCAATAGAGCCCCGCCGCAGGGCGTTCCCGACCGCATTCCCGGTCGAATCTCCGGTCTGTGCTACAATTGTGGAGGAAGGCGGCTCCCCCCTGGCGCTTTCCCGGTTTCCCCCGCCGAACCCGCTCAAACGACATCGTACGAGTCGACATCGGACTGCGGAGCATCGTTTTGGATCTTCATCCTCTGCGCGAACAAAATCTGGAAACCCTACGCGACCGCGTCATCACCTACCTGCGCGAGGTGCGTCGGCCGGTGGATTCTCCCGAGATCGCCCGAAACCTGTTGGGTGGCCCGGGTCGAAGCGCGGGTGTGTCCAGCGTGCTCATCCGGGCCCTATTGGAACGCGACGCGCGTTTTGAAGAGCACACGCGGGGCCGGTGGAGTTTGCATTCGCCGGTAGAGGTGGCGACCCCGCTCGAGGATGCCTGTTTCACCGTGGTGGATCTCGAAGCCACGGGTAGTAATCCCGCGGTCGACCAGATTCTCGAGGTAGGGATGGTTCGCATCGAGGGCCTGGCCATCGTCGATCGTTTCGAGACATTGGTGCGTCCCAGCATTCCCATTCCCAGCTGGATCCGGCGACTGACGGGGATCAACGAGGATGCCGTGCGATCGGCGCCGAGCATGGGGGACATCGCCCCGCGCGTCATGGATCGAATGGCTGACGCCACCTTCGTGGCGCACAACGTCGAGTTCGATTATCCCTTCTTGCGATCGCATCTGCTGGCCGAGGGCTATCGTCCGCAATCGGTGCCCCGACTTTGTACGGTGCGCCTGGCCCGGCGGCATCTGCCCGACCTGCAGAGCTATCGCCTCGACGCGCTGGCGCAGTCACTCAACGTCCCTCTCGATCGGCATCATTGCGCGGTCGAAGACGCCACGGCTACCGCGCGCATCTTCCTGCGCATGGTCACCCTCTTGCGCAGGCAGGGTGTTGACACGGTCGAGGCGCTGATGGCTACGTTGGGCGACGACTAGCCCGCGTCCATTCCTGATCTTGCGGTATGGTAGACTGTTGCCGGTCCGTGGATACGTATCTGAAGAACGCACACGCAGGGGGAAGAGAATTGGGATTTGGCACTGACGCCGTGCACGCCGGACAAGAGCCGGAGCCGCAGACCGGCTCTGTCACCATTCCGGTTTTCCAGACGTCGACCTACCAGCAGGCCGGAATCGGCGACCACACGGGTTACGAATACGCCCGCACGCAGAACCCAACGCGCGAGGCGCTCGAGCGCAACGTGGCGGTTCTCGAAGGCGCCAAGTATGGCCTGGCGTACGGTAGCGGCATGGCCACCATCAGCACGTTGGCGCAAACGCTCAAAGCGGGTGACCATGTCATCTGCACGAACAACGTGTACGGCGGCACATTTCGTCTGTTCGATAAGGTCTACAAGAACCTGGGCCTGACCTTCGACTACGTGGACACCACGGAGGTGGACAACATCAAGGCGGCCTGGACCGATCAGACGCGCCTGGTGTTCGTGGAAACGCCAACCAACCCCATGCTTGGCATCACCGACCTGGCCGCGGTTTCCAAAATCGTTCACGAACTTGGCGCCAAGGTGGTCGTGGACAACACCTTTATGAGCCCGTATCTGCAACGCCCACTTGAGTTTGGCGCCGACGCTGTGCTTCATAGCACGACCAAGTATCTCAATGGACACAGCGATATGGTGGGCGGCATCCTGGTCACGAGTGACGAAGCGCTGCACGAGCAAATGCGGTTTCTGCAGAACGCGGCCGGTGCGGTACCCGGGCCATGGGATTGTTGGCTTGCCCTGCGCGGAATCAAGACGCTTCACCTGCGCATGCAGTGTCACGAGTCCAACACGCGTGCATTGGCCACCATGATGCAAGACCATGAAGCGGTGCAAAAGATGTACTACCCCGGGCTTCCGAGCCATCCGGGTCACGAACTCGCCAAACGCCAGCAAAAGGGTTTCGGCGCCATCATTTCGTTTGATGTCGGCAGTCTGGATGCGGCGCAACGCGTGGTGCAGACGGTAAAACTGTTCACGCTGGCCGAAAGTCTGGGCGGTGTCGAGAGTTTGATCAGTCACCCCGCGGTGATGACGCATGCATCGGTGCCCAAGAAAGATCGCGATGCCATGGGCATTTCTGAGGGTCTCGTGCGTGTCAGCGTGGGTGTGGAAGACGTCGAAGACCTTGCGGCGGACTTGAAGGCTGCGCTCGATCGCGCGCTCAACTGATTCTCAAATACCCCGCTAAGTGTCGTTCTAAGCACTCTGGCGTGGGGTTGACCTCCGTAGTCCCGTTACGTATCATGCGGGTCGCCATGCGGAAGAGCTTCCTGACACACGCCTCTCCACGTGAAGCACAGACGGTGGCGAAGTGAGGATGGATCCCGAATCATTTCAGGGAGGGGAAGATGGAAAGACCGGATGATCCGGCCCTGGTGAAGGAAAAGCCCTTCGTCAAGTACGACCAACTCATCGAGAAGGCCGCGCGCGAAGGCCGAATCGCGGGAAGGTTTCGCTGCCTCGTCTGCGGAATGAAGTACAACGAGAAAGACGACGCCGACGAGTGCTGCAAGATCGTCATGTAGTCAGAACATCGGCACTGGTTACCGAACCGGGTTCGCCGAACGCCTTGAGGAATGAAATGGAATCTGGAATCCCTGCTTCGGGAACCGCGATGCGCCAATATTGCTCCGTGTGCAAAGCTGATCTCGAAATGTCCGTGGTCAGCGATACCAACGAAGATGGTGTGGTGTGGCTGAAGTGCCCGCAGTGCAAGGGAATCCTGCCCCACATCAAGGACCCGGGCGAAGATGTCATTGCCGATGGTGAGCCATCGGCATCGTCAGTGCTCGACGACTTCGACATCGAAAGTGCGCGTCCCTACGATCCCAAGTCGCGCTACGAGATCGACGACGTGGTTCACCACCGTGGTTGGGATGACTACGGGGTCGTCGTCGGTAAAGAAGAGCTGCCGGGAAATCGATTCATCATCCGCGTTCGTTTCAAGGAACAAGGCGAGACCCAATTGATCGAGGGCGCCGGCTGACGGCTGGCGCTCGATGGCTCGAGTCGAGGGTCGCTGCTGTCCGAGGCGGGACCCTCAACTTGGGTCGAAGACCCCTGAACGTTCAAAGCCCCGCAAGACCGCGCGACATCTGACGCGCACCCTAAGGACGTTTCATGGGGTATGGGTGGCTCTTGTGTCTTGTCGCGATCGCCCTGGTCGCAGCCCCCGGGCCGGTCGACGAAGTCTGGGCCCAGAGCCCGCCTCGGCCACGCCAACTCATTCAGCCCCCGTTGCTTCTGGATCCGTACGACCTGGATCCATCCAATCCTGTCGACCTACGACTGCGCGTCTATCATCTCGTGGACACCCGAAGGGTCGAGAACTACACCCTCACGGGGTGGCGGCGCATCGGCAATCGACACGCATTCGCGTGGCAATTGGCGTACGCGGGCGTGGAAGAGCAGGACTTCATCCGATACGGCGGTGGGGCGCCTCGAGTGCAATGGACCACCCACCTGGCCCCGGCCGAGAGTGGCGGGCTGGCCATCGATCTGGGAGTCGTGCCTCCCGTTGGTGACAAGACGCTCTATCCGGTCTCGGCCCAGGCCCCCAGCGTTGAAGGCCGCCTTCGGTGGTCGCCGATTGGGCGGGGGGGCTGGCGCCTTTGGCTTGGGTACTGGGGGCGTCGCGTTTCGCCACCGGACGAGCGGACGGTTCCCTTGGAGTACTTCCCGTCGGGTTCAGGGTTGGACCTGTCTCTGCGTGGCCATTTGGGGCCCCACGGGTTTTCCGTGTTCCTTCAGCGGGCGCTCGGCGGCTTGTCCCGGGCCGTGTGGCTCGATGGCGAGGTTCAACTGGCGTTGGGTGGGAGTCTGGCGTTGGTGACGGGAGTATCCGGTTCGTTGGGCGATGACGAAGAGCGGCTGTTCGATGTGGGTTGGACGGTGGGGCTCTCGTGGCGGGCAAAGGTCAATGAGGGAGGTCGCCTTGTCGGGGCTGCCTCCACTCGGCTACCCTGATAGTAGATCGTCTGCTCGCTCATCCGGGGAAATGCCGCAAGGAACCATCAGTGGCTGAATCTCTCGTAGCTCATCGCTTTCGTGTGCAGCGTCAGTTGCGCGATGAGGGTGTGCTTCGCCTGGAGGTGGCACGCGATGTCGCCGCCGAGGAATCGGGCGTCCTGCTCACGTTGGTGGGCAAAGACGCGGCGCGGCTTGAAGTGGCCGTGCGCTTTCGATTGAAAGCGGCCACCGGGCCACTGTTTCGCAGCCAGGAAGTCCGGCTTACCGTCGCCAGCGACGAAGGGCTGCATATCTTCCTGCCGTCGTTCGATGGTGTATCTTTCGCCGATTGGCTAAGCGAGCAAAGCCCGGACAAGGCTTCGCTCGCGCTCGATCAGCTGGCTCAGGCCCTGACCGGGTTGGCAGCCACCGGCGTCAACTGGGGTAGGGTGGACCTGGCCGACCTGGCCGTGGATGCCGAAGGTCCCTACCTGTTGCCGAGTGCCTATGCGTTGCCACCGGTTCTCCGAAGCGAGACCGCGTCGCCCAACCACCGGCAGCCCTCATGCATTCTGGCCGACGTCCGGGGGGCGTTGGACCAGTTGTCGAGCTGGGCCACCGACCATGGTCTTGCGTTCGAAGTCCCCGATGTAGTCATGCCCTCGTCCGGCACATCGGTCATCGGAGATCGCGTTGTGGCAATTCTCGAAGGCATGGACGACGCCGGCGGCAGTCTTCTGGTTCGCACATCGGCGCGCGTCGACTCCTTCGTGGCACAAATGGAAAAGAGCGCCCGCGCCACTGGCCGCGAACTGTTCGTGCTGTGGCCTCACCTGCGCCCGCGGCCGCGCCGTCGACCGGCTGACGCCGGTCCGGCCCTGGTCGTGCTGTGGGGACTCAATTCCTACCCCGCGTTCGCTGAGGCGCTTGGTCGGCTACAGGCAGGTGGCTGGATCGATGGTCGTGAAGCCATGGTCATCGTGCCGCGAACGCAACTGGATGGTTCCGCCGATCTGTACATCGCCTCCCTGCGCAACCGCGGCAGCGAAGCGTTTCACGAACTGGACGATCTTGAGCCGGCCAGCTCGTTGGTTGACTCCCGCTTGCCCAGCGGTATGGCGGGACGCCTGCTCGAGCTGCTGTCCATGGCCGAGCGCCCACTGCCCGATCGCACGTTGCGTGAGGCTTTCACGTTGTCGTCGGCGGCGGTCGTGGATGTGTTGCACGAGCTGTTCGTGGCGGGTCTGGTGCGCGTTTCGTACGAAGCCTGCGATGAGTCGCCCGCGGGCACCCAACTTCTGGTCTCGCCTGAAGTCCGATTATCGCTGACCGACGAGCGACACGAGGAAATCCAGGCGCTCCTGTCATCAACGCTGGAGCGCCCCATGGGGCGTCGTGGTCTGGGGTACGGATGGTTGCGCTTCGGTGCGACCCTGGCCACCGATCCCGCTCGCGCTCCCGCCCTGGTACGTCAACTTGTGCGCCGGGCCCAGAAACAGGGCGCCGGGTTGGTGGAGTACGCTTTCTACGATCGACTCATGTTGGCGGCCGACCGCGCTCTGCCCACGCTCGAAGACCGTTGCAACGCGGCCGTCTGCTGTGGCGAGCAGCATCGTCGTGAAGGCGATCTGGCCGAAGCCGATCGCGTGTTCGCCGATGCGTTGCAGCATCTGGAGTCGACACCGGGCCAACCGGCGCCGCGCATTGCACCGCTCGCCGCCGAACTCATTCTGCGCATGGGGCAGTTGTCGTTGCACCGGGCTCGTTACGGCGTAGCCGCGGAACAGCTGAGTGGAGCTCTCGAGCGGTACAAGGATCACCTGCCGGCCATCCAACGCGGCCGCTTGTACCTGGAGCTGGCTTGGGCGCTCATGCGATTGGGCCGCGCGCGCGAATCCACATCGCACTGTGAAATGACCCTGAAGATCCTCGACCCCGAGCGCTACGCCGATGAAGTGGCCCGAGCCTACAACCAACTGGGCATCGCCTACCTCGAAGCCAGTGACTACGACCAGAGCCTGTTGAACTTTCAGCGCGCCCTGGTGCTGCGCGAACAAATCGGCGAGCCGCTGGCGGTGGCCAGAACCTACAACAACCTGTCGCTTACCTACCGCAGCATGGGACGGTTGGGCGAAGCCGAGTCCTGTTTGCGCAAGAGTCTCGAGCTCAAGACCAGGATGGGTGACAACCTGGGGGTGGCGGCCACGCAACTCAATCTGGGGCTGTTGGCCATCGAGCAGGGCAAGTTCGAAGAGGCCAACAAGTGCGCCACCGAGTGCTTGCACCTGGCGCGTCAGCTGCAACACCGGGTGATCGAAGCCGAAGCCTACGGTCTCATGGGGGAAGTGGCCAGGGGTGCGGGGCGCTAAGAGGAGGCCCGCACCCTGTTGCTGCAGGACCTGGAAATCTGTGACGAGGCGAAGCACGAAACCGAACGATTGGCCACGCTCCGGCGATTCGTATCGTTGTTGTTGAAGCAAGATGACCTGGATGAAGCGGCGCGTCGGCTCGAGCAGGCGCGCGAAACGCTGAAAGCGGTTCGGTCCCGGTTTGAAACGGCCATGCTCGATCTACTCGAGGCCGAATTGCTCACGCGCACGGGCGCCCTCGAACCCGCGGTAGACGCTTTCGGTTCGGCGCATCGGATCTTTGGCATGCTTCGTTTGCACGACCCACAACTGGAGGCGGCGGCTCGCAAAGGCGAAACGCTGTTGCGTCTGGGCCAAACCCAGAAAGCGCGACAGAGCCTGGCCGAAGCCCGCGATCTCATGACGCGCCACGAAATTCGGCGCGTCCCCGAATCATTCCATCGCCTCGAAGATCGGCTGAGTGAAGAAGACGCCTCGGTGCAGTTCGTCTCGGGTTCGGACCGGTACCTGGCCATCCTGGCCGATCTGTTGGCCGGATCAGAGGAGCGGGGTCGGGCGCGGGTGGAGCGGGCACTGCGCGCCGCGGCGGCGGGACTGGCGAGTGAAGAAGTCTACTGGGTGTCGGCCGAAGTGGCTGACGCTACCGCTCTGGTGCGTGGAACGATTACATCAGGCAAGCCACCGGCCGAGTTTGAATTGCTGATCGAGTCGGCGCCCGACGCCATGCGCTCGGTGTTGCAGGACGAAACCTGGTGCGGGGTGCGATCCCATGCCGGGCGCAACGAATGGATGGCGGTGGCCGCCGACCACGTGCTCAGTGCGGCCGAGGTGTCGTTCCTGCGGGCGGTGGCGGGCTACGTGGCCCTTTCGCCCAGTGCGCCGGTCGGCGTACTGCCCGAGCGACCGGCAACTTCCTACGACGGCGAGAATCCCTTCGGTCTGATTGGTCAGAGTCACGCCATGCGTGAAGTCCTGCGAATGGTCGACACGGTCAAGGACAACGACGTCACCATCTTGTTGCTGGGTGAGAACGGAACCGGCAAGGATCTGGTGGCGCGTGCGATCCATCGAGCGGGAGCGCGGCGCGATCGGGAGATGGTGGCCGTGAACTGCGCTTCCATTCCGCCAACCTTGCTCGAGAGCGAATTGTTCGGGCACGAAAAAGGAGCGTTCACCAGCGCGCACGAACAGCGGGCCGGCGTGTTCGAGCGGGCGAACGGCGGCACCATTTTCCTCGACGAGATCGGCGAGATGCCGATCGACATGCAGGCGAAGCTCCTACGCGTATTGCAGGAGAAGTCCTTCACGCGCGTAGGCGGCACGCGCACGATCGAAACGGACGTGCGCGTCGTCGCGGCCACGAATCGCAACCTGGCCAAGGAGGTCGAGCAGGGTCGCTTTCGCATGGATCTCTACTACCGACTCAACGTCATCACCATTCCCATACCGCCGCTTCGCGATCGCACGGAAGACATCGGATTGTTGGCCGACCACTTCGTGCACAAATTCGCCGACGAGTTCGGTAGTCCGGTCCGGGGTATCACGCAGGAAGCGGTAGCTCGTCTTATGGAATACCTATGGCCGGGAAACGTCCGCGAGCTCGAAAACGTGATCAAGAACGCCATGGTATTTGCCGAGCACGATCGGTTGCGGCTCGAGGACCTGCCGGCTTTCCAGGCGCAGACCCTGCGGCCGCACCAAAGCGTGGAAGAGGCGGTCCAAGCGATGATCGCGGCCGAAGACTATTCCGAGGACCGACCCCTGATGCCACGCGTGGAACTGTTGGTTGCCCATGGCGTGGTTCAGGCGATCGGCAACAAGACCCGGGCGGCGAGGATGCTGGGGATCACCCGACCAACTCTCTACAATCTGCTGCGGAAGTTCGAGGCGCTATATGGGGCCACCGAGCCCGGTGGAAGGCCCTAGACGGCATCCTCCAGGATGGCTCATGTGGCCAAGAAGCTTTCGCTTGGGGCGCCAAAAGCGTATAATCGAAGAGTCCAGGGAACCTGACAAACAGCCTCTCGTGCCCCATCGGCGGCCCAATCTGACCGCCGGGCTGGATTCGGCGCGCTCTCTGCTACACACCGCTCTGGATGCACCCGCCAAGGAGGATCGGCGATGACTCGCTTTCTCACCAGTTGCCTAGCTCTTGCCGTTCTGGGCCTGGCGATCCTGTCGCCCGGGGCCACCCCTACCGACGCGGTTGCGGCCAATAATCTGAAGATCACGGTTCCCGCGGGAACGACCGATGTGTCGATCGGCGAAGGCGCCAATCTGGTTGGCGTGCGCATCATCGCCAGCGATCCCGTCGTGGTGTATCTCTCGCTCGATGAACAGGGTGCCGTTGTCGGCGAAGCTGAGCCCGCTCCGGGTCAGTCCAGCGCGGTCGTCAGTATCGTCGTCATTGGCGATCCCGACGAAATCGTCTTCTCCGGCAGGATTTTCGGCCCCACGCCTTTCTCCCAGATCTTTCCGCATGAAACTGGTCACACGGAGAACTAGATCGTAAAATCATTTTACGGTGCGTAAATTCATTTAGCGTTTCCAGGAAATCGAGATCTCCATCGCTCTGCCGGTCAGTCCGTTAACTTATTCCGGTATTGTAAGTTACGGTCATTTTCTCTTTTGGCGATTTTTGGCACATCGAATGCTATGTCTGGTGAGTGGATAGGCAAACAAGCCATCTTGCTGGATCCGGGCGGCCGGAAGTGTGTCAGGAATACGAGGGGCTTCCACCGCTCGGCCAGCAAGGAAAACTTGCCCTTTGGCAAGACCGCTCGAACGATCGCGCAGATCAACGAGTAACCTGGGAACGCCGGACGAAAGTCCGGCGTTTCTGGTATATGAACGAATCCAACGAAAACCCCGATACTGCCCGTCGTTTCGAGCAGCTTGGCCATCAGGCCCAGGTCGTTGCCCACGACGTGGCCAACTGGCTGAGCGTGGCCGTGGGGCATCTGAGCATCGCCGCGGCCGATCCCAGCGAAGCCACCCCTGAGCGCCTCCAGCGCGTCCGGGCGGCCCTGGAGAACTGTCGGGAGCTGAACGAACGCGTGCTCAGGTTCGCGCGTGGCGACTCCGATCAGATGCCAATTCTGCCCAAGCTGGACGCCAGCAAGATCCTGCGGGGTGCGTTCGCCGACCTGGAGGCTCTGGCCCGGGGCCGAAGCGCCCTGCGGCTGACCCAGCGCATTGCGGAGCCTCTGTGGGTCGAGGCGTCCGATACCGATCTGGCCAATGTCATAGAGAACCTTGTGGCCAATGCCCTCGACGCCACGTCCGAAGGCGACCGCATCCACCTTTCCGCCGCGGTTGATGGTCCCACCGTACTCCTGGTCGTTTCTGACACCGGAAGCGGCATGGACGCCGCCACGCTGGCGCGCTGCCAGGAGCCCCATTTCACGACCAAGGGTAGTGCTGGCAACGGCCTGGGCTTGGCTGAAGTCGTGAGTCGAATCGAGAGTCTGGGTGGGACGGTTCAGATCGAGAGCAGTCCGGGCCAGGGCACCCGAGTCGAGCTCAGATTGCCGGGCGCCACCCCCGAATCCCGTGATCTGGCCAGAAGGCCAGTTGGTCCACGATCGGTACTTCTGGTCGAGGACGATCCGGCTGTGCAGGAGGTTCTGCGCGAGATGTGTCGGCTCGACGGCTTCACCGTGGAGGTGGCGGCCACCGGCCAACTCGCTCAACAGCGATTCGCCGACCAGCCGACCGATGTTGTGGTTCTGGACCTTGGGCTACCCGACGTGGATGGGCTGGAAGTGGCAAAACGGATTCGACAGATTCGCCCCGCTGTGGGTATCGTCCTGCTCAGCGGCCATATCGACGCGCTCGAGATCGGCGAGGCCGGCGTGGTGGACTTCGGGTGTACGAAGCCCATTGCATTCGAGAGTTTTCGCGAGATCCTTCGCCGCGCGCACGATCTGTATCGGCGCCGGACGAACGGACCCGCGCAGGCCACGGAATAGTCATTCGCAACGCCTTCCCTTTTCGACCCAGGAATGAATCCTTTGCGCACGCTGGTTTCGATCTTTCTGATCCTGGCCGCCCATGCCTCTGTGGCTGCCGCGGCTGACCTGGCCTCGTTGCCACGACTGGACGCCGCCCGGACCACGTCGGTTGCTCTGCCGCAGACGGGTGTCCGCGGTATTCAGGTCAGCGGCGGGCAGCTTCGTCTACTGGCGACCCAGAACACTTCGCTGGGAGCGCCCGAAGAGACCTACCGGGCTTCAATCCTGATCGTCGACGCAAACAGCGGCGATTCCCGAACGCTCTCCACCGAAATCGACAGCTACGAGTCTGGGCTGGCCATGGCTGGCGGATTTCTCTGGAGTGGCGGCAGTTTGTTGGGCACACGGGAGGGCCTCTACCAGATTCGTCCCAGCGACGGCCAAGTGGTCAATACTCTGCCAGGTTCGGGCGTTCATCCGGGCGGTTTGGCCTACGACGGCGACTACATGTGGCAGGTCGACGCCAACGCCAGAAAGATGTTTCGGATCGATCTGGAAGACGGAAAAATTTCACGAAAAGTCCCCACGCCGGCTTTCTACCCCACGGGATTGGCGTTCGATGGCCGATCGTTCTGGTGCGCCGATGCCAGCACCGGCCGTCTGTACCGGATGAAAGCGGGCAACGGCGAGGCGGACGGGGTTGTACGCCAGGAAGCATTCTATTACCCCGGCGAGTTTGTTTCCGTCGCATTCGACGGAGGCGCGCTATGGGTTGTTTCGGCCTCCGAGGCTACCGCCCACCGCATCGAGATCCTTCGCTGATTCGCAAACCGACCCCCCGCTGACCTACCCGAACTTGGTTTGCGCCTTTGGGTTCGCCCGAAGTCCACCACATGTTCGCGGACGTCGCCGGTTGCCGCGTGGTTTGTGCTATACCTAACTTGGACATGAGCCATTCATGGTTCGCTCGGCCCCTGGTACGGAGATTGCAGTTTTTACCTCGTAGGCCATCGACAGGTCTCGTTGCGGGGAGGACTCGGCCAATGACAACCCAAGCTGGATCGTGGATGGATCGCATCCAGGATCTGCATGACATCAACGCGTACCGCGAACAACACTGGGAAGGTTCGTTCGAGGAGTACATGGACCTGGTTCGCAAGGATCCGCGAATCATCCGTAACGCGCACCAGCGCCTCTACGACATGATCGTGGAGTACGGCACCGAAGAGTACACCGAGTACAAGAAGAAGATCGTCCACTACACCTTCTTCAACGATCCGTTCAACGACGGCGAAGACGCCGTCTACGGACTCGACATTTCGCTCATGAAGCTCGTGAATGTGTTCAAGTCGGCCGCCTACGGCTACGGCACCGAACGCAGGGTAATCTTGTTGCACGGACCCGTGGGTTCGTCGAAGAGCACCATCGTGCGTCTACTCAAGCGGGGCGTGGAAGAGTACTCAAAGCAGCCGCAGGGCATGCTGTTCACGTACCGCTGGGATCTCACCAATGTGCCCGGCATGGAAGAAACCAGTTTCGTGAGCCCCATGCACGAGGAGCCTTTGAAGCTGGTCCCCAGCGATATTCGCGAGCAGGTCGTGAACGAGCTCATTGAAGGGCACGATCTGCCGTATCCCATCAAGATCGAGGGCGAGCTGAACCCGGCATGCCGCCACACGTTCGCGTTGCTCATGGAGCACTACCAGGGTGACTGGAAAAAGGTCCTGTCGCACATTCGCGTGAAGCGACTGATCCTCAGTGAGAAGGACCGTGTGGGTATTGGCACGTTCCAACCCAAGGACGAGAAGAACCAGGATTCCACCGAACTTACCGGTGACATCAACTACCGTAAGATCGCGATCTACGGCAGTGATTCCGATCCTCGCGCCTTCAATTTTGATGGTGAGTTCAACATCGCCAACCGCGGAATCGTGGAGTTCATAGAAGTACTCAAGCTGGACGTGGCGTTTCTCTACGACCTGCTGGGTGCCTCGCAGGAACACAAGATCAAGCCCAAGAAGTTCGCGCAGACCGATATCGACGAGGTGATCATTGGTCACACCAATGAGCCCGAGTATCGCAAGCTCCAGAACAACGAGTTCATGGAAGCGCTGCGCGATCGCACGGTGAAGATCGATATTCCCTACATCACCAAGCTCGACAAAGAAGTGCAGATCTATCGCAAGGGGTACTCTGACGACAAGGTGCGCGGCAAGCACGTGGCTCCGCACACGCTCGAGGTTGCGGCCATGTGGGCGGTGCTGACGCGGCTGGAAGCGCCGAAGAAGGCCAATCTCACCTTGATGCAGAAACTGAAGCTCTACAACGGGCAGAGCGTTTCGGGGTATACCGAAGACAACGTCAAGGAACTGCGCAAAGAGGTAAAGCGTGAGGGCATGGACGGCGTCAGCCCGCGCTACGTGCAGGACAAACTGTCCAATGCCCTGGTCAGCAACGAAACCGAGCAATCGATCAACCCGTTCATGGTTCTGAACGAGCTGGAGGCGGGTCTGCGTAGCTCAACGCTCATTACCAGCGAAGATCAGCGCAAACGCTACAAGGATATCTTCATCCCCGTGCGCGAAGAGTACGAGAACATCGTCAAGAGCGAGGTTCAACGCGCCATCTCGGCCGACGAAGAGGCCGTGGCTCGTCTGTGCGCCAACTATATCGACAACGTGAAGGCCTACACGCAGAAGGAAAAGGTGCGCAACAAGTACACCGGGCGCGATGAAGAGCCCGATGAACGCCTGATGCGCTCGATCGAAGAGAAGATCGAGATTCCCGAGAGCCGTAAAGATGACTTCCGGCGCGAGGTCATGAACTACATCGGCGCCTTGGCGCTCGAAGGCAAGGTCTTCAACTACAAGACCAACGCGCGGCTGCACCGGGCCCTCGAACTCAAGCTCTTCGAAGATCAGAAGGACAGCATCAAGCTGAGCACCCTGGTGACCAATGTGGTGGACGAGGAAACCCAGAAGAAGATCGACGTGGTCAAGGAGCGCCTCATCCGCAACTACGGTTACAATGAGGAAAGCGCCACGGACGTGCTGAACTTCGTATCTTCGATTTTTGCGCGGGGCGACGTACAGGATCAAGAGTCCTAGCTCATGCAGATCAGCCGCATCGACCGGGACCTTGGTCGATTCCGCGACATCGTGCGCGGAAAGATCAAAGAAAACCTGAGGAAGTACATTTCCCACGGCGAGATGGTGGGCCGTCAGGGAAAGGACCTGGTTTCCATCCCGGTCCCAAGCATCGATGTGCCTCACTTCAAGTTCGGCGCCAAGGAACAGGGCGGCGTGGGCATGGGCGAAGGCGAGGATGGCCAGCCCGTTGACGCCGGCGAAGAAGGCGACGGCCAGGGCGAGGCCGGCGACGCGGCCGGAGACCACATCCTCGAGGTCGAGGTCACGCTCGAAGAGCTAGCTGCACTCATGGGCGAGGAGCTCGAGCTGCCCCGGATCGAACCCCGGGGCCGGCGTTCGGTCGAAAGCTATCGCGACAAGTACAGTGGCATCAGCAACGTGGGCCCTCCCGGTCTCCGTCACTTCAAGCGAACCTACCGCGAGGCTCTCAAGCGCCAGTTGGTTACCGGAACGTACGACGAACGCGACCCCGTCATCATTCCCATCAAACGGGATATGCGATTCAAGAGTTGGACCCGTACCGAAGAACCCGCCAGCAACGCCGTGGTGTTGTACATGATGGACGTGTCGGGGTCGATGGGGGATGAACAGAAGGAGATTGTTCGTATCGAGGCGTTCTGGATCGATACCTGGCTGCGCAGCCAGTACAAGAACCTGGAGTTTCATTTCATCATCCACGATGCCGTGGCGCGCGAAGTCGATCGCCACACGTTCTTCCACACGCGCGAAAGCGGCGGCACCAAGATTTCCAGCGCCTATCGGCTGTGTGCGGAATTGCTCGAGGAAAACTACCCGGTCGCGGAGTGGAACGTATACCCGTTCCATTTTTCCGACGGCGACAACTGGGGCGGCGGCGACACCGATATTTGCCTCGACCTGCTCCAGAACCAGCTGCTGCCGCGCGTAAACCAATTCTGCTACGGGCAGGTTACTTCGACCTACGGCTCCGGTCAGTTCAAGCGCGATCTCGACGGGCGATTCGAAGATGAAGAAGCCATGGTCACCAGTCAGATCGACGGCAAGTCGGACATTCCCGACTCCATCAAGGACTTCCTGAGCAAGGGGCGATGAAGTCATGATGAGCCGGGAAGACCTACGGCGTTGGCAGCAGAAGATCGAAGGCCACGCAAGCGATGCCGGTCTCGATTTCTTTGATCAGCGGTTCGAGCTGGTGGACTATCGCCAGCTGAACGAGATCGCGAGCTACGGTGGCTTTCCCGTGCGCTACCCGCACTGGACCCACGGCATGGAGTTCGATCGTCTGAACAAGGGCTACCAGTACGGTCTGCAGAAGATCTACGAGATGGTCATCAACAACGACCCCTGCTACGCGTACCTCATGAAAGAGAACGCGGTGGTCGATCAGAAGTTGGTGATGTGCCACGTGTATGGCCACAACGACTTCTTCAAGAACAACATCTGGTTCAGCAAGACCAATCGTCACATGATCGACGAGATGGCCAACCATGCCTCACGTATCCGGCGCTACGTGAATCTGTTTGGTCTGGACGAGGTGGAGTCGTTTCTCGATGTCTGTCTCTCGATCGAGCGCCTGATCGACGTGCACAGCCAGTTCGTGACGCGGCATCGGATCCCCCTGGACCACTCGCGGGCCAGTGTCGATGCCACGCCGGATTTTCGCTACGAAGCCAAACCCTACATGGAATCGTTCATCAACCCCGAAGAGGCGGTCCAGGAGCAGAAGCGCCAGCACGAAGAGAAGGTAAAGGCCAGCGAGAGTCCCAGGCAGCCCGAGCATCCCGAGCGAGATGTGTTGTGGTTCATGATGCACCACGCGCCCCTGAACTCGTGGCAACGTGACATTCTGGGTATGGTGCGCGACGAAGCGTACTATTTCGCGCCGCAGTGGCAGACCAAGATCATGAATGAAGGTTGGGCCACGTACTGGCACTCGGAGTTCATGACCAAGTTCGTCATGAACGACTCCGAGGTCATCGATTTCGCGGACCATCATAGCGGCACGGTAGGCGGCCAGGGGTTCAACCCGTACAAGATCGGTTTGTACTTGTTTCGTGACATCGAAGACCGCTGGAACCGTGGCCGGTTTGGGCAAGAATACGACGAGTGCCAGAGCTACGAAAAACGGCGGGCCTGGAATCAAGACCTTGGGCAAGGGCGCGAGAAGATCTTCGAAGTTCGCAAGATCTACAACGATGTGACCTTCATCGACACGTTCCTGACCGATGAATTCTGTGAAGAGCACAAGCTGTTCGTGTACCAGTATGACCTGGACAAGGACCAGTACGTCATTGCCTCGCGCGAGTTCAAGAAGATCAAACGCCAACTGCTTTCCCAGCTGACCAACGCCGGGCAGCCCCTGATTTCCGTGATCGACTCCGATCACGATGGTAAAGGCGAGCTGCTGCTGCGACATACCTACGAGGGAACACCGCTGGATCTCGCCTACGCCAAGGGAACCCTGAGCAACCTGTTCAAGGTGTGGCGGAAACCGGTTTCCGTCGAGTCGGTGTACAAGGACAAGCCCATTGTGATGCGTTTCGACGGTAAAGAGGCGAAGATCCGTGATCTGGCTTCCACGGCCGGGTGACCGCCTTGACACGAGCTGGTGGCCCCGGTAGTTTCGCTGAACGACGAAACCGCTAGCCTACGCGTCGTCGTCCCGCCTCTCCGGAGACCCCCGTGACGGCTCAGAAAACCGGATCCACAGACGCCTCAGATCACCTCGTCGAAGAGTTTCGAGCCTTCCTGGGTAAAGAGGGATTGAAGGCCACGCGCCAGCGCGACCTGATCGTACGCGTGTTTGCCGACTGTAAGGATCACATTGGCGTGGAAGATCTGGTCCAGCTGGTCAAACAGCAGGATGCCGCGGTGGGGTACGCCACCGTGTATCGTACCCTCAAGCTTCTGGTCCAGGCCGGACTGGCATCGGTGCGGCATTTCGGCGACGGGTTCGCGCGCTTCGAGCCTCGGCACGAGGAACACCACGACCATATGATCTGCGAAAAATGCGGCACCATCGCCGAGTTCCACAACGAAAAGATCGAGGAACTGCAGGAAGAGGTCGTGCGGTCGCGTGGTTGGACGTTGCGTCGCCACCGCCACGAACTGTACGGGCTGTGCCCGAACTGTCGCTAGCGAGCTCGCGGCATGACTGACCACAACCTCTGGATCGATGTCGATACGAAACGCCTGGCCGACAACGTGGGTAGTTTCCGTCGTCGCGTCGGAAAGCGCGTTACCCTGGCGCCGGTGGTGAAGAGCAATGCCTACGGACATGGTATGGAGCTCGCGGCCCAGGCCTTCGAACGCGGCGGTGCCGATTGGCTTTCGGTTCATTCGTTCCGCGAAGCCGAGCGATTGCGCGCGGCCGGCACGCGGCTTCCCATCCTCATCATGGGACCTTTGCACCCCACTGAAGTGGACGGAGCCGTGCAGCGCGAGTACCACTCGGTCGTGCATGATCTTGAACGCACCGATGCAATGCTAAGAGCCGCCACCGCCAACGGCCGACCGGCTCACCTGCATTTGAAGCTCGAGACCGGTACGCAACGGCAAGGCTACCCGTCCGATGGCTTGCCCGATTTCTTTGCCTGTCTGGAACGCCACGGGGTGACATCGGTGGCCGGGGTCTGCAGTCATTTCGCGAACATCGAAGACACCACGCGCCATGATTTTGCCCAGAAGCAGATCGGCGTCTTTGAATCGGCGCTGTCGGCGTTTGCCGATCGGAAAATCCAGATCGAGCGCCGGCACCTGGCCAGCAGCGCGGCCACCATCTTGTTTCCGAAAACGCATTACGATCTGGTGCGGCCGGGTATCTCGGCCTACGGGTATTGGCCCAGCCGCGAAACCCTCGTATCGGCCCAGGCGGCTCAGCTCGGCGACCTGAAGCTGGAGCCGGCCCTGCGCTGGAGCGCGCTGGTGTCGCAGGTGAAGCGAGTGCCGGCGGGCAGCTACATTGGCTACGGTTGCACCTACAAGGTCGAGACCGATAGCCGCATTGCCGTGATCCCGGTGGGCTACGCCGATGGCTACCGCCGGGCGTTGAGCGACTCGGCCTGGGTTCTCATTCGCGGGCGGCGTTGTCCCGTGCGCGGCCGGATCTGCATGAACCTGACCATGGTGGATGTGTCCCACCTGCCCGAGGTGAGGGTGGGCGAGGTGGCCACCCTTCTGGGCCCGGAATCTTCGGAGGCGCCCGTGGCCGAGCAGCTGGCCGAATGGGCCGGTACCATCCACTATGAATTCCTGGCCGGCCTGAGCTCCGATATTCCTCGCCAGGCGATGTAACCTGTTCGGACCGACCGCCGTATTCCTTCTACCCCCATCGGCGGAAGGTAACCCCTTGAAAAAGCGAATCCTGGGCGCGGTAGTGCTCACCCTGTTCCTGATGGCTCCGTTCGCCGCCGGCCTGGCCGGCGACGATGACTACGAGCGCCACCGGCGCAACCGAGTTCGTACGACCGGCGATGGCTGGCATATCCAGCTGGACGATGACGATCTGGAAAGCCTGGCCGAGCTGCTGGAGGACCTGGAACACGAGATCGGTCCCAATATCGAAGATGCGGTCGAAGACGCGCTCGAGGCGCTGGAGGACATGGACTTCGATTTCGATTTCGACTTTGATTTCGACTTCGATGACGACAATGTGCGGGTCTACTCATCCGACGACCGCGACGGCTTCGCCGGACTGGGTTCGTTGAATCGCGCCATGGCGCGCCTGGCCAATCTGGACGACTACGGGCGGCGCGGCGATCGTTCGTACCGACACCGGCGAGATCGACAGGCCGTTTCCCTGGATGATGAGCGTCGTGAGTTGGAACGGGAGATGAAGTCGCTACAACGTCAGATGGAGCGCCTGCAGCGACGGCTCGAGAAACTGGACGACTAGGCCTTCCCTACGATTCGCCGCCGCACAGATCGCGAAAGCGAAGGCGGATATCGGCGGGCAGAGCGCTGGGCTTCAACTGTTCGTCGGCGGCTACCAATGTTGTACAGCCGGTCGCAATCACGGTATTGCGGCCGGTTTCTTCGTTTCGCCCAATGATGTAGGCAAAGGTGATGGTGCGGCTGCGGGCTTCTTCGAGCCATACGTCTACGTGGAGCGCGTCATCGTAGCGGGCGGGGGCCACCAGGCGCATGTCCACCGTGCCCACCGGCAGCAGATGTCCTCGCGCTTCCAGGTCCCGATACCGAAGTCCGTGCTCGCGCAGGAAATCTGTGCGTGCTACTTCGAACCAGATCAGATAGTTGGCATAATAGGCCACGCCCATCCTGTCCGTTTCGGCGTAACGCACCCGCAACTGGCTGCGGTGTACGGGGCGATCGGTGGGTACCACAGTAGACTTGTTCATGCGAGGATCTTACCGGCGTTTGGGGGAAATCGAGTTCCGCCAGAATAGCCGGTCTGTCGTCACTTCAAGTAGGGGAAGTTCGTGACCGAGCGAATGTACTACCAGGACGCCTACACCACCGAATTCGTGGGTCGTGTCGAACGTGTCGAACCCGGGAAAGAGCAGACCCTCGTGGAGCTGGAATCCACGTATTTCTACCCTACCAGCGGTGGCCAGATGCACGACCGTGGGTGGCTGTCGGACCGACCGGTGTTGGAGGTGCGCGAAGAGCAAGGTCGCGTGATCCACGTGGTGGAAGGTGATTGGCAACCCGTGCCGGGGCAGGAAGTCGAAGCTCGTATCGATGCGGAACGCAGGTCCGACCACCGGCAGCAGCACACCGGTCAGCACGTACTCAGTCGGGTCATCGAGCTCGATCTGGACCGGCCGACCGTGAGTTCCCGATTGGGAGAGGGGGGCAATACGCTGGATCTGCAGCACCCGGTGCTCGATGACACCCAGATGGCCCATCTGGAGGACGTTGCCAACGCGTTGATCTGGCGCGGACTTCCGGTGCACGTGACCTTTCTCGAGCCGCACGAGGTGGCGGCGGCGGGCCTGCGCAAGGCGCCCGACCGTGAGGGGCTGGTACGGATGATCGAGGTGGATGGGTTCGATCGTTCAGCCTGCGGCGGTACCCACGTACGCAACACCGCGGAAATCGGCTGTGTCGTGATCCAACGTCAGGAGAAGGCCAAGGGCGGGATGCTGAGACTCCATTTTCTCTGCGGCCGTCGCGCGGTCGGGTACCGACGGGGTCGCGACCGATTGGTATCCAGGTTGACGCAGGAGTTGACCACCGGTGAGCCCGACCTGGTTCGTACCGTTGGCGGTCTTCGACTCGATCTGAAGGCGGCCCAGCGGCGCGCCCTGTCATTGCAGAAGGAAGCACTGCTGGCTCGCGTTCCCGCTTGGTTGGACCAGGCCGAGACGCTTGGTCCCGCCCGTCTGGTGTTTCGCGAACTGGGTGAAGATGCGGGCAACGCGCTGGCCGAGGTGGTCCAGACCCTGACCCGTGGTCCCGATGTCTGCGTGGTCCTGGTCTTGCGCGGTCAGGACCGCCACCAAATGGTGGTGGCGCGGGGGTCGGCGATCGAATTGGACTGCACCGCGGTTCTCAACGACATGCTCGCGCCCGCGGGCGGCAAGGGCGGGGGCCGCGGCGACTTCGCCCGGGGCAGCTTCGTGGTCGGCGATCAGAACCTGGTCGAGGTCATGATCCAGACCCTGCGCAACCGGTTGGGCGGCATGGACTAGTCGATGAGGCCGAACAGATCGAGCGCTGGCACCTCGGCCGCCGTATCGACGACGAAGTGGGCACGAACCAGTTCCTCCAACGTACCGAAACCCTGGCGCAGGCCAACGGTCACGCAACCCAGGGCTCGCCCCGCATCTATGTCATCGCCTCGGTCACCCACCATCGCCGTGTCACCGGCGGGTGTGCCCAGCGCCTCCAGAGCGCGGGTCAGCAGCGCCTGTTTGGAGGGTCCGGTGGTCGGCGGCATCTCCTCGTAGCATTCGCAATGATCGAAGAGCGGTGCCAACTCCAGATATTCGAGGGCCGCGCGGAAGTAGGGTTCCTGCGCGTTGCTGATCGCCGCCAACTTCCATCCACGCTTGCGCAACTGTTGCAACGCCACGGCGACATTGGGGTACAATCGCCCGCGACCCTCGGCCAGGGCGCTGACCTCGTGATCGGTGGCGGCGGCCTTGACCGCGGCGGCCAGCGATTGGAGTTCAGGCGGCAGGAGACGCGCGTAGTATTCGTCGGACGGAAGGCCCATGCCGCCGGTGATTGCGTCGTGGGTAGGCCGGAATGAAGCGCCGTGTCGAGCCAATACCTCGGCGCAACCGGTGGCTACGGCTTCCACGACGGCGGTACGCGAGTCTACCAGGGTTCCGTCGAGGTCGAAGGCGACGGCACGAACGGGTGAACTCATGGGTTCGTTACTCTCTCGATTTGGGACGGCCAGATGACGCTGCGAACAGACAACTACACACGAGAGGGATTCGACGGTCAACCGCTGTCGATCGACCTTCGTTACGACGATGCCGTGCCCGTTACCCAGGCCGTGTTGGTGTGCCACGGCTTCAAGGGTTTCAAGGACTGGGGTTTCTTTCCCTACGTCAGCGAGCAGCTGGTGCGCGGTGGTACGGCCGTGGTCACTTTCAATTTTTCGCACAACGGCGTGGGCGATGATCCCACCGAGTTCACGCGCCTCGATCTGTTCGAGCGCAATACCTACGCGGCCGAACTGAGCGATTTCGAAACGGTCAAGACCTGGCTTCGCCAGGAGAGTGAATTTGCCCCGGCCCTGGGCCAAGCTCCCTTGGGCGTGGTGGGTCATAGTCGCGGTGGTCTGGTGGCCATGGTCGCCAGCGCCGAGGACCCATCCATCGTTGCATTGGCCACTTGGGCGGGCGTAGGCCACGCCCTGCGCTACACCGATCGCCAGCTGGCGCAATGGGAGGCCGAAGGGACATTGGAGTTCACCAATGCCCGTACCGGCCAGCGAATGGCGCTGGGGTTCGACCTGGTAAGGGATTCGCGCGAGCAGTCCGAGCGCTACGATCTATTTCGTGCCGCCCAACGCATGGAGGCGGCCCACCTGATCGTTCACGGCACCGCCGACATGGCCGTGCCCGTGGACGAAGCCAAGGTGTTGCAGGCCGATCGCAAGCCTCCCCGGTGCCGGGTAGAACTGATTGAGCGGGCTACGCACACATTTGGCGCCGTACATCCGTTCGAAGGCACCACGCCGCACCTGGAACAGTTGTTGGACGTCACCAACGCCTGGTTTGATCGGTGGCTGCGCTAGCGAAACCGCCGTCGCCGGTTTCTCAGAAAGTCCACCAGTACATACTGCCCCAACTGGCCGGGTTCGCTGAAGTAGGCCTTGCCCCGGTTCAGCTCGGTGAGTCGGTGGATGAACTGCTGCAAGTAGGGATCGCTGGCGATCATGAAGGTGGTTATGGGTATCCCCTCACGGCGCATGGCGACCGCTTGGTCCAGCGTCTTGCTGACGATCTTGGGATCCAGGCCGAACGTGTTGCGGTAGACGACACCCTCTTCATCGGTGATCACCGTGGGTTTGCCGTCGGTGATCAGGATGACCTGCTTGTTCGCGTGCTTCTTGCGGCGCAGGATGTTGCGCGCGGCCATCAGGGCCGCCCGGGTGTTGGTATGAAAAGGCCCCACCTGTACGTACGGTACTTCCCGCAACGGGACGCGCACGGCTTCGTTGCCAAACAGCACTACATCGATCGAGTCCTTCGGATAGCGCGTCTGGATGAGTTCGATGAGGGCGAGCGCTACCTGCTTGGCCGGCGTGATCCGGTCTTCCCCGTATAGGATCATGCTGTGGCTCACGTCCAACAACAGCACCGTGGCGGAGTTGGTCAAATGCTCGGTTTCGGCGACCTCGAGGTCTTCCTCGCGGAGCTGTAACCCGTCCAGGCCGCGTTTCAGCGCGTTCTGGAAACTTTTTCGGAAATCGACGCGTGAAATTTCGTCGCCGTAGCGGTAGGGGCGCGTTTCAGCGGCGTCAGCCCCACCCGCGCCGGTGCGTGGAACCGCGTGGTCGCCAGCACCCTTCTTTTGCATACGTCCGAACACGGCCTCGAGCGCCGCGCGTCGCAGGCTGCGTTCGCCCTTGCCCGTGAGCGTGAATCCGGTGGGCGTGGACTGAACCTCGTCGTTCTCTTCGAGCTGGCGCCGAAATCGGTCCAGGTCAACGTTGCCCGGCAGGATACCTCTCTGCTTGAGGTTTTCCATGACGCGCATGGTTTCGTCGACGTCGCCACCGGTGGCGGTGAGTATGTAGTGGAACAGGCTGGCCAGCTGCTGGTGATTCAACAGGTCGCGCCATCGCGTCACGTCCCACTCGAAGTACTCGTAGCGCACGGTGGTCCTAGTTGTCGGCCGAAGGGGTGTCAGTCATCGGACGTCTGCCCCATGCCTTCGAACATGCGCATCAGCATGTCGCTGTACAGGGTGGACTGGTCGAGATTCTCTTTGGCCACGAAGCTCGACTGGTACAGGCCTTCGAGCACCATCTCCATGGCGCAGTAGAGGTCGGCTTCCTCCAGGTCGGGAAGGTGCTCCTCCACCAGGTTGCGCAGCCCGGTCACCTGCGACAGCGCCTGTCGGTACTCTGCGTTGGACTGGCTGTCGCTCACCTCCACGCGGCCCTGGTTGCTGAAGAAAGTCACGATGCTTCCGTACATGGATCGGTCCACCTCGGGCGCATCCTGGGGGTTGCGTCCTTCCAAAGCGTTGGCCTCGTTGCGGCCGCTCGGCGCCTTGGGGTCGGGTAGCCCGTCCAGGAAAGCACGTTTCACGGCCTTGCCCAGAAGGTCGCGTACCACCACGGTGACGCCTTCTTCTTCGCCTTCGTACGCCAGTTCGACCTTGCCGACCAAGGCCGGGATCATGGCGTCGAGATCGCACACGCGCGCAATAGGGGGCTCGGCGGGGTGCGTAACCCACCGCCGCTCCACGTTGCTGATGAGGTTTTCGTAGGCACTGATCGATGCGCGCGCGCTTACCCCTGATGCGCTGTCGACGAAGTCACTACCGCGCGCCAGGAACACGACTTCGTCCACGACGCGTCGCAAAAAGGGTGAGAGATGGAGTTCCTGACCGCGGTGCGTCCACGCTTCCTGCTCGGTGATTTCCATTGCGTGCAGCAGATCGGTGGGATAGTGCGTGTGGATCTGCGAGCCGATGCGGTCTTTGAGCGGCGTGATGATGCTGCCACGGTTGGTGTAGTCCTCGGGGTTGGCCGTGAAGACCATGGCCAGCTCGAGTGACAGCCGGAGCGGAAAGCCCCGGATCTGCACGTCTTTTTCTTCCATGATGTTCAGGAGGCCCACCTGGATGCGGGGGGCCAGGTCGGGCAGTTCGTTGAGCGCGAAGATTCCCCGGTGCGCGCGGGCCACCAGGCCAAATTGGATGATCTCTTCATCATCCAGCGTGCGGCCCTCGTGCGCGGCCTTGATGGGATCCACGTCACCGATCAGATCGGCGATGGTGACGTCGGGCGTCGCGAGTTTTTCGTGGAACCGGTCGGCGCGCGGGATCCAATGGATGGGCGCGCTGTCACCGGCCTCCCTTATGATGCGCTTGCCCGCGGCGGTGACGGGTTTGAAGGGATCTTCAGCCAGTGGCGCACCGGCGAGAGCGGGAAGTTGTTCGTCGAGAAATCCAACCAACCCACGCACGAGCCGGGTCTTGGCCTGGCCCCGAAGTCCCAGCAGGATGAAGTCGTGCTTGGACAGGACGGCGTTCAGCAACTGGGGAATGACGGTGCGTTCGTAGCCGATGATGCCCGGAAACAGATCCTCACCGGCGCGAAGCATCCGCAGCGCGTTTTCACGCATCTCTTCTTTTACGCTGCGCGAGTGGTAGCCGGCGGCGCGCAGTTCTCCGACTGTGCGGATGGACTCGATTTGCATGGAATGTCCTGGGTTGTGTCCGGGGTGAATTGTTGGGTAGAGGGGAACCCGTAGAGCCAGAGGGCTCGTATCAATATACTGTAGGTCCAGACTGTGACCAGTTGGGCCCTGGGCCGCCGGGCGAAGAAGTGGGGAACAGAATGACCGCGGAAACCAAGAGTAGAACACCCCGCCGCCGCGCGCTGGTCACTGGTGGTGCCCGCCGACTGGGGAAACGCCTGGCGCTGGCCCTCGCTCGCGACGGCTATGACGTGGCGATCACCGCCCGCCGCGAGTCATCCGATTCCCAGACCACGCTTGGTGCTCTACGCGACGCGGGGTCCGCGAGTGCGCTGTTTCTGGCCGATTTCGCGGAAAGCGGAGCGTGCGAGCGGCTCAGTCGGGAAGTGGAGGATGGGTTCGGGCCCATCGAGCTGCTGGTGAACAACGCCGGAGTATTTCCCAACTCCACCCTGGAGCAGGCGGACGAACGGGTGTTCGATTCGACCATGGCCGTGAACCTTCGCACGCCGTATCTGCTTACGGCTGAGCTTGGCCGACGTATGCGCGAACGCGGATCGGGTTGCATCGTCAATCTGGCGAGCGTGGGGGGCCTGAGGCCGTACGCGAACCACTTACCCTACAGCTTGAGCAAGGCGGGTCTGGTCATGTTGACCCGGGCCTCGGCGCTGGCATTGGCGCCGACGGTACGGGTGAATGCAATTGCGCCCGGTACGATCTGGATCGACGGCGAGGAGAGTGACAGCGTGCCCAAGCCGTCCCCGGCGAGTATTCCCCTGCGGGAGTTTGGCACGGCCGAGGATATCGAGGCAGCTCTGACCTATCTTGCGTCTGCCAAATTCGTTACCGGCCAGGTCATGGTGGTGGACGGGGGGGCCAGCGTACGGAGTGAACACCCTTGACGCGGTCCAATCATGTGATTGTTCCAAGTCCCTTGACTATGGTTGGGTGACTTCATTAAGTTCCAACCAGAGAGTTTTTCAGTCGCGCTTGCTTGTCTATCCAACCAGCCTGGGCGCTTGAAATCTCCAATAATTCACGGGAAGCGAAACCTGGCAGGCACCCACTGTCGTCCGGGAACCTGTATCCGCTTCGTTTCTCACCGTGGAACTGTCCGCGTGGCCGAGTGCCTCGCGAGATTTCGCTACACCCTTGCGCTCTACGCATCTCGCCAGGCCCCGACTCGAACGCTGACTTTCGGGAAAATCAGGACGACGGCCGGCAGGTTGTCATTCCAGTGGTCCCTGCCTGTTCCGTCTTGGTTCTCCCGAGCCGCGCCATATGCGCGGTTCCGCGGGCTGCAGGGTCTCATCTGACCTAGCAACGTCGGTGAGGTCTGCCATGAAGAGTCGCGTCGGGGATCTCAGCGCCGAAGCGAAGTCTTTGGGACCCTGCATCGAATGGGTACTGGGGAGCGAACGGGTGGGGTTTCCCACGCAGGGACCGTTCGCTCCACAGTCCCAACGTCTTTGGGTCGCCTGGTAACGCGAGAACGTTGGTCACGAGCCGTCTATAAGAGCACGCGATGCTCGGCGGGGATTCTCGCAGGCGACCGGGAGGAGGACCGGCTGGAGTGCGCGGAGACTGCTATCGGGCGATCCGCTTATCCAGTCGTCGTCGGCCTCGGAGGGCCCCTCTTGGACCTGACACGCTCTTGCGAGTTTGGCCCGACACCTCCGGTCTGACGCTCGATCGTCGCGAGTCAGCCTGCTCGCCACTGTCCGGCCGGTCCTATCCCTTTTCTCCGGATTCAGTCCGTCGAGAGCGCCGCCATTTTCAGATACATGTTTCGCACCGCGTCGTGCACCTGGGCCGGATGGGCATCGGTGGCGATGGCCATGGTGACCACGGCCGCTTGGTCATCTACCAGGGGAGCATCAACGGGATGTTCCGGGCATCGATGGCCTAGCTGCGAAATGGATTGTTCGAGCAGCGTGCGTGAGTGGCCGGCCAGCGTGAGTTGTTGATGCCGAAGGGCCGATGCCAGTAGCACCACTCCTTCGTCCGCGGCCGCCAGCGGCTTACCCGCCGCGAACAGTCCGTTGATCAACGTAGCCACGGCCGGGTGCACGGGGGCTTCATTTCCCTCGACGGCCGCCGCGCACAGGGACTTGACGGTTCCCAGCCCGCCGGGCACGAACAAACCATCCAGATCCACGGCGCTCGTGTCCTCGAGTCGTCGGCAATCGCCGCCCGTGAGCCGGGCCGCTTCCGCTCGCATGCTTCGCGGTGGCAGGGGGTCGCCGGTCAGGGCGTTGATGGTGTCGTGCTGCGGGTCATCGCTGGCTACCGTGAAGGCGCTATCGCCGTTGGCCCAGGCCACCGTCAGAAAGGCCAGGGCCTGCAGCGGATCGCTTCCGTCGATCCACCCGCTGCCGGCCAGCAGAACTCCATACCGTCTCACAGGTTTGGTCTCCAGCTCACGTTCGCGTGGTTTGACACCCATTTTCCGCGCAGCCTATACTGCTGCCCCGTCTGCGTCGAGCGTCCCTTCCCGCGAGCGAGTCCGTTCGGCTCGAATTCCAATGAACGAAATTCTCTACCATTTCCTGAGCCACCTGGGCTGGGGCATGCTGGCGACGTTACCCCTGGTGCCGCCTACCCGAATCGGCCGCACGTACTATGTGGTCAATTCCCTGTGCGTCATGGGGCTTTGGATCACCGCGCTCGCGCTGGGTAGTGGCGGCGACCTGGGACAGTTGAACATGTGGGGCGCGGGGGCGACGGCCGCGCTCATGCTGAGTTTCATGATTGATCCGTCCATATCGCCCCGGCCCGCTCTGGTTTTTATTGGCGTGGCGTTGGTGCTGGGCGCCGTGGGGCTGTATTTCGATGCGGTGGAACTGGTGGGAGATGAGTTCTACACCAGTCTGCCGTTCCTGTTGGCCACGGCCTTCTCTTCGAGCCTGTTGGCCGGTGGCACCCTGGTGGCCATGATCCTGGGACACTTCTACCTGGTGACGCCGGGCTTGTCGTTTGGCTACCTCAATCGTTTCGTTTGGGTCATCGGGGCACTACTGGGTGTGCGCCTGGTGTTGGCCCTGGTCACGGTGTTTGCAGCAGATTTGTTCAAGGCTCCGGAGGGAGCCGACAAGAGCTTGTTCTTCATAGACCACCTCGCGTTCCTGCTGCAGCGGGGACTCACCATCGTGGCTCTGGCCGTTCTGTTGCCCATGATCGTCGACTGCGTACGCCGGGGCGCGAACCAGTCGGCCACGGGCCTGTTGTACGTGGCTTCGTTCCTGGCGTTGATGGGCGAGGGTGTAGCCACGTACTTCGTCGTGGCCTACCAGCTACCTCTATGAGATACCGGGCGGGATTGCTTTGGACGTGAACTATCGATGCCGCCATTGCGGTCTGGGTCAGTGGGTAGAAGAGCGCGAGCAGCCGTCGACCATTCGCTGCCGTCGTTGCGAACACGATCAATCGATCACGCCACATACCGATGCCGATGGTCGGCTGGTGCAGTGTTGGATATGCGGGTGTGATCGCATGTACCGCCAGCGCGATTTCAATCGGAAGGTGGGCGTGGCTATCGTGGCGGTGGCTGCGGTACTGGGTCCGTTCACAAAGTGGTTGAGTTTGGTGGTGGCCGCGCTCATCGACCTCGCGTTGTATTTGAAATTGCCCGAAATCGCGCTTTGTTACCACTGCGAAGCCATCCATCGGGGGATCGAGTTTGCACCGGCGATCGAGTCCTACGACCTGGCCACGCACGAGCGATACGAGGACAAGGATTGGGGCAAGCTGCACGAGCTGGACGCTACGTGACGTCCCTGGCGCCTTATCGCGTTCTCGCTTGCACTCTTCTGATGTCGAGCCTGCCGATGGTGACAGTCTCGGCTTTCGCCGGCGAGGTGCGTCCGTCCGATCGACTTGCCGATTTTGAGCGCGTCTTCAACGCTGGCGAGGATGGCCTGGTCGACAACTTCATTGCGGCGAACTTCACCGACGCTACGGAAGAAAAACTCGAGAGAATGCGGACCGTATTCAATCGGTTGAGCGAAGAGCTTGGGTCGATTTCCGTGGCCGAAATCCAGGACGTCAGAGACGGCACGGTGTTTATTGCTGGTCATGTGACGGCCAAAGCCAGCGCGACGGGTCGGTGGAAGAGTTTTCAGTTCTTCGCGAGCCAGGAACACGAGGGCCGGTTCAGCTCGTTTGCCATTGCCGATGCCATTGAGCCCCGGCCGCTACCGGATGGCGGTATCGCCGACCCGCGTGTCCGCGCATGGATCTCCGATCACATCGATTGGCTCGAGCAGGAGCAGAATCTCTCCGGTGCGTTCGCGGTAGCCCGCAACGGAGAAGCTGTCTTCGAAAAAGTCTGTGGTTGGCAGGACCACGCGAAGAACACCCGGAACTCAAAGTCGACGCCGTTCAACTTGGCTTCGGGCGGAAAGATGATCACCGCGATTGCTATTGCGCAACTTGTCGAGAACGGAAAGCTCAGGTTCGACGACGTCGTAGCCGACCATCTGCCTGACTATCCCCATGCCAAAGTCGCTCAAGCCGTTTCAGTTGATCAACTGCTTACGCACAGGTCGGGTTTGCCAGAATACTGGACCGAGGCGTACGAAAAAGAGTGGGGGGAAATAACCGAGCTGAAGCAGATACTTCCGTACTTCGCCGATCGGCCGCTGGTGTTCGCACCGGGCACAAAGCACGAATACTGCAACACCAACTACATTGTGCTGGGCCTGATTCTCGAACAGGTCAGTGGCGTCAGCTATTTTGAATACATTCGCGAGCGCGTTCTGGTGCCGGCGGGCATGGAGCACGCTGGTTTCTTCGAAAACGACGGTTCAGGGTCCGCGGCGCTGGCCTACGAGTTCGTTCTACCGACGCAGGGTGACGAGAAAGAGCAGTGGTTTCCCGCTGAACTGGGAAGGAAGGGAACCTCGGCCGGCGGCTGCTATGCGTCGCTCCAAGACATGTTTGCGTTCGATCGCGCCCTGAACGAATGGCAACTGACCACGGAATCACTGACGCGTGTGTTGACGACCGGAAAAGTGAAGCAGCCGGTTGGCGGCAAGTATGGCTACGGGTTCATGGACGGCGAGTATGAAGGCCGGCGTTGGTTTGGTCACGGTGGTACCGGTCCGGGGGCGTTTTTTGAGTACATGCATTTTCCGGATTCAGGCTACACGATTGTATTTCTGGCCAACCACGGTGGTACCTCGGCCCATGACGTATTTCGCAAACTGAAACAGGCCGTGGCTGCCTCCGATTAGGTGTTCCGTGGTCTTCGGTACCTAAGGTGAGACCCGAGGTTCCCCTATTACTATTTGACACGGGGAGAGGCAAACGGCGAAAATGGTCTTGTCTCGGAGCGGGAGATCTCGCCTATCCCTTCTCTCCTTCGAACACGCAATCCGTAGTCTCGCCGAGGGTCACCACGTGGCTTTCAACAGGATTGTGCGCCGACCTCGAGTACCATTTTCTCGCTCCCTCCGGTCACGGTTGGTGAACAGTCCAGGCGATACTCCACCTACGCGAAAATTCAAAGAGGATGGTGTGTCGATGACTCGAATCCGAATGGGTTCATTCGTATTCCTTGTTCTTCTGATGGTCGGTGCCACGGCGCTGGCCCAAGCTCCCTCTCGCGACTTCGTACCGGTCCAGGACGGCCGTTCCGATCTTGCCCAGTCTGCATCTCTCTACCGCGAGGGGCGCGTGCTGGTGAAGTTTCGCCAGGATTCCGTCGACCGGCTCCAGATTCGGGACGCCGGGAAGGCGAATTCGGAACTGGAAACGGGTTTGGCCAGCTTCGACCAGGCGGTCTCTCCCTATGGGTTACAGTCGGTCCAGCCGACGCTGCAGGTTCAACTGAAGGACTCCCGCCGGGCGACCGCTTTGGGTTCGTACCGCTGGTACTCCCTGGATTTTTCCAAGGCTGACGACATGGAGGCCGTGGCCGCCCAACTGCGGCGTGACCCCAATGTCGAAGAGGCAACTCCCGACTACCGCGCGTTCTTGGCGGCCGTACCCAACGACCCCCTGCACCCCGATCATTGGGGACACAACAACACCGCGCAGCTGCCTGACCTGGATTGGGGCGGAACCTACGGGCATACGCTCCCCAACACGGTCGGTACGCCGGGCTTCGACGCCAACGCGCACGCCGCCTGGGACAATAGCCAGGGTTACGGTAGCGCCAGCGTCGTGGTGGCCATCATCGACAGTGGTGTAGACGTGGGGCACCCCGATCTACGCCAGGTAACGGGCTGGGACTACGGCTCGGGCGATAGCAATCCCGACGACAACAGCGGCAACGCTGGTCATGGAACCGCTTGCGCTGGCGTCGCGGCCGCCATCCAGAACAACGGTCTGGGTTCGGCCGGTATCGCCGGCGGCGTGAGCATCATGCCCATGAAGGCGGCGGACAACGCCGGTAGCTTGTTCTTCTCGGCCATCATCAATTGCATCTACTACGCCGCCGACAACGGCGCCGATGTGATCAGCATGAGTCTGGGTGCGGCAATCAGCAGCGACCCGTCGACCGATGCGGCCATTTCCTACGCAAACGGTCTTGGCGTCACGATTCTGGCGGCTACCGGCAACGAGAACTCGAGCACCATCAGTTACCCCGCTATCAACTCGCTGGTAATCGGTGTAGGCGCTGCTTCACCGTGCGGCGAGCGCAAGCGCAGTAGCTCGAGCGGGGCCGAGGTGAATCCCGGTGTGAACACCGATCCCAACGGGTATACGTGCGACGGTGAGCGTTGGTGGGGATCCAACTACGGTGTGAACAGCCAGGACGCGGCCGGTGCGGTTGACCTGATCGCTCCGACGATCCTGCCCACCACCGATATCCAGGGCGCCGGTGGCTACGATCCCGGCAACTACAGCGGATTCTTCAATGGCACGTCATGCTCCACGCCGTACGCGGCCGGCGTTTGCGCGCTGATCAAGTCGAAGAACCCCAGTTGGACGCCGGCGCAGATCCGGGACCAGCTCGTTACCACCGCCCAGGACGTGACGAGCGTGGAGTCGGGGGCCGGATGGGATCGCTACTCCGGCTACGGCATGATCGATGCCGCGGCGGCCACCGGTGGTGGTGCGCCCATGGATCCGCCCGTGGCGGCCTTCAGCGGTTCGCCTACCAGCGGCTTCGCTCCGTTGAGCGTGAATTTCACCGATAGCTCGAGCAACAGCCCCACCGGTTGGAGCTGGACGTTTGGTGATGGTGGTAGTTCCAGCTCTCAGAACCCCAGTTACAACTACACGACGGCGGGGACGTACACGGTCACGCTGACCGCAACCAATGCCTTCGGTTCGGACGGCGAAACCAAGACCGGGTACATCACGGTGACCGACCCTGGCAGTTTGTATGTGAGCCTGCCGTACAGCACCGGCTTCGAGTCGGGGGCACTGGACGGAAACTGGACCACGACCGAGGGGACCGAGGGGCGCATCCAGGTCAGCTCGGCCAACACGCCGCACAGTGGAAGCTTCCACCTGACGATGGACGACACGGTCAACGGTGGTGCCTACAGCCAGAACGAAGCCTGGATGCACCTGGATCTCAGCGGTGAGACCCAGGTCGATCTGGATTTCTGGTGGAAAGAGTTTGGCGACGAGACCCACGCCCAGGACGGTGTGTACTTCTCGAACAATGGTGGTTCGAGTTTCACCAAGGTGTTCGATCTGAATGGCGCCAGCTACACCAACAACACCTGGCAGAACTTCGCGCTCGACCTGGACGCGTTGGCCAGTGGAGCCGGACTAAGCCTCACGTCGACGTTTGTGGTGAAGTTCCAGCAGTATGACAACTACGGCATCACGACCGATGGCCACGCCTTCGACGACATCAGCGTGACGGCGGGTGCGGGCGGTTCTCCGCCGGTGGCCGACTTCACGGGGACACCCACTTCGGGCACGGCACCTTTGCTGGTCAGCTTTACCGATGCTTCCACCGGTGGAGCAACGTCGTGGAGCTGGACGTTCGGCGACGGCGGGACCTCTTCCGCGCAGAACCCCAGTCACTCGTATACCGCGGCCGGTACCTACAACGTGTCGCTGACCGCGAGCAATGCGTTTGGCTCGGACGGCGAGACCAAGAACGGCTACGTGACCGTAACCAGCGGCGGCGGCGGCGTATGGCAGACCATCACTTTCGATGATTTCGAGAGCGGTCTGGGTAACTACACCGACGGTGGTAGCGACTGCCGCCGCTACACGGGTGGAACGCACTCGTGGCAGGGCAATGCGTCCATGGACATCCAGGACAACAGTGGCGTTTCTTCTTCGTTCTATCACAGTACGGGACACAACGTGTCCGGCTACGTGGACCTGGAAGTGGAGTTCTTCTTCAAGGCCGTAAGCATGGAGAACAACGAGGATTTCTGGGTGCAGTACTTCGATGGATCAACCTGGACGACCGTGGCATCGTTTGCGCGGGGTGTGGATTTCAACAACAACACGTTCTACACCACGACGGTTTCGATTCCCAATACGTTCAACTACCCGACGAACGCACAACTTCGCTTCCGTTGTGACGCCAGCGGCAACGGTGACGACGTGTATATAGATAGCATCGAGTTCCGTGGCCTGACGCCGGGCTCGAGTAGCGAGGACACGCCGCAGGTGGCCAGCAAGGAAGCGTTGCCCCAGCGCTTCGCGTTGACGCAGAACTTCCCCAACCCCTTCAATCCCGTAACGACCATCCGCTTCGCGCTGCCTACCGAGGAGCACGTGCAGGTGAACGTATACGATCTGAAGGGCCGGCGGGTTACGACCATCGTCGATGGCAAGTATCCGGCGGGTGTGCACGATGTGCAGTGGAACGCTACCGGCTACGCGTCGGGCGCGTACTTCTATCGCATTCAGGCGGGGTCGAACGTGGAGACCCGGCGCATGATGTTGATCAAGTAGAAAACAGCCGAACCGGTGCCCGAAAGGGCGGACTGAAAAGGCCGGGGTGCGTATGCATCCCGGCCTTCTTGAATTCATCGTGGTTGGTAGGCGACCGCGCTGCGATGGCCTCGACTACTTGATCAGGGTGATGCTTTGGCTCGACTGTCCCTCGGTGGAATCCAGGATGACCCGGTAGACGCCCGAAGCCAGGGAGCGACCCTGTTCGTCCAACCCGTTGAACGGAATGGCGTGGGTTCCCGCTGTCAATTGGCCCGGACGCAGCATGCGCACCAAACGTCCTCGCGTGTCGAACACGCGAAGTGAAACATCCGAAGGCTGTCCCAGGTTCAACCGCAACTGCGTAGACGGGTTGAACGGGTTCGGGTAGTTCGGAAGGAGGTGGGCCGTGGGCAATGGTTTGGGTGTGGGGGTGGCGGTTGGTGTGCCGCTGTCCACCCACTTGAGGACCCACTTGTCGGGATCGAGTTGCACGTCGGTGGGTTCTTCGTCCAGAAAGAAGGTGAGCGAGGTGGCGTTCGAACCTATCCAGATGACCTGCGTTTCACTTCCGCTCGCGGTGTCGATGCGAATGTCCAGCGGCATGATGTACGGATCGCCGCCCTGGATCTGGGTGATATCCACGTCGAGTCGGTACCGATCGTCCTGTAGTTGGCTTGCCCAATCGAACGTGTAGTGCGGGCGCCCGGCGCGGTAGATCCACTGATCGAAGAACCAGTCGAGTTGTAGGCCGGTGCTGGTCTCAAACGAGTTGATCAGCTCGGTCGTACTGGTGTTGCCGTATTGCTGGCTGCCAATGGCATAGTCACGCATGGCCATGAAGAACTCGTTGTCGCCCAGGATGTGCCGCAGCATGTGCAACACCCATGAGCCCTTCTTGTACACCGTGTTGCCGAACAGGTTGTTGGGGGGCACGATGGGACCAATGAAACCGCTGGAGTTCAGCGAGTTGTTCCACATGAAGGAGTCGTAGGCGGCCTGACCCTGCGATTCTTCGAGCCACAGTGCTTCGCAGTACGTGGCAAAGCCCTCGTGTAGCCAGGTTTCGTTCCAGTCGCTCAGAGTGAGAAGGTTGCCCCACCACTGGTGACTGAGCTCATGGGCCACGAGTCTCTCGAAGAACTGATCGCCGGTAATCAGGAAGTCGCCGTAGCTCGTCATGGTCTGGTGCTCCATGGCACCTTCCCATACGAACTCGGCCATGCCGTACTTGTCTTCAATGAACGGGTACTCGCCGAACTTCGTGGTGAAGTAGTCGAGCATGTTGGCGGTGTTCTGGAAGTCCACCTGCGCGTCGGCCAGGTCCTCCGGGAAGACCTGGTACTCGAGCGTCATGGGCCGACCCATCGGCGATTGGTATTGCTCGGTCCAGCCCACGTAGTTGCTGGCCGCCACGCTCACCAGGTAGGTGGTAATGGGGTACGTCGAATTCCAGATGTACTGCGTCTTGTTGCCCGGGCGCGGAAGCTGGGCCACCAGCGCACCATTGCTCGCTACGTACATGCTGGAAGGGACTTCGCACGACAGCGAGACGGTGGCCTTGTCTTCGGGAACGTCTTTGCACGGCCACCAGCTGCGCGCGTAGTAGGGTTCGCTGAGTGTGGCCAGAATGGGATCGCCGGCGTGTTCCAGGAACTGCATGCCGAGGAAACCGGAAAACTGCGGCACGCCGGTGTAGTTCACGAGAATCGAGCGCGTTTCGCCCGCGTTCATGGGCGGGTTCAAGTCGACGCTCAAGACATCGTTGGCATGGCTGAAGGTTTGCGCGGTGTTGTTGGCCAAGATCGACATGATGGAATAGTCGGCGTCGTACAGGTCCAGATCGACATGGTCGAGTCCCTGCGAAAGCGCGCGGAACACGATGGACACCGAGCCGGTGATCGACTTCGCGTCGAAATCAGGCCAGAGGGAGAGTCCGTAGTGGATGACGTCGAATTCGTCCTGATTGGTCACCGCCCGCTTGGCGACTTCCTGCGTTTGCAGGTCATGCCATGGCGACAGCGGGACCAACGAGTCCTGGGCCGGCATGGGTCGGCAATGCATCCGAATAGGGTTGTTTTCTTCGGCTGCGGTGGCGTACGGCGCGGTTGCGTTCTGGATCAGAACGACAAACATCACGGGCAGCGCTACCAAGACACGGCTCTTGGCAAGCATGGGGAGATTCATGATTGAGTTCAGGCCCGGCTTTATCCTGAGTTGTCTGGCGTTCCTTGGGTACTTTGGATGCGAATTTCTTGGTTGTGCCAGGGCTACGAGACACCGCGGGGCGATCCGCAGGGTTCTATATGAGGGGCAGCCACAATGAGATCATGCCAGGCCGGCGGCGATCCGTCAAGTCGACGGCAAGTTTTGATTTGACAGGGACTTAGGGGAGAAACCCCTACAAGCCAACGGTGATTGTAACCACCATGTTCAGGGCCGTGAATTGGACTCCGCCGGTGCCGGAGACCACGTACAGCGTGAACTCGCCGTTCTCGATTGCGGCCTGAAGCGGCCCGAAGTTCACCAGAAGGGCTTCGGACTCCTCGTAGGTGAGGATACGACCGTTCGTGGGCACCGGCAGATCCATCGCCAGCGGGGTCGCCTCCTGCGCGGGATCGGTGAGATCTGGGCTTTCGCTGAAGTAGAGCGAAACCGTCGAGGCCGCGCCGGCCGTGGCTATTGTGGCTTCGAATCCGACTCGGTCCACGAGTTTGATGTCGCCCTGGCTCTCTTCGAACGCGGCAATGCGGTTCAGCTCGATCAGCGCACTGTCGAATCCCGCCGTGGTGTCCAGCGGCTGCCCGAAGTTGCCGTTGCGAATCACGTCGTATTCAAACACCTGCGTATCGGACACCAGACACCCGGTCAGTAGGGCCGTGCCCAGCACCATGGTCGTGGAGATGCGAAGTGAACGCATGATCTTGGTCTCCTAGCGGAAGTAGTAGTTGGCGCCCAGAACCACCGTCAGGTGCTTGCGGGACGCGCCGTCGGCGGTGCGAACCACCAGGAAGCGCGGGCTCAGATCCAGCGCAATGGGCCCAACGCCCACTTCCAGACCAACACCGACGTTGTAGGTCAGTTCTCGCGAGCTTCCCAAAGCTCCGGGCACATCAAGACTGGCGAGGCCCAGGCCCAACGTGAAGTACACCGATTTCGACCGTCCGCCCGGTGTGATCAGGGCGTTCAGGCCGAAGCTGTTGATGCTGGGGGCCGGAATGGAGCCGCCGGTGACGGTGCTGGCCGAACCGTTGCGCAGAAGTTCAAGCGCGGGCTCCATGATGAGGTGTGGCGTGATCGAGTAGCGGCCCCGCATTCCGAACGTGGTTCCGGGCTCGGCATCGGCCTGGCCAACTGGGAGGTTGTAGCCACCCACTGGTCCCACGCCATATCGAGCCAGACCCATGATCGAGGCTTGGACATCACTGGAGATCAGGCTCAGGCCGAGCAGCAACGCGAACGCCGCCGCGATGGTCTGCCTCTGGGACCGTCCTATCACTGGGATACCTCGAGATCTGGGGGCTGTTGTACGTCAAACGCCAGTCTGTACCTGGGGGTACAGCAAATAGTGTGCCCCTTCAGGGGGGCTGTTTCCGTAACTGTTTATTTCAGATAGGCTTGTGTGGATCGCGGGGGTGCGGCCCCGGGGTTGCTTTAGGCCATGGTGCTGGCTGAACCAACGCTGGGATCGACTCGCCTGGCATACAGAAGGAAGCAAAATGAGAACGACGAATCCGATGACCCTGGCTCTGGTGCTGTTGGCCGCGATGATGTTCGCGGTGGGCTGCTCGGAGACCAATGACCTCACGGGGACAGTACCCTCGTCCGGCAACAGCATGGACGATATCGATCTGAACAAGGCGTACGGCGGACTCGCCTACACCGACGAAACCGAGGCTTTCGGTGACACTGATCTTCTGAACGAAGCACTGGTGGAAGACACGGCTGCGCTGGACGAAGCCGAAAGCGAAGAAGAGCTTCTCGACGACTCGCCCGAAATCGACCGGGACAACCTGGTTCGTACCTATCTACGCATTGTCTGGGGCCAGATGGATGGCGACCCTGCGCGCACCGATGAGCTGACCGACGCCGAGCGGAACTGGACCACGTGGGACGGTACGGTCAGCGTGAGCGAAGGTGTGATCGTCCTGCGCAAGACCATCTTGTTCGAGCGCGGCACCGATCATCGCCTGCCGCGCACCGACCGTCAGACGGTCGGTTTCCACAGCGTGACGGGTCCTCACGTGGACGGCGTGCTGATGTGCATTCTGAGTGAGCCGACCGAAGATGGATCGTTGCCGGGCGAAGTAACGTTCCGCACGGGTCCGCTGACCCAGTCGTACGCGATTGCTGAAATCGCCGACCTTTCCGAGACCATTCGCGTAGACGATCTGGGCAACGCGGTTTCCTTCGAGGGTATCGTGGATCGTCCTGACGTGTGCCCGAGCGGCTTTCTGGGCGGCTACTGGATCAACCTCCCCAACACCAACGGCGGCTTCTTCCAGGGTCACTGGGTGAGCCAACACGGTCGCCTGGGCGGATTCCTGCGCGGGCGCTGGGGTACCAACGATGCGGGTGAGAACGTGTTTGCCGGCAAGATCCTGGCGCGCGGCGGCCGCATCCGTGGCTTGATGCAGGGCGTATGGGAGCCCTCTGGCAACGACGATGGAATGGGGACCTTCGTGGGTCGCTGGGTCAACCGCAACGGTGAGCACATGGGTGTGCTACGCGGCCAGACCAGGAGCGGGGGCCCCCGAGATGGCGGCTTCTTCCAGGGTGGCTGGGCTGAGATCTGCGACGCCGGCGATGACGACGGCGATGAGAAACCGTAGAACAAACGGCTCAGCCTGATTCCTTCCGCCCCGGGTCCCGTATTGGGATCCGGGGTTCGTTTTTTTCCGGCCGGCCGTTGTAGCCGGAACGCGCACCGTCTTCTAAGCTGGGACCACGATGGTTTCTGGATACCAACCCGAAGTCGGGCATCTTGTGCTCGTCCACGATCCGCGCCTGGCTGAACAGCTGGGTCGCGCGGGCGAGGTGGGCACGGTGATCAACACGCGGCGCAACGGCGCGCGCGTCGTGTTTCTGCCCGATCGGGCCACGTATTGGATCGAGCCCCATCGATTGTTCCCGCATCCCGATCCGGGAGCCCATTGCAGCATAGCCGAGCAGAACATCGCCGCCGCGCTTGCGATTCTGCAGCCGGAAGAAGCCGAACTCGAATCGGTTTCCGGGGGAGTCGAGCTGGTGGCGTTGGCGGTGGCTTTGACCGACACGAAACTCGAGGAGCTTCGTTCCCGATTGGGCGACCAGCTGTTGGGTTGGAAGGTCGTGCCCTACGGCATGGCCCTGATCACGGTGAATCTGCGCCTGCGGGCCTAGTCGTTCGACTTGGTCAGATCGGGTCTTGGGAACCCGCCGGGAGGCGGCGGTAGATTCTCGGGATCAACCTGGACGTACACCGCGCCGTCATTCTCACGCACAGGATAGATCGTGCACCGGCAATGTGGCTGCAGGAAGCGCTGCTGGTCGGGAAGGTCGAATTCCCAGTGATGCCAGGTGCAGATCAGGCGCCCGTCGCGGGCCACGCCCTGCGTAAGCGGATACGCCATGTGCGGACAACGATCTTCGACGGCGAATACTTCTTCGCCCAGCCTTACCAGCGCCAACGCAATGCCGGCGGCCTGGCAGGCCACGGGTTCTTTGCCCTGCACATCCCCAGACGCGGCGACGCGATGCCAGTGCGCGTCCACCGAAGCGTCAGTTCCCCTTGAACTTCTTCCGCAGCAGTTCGAGGGCATCGTCGTAGTCCATGCCGGACACGTCGGGGCCCTTCTTGACCTCGCTCTCGGACTCGCTTCGGTAGTTCATCGGGGTGGATTCGCGCTCGGGGCGGCGGTCGGAGCGTGGCCGGCGTGGCGCCGGGGACGAGCCCTCTGCGCGTAGCGACAGCGAAATGCGTTGCGACTTGGCGTCCACGGCCAACACTCGCGCATCGACTTCCTGGCCGACCGACACTACATCCTGGGGAGTCTCGACCCGGCCCTCGGCCAGTTCGGAAATGTGGACCAGTCCATCGACACCGGGCTGGAGCTCTATGAACGCGCCGAACTCGGTCAGACGCACGACCTTGCCCTTTACCACGGTGCCCGCAGCCAGCTCGGTCTCGATAGTCGTCCAGGGGTCGGGCTCGAGGCCTTTCATGGAAAGGCTCACGCGTTCTTTGTTCGAGCCCAGTCCGTCGATCTTCAGCACCTTCACCTGTACTGACTCGCCCACTTTCAGAACATCTTTCGGGTCACCCACGTGGCCGTGACGAATTTCTGAAACGTGCACGAGGCCGTCGATGCCGCCGATATCGATAAAAGCACCGTAGGGCTGTAGTCGTCGTACGACGCCGGGAAACACTTCACCCACCGCGAGTCGTTCGCGTGTGGCCACTGCGGCTTCCTTCGCGTCCGCCTCCAACAGGGGACGTCGACTCAGTACGATGTTCTTGCCGTTGCGTTCGAAGGTCATGACCCGGAACGGGAGTTTCTGTCCCACGTACTGTTCTGGCTTGTCGCAGTATCCCAATTCGATTTGTGAAAAGGGACAGAAGGCGCGGCCACCGGCGAGCGATATCTCGAAGCCCCCTTTGTTGGTGGCCTTGACGGTGCCTTGCACGGGCAACTTGCTTTCGAAGGCTTTCTTGATCTCGATGAGCCCGGGCGACATGGGACGACGGCCCAACGTGAAGACCACCGGGTCGCTGGCGCTCTTGACCACGACCTGGAACTTGTCGCCTTCCTTGAATTGCAGTTCTTCGGCTTTCGGGTCGGCCTTGAGTTCGAGCGTGGAGATCATGCCCTCGCTGCGCCCGCCGTAGTCGACGAAGCAATCGGTCTCGCCGATCTGCACCAATTTCACGTCGAGGCGTTGGCCCTTCTTGAGTTCGGTGGTGCTGGGCGCCGTCAGGTTGGCGGCGACCGCAGCGTCGGACGCACTGACCTCTTTGGCATCAGCACCCGCCTCTTCCGTCACTGCGGTTTCCGCGGTTTCCGTGGCCACCGTTGTGGGACTCGACTCAGCCGGTGTCTGCATCTCCACAACGACCGGTGGCGGCGACTGGGACTCGGCGGCCTCGGTCGGCGCAGTCTCGGCTGCAACGGGCTCGGGCTGGGCTGGCGCCGCGTCGGTGGATGTTTCGGTGACGGGCTGGGCGTCGACAGACTGGTCATGGTCGGTTGCCGCTGCCTTCGGGCTCGTCTCGGGCGCGTGCTCGGGGCCGTGGGTCATGGAGTTGATTGCCTTTGAAGTTCTTTGAAAGGTGGACCGCGATGCGGGAATAAGAAGGGGGCCAGTATAACAGTTTCGGAGGTCCCGCGCACAACCCCCCGAAACCTTTAGTCGGGGATTTACCGGTTCTTCACTTTTTGTCCGGGTGTAGGTATTGAACCACCGCATCCACGGCCGCGTCTTCCTGGCCTTGGAACAAGTGGTTCGCGGTCGGCACCACGTGGGTGCGGCCGAACGGCGGTAGTTCCGCCACAAACGACTCCAATTGGGCCGCCGAACCAAATTCGTCGTTCTCTCCGTGGACGAACAATGTGGGTTTGGCCAGTTCTCGGAGGAAGTCCAGGTCCCAGTCGTGGTCCAGGGGAAGACCCAGGGCCACCAGCCGGTCGACACGGGCATCGACCAATCCCGCACGCAACCCCACGACCGCGCCGAAGGAATAGCCAATGAGGCTGATGGGGCAATCGGGGTACAGGTGCGAAAGAACATCCAAGGCGGCGGCAACGTCGCCCTGTTCACCTTCACCGTTGTCGAAGGAACCGTCGCTCGCACCGGCGCCGCGAAAATTGAATCGCAAGTTGGGCATGGCCGCCTCCTCGGGCAGGCGTTTGGCCACGCGATACAGGGTCTTGTTCATCATGGTCCCCCCGAAGAGGGGGTGGGGGTGGCACAAGAGAGCGCAGCGCTCGACTTCTTGTCGAGATGGCCGGTGGATTGCCTCGAGGCGGCCGACAGGACCATCGATCCAGAGCCGTTCTTCCGCCAGTGGTGATTCCATCGAGAAATTCTCCCTGAGCGAACCATCGATCGGGTGGTGGTGTTCCTGACGCTACGTTAAATTCCTTCACCACGGACGTCGCCCAAACAGATATTACCGCGGCCGGGGTACAAACCGAATGAGTTGTCATATTTCGATGGGTAGGCGACGGCTGGTCGCTTCAACCGCGGCGGTCCTGATCGGGTGGTGCGGTTGGATTGGCGTTGGTAGGGCCCAGGACACGGCTTTTCTTGCGCCGGGACAATCCATAGAAGTACTACCCGGTGCGGCCACCGCCATGACATTGCACTCTTGTGTCGAGCGCGCCCTCGAGGCCAACGACTCGCTGGCCCAGGAACGGGCCGGGCTCGAGGAAATTCGCGGGCAGGTCACCCAGACGCGGGCCGAGGGGTTACCCCGGCTCGATCTGAAGGGGAGCTGGTCACGCGCCCGGGATCCCAGTTTCGCGCTCGACGAGTCGTTCGGCGGAGATCTGGGTCCAGTGCTGGAGCCCATCTACGATGCATTGGCCATCCCCGTTGAAGAGGGCCAATTCGGATTGGTCCCCGACCCCTCGCTGATCCCCGCCCAGACATTCTATCGTGCGTATCTGGAAACCCGGTGGGAGGTGCAGCCCACCCGCTTGCTGCGTCTGTTGCGGGCCGTACGCACGGCCTTGGCCCAGCAGGAGATGGTGGTCAAGGACCTTGAGCATCGCACGGTCGAAGATGTGCTCGCGGCCTATCATCGCATCGTACTGGCGCAAGAGAACGCGCAGGCTCTCAACGCCGAGTTGAACGCGCGCGCTGAGTTTCTTGCCGTGGCGCGCCGTCGGTTTCGGCTCGACCTGGCCGCGCCTCTGGACACCTTGCAGGCGGCGGTGAGCCTCGCCAACCTGCGGCCGCAGCTGAGACGAGCCCACAGCGATGTACGCGCGGCCGGGCGAGACCTGAACGTACTTCTGGGTCGCGACGCAGACGCTCCGCTCTCGGTCGAAGTCCAATTCCCCATCGAGGACGAGTCGATTTCCCTCGAAGCCGCTCTGCGACTGGCCCAGCAGCGCCCCGATCTGGAGCGCGAGCGATTGGAGACGGCGCTCCTTCGTATCCAGCGCGGTGTGCAGAAGGCCCAGAATCACCCGTTTTTCACGGTAGAAGGCTCCTACGGGTACGTGGCCCGTGAGGTCGGCAACCTGGGGAACGAAGGTCTTGATACCTGGCGACTGGCGGTCACCCTGACTCTGCCCCTGTTCGACGGGCGACTTGCCCACGGGCAGATCAAGGAGACCGAAGCCGCCCTGCGTCGCAACGAGTTCGGCCAGCGCGAGCAGGAGCGTATTGCCCAGGCCGAGGTCATGGCCGCGGTAGATGCCTTGGTGGTTGCGCGCGAGAATCTCTCGGCCGCCGGTCTCAACATGGAGATGGCCGAAGTGGCCTTCCGCCAGATGACCCGTCGCTACGAGTTGGGCAAGGCCGATCAGCTCGATGTCCTGAATGCGCAGGCCCAACGTTTTTCCGCGCGCGGCAATCTCATACAGGCGCGCTTCGACGTGTTGGTGGGAACGGCCACCCTGAAGCGTGCCATGGGCGTTTCGCCCGCATCCACCTTGGCCCAGTCGATCGCGCAAGCGACCGCCGGAGGATCCGCCGATGATTGATCTGCGTCTTGTGCTGGCGCTCCTACTCCTGGTTGCCTGCGGACAACCGGAGGCAGATACCGAGGAGCATGCGACGGGGGAAGCACCCCACAATGTTCGTGTCGTGGAAATCGTCGCGGGCAATCTACCCGAGCAACTGTTCCTGTCGGGCCCGGTGCGCGCCGTGCAGGCCACCGATGTGGCGACAGAAGAAGCAGGCGTAGTGCGGACGATCGGCAAGGACAAGGGCGACGTGGTGAAGCGTGGCCAGATCCTGATTCAGCTCGACCGCGATCTGTTGGCCGCGGAAATGAAATCGGCGGAGGCCACGGCCACCCTGCGGGAATACAACGAAGATCGCACCCGCACGTTGTTCGACGAGGACTCGGCGAGCAAGCAAGAGGCTCTGATTGCCTACACCGAACTGGAACAAGCCCGGCAGACCGCGGCCATTGCCCGGTTGCGGTACGAACGCGCCGCTATCAAGGCGCCGTTCGACGGTGTGGTGGCCGCTCGCCACGTTGAAGTGGGACAACTGGTAAGCCCGGGGACGGTCGTGGCTCGCGTGGTCAATCCGTTCGTTCTCGAGCTTCGCGGCTGGTTGACCGAACGCCAGGTGGGCGGGGTAAGCGAAGGTGCCTCGGCCGTGGTTTCCCTGGACGGGTACGATCAGCCGATCGAAGGCACGGTTCAATTCGTGGGCATCGAGGCCGACCCGAAGAACGGGAAGTTCCCCGTGGAGATTCGCCTGCCCAACGAAGATCTGCGCGTACGGGCGGGAGTCGTGGGTCGCGCCCGGGTGGTCAAGGCCGTGCACGAAAACATCCTGGCCGTGCCCCGAGACGCGTTGTTGCTGCTGCCGGGCGAGGCGCGGGTATTCGTGGTTCGTGATGACAAGGCAGAACTGCGCAGCGTAACGCTGGGTGTGGACCAGGGGCTGATGGTGCAGATCACCTCCGGGCTGGAAGTGGGCGACCGACTGGTCGTGCGCGGGCAGCGCGATCTGAATTCTGGTTCGCCGGTGATCGTGCAAGAGGTGGCCGACCAGTGGGACGGTTCCATCAGCACCGATCCCGACGTGGTGCGGGCGCATGTTCCCGATCCCCGCGATGATCGCGGGTCTGCCTCGCCCACCCCGGTTTCAGGTACCGAGCGAGGACAGCGATGAAGCTGACCGAACTGGCCATCCGGAAGTCGATGACCACCATCACCATGATGTTCTTCCTGATCGTGGCCGGGGTCATTTCATACCTGGGCCTACCGCGCGAATCGTCGCCTGACGTAAAGATCCCCTTCGTCATGGTGTATGCCCCTTACTACGGGGCGAGCCCGGGGGACATCGAGAACCTGGTTACGCGCAAGATCGAGAATCAGCTCAAGGCGCTTCCCGATCTGGACACCATGAGCAGCACCTCGTCCGAGGGAGTGTGCTCGATCCTGTTGGAGTTCACCCCCGACGTAGAGATGACCGACGCGCTGCAGAAGGTGCGCGACGGCGTCGAGTTGGCCAAGCCTGACTTGCCACAGGACGTTCGCGACGACCTTTTGGTGTACGAAATCTCAGCCAGTGATTGGCCGATCATGCAGGTGATCTTGTCGGGCTCCCCCGATCTGGCGGTGTTGAAAGACCAGGGCGAGAAGCTTCAGGAACGGTTGGAGCAGATCCGCGGCGTGCTGGCCGTCGATATGACCGGTGGTATCGAGCGCGAGATACGCGTGGACGTGGATCCGACCCGGTTGCAGTTCTACGACTTGTCGATGGATGACGTTCTCGACGCCGTGTCGCTCGAGAACGTGACGCTGCCGGGCGGTGAAATCGGCTTGGGTACCTATGAGTACCAGGTACGGGTACCCGGCGAGTTCACGCGCGTCGATACCATCGGCGGGATCATCCTGAACCCGGCTGAAGATGTCCCCGTGTATCTGGGCGACGTGGCCGACGTGGGTTTTTCCGTGGCCGATCGCAGCACGATATCACGATCGGGGAGCACCGAAGCCATCACGCTCAGCGTGAAGAAGCGTAGCGGCGAAAACATCATTCGGATCGCCGAAGAAGTACACGCCACGTTGGCCGAAGCCGTTCCGGCGTTGGGACCCAATGCGCGCGTCCAGATCATGGTGGACGAATCCGTGATCATTCGCGACATGGTGACCGAACTCGAGAACAACATACTGAGTGGGCTGGTACTCGTGGTGTTGGTGCTGTTCCTGTTCCTGGGCTTCACGAACTCGTTGTTCGTGGCCGTGGCCATTCCGTTGTCCATGCTCATCAGCTTCATCGTACTCGAGGCCATGGGCGTAACCTTGAACATGGTGGTGTTGTTCTCGCTCATCCTGGCGCTGGGCATGCTGGTGGACAACGCCATCGTCATCGTCGAGAACGTCTTCCGTCATCGTACCCAGGGCATGGAGGCGGAAGACGCGGCCAACAAGGGAACGAGTCAGGTTGCCACCGCGGTCATCGCATCCACGCTCACCACCCTGTGTGCGTTCGGCCCGCTGTTGTTCTGGCCGGGGCTCATGGGTGAGTTCATGAAGTACCTGCCGCTGACCCTGGTGGTTACGCTCGCGTCTTCACTGCTGGTAGCCCTTACCTTCAATCCGGTGTTGTGTGCGAAGTTCATGAAGGTGCCTACGTCCGCTCGGGCGACGGTGGGATCCCGACTCATCGACGCGGCCCTGAAGCGCTACGAGCCCCTCCTGAACTGGGCGTTGGGCCACCGCGCGGCGGTTATCGCGTTGGCGATCTTGGCCTTCGTGGGGTCGCTGGTATTGTTCATGAACTTCAGCGTGGGCGTGGAGCTCTTTCCCGACGTGGACCCGACCTACGCATTCGTGCAGATCGAGGCGCCGTCGGGTACCCGGATCGAGTTGAGTGACGCCTACGCCGGCACCGTGGAACAGGCCATGGAGGATATTCCTGATCTCAAGGCCTCGGTCACCGAGGTGGGAGCCGGCGGAGACTCCAACTTCGGCGGCACCCAGGCGGCGCCACCGCACCTGACCCGCCTCAGTATGGAGTTCGTAAAGCACGGCGACCGGACGCAATCGTCGAGTATCGGCCTGGACCTCTTGCGATCGCGACTGACGACGTTCACCGGCGCCAAACTCACCATCGACAAGCAAGAGCAGGGGCCACCGGTGGGCAAGCCCATCAACGTGGAGATCGTCGGGGACGACTTCGCGGTGCTCGCCGAACTGTCAGAACGCACGGTGGAGCAGCTGGGAGAGATCGTTGGCGTGGTCGACATTCGCAGCAATTTCGACGAAGGCCGCCCCGAGATCCAGGTCATCCCGGACGTCGACAAGGCATCGCGACTGGGCCTTCGTACCATGGATCTAGCGCGCACGATTCGTACCGCCATCAAGGGCGAGGACATTTCGGAGTTTCGGCGGGGCGAGGATGAGTACGACATCGTGGTCCGCTACCAATCGCCAAGCCGGGCCAGCGCAGAAGACCTGGAGAATTTCACGGTGTTCTACGAGGGTCAGAGCATACCGGTGTCGTCGTTCGCCGACATACGGTTTACCACGGGTTACGGGGCCATCCAACGCATCAACGGGCGTCGCGTGGTTACCGTGAGTGCCGACGTTGCCTCGGGTTACAATGGCAACGCGTTGCTGGCCGAGGTACAAGACCGGTTGAACGCGTTCGAGCTTCCCGCCGGGTATCGATTTGACTTCACCGGTGAGAGTGAAGATCAGGAAGAGGCCCAGGCGTTCCTGTCGCGCGCCTTCGGCGTTGCCATCATGCTCATCGCCATCGTGCTCATCACCCAGTTCGATTCCGTGGTCATCCCGTTCGTCATTCTGGCCAGCGTGATCTTGTCTCTCATCGGTGTGTTCGTGGGGCTTGTCGTCATGCGCATGCCGTTTGGCATCATCATGACGGGGGTCGGGGTCATATCTTTGGCCGGCATCGTGGTGAACAATGCAATTGTGTTGCTCGACTACACGCTAAAACTCCGGCACCGGGGAATGGAATTGCGCGAGGCCGTGATTACCGCCGGTCGTACGCGCTTCCGCCCGGTTATCCTTACCGCGGTTACCACTATCTTGGGTCTCATTCCGTTGTCGACTGGTCTGTCGATCAACTTCGGCAACCTTTTTCGAGGCGACCTGGCCCACGCGGTCATCGTGGGTGGCGAATCGAGTCAGTGGTGGGGACCCATGGGCGTGGCCGTCATCTGGGGCCTGGCCGTGGCCACGTTCCTGACGCTGATCGTGGTGCCGGTACTCTATTTCGGGTTGGCCCAGATGCAGCAACGGTTTGGTCGGCGACCGGCCCCGGTCGTAGCGACGGGCGGCAATGGATCCGTGTTCTGATAGGGTATCGCGCACGAAGGCCACAAGCTCCACGCACCCCAGCTGATCTCACGATCATCCGTCGAATACGTCGCGCCAGCGTTCCCTCAGGCGTGTCCAGCGCCAGGCCTGCGCGTGCTGCATCGGGTCTTCCTCGCGCCAGCGGGAAGCATCGCGCAGTCGCTCCACCAACGCAGTCGGCAGTTCATTCGCGGCTGCGCGGTAGCGCGCTGGCCATATCTCGCGGTACGCCAGCCCGTCGGGCACCAGCGGTACCGCGCCGCGCGCCGCCGCTTCCAGTATGGAGAGGCCCTGGAAATCATGCCGCGCGGTGGAAAGCGCGACATCGGCGCTGGCCAGATGGTCCAGATACGCCTCGTGGCTCTCCAGGAATCCCCACTGGCGCACGCGGGAACCCAATGCCCGCTTGAGTTGACCCATTTCCCCGGGTTCGCTACGGAAGCCCTGACCGAGGATCGAGACTTCGAAGTCTTCACCGCTGTCGAGCGCGCCCTGCATGCACTCGAGCAATGTGTCCGGGCCCTTGTCGTACTCCCACCGGTGATTCCAAACCACGTGACACGGTCCGGCGCGGGTTGGCCGCGGGCGATCGAACGTGAGGTCGTCGATTGGTACCGGAAGCAGCTCGGACTTTTCCAGCACCTGTTCGACGGCGTTGGCCAAGGGGTAGTCGGGCATCTTTCGCATGAGCGCTCGACAACCATCGGCAAACGAGTCCCGATTGTATTGGCTGTTCCAAAGGACCCGGTCCGCGGCCAATGCACTCAGAAGATTGGTAAACGCGAAGTGATGGTCGCGAGCATCGGCGTGCTGCACGGGGTACGCCAGCTGGTTCTCGTGGAAGTACAGCGTAATGGGAATGGTTCTGGCCGAAGCAGGGAGCAGCCCTCGCAGTTCCGCAACGTTGAGCAGGCTCGAAGTGAAGATTGCGTCGACGGTTGGGCGATCTTGCGCGAAACGGGCGGCGAAATGCGGCGCGGCTCCCCGCATGCGCCATTTCCATTTGCGGGCGGGGAGGGTCCACAGCAAAGAGTCGGGCGCGAGTTCTCGTCGCAGCAGATCGACGAGGTGGCGGTGGCTGCCACCGTAGTACGGTTCGATGAGCAACCACCGCATGGTATGGAGCAACTACTTCAGAAGATCGGCGACGGTCTCGCGTTCGCCCAATAGTTCGTTCACCGTGATCTCAAACTTCGCTTTGCCGAAATCGTCGAACTTCAGATCCTGCACGATTTCGTAGCTGCCGTCGCCGCGGCAGGTCACGGGAAACGAGCACATGATGCCTTCGGGAACGCCGTAGGAGCCGTCCGAACACACGGCCATGCTGGTCCAGCTACCCTCGGGCGTGCCCTTGAACAGGCAGCGAGCGTGATCGAGCGCGGCGTTGGCGGCCGACATGGCCGACGAGAGCCCGCGGGCTTCGATGATGGCCTTGCCCCGCTCCTGCACCGTGGAGATGAAGTCGCCGCGCAGCCACTCGACATCGCCGATGACTTCCTGGGCTGGTTTGCCGCCGATGGTGGCAAAATTCCAGTCTGGAAACTGCGTGTTGGAGTGGTTTCCCCAGATGATGGGATTGCGTACGTGCGACGAGTGCACTTTGGCGCGACCCGCCAATTGGGCCAACGCCCGGTTGTGGTCCAGCTGGGTCATGGCCGAGAAGTTTCGTTTGGGAAGTTCCGGCGCGTTGTGCATGGCAATGAGGCAGTTCGTGTTGCATGGGTTGCCCACTACAACCACACGTACATCGGACTTGGCCACGGCCTGCAGCGCCTGACCCTGCGAAACGAAGATCGGACCGTTCTCGCGAATGAGGTCGGCGCGTTCCATACCCTTGCCGCGGGGTTTGCTTCCCACCAAGAGGGCCAGGTCGGCGTCCTTGAACGCTTCTTTCGGGTCGTCGGTGCAAACCACGCCGCGTAAGAGGGGAAAGGCACAGTCGTCCATCTCCATGGCGACGCCCTTGAGGGCCCCCAGCGCGGGCGGAATCTCCAGGCACTGAAGAATGACCGGGGTTTCGGGGCCGAAAATCTCGCCGGCCGCGATGCGAGGAAGAAGGCTGTAGCCGATCTGGCCGGCGGCGCCGGTAACCGCTACGCGCTTGGGTTCGGACATCGCGATGTCTCCTGGGTCGTTCGGGTGAATCATCCATCGCGAGGGTGCAAGCCCGCGCGGGAACCGGTCAAGAAGGAAACGAGGGAGAGTTCGTGATGCAAGTCCCTACGTGCAAGTTGTGCCGGGTCGCAACTGGGTCTCACACCGCCCGCGGCTGTTCTTCGAGGGAAACGGCCGTTTTCGAGCGTTAGGAGCCCTGGCCGGAGGTTGGGCAGAGAACTTGCTCATGGCCGTGGGTCCGCGGTCAGACCGGCAAGCTCTGCCGCCCACCCCACGATCCATCACTGGTATTCCGGAGGCTCCATGCGCCCACTTCTGTTCGGTTTTCTACTCATTGCCACGGGCTGCGCGACGCCTCAGCAGGGGGTCATTCATACGACTTCCCACGGTTCCTCGTATTGGAACCCCGTGGAGTCTGGTTTCTCCCGTCGTCTCGACGGTCTGTCTTCGCAGGATGTGCTTGGCCACGGTAGCGTCATGCGAGATGCGCTCATCGCCGGCAACGACGACCTCTACGTGGCCTGCGCCTTGTTCGAGCAGGAAGGCTATCTGACCATGGACATGATCGTTCTGAACCGGAGCGATGAGCCGGTGCGGATTGATCGGGAGGATCTGCGTCTGGTTACGGCCGACGGCGTATGGCTTCAGCCGGTCGACGATTGGACGGGGTCGGAGAAGTTTGGTCTGCGGGCCAAGCAAAGCTCTGGTCCCGGCGCTACCTACCTATATGAAGCTCCGGAATACGCGCCCGTGAGCGATCCGAGCCAACTGGGCTTCGCTTCGTCCGGTTTCGGGTTGCCCGTGAAAAGCCCCTCGGTTCGTCGCGCGGCTGCAGTGCGGCGCCCGGTGAGTGGCGACGCGGCCTGGCGAGGTGGGCTGGGTGGTCGTAATGCTCCGGCCGCACCGGACCGGTTGACCGTGCAAGGTGAAGACGGAAAGGCCTATTGGACCTACTGGGACGCATCCGCGGTCGACGGACCCGTTACGGCGTTTCTGATGCTGGAAGGCAGTCACATGATCTTCCAGTTCGAGCCCGGCGCACGTTGAGCCAATGACAGCGAGTTGAGATCCCGGGGCGGGGCGCGGTTGCGCTCCGCCCCGCTTTGTTGGACTATCTTCGCTCGCCCGCCCATTGGTATTCGAAAGGCACCCCGTGCTGGAAATCCGCTCAGAGATCGGTCGATTGCGTCAGGTGCTCACCCACGCGCCCGGCCTCGAGGTGGACCGCATGGTCCCGTCGATGATGGAGGAGTTGCTCTTCGACGACATCTTGTTCGGGGACGCGGCGCGCGAGGAGCACGAGAGCTTTCTTCGCGTCCTGGAGCATCTGGGGGTGGAGGTCTTGCAGGCCCAGGCCATGCTGGGCGAGGCGTTGGCTGAACCCCCCGCGCGCGACTGGATCATGGCCGCCCTGGCCGAAGACCTGCCCACGGGCGTGCGTCAGCAGTTGTCCGACGCCCAGCCCGAGGATCTGGCCAGCATGCTGGTCCACGGCATTCGTAGCGACCCCAAGCGCCGCGGCATCGACGCCGGCGAGCTGTTCGAGATCGTTCCCCTGCCCAACTATTGTTTTCAGCGCGACCCTCAGATTGCTTTGGGCAACGGCGTCATCATCTCGTCCATGGCCATGCCCACGCGTTGGCGAGAGTCATTGCTTTCGCGTCTGTTGTTCAAGTTCCATCCGCGGCTGAGCGACACCCACGTGATCCTCGATCCTCTGCAGGTCGAGAATGGTCAGCCCATGTATCTGGGCCTCACGCGTCCGACGTTCGAGGGTGGCGACGTGCTGGTGCTTTCTCCTGAGGTCATCGCGGTCGGGCACTCCGAGCGGACCAATCGCTCGGGTATTCGTCGATTGGCGCGGGCGCTTTTCCATCGTGAGGGTGGGCCACGCTGGATGGTCGTGGTCTCGGTGCCCCAGCAACGGGCCTATATGCACCTGGATACCATCTTTACGCCGGTCGACAACAATGCCTGCCTCGTGCACGAGCCCGTCATTCTGGGAGGGCACGTATCGCCCGCACCGGCCTATGTGATTGACCTGCACGGCGCCGACGTGCGCCCCCGCACGGCCGACGACTTTCTTACGACGTTACGCCAACGCGGCGTGGATCTGGAGCCCATCAGTTGTGGTGGCGACGATCTGCTGCACCAGGAGCGTGAGCAGTGGACAGATGGCGCAAACGCGCTCGCGCTCGCTCCGGGCGTGATAACTCTGTACGATCGCAACCAGGTTACCGCTGAGTCCCTCGACAAACGGGGCTTCAAGGTGGTCACCGCGGCCGAGCTTCTGGCGGGCAAAGCGCACGTGGACCTGGATGATCCTCAGCGTATCTGCATTCTTCTGCCCAGCTACGAGATGAGTCGGGCACGCGGGGGGCCTCACTGTCTCACGCACGCGCTCGTGCGCGATTCCTTGTGAGCCCGCGCTACGCGGCGGGCCGAACTCCGCGACGCATTGTCTGTCTGACCGAAGAACCCACCGAGATCCTCTACGCCCTGGGCGAGCAGGATCGAATCGTGGGCATCAGTGCCTACACCGTGCGACCACCCGAGGCGTCCAGGGATAAGCCCGTCGTGTCGGCGTTCATCGGCGGCAGCGTAGACAAGATCTCGGCGTTGAAGCCCGACCTGGTCGTGGGTTTTTCCGACATCCAGGCCCAGTTGGCCCACGACCTCATCAAGGCCGGGCTGGCCGTTCTCATCTTCAACCAACGGACCGTGCAAGAGATCCTCGACGTGGTCGTGACCCTGGGCCAGATCGTGGGCGCGGCTGAACGGGCCGAGTCGCTGGTGACGGAGTATGTGCGTCATCTGACGGCTATCGAAGAGCGGGGCCGACGGCGCTCGCGCGCGCCGCGTGTGTACTTCGAGGAGTGGGACGATCCCCAGATCAGCGCCATCGCCTGGGTCAGCGAGTTGATCGAACTGGCCGGCGGTGTCGATGTGTTTCGGGACCGGGCCGGCGGTGCCATGGCCAGCGAACGCACGGTCACCGCAGACGAGGTGGTGGAGGCCGCGCCCGAACTCATTCTGGCCAGCTGGTGCGGCAAGCCGTTCGATGCCCAGGCCCTCCGCTCTCGCGCAAGGTTCGATTCGGTACCCGCGGTAGCCAACGGCGCCGTGCATGAGATCGACGCTTCGATCATCTTGCAGCCAGGGCCGGCGGCCCTCACCGACGGCGTGGCGGCCATTGCGCGTCGCCTGGATGAAGTGGCACCCTGAGGTCAGCTTTTCACCTGCCGTCGGCGGCAGAGGTGCTCTATACTCATGCCCTCCATCGCCTCTGGATTTCATGTCCTGACCCTGATCGAATTTCATTCGAGTGGTTGTTTGCACATCTTCAAATGGTGCAGGGAGTTCCTTCGCATGATGCATCGTTCCGTCCGAGTCTTGGGCACGTTCGTCGGCTTGAGCCTGGTGTTGGCGGGGTTTCCCTCCGGCGTGGCTTTCGGCGGCACCGTGGTCATTCAAGGTCCCGTCGGCGCGCTCATTGAGATCGACGGTCGCGAAATAGGTACGCTACCTTTGCTCGAACCCCTCACGCTCGATGAGGGTACCTACCGGGTAGTGTCACGCCTACAGGGGCACCTGGACTACGAAGAGCTGATCGACGTGGGCGGTGCCGATCACGGCATGGCCGTGCGGATTTCGCATCTGGCGCGACAACGAACTGCGCCCGTGGTCTACAGCCTGTTGCTGGCCGGTCTTGGTCAGCACCACCTGGGAAAACCCAATCGTGGTTGGGTGTTCATGGGGGTGGAGCTTGCCGCGGCCGGGGTAGCGATTCTGGGCGAGGCGCAGTTCAAGGGGGCCCGTGACGATCTGGTGGATGCCCAGGTTCAATACGACGCCGCCGTAAGCGGCGACGACGTGGCTTTCTGGCGAGGCGAACTCAACAAGGCCCAGTCCGATCTGGATTCGGCCGAAACCATGCGCAACTTGGCCTTGGGGGCCGTGATCGGCACGGCGGTACTTAGCGCGATCGACGCATGGTTGCAATTCGACAAGGTGTTCACGTCGGCCGGGCCAGACCTGGCCTCGGGTCGCGGTACGGAAATGCGCGTGGGATGGGTGGTGGATTTCTGATGAGAACCAACCGACCAGGAATTGCGCGGCGAATCATGGCGCTGGGGTTGACCGTCTTGCTGGTGGGAGCGGCTTCCTGCACCAGCCGCCCCGACGATCCCGAGTTCGACAACCCGTTGGACCCCGCGTTGGGCGGAGACCCGTTCGAACTGAAAGCACTCTTCCGCGGATCGGATGTGTTCCTCACCTGGAACAGCCCCGGCGAGCAGTTCACGCACGAGGTTTTTCGCAGCCCGTCCATCGATGGTGAATTCGTACGAGTAGGTCAGGTGGCGGCCAGCATCGCCCCCATCATTACCTACGCCGACACCGACTTCGTTCCCTACGAGACGAACTACTACCGCATCAGGGTCGTGGACGCGGAAGGGAACCGTACCGCGGCCAACCTGGGTACGGCGGCCGTGATTGCCGCCGAGCTGTCGATCGCAACCAACAGTGGATCCGCCTCGGTTGCCAGTCGCATGGTGACGCTATTGGTCCGTTCCGGCGTGGGCGATGAAATCGAATTGGCGCCCAACGCTGACTTCTCAGGTTCCACCATTTTTCCACTGGTTGATCCCGTACAAAGCATCGATTGGGACCTTGGGTCCGCCGCGGCCAATGGTGACACCCTCCGTGTCCATGGTCGTGCCCGTGATACCGGCGTGTCGCTGGGCGCGGCCGTCCTGCCATTGGTCACCGCGTTCACGCCCATGGTGTCGATCGATGGCACGACGCGCACGGGGCCCATGATCGATTCGGTAGCCGATACCACGCTACAGGTTCGAGTCGATACGATGGGTGTTACCCAGCTTCGCTTCGCCACCACGCGGACCGCGTTGGCGTTGGCGTCGTGGATGCCTCCCGATACCACCTTCACCGTGAACGTCACCAATCAAGAAGATCCCGCGCCGTTGCTGGCCGAGTTCGAATCGGACTTCGGCTACAGCTTCGTGGATTCGGTTTCCTTGATTCCGGCCACGCTGGAAACGGCCACTTTCCAGATTGCCGAGGCCGTGGACAGCGTCGTGGTGACAACGGAAATCACCTTGATCCCGATCGCGCCGGGAGCGGGCTACATGGCGTTCAGCGAGGATCCGGCGTTCGTGGGCGCGTCCTGGCTCCCGCTGGCCGCGACCACCAGTTTCACCCTTAGCCCCGCCGCCGGGAAGAAAACCATCTACGGCCAGTTTTCCCATCCCTGGGCACCGGTGCCCCAGTTGGCGGTGGTCGAGGTGACTCTGGTCGGAACGCCCGGTCAATAGGGGGTTTCGAAAAGTTGACACCCTTAGGAAGTACCTTTATGATCCGCAGGTCTTCGAGAGGGGCCGCAGGCTCAGAGCGTCTTTGCGCGCTCTGTGCTAATCTCTCACGATCTCAAGTGGATGCGTCTCTCCGTACTTGCATTTCAATCCCATTGGACCGCACCAGGAGGTCTCTCGTTATGAAAAGAATGCTCATGGTTGGCATTCTGTTGGCCAGTGTCGCCATGGCTTCTGCCGCCGTGGCATCGCCCGTGGTGACCCTGCCCGAGTTTGAGAATCTGTTTCCTGACTACGTGAATCACGAAGTGCAGAATGGCTTCCAGGCGCCCTGCGTGGACGCCAATGGTAAGCTCGTGCTCAACGTGAATGTGAATGACATTCTTGGTACCGTGACCGAGCCCATCGCCGTGGCGATGCTCTGCCAGCAGGTGGGACTGCCCCCGTTCAGCGCGGCGGGCCCTGTCACGTTCTCTGATCCTGGCATCCAGCTCACCAATTTTGGTGTGGTGCCCGGACACGACGATGCGTTCTTCCTTGAGTACATCGTGCCGCTGGGCGCTGGTGTGTTCACGGTCTGCATCGAAAACACTGGCTGGCCCGAGGGCTGCCTGAATGATCTGTTGGACCTCGCGGCCTGGGATCTGGCCAGCGTAGGCACTCGTTTCGACAGCTTTGGAACTGTGAAGGCCAACTTCTAGGTACCCTGGCGTCGGATGAATGAAGAGGCCTCGCGCAACCGCGCGGGGCCTTTTTTCGTTGTAACAGGGGATCGCTTGGCGAGACACGGACGCGGGAGGAAAACCTTGGTTTCACGTACGTTGCGATTTTTCATACTCATGCTGGCCTTGAGCGGCTGCGCGCTTGAAGCCGCGTTCGCCCAACGCGATGGCGAGGATCTCGGTCGAGTCATGGACATGATCGTGCCCGGCCCCGAGCACGATTGGTTGGCGAACCTGGTGGGGGAATGGGACCAGGAAATGCGCCTATGGATGACACCGGGAGCCGACCCTCTGCACATGTCGGGTCGATCGGTAAACGAGCTGGTACTCGGCGGTCGCTACCTGAGCCTGGACTCCGAGGGCGGGGAGGGTCCACTGGCCATGCACTCGCTGGGCATGTTGGGCTACGACCGTACGGCGCAGGAGTACTTCCACGTGGGCTTCGACACCATGACCACCAAGTACACCGCGTCACGCGGTCAGGTCGACGCAGCCACCGGCGACCTCCGGCTCGAGGGGTCTGAAACCGACCCGCTCACCGACGAGGTGCACCATTACGTGCTGGTTATCCATAAGCAGGATGCAGACACCTACAGGATCCAGTTCACGTTCACTGACTATCTGGGCACGGGTGACGAATTCACGGTCGCCGAGGTGATCGCCACCCGCGCTGGTTCCTAGCCAGCGGCTGGAACGCCAGTGTTGGGTACGTCGACGGCCCCGGATTGGATCCAGCGCCAATACATGACGCGACCTTCGGGATCGGCAAACCAGACTTCGAACTCTTCGTTCTGATCGATGGCACTCACGTTCTGGTACAAGAACGTGTACCCGTCGATGCTATGCATTCCCCGCAGAACAGTCACGGCCGCCTCGATCATCTGGAGGCACTCGATTGGGCGGGGCATGGCCAGGTCGAATCCGCAGATGGGCAGCTCTTCGCCGCCGGGAAACATCGGGCTTCCATTCCAGCACTTCAACGACCACATTCGCAGGAGATTCTCGTCGGTCCAGGAGGCCTGGAGTGCTCCATCGTTGCCTACGATGGTGTTGACGAACCCGCCCCCGTTCAGGGCAGCGCAGGTCCTCGCGGTCATTTCCACCACGAGTAGCTGGGAAACCGCACTGGGGCCACTGCGAAGCGCGAACTCTTCGAGCTCCTGCAGGGTGTCTATTCGTTGTTCCGACGTAACCGTCGGTGTTGCTGCATTGTCAGGTTCGGTAACATTGCAGCCAGTCGTAGCGAGGGCCACGGCGGTGAGGGCCACGGCGGCGTGGCCAAGTATGGCAGTTTTCATCGGGCTGGCTCCCTAACAGGGGTAACGCTCGCCAAATCCGGTCCGACCTTTGGAAGGGCAAAGCTCATGCCTGGGCGCGAGAAAACGAAACCACGAGGAGCCATCTGGCATCACCAGGCACCGCGGTGGCGTTGGGCCCCCACGGCCCAGGATGCACCGCGCGGTGCATCGCGGTTGGTTCGGCGGGGAGTGGAGCATGGGTTCCTGTGGCGGTCGTCCAAAATGCCGACCGTTGCAAATGTCCAGTCCCGGTGGGTGCGAGATGAGCCAGTTTTGCTTTCCGCGGCTCTCGACGTGGAGTCGGTCCGTGGCGGGATTCGTAATACCCTGGACTTCTTCAGAAGGGTGCGACGTGGTGGTGTACTCGAGCCCACGTTGAGGCATCGCCTGGGTGGACAAGCAGGCTACGAGCTGGTTGGTGTGAGCGTCGACGTGGGCGACGAGCGCGAGATCGAAAAAGTCCACGTGGACAGTCGGGCGGCCGAGGATCTGTTCGCGAAGTTGTCCTGGGTCTCGAACGACGAAACCGACTCATCCCTTCGCGTGCGATTCTCGTTCGGTTCCGAGCGGTTGGACGACTGGTATGGCGACGACCAGCGTGCGCGCGAGGCTGACCGTCTGGCCGCGGCGGTGTTTCCCGAATGCGCGGCCTTCGATGGGCATCGGTCGTTGCGTCGACTACTGACTCGGCTGGTGGGGTCGGGAATGCGCATGTCGGAGAGAATCGTGTATTCGAATGCGCCGGGCGGCGGCGCGGTTTTCCATCACGATGCCGAGATGGATCAACGCGGTGTAGTCTACGGCCAACTTGCGGGCCGTACGCTCTGGCTTGCGTTGCCCAAACGCGCCTTGTCGGATCTCGTGGCCAAACGCGGCCAGAGCGCGGGCGAGGCCCTGCGCCAGCTAGATCAGCCCTCGGCCGCGCTACGGCGACGGCTGAATTCGGACCCCCGGTTTACCGCTACCCTGGTGGAAGCCGGGCACGCCTACGTCCTGACGCCGGGTGACGTGTTGCTGCTGCCTTCGCGGGGCGTCGACGATGTGGCCTGGCACTCGGTGTTTGCCCTGGGCAACTCACCCAGCCTGTCCCACTCCTACGGATTGTTCGCCGAGAGCTGAGATGCCCGGGCCTTGCGCCGAGCCTATGCTCCGGTGCACCTTTATAGGACATACCCCTGGCTTCGAATTCCCGAGGAGTCTCCTTCATGCTCTTGCTACGTCGCATTCCCGCGGGCGTGTGGCCCGTGGTGGTCGTGCTTTCGCTGGTTTCCTGGTGCGAGCTGGCGCCCAACGCGTCCTCGCCCCATGCCGTAGGCGCCGGGTTGCTGGAATCTCCCGAAGGCACCCCGTGGAAAGCCTCCACGAACGACCTGGTGGATCTGAAGAGTCTGGTCGTGGAGCGCCATCCCAATGGCATGCGTTCGGCCGAACTGAAGGGCTACACCTCCATGACGGTCGTGCGGGTGGATGAGGACGGCAACATCCACGAGACGTGCGTGTCATCGCCAGAGGAACTTCACGCGCACGTGCACGACGATGGGGAGTCGGACCAGTGAAGGCGACGTCGCGCGTCGCCAGGTCGTTTCTGCTGACGGTGATGTTGCTGAGCCTTGGGGCTATTCCGATTGCCCCTGGCGTGGTGGCCGCGGCCACCATCACCGTCGAGAACATCGACGGCGCGAACGAGGGGTTCAACGACCCACGGCCGCGCACCACGGTCGGCGGCAATTCGGGCACCACGCTGGGCCAGCAGCGGTTCAACGTGATTCAACGCGCCGCGACCATTTGGGGAGAGTTGCTGCAGAGCGACGTGGAGATTGTCATCCGGGCTTCGTTCGACCCGTTGGACTGCGGACCCACCACTGGAATTCTGGGCCAGGCGGGCGCCGTTGCCGTGGTGTCCGACTTTCCCGGGGCCGAAGTACCCAACACCTGGTATGTGGTGGCGTTGGCCAACGCGATGAGTCAGACCGACCTACGCCCCCAACTCCACGACCTGGGCATGACGTTCAACTCGAGTGTGGGCTTCTCTTGTCTGACCCAGATTCAATGGTACTACGGTTTTGACATGGCCCCCGACGACGAGCGCAGCCTCTTGACCGTTGCTCTCCACGAAATCGGTCACGGGTTGGGCTTCGCGAGCATTACCTCGGCCTCGACCGGGTTGTTTCTGGACGACATTCCCGACATCTACAACCGATTCCTGTTCGACAACGACCAGCAGAAGTACTGGGACGAAATGACCAACGCGGAACGGGCCGCTTCGGCGGTGAACGATCTGAAGGTGGTCTGGACGGGGCCCGAGGGTATCCTGGCCGCTGAGGCCACCCTGGGTGGTCCCACTTCGTTGATCGTGAATTCGCCGCCGTCGGTCGCCGGCATCATCAATGGACCGTCATCGGAGTTCGGGCCCGCGTTCAGCCGTGAGGGTGTGACCGGCCAGTTGGTACTGTTCGACGACGGCGACGGAGTGTTGACCGACGCCTGCGCCGACGCGGTGAACGGCGCGGCCCTGGCGGGAAATATTGCATTCGTAGACCGCGGCGGCTGTGCGTTCACCGACAAGGTCAAACGGGCGCAGGATGCGGGCGCGATCGGCGTGGTCATCGGCAGCAACCTGCCGGGTACGCTGCGTCCCCCCGGCGAAGACTCGAGCATCGTCATTCCCTCGCTCATGATCGGGTTGAATCAGGCCAACGACCTGAAGGCGGCCATAGACCAGGGCGCCGTGAACGTCACGCTGGCGCTCGACCCCACGCAGAAGGAGGGAGCCGACGAGCAGGGTCGTCCTTTCATCTACACGCCGTCGGTTCTGGCGCCCGGGTCGTCGGTATCGCACTGGGACACGTCGGCCCGGCCCAACCTGTTGATGGAGCCCTTCATTACCACAGATATTACCCCCGGCCAGGTGGACATGACCCTGGCCGTCTATCAGGACATCGGTTGGAAGTTGCCGGTGGTGGCCATTGCCGGCCTGGTCGACGCCGGAGCTCATCGTGTGGGCAACGGGGTGGAAGTGTGGTGGCAGTGGTCCCACGCCCGCGCCGCCGACGATGTGCGCGTGCTGCGGGGATCCCACCCGATCGATGCTTCCGTACGCGAGGTTGCCGGTCGTTTCACACTGGTGGATACCGCGGCGCCGCAGGCGGCCACGGAGTACTGGGTCGTAAGCGAAACCAGTGGCGAGCGGCAGGGACCACTGACGGTGGCCGCGGCTCCGAGTGTGTCGGTTTCACTGGCGCCGGCGCATCCCAATCCATTCGTGCGCGATACGGTAGTGAGTTTCACGTTGGCTGAGGCATCACCGGTCGAGGTTTCGATCCTCGACGTTCGCGGCCGACGCGTGCGCAGGCTGGTTTCGGGCTCAAGGGAATCGGGAACGCACCGGGTGGTGTGGTCGGGTCGCGATGACTCGGGGCTGGCGACCAGCGCGGGGCTCTACTTCGTTCACCTGGACGCGGGCGGCCGCCGGTTCGTGCGCAAGATCGTACGCCTGGAATAGCCAGCGCCTACTTGCGTTTCCTGTACTGCCCGAGCAGCTCGCTCAGGAGTCGGGGTACGCGCGCCATTTCGTCGGGCGGTTGCACGTAGGCGATTCTGAGCTGCGTGCGGCCCGGGTTGTTCTCGGGCCCGCCGTGGTAGAAGTCTCCCATGGGCGCGGCCAGCAGTGTCCAGTGCTCGCCCTCCAGGGTCACTTTGCCCTCGGTTGCACAGAACAACACGAAGTCGAGGGCTTCGAACCCCTCGTCCACTACGTTTCTGAGATCCACCACCGAGTACAGGGCCGCGGCGGGTTGACTGACGATAGCGCCGGGAATCTGCTCGCGCGTTTCCTGGGTCAGACGCTCGAGCATGGAGAAGTAGTAGCCCCGTTGCTGGTCGTACCATGTGTGCAGATCATCAGTGCTTTCGTGGGCCAGCGCGCCAAAGATGTGCTGCCCGATGGCGTTGGCGCACAGGTTCGCGGTGTACTCGGCTTCGCACTGGCGGTGGAATTCGGCGTTGTCGGTTACCACGGCTCCCACGCGTAGTCCACACGCGTTCCAGACCTTTGAGGCAGTCTCCAAACTGATACGCCGGCCGGATATTCCCGGCACGTCCTTTTCGGTGAGTTTCCAGATGCTGCTGGCGGACTCCTTTGAATAGAACAGCTCACGGTAGGCTTCGTCGCTGATCATCCACAGGTTGTGTTTCACGCACAGTTGCGCCAACTGGACCAGGCTGGCCTGGTCATAGAAATGCCCGGTGGGATTGTCGTACGGAATGACCACCAGGGCGCCGGGGCGTTCGGCTTCGATGACGCGCTCGATGCGATCAAAGTCGGGCAGCGCGAAATGCCCGTCGTCCAGCAACTGGCGTCGGATCGAAACCGTGCGGCGCCCGAGTCGGTTGGCGAACGCCATGTAGTTGGTGTAGGCCGCATCGATCATCAGCAACGGGCTTTCGTTGGTGCCCGCGTCGCCGCACACGCCGGCGATGACCAGTTCCATGCCCTGGCTGCCGCCGTCGGTGATCAGCGAATGCAAACCCTGGCGAACGCCGCCGCTGCTTTCGATCAGGCGCAGGAAGGCGTCGTTGGTTTCGGAGTTTCCTACCGTGGGCGTGTACCGAACCACGCCCTCCGCGAAGGGGCTCCCGGGATCTCCTAGACCGCGCATGCGCGCGACCATGGCGGGGTGCATGGGCAGCGACACGTTTCCTATGGCCACGTTTACCGCCCGCGTGTCGTCGGTGCGCTGGGCGAAACGGATGCTGGCCACCCGAATGGCCGAGGGCTGGCGGCCCCGATAGAGCGGGGATAGGACGGGCAGTTTCATGGCGTCTGTAACCTCAAGACTGGAGTGCAGTTGGAAGATATCACGCACGGCGCCGGTTGGCGAACCGCAGAGTGGTCATGGGGGTCACAGGTTCGCGCTGGCGCGGGCCGACGGGCGGCCGATTGTAGATACACAACTCGCGGAGTCTACATAACCGGCTGGGAGGACGCCGATGTCGAACTCGCATCACAGGCGCTTCAACGTCGAATTCCATGAAGACCTTTGTAAGGGCTGCGGGCTGTGCGTCCACATGTGTCCGCACCACGTCCTCGTGCAGTCCGAACGACTGAATCGCCGCGGCTTCCATCCGGCCGAGTACGTGGGCGAAGGTTGCACCGGATGCGGCATCTGCTTCCACACCTGTCCTGAACCGTCGGGCATCGATGTGGAACCCCATTCGCCCACGTCCGCTTGAGAAGGGAACCAACATGTCGCAGGTCGACTCACCCACCCACCGAGGTCCCTTCCGCAAGGTCTTTCATCCCTACCATCCGATGAGTCAGCCGACTTCGAGCCGATCCGAGCCCAGGTCGCGTTCGCATGCACCGCAGTTCATGAAAGGCAACGAAGCGGTCGTGCATGGCGCCCTCCTGGCGGGGTGTCGGTGTTTCTTCGGCTACCCCATTACGCCGGCCAGCGAAATCGCCCACACAGCAGCCGAGCTGTTTCCCGAGGTAGGTGGCGTGTTTCTGCAGGCTGAGAGTGAGATCGCGGCCATTCAGATGGTGTACGGCGCGTCGTCGGCCGGGGTGCGCTGCATGACGGCCAGTAGTAGCCCCGGTATCAGCCTGAAGCAGGAGGGCATCAGCTACGCCGCGGGTAGTGAGCTCCCCATGGTGATCGTGGACATTACCCGGGGCGGCCCGGGACTTGGCAACATCGCGCCGGAGCAGAGCGATTATTTCCAGATGGTCAAGGGCGGTGGCCACGGAAACTACCGGCTCCCGGTGCTGGCTCCCGCGAGCGCACAGGAGATGTGCGACTTCACGGTGGACGCATTCACGCTGGCCGATCGCTACCGCACGCCGGTGGTCGTGCTGGCGGACGGACTCATCGGTCAGATGAAAGAGCCGGTGTCGTTGCCCGACGCGGTAAGGGAAATTCCCGACAAGCCCTGGAGTGTGCGCGGTGACGGGGCCACGCGAGAAAACCTGATCTGCTCCATCTTCCTGGATCCGCCGGTTCTGGAAGATCACGTGCGACACCTGCACGACAAGGAAATGGAGATCGAAGCCAAAGAAACCCGCTGGGAACTCGAGGGTCATCCCGACCCCGAGCTGGTGTTGGTCTCCTACGGTGTGGTCAGTCGCATCGTGCGGGGCGCACTGGACGAAGCCTTGGCCAAGGGCATGAGGGTCGCCGCTCTTAGGCCTCAGACTCTGTGGCCGTTCCCCACCGCGGCGTTGGCCCACGCCACGCGCGACGCCAAGGCCGTGTTGTGCGTGGAGTTGAGCACGGGCCAGATGGTGGAAGACGTGCGGCTGGGGGTGGGAGGGGCCATACCCGTTCACTTCCTGGGCCGCTGTGGTGGCGTCTTGCCCACGGTGACGGAAATCGGTGAGGAGATGGAGTCGGTACTGGCCCAGGCGGAGGTGTTGTCATGAAGGAATTCCACCGACCCGAGGCGCTGTACTCCACCTTCCCCCGCAAAGGCGGGGCGGACCCCGAGGCTACCCACTACTGTCCGGGCTGCGGTCACGGCATCATCCACAAACTTCTGGGCGAAGTGATCGACGAGCTTGGTGTGGGTGAGCGCACGGTTCTGATCAGTCCGGTGGGTTGCTCGGTGTTTGCGTACTACTACTTCAATGCCGGCAACATCCAGGCGGCGCACGGCCGCGCACCCGCGGTGGCCACTGGGGTGAAGCGGGCAAGGCCCGACAGTATTGTCATCAGCTACCAGGGTGACGGCGACCTGGCGGCTATCGGCGGCAACAACATTCTGCAGGCCGCCAACCGGGGCGAGAACATGACCGTGGTGTTCGTGAACAACGCCATCTACGGCATGACCGGTGGACAGCTCGCGCCCACTTCTCCGTTGGGCATGAAGACAACCACCACGCCCGAAGGTCGCGAGTTCGAAGAATATGGCAGCCCCATGCGCGTGGCCGAGCTCTTGGCTCCGCTGGATGGTGTGAGCTTGTCCAGCCGTCACGCGCTGATCAATGCCGGTGAAATCATCAAGACCAAGAAGGCGCTGAAGAAAGCCATCAAGTACCAGATGGAGGGCAAGGGTTTCAGCCTGGTCGAGATCCTGAGCCAGTGCCCCACGGGCTGGAAGGTCGACCCGGTCGAGAGTCTGCACTGGGTTGAAGAGCACATGTTGAAGGTGTTTCCCCTGGGTACCTACAAAGATGAGCCGCGCCAAAGGCCCACGCCGCCGCATCCCGCCGACTACGAACCAGCCCTGATCGATCGCGTGATCCACGCCGGCACCTCGGCCAACGGCCGGGGTAAGGCGCACGAGCCGGTGCGACCGGTCACGCTTCCCCTCGGCATTCGAGCGGCGGGTTTCGGCGGCCAGGGCATTCTGCTGCTGGGTGAGATGCTGGCCAAGGCCGGACTGGCCGAAGGTCTGTCGGTAACCTGGCTGCCCAGCTACGGACCCGAGATGCGCGGTGGCACGGCGAATTGTTCGGTGGTCATTTCCGACACTCCGGTTGGCAATCCCATCGTCGACCAACCCAATCTGTTGTTGGCATTGAACCGACCGTCCCTCGAGCGGTTCGAGCCCATGATGCAACCAGGCGGAGTGGTGATCTACGACAGCAGTCTGATCGACGTGGGTCCCACGCGATCGGACCTCACGGCCATTGCCATTCCCGCCACGAAGATCGCCGACGAATTGGGCACGGCCAAGGTGGCCAACGTGGTCATGCTGGGCGCGTGTATGGAGCTGCTGGCATTCCCATCGCAGTCCGAACGCGATCCGCTTCTGCAATCTATCAGTCGCGACGAGAAGATGCTGGAAGCCAACCGGTTGGCGCTGAAAGGGGGCATGGAAGCGGCGCGAGCGGCCGCGGCCCCCGCACGATAGCAATCGGACAGGCAGTGGATCACAATCGAATCGCGTTCTTCACCACGACTCTTCAGAAGGGGAGGCGGTCATGGCTCGCAACGTCGTCATCATGGGAGCAGCTGGCAAAGACTTCCACGTGTTCAATACGGTGTATCGGGGCGATCCCAACCAACGCGTGGTAGCCTTCACGGCCACGCAGATCCCCGGCATCGACGGCCGTCGTTACCCGCCGGAACTGGCCGGACCGTCGTACCCCAAGGGCATCGAAATATTGCCGGAAGATGATCTGGAGAAGATCATCGATGCTCGCAAGGTGGACCACGTGGTGTTCGCGTACAGCGACGTGAGCTACGATACGGTTGAACAACATCGCGCGCGCGTGGTTGGGGCCGGCGCCACCTTCGAAACCGCGCCCACGGACGAAACCATGTTGAAGTCAACGAAGCCCGTCATTGCGGTGGGTGCCGTGCGTACGGGCTGCGGAAAGAGCCAAACCAGCCGCGCCGTTGTAGAGATGCTGGCATCCATGGGCAAGAAGGTGGTGGCCGCGCGTCACCCCATGCCGTACGGCGACCTGGCCAAGCAGGCGTGCCAGCGCTTCGCCACGTTGGAAGACCTGGAGAAGCACGAGTGTACGATCGAGGAAATGGAAGAATACGAACCGTACATCTCTCGCGGCATGGTCGTGTACGCCGGCGTGGACTACGAGATGATTCTGCGCGAAGCCGAGAAGGAAGCCGACGTCGTGTTGTGGGACGGCGGCAACAACGATATTCCGTTCTTCGCGCCCGATCTCTACATCACGGTGGTCGATCCGCACCGGGCGGGACACGAGCTAAGCTACTACCCCGGGCGTGAGAATTTCGAACGCGCCGATGTGTTGTTGTTCAACAAGATGGACAGCGCGCCGGCGGCCGGGGTGAAACAGGTGCAGGCCAACGCCGAACGCTACAACCCCAAGGCCGTGCGCATCTACGCGGACAGCCCGCTGCGGGTCGAGAACCCCGACTGTATTCGCGGCAAGAAGGTGCTGGTGGTCGAGGACGGCCCCACGTTGACCCACGGCGGCATGACGCTCGGCGCGGGAACGCTGGCGGCGAAGCAATACGAGGCGGCCGAGCTGGTCGACCCGCGACCATGGTTGGTGGGCACGCTCAAGGAGACATTCGAGAACTACCCGGGCATCGGCACGCTGCTGCCAGCCATGGGCTACGGCGCGGCGCAATGTCAGGATCTGCAGGAGACCATCGCGAACGTGGAGTGCGATAGCGTCGTCATTGGTACGCCGATCGATCTTTCGCGCGTGGTGACGATCGATAAGCCCCACACGCGGGTGCACTACGATCTGAGTGCGGCGGGACGCGAGGGACTGCGCGAGCAGATCGAGGCGAAACTCTTTGCTCGTGCCTGATCTGAATGTTGGTGCGTGAGGGTTTGGTTGCCGGGGCGGAACGGATGCCGCCCCGGCATTTTTGTGTCGCATCCTCGTTGCCGGCGCGGGCTCGGCTACTTTAGAAGGACTGCTTTCTTCGTGACCTCGAATCCGTTGGTCACGGCCTTCATCACGTACACACCACTGGCCACCGCGGCCCCTCGATCGTCAGTTCCGTTCCACGCAAGTTCGTGCGTTCCCGCGTCCATTCCGCCGGCATGCAGTGTTTTCACGAGTTCGCCGCGGAGGTTGTACAGCCGTACGGTGGCTTCGTCGCGTACGCCCAACGTGAGTCTGAACGTCGTGCTCGGGTTGAATGGGTTGGGATGGATCTCTGCTCGCGCGAAGTGTTTCGGTGTGCTTCCCGCGTCTGTTATCGGGCCGACGGTCGATGTGGGATGGTCGAAGCAATCAACGATGATTTCGCGCAGAAGCGCTGACCGGGCCGACAGCACGCCGGGAAATGGGGGGGCTTCGATACGGTTCCGAACGTACACCAACCCGTACGGAAACGTCAGGGACTGCTTGCGGTCCGGCCCAACCATGCGGTCCCAATACACCGACCCTGCTCGGCCGGGCGTCCCGTAGGGCGTGCCACTGGGATCGAGAAACGAGTGTCCGTTGACTGCACCCGGCAAGGCCTCGATGCTGTCGAAGGTATTCAGGCCCAGGCAGCCACCGAACACGGCATAGTCCGCGTCGAAGCACGGTGCCGCCGAGGCGACCAGAGGCGCGAGCTGGCCACCGATTTCGTCGCGCACGTCAGCGTCAATGACATCGACCCCCAGTATCGTCTGGACGAACGTGGTGCCGGGGCCCGGACTGTCCATTTCCATGGCGCTGGCTGCGTTGTCGCCGAAGATGGCAAAAGCCTTGTCGCCCGTGCCGTTGAACCAACCGGAGATCGTACCAAGGTCATCGCCCTTGTCGTTGACCTGATCGTTGGACCCATCCGACATGATGGTACTCGTCAGATCGCCGGAGACATAGATGATGACTTCATAGTCGGCCAGCTGATCGGCCGTCGCTCCGTGCGCCCCGGACGATCCGATACCGTTCGAGACACTCGAGCTGGGTCCCTGCACCGTGTATGAGTCATAGGCGACGCCTTCCTGCCAATGGTTCTGGCTGAATGCCCAGAGATACTCGTCTTCGCCGCCACGCCTTCCGAAATCATTCACGAACAAGATCCAGGGCCGCGTCCAACCGCCGGCGCCGTCGTCCACCACGCTGGGCAGACCGCGAACGACGAACGTTCGGTTGTACGAACTGTTACTGACCGATCCGGTGGCAAAACCCACGGTACTGGATGGCAGCGTCGTCGAACGTCCTCCATCATCGGTGGCCCATAGGTAATACCGCATCACGTCGCCGGGGAAGAACGTTCGTGACCCGGACGGGACAGGAATCTGGCTTTTGCCGCCATCGGGGATGTCGTAGAAGAATCGATTCTCGACCACCTGGCCCGCGGCGGTCGACGGTTGTCCGAGCACGGTGAACTGGCATTGATCCCAGCCATTTGTGGCACCACCCACAACGGTCGTAGCGCCGGCTATGGCGTCACGTACGTCGTCGAACTTGGGATTCTTGTCGATGATCACGTTCATGCCGGTTTGCACGATCGAAGAACCCGGGATCACCGCGACGACATCGCAGATGAGCGAGTCGCCGGGGCTGTTGATGGTACCGGTGCTGGTATCACGCGCCATGTCGACCCGGATGGCGGCATTCTGACGCCCAGCCAACGTGTGGAAGTCGGTTTCGCCGGATTGCGGGAAGCTGTCGTTGAATAGATCGATCTGTCTGGTGGCCAGGGCCGGGCCACCTATGCGGAATTTGGAGAAGCTTGCGTTGTCGTACACTGGTGACGGAGTCGAGTCCTGGACCTCGAACGGAAAGCCCGAACTGTCGAAGACGGTGAGCGCAATTTGCACCTTTGCTGGGCGAACGGTCAGGAGGTCGGAAACATCGATCTGAGAGTTCAGCCATTCGCCAGTATCGCCACCGAAGTAGACGAAGTTCCGATCTACCATGGAAGTCCAGATGCCTGTGCCTTGTTCCTGTGAGCGTACATGCCACTGATAGAACATTCCGTTGCGGAGCGGCAGATCGCGCCACACGCTGAAGCGAATGAATGCTCCACTGACATCGATGCCATCGTCTTCAGTGCCAGGCAGGTCCCAGTCTATTTCTGGGCTCCAGAACTGGTTTCTGAGACTGAGAACGTTGTTGGTGAGACCACCGTTGTAGTTGACGACGAACGAACCAGGTACTCCGTAGTTCACATTCGGTGATGTGGTCCCGCCGACCGTCGCCACATCGCATGGTGGATTGCCGAAGTTGTTGTCAGGATTCTTGGGACACTGTCCGGTATCCAGGAAGCCGATGACCGGCGTCTTGTTTTCGCGGCATGGATCGGTGTCGGTGATACGAGCGTACACTGCGGAAAAGTCGCCCACGAACGGCGCCTTCTTGGGGGTCCAGTTGCCAAAGCCGGATTCGAAGTCGTCGAACGTTGAAGCTGCGCTGCTCCCGTCGTTGTAGTTCACGTTGATGTTGTCGGCCTGAACGGCGCCACACAATGTGGGCCACATGCCGTCTTCGTCGGACCAGCCGCCATCAGACGTGACGAGGAGCCGGATTACGATCTCGTCGTTGCCTGGTCCCGAATAGTCGTTGCCGCTGAATACGATCTGGTGAACAAGGCCCGGGGCTGGGGGGAGGGTGGTGTCAAATTGCACGCCCGGAGCAACCGGGAACAAGCCGGCAGCGTGGTTCGTCCCATCGATCTGATACACGTTGATCGTGGTCTGGCTGGAGTCGTACTCCACGTTGAAGAAGTCGTATGTGGGTTCTGTATCGTGGTTGAAGTCGAAATCCAAGCGTACCGTTTGGGCCACGGAAGGGTTGCTTACGGTCGCTCGCCACTCGATGAACTCGTTCCAACTGTTGCCGTAACCCGGGGGCGTAGCCCAGCCTGGTTCCTGCAAGGCGGACTGGCCGGCCCAGACTGCCGTGTTGCCGGGCCCCCCGTCGTTCAGGTTGGAAGCGCAGAAAGTGCTGAGCTGCCACAGATTCGGTCGATCGGTGAGATCGACACCGAACCAACCCTGGGCATCGGGAACGATCCCGTTGATGTCCTGAAACTTTCCCTCGAGGCTGCCCGGTCCTCCGTACAGGCAGAACGTATCGGCGCCCGCTGCGGCCTTGAAGTGCGCGCCAGCGCCTGTGCTCGTCAGCGCTTGCGACGCGTCCGCGTTTGCCATGTTCTTAGGATCCAGGTCTGTGTCCAGGGCGATTCCTGCATCCGTAGAGGTTGCGATACCCGCAGCCAGGATCAGTAGGATCCCAGCACGATGCTGTGACTTCTGCATGTCATGTCCCCTTCCATCATGGGCATGATGGCGCACGAGAGTTGCGATGATCGAGGACAGTCAGATTGTTCGTGCCGCTGGCTCGGATCGGGGCGTATGACACGGGGGCATGTCAGGGAAAACACAGCCTGGGACCGTCCGAAGACTCTTGTATGCAGTCGCATTGTAGAACAGCGTCGTCCTAGGTGTCCAGGCGATGGCACCGAGCAGCGGAGTCGGACTCGGGAGTTGTCGCTACGGGCCTGTTGAATCTGGATGGCCAGCCAGCCGAATCTTGTTTCCGTCGGGGTCGAGGAAGTCGGCAAGTTGGACCACGCCGGGAATGGTCTGGGTTGGCCCCAGGAACTCGACTCCGGCTTCCTCCAGTCGGGCTCGTGCAGTCGGTACGTTCGCGACGCCCAGGTTCAACGAGGTCGTGCCGCTTCCGGTTACCTCGTCCTGGACGCCGAGCCCCAGGGTCAAGCCGTCGATGGCGGTCTTGAAGCGGGCCCATTGCAGCTCGTCGATTCGCAGTTCGAACTCCAGTCCCAGTACATCGCGATAGAACTCGATGGAACGGTCCAGATCGGCTACGGCAAATTGAACGAGAACTGCCGGTTGGAAATCGGAACCCGGACGCGTGTCGTCGGCCCACGAAATCGTTGCGAAGGAAAGAAGCACCAGGACCGTCATACGAATCATGAAGTTTCCCTTTCTGGAGTGGGTGCCGGCTCGATCGGCCGAACCCGTACTACGCCCCCGTAGTTCAGTAGAGGGCAACCTCTTGCGATCCGGGTGGCTTGGTCCAGATCTTCGGCTTGGATCACGAACACTCCACCCAGGCGCCTGCCGTCAATGTCGGCCGTCTCCGTTCTTTGCTCGATGGACCCGTTGGTGACGACCAGATCCACCCCCGGTTCGGTCGAGAGCTTCTCGGAAAGAACGTGTGAACCCTGGCTGCGCAGCTCGCCGGCCCAGTCCTTGTGTTCCTGCACGACCCGGCGAACGAACCCTTCGTCGGCGGGTCGCCCGCTGCCGCCACCGCCGCCGGCGTAGAGCAGAACCGCGAAACGTGATGTCGGCTCGATTGGCATCTCGGCGGAGCGACCGGCCCACCAATGGCCCAGGACGAAGAACACGACGGCGGCGGCAATGGCCGGTGTGACCGCCGCGAAGAGCGAGCGCCGCCGGGGTGCCTGGCCAGGCCGCGGTTGCGACCCATCATCGGCGATCACGTCGCCGAATCGGTTCCACAACTCTCGCAATTCCGACAGTTCGGATCTCAGTTGGGGGTCTTCACGCAGAGTTGCTTCCAGGCGAGCGTGACCATCTTCATCCAACTCATCGAAAACTGCGTCGTACAGCAGGTCTTCGCGTTCGCGTTCATCCATTGTTCTCGTTCTCCAGGCGGAAATATTCTGTGCGAAGCGCGCGCAGCGCTCGATGGGCCCGGACCTTGATTGCGCCCTCCGTCGATCCGGTGTTCTCGGCGATCTCGCGAAACTTCCATCCGTGGAAGCGGTGCAATACCAGGATCTCGCGTTGGTCGGCGGGTAGTCGCTCGAACGCACGACGCAGGAGGTCGACGGTGGGACTCGCGTCGTCGGCGCTTGGAAGCTCCTGGCTCAGCTCGGTCAATGCGGCTCGCGTGCGACTCCGCGCTTCAAGGTGGTCCAGGCAAACGCGGCGCGTCATGGCGTAGAGCCAGGTGCCGAACTTTGCGTCGCCGCGGAAGCTCTTTGCGTACCGTATGACTCGCAAGAACACCTCTTGGCAAAGGTCCGAAGCCTCCTGCGTGTTTCCCACCATGCCGTAGCATTGGGCCCGGACGCGCGGACTCCAGCGGCGGTAGAGCGGTTCCAGGTGCTCTACATCGCCCGCGGCTACCCGCCGTAGGATTTCCTTGTCCGATACTTCGGTCACATCCACGCCGATTCGTTGGCTTTTCCCTTGGACCGCATGAGCGCGGCAAAGGTTACACGGAGCCGCGAGGGCGAAGTTGTCGCGAGTTCGCAAGGCGAATCGAGAGCGCCCCGGAGCCCATAGGGCTCCGGGAGTCTCGCTTGTTGGTAGGTTGGTGCTGGCCCCAAGGTGGGAACGCTCTAGGGGGGCCAGGCGAGGCAAGTGCGGCAGCGTGTGCGAGGTCCAAGACCGGTAGGACGCTCCTGCTGCACTCACTGGATCGCTATTGCCAGAACCGGGCCATGACACCGGCCAAGGCAATATGTTGTAATTGCGTGACTTAGGCTCTACCTTACCTCGCCAGGGCTGGCGAGGGAGCCAGTTCTGGCGGATTTACGGCGCCACTTCAGGTGGCGGGCCAGGCCGAAGAAGTCCTCAACCAGGGTGACCGTCGTCGGTAGCAGAATCGACGTGAGAAACGTGGATACCGCCAGGCCGCCCATGATGACCAGCGCCATGGAGTAGTAGTACACGTTTCCGAGCGATGGCTTCTGCACCACGATGGGGATCAGCCCAATGAGCGTGGTCATGGCGGTCATGAGAATGGGGCGCAGGCGTTCGCGTCCCCCGCGCAGCAACGCTTCGGTGCGGTCCATGCCGCCGCGCCGGTAACCGTTCACGTGTTCGATCATGACGATGCCGTTGTTGACGACGATACCAATCAGCAACAACAAGCCGACCGCCGCCGGTTGATCGAAGTCGGTGCCGGTGGCGTAGAGCGTCCACATGGCGCCGGCCAATGCGAACGGTAGTGCGACCATCAGTCCAATGGCTTGCCGCACCGACTCGAACAGACCGGCCATCAGCGCGAAGATCAGCATGAGCGCCAACGCCAGGCTGGTCATGAACTCCTGCGATTTCTCCTGCTGACGGTCCTGCCAACGACCGAACGTCCACGAGTAGCCGTACGGCAGGTCGAAGTCGGCCATGAACGCACTGACCAAGGGCATGTACTCTTCGCGCGTTCCTTCGTCGTATTCGGCGCCGACCCATACACTGGTGAGCCGTTCATCCCGCTCGATGCGCTCGGCGCCGGGTATTTTCTGGAAGTTGGCCAGTGACGCCAGCGGAATCCTCTCGCCCGATTCGGTCCACACCGGAAGGTTCGAAAGCTGGGCCAGGCTCTCGATTTCCTGTTCGTCCAACGTCAGGCGCATCTCGCGTTCACCGTCGCCGTCCCGGTAGCGCGGGAGTCGACGCCCTCGGTAGGTAAGGCCCACGATTTCGGCCAGCTGCTGCGGCGACACGTCGTAGCGCGAAGCAAGGTCGCGGTCGAAGGCCACGTGCAGCTCCTGTTGCCCCTCCTGGTTGCTCGAGAACGGGTCGCGCATGCCGGGAATGGTCTCGAGCTGGACTTTGACGTCTTCAGCCAGTTCGGCCAGGGTCTGCGAATCCTCGCCTACCAATTGGAACGCGACGCGCTTGCCGCGGTCCTGACGCCAGAACTGTCGGTTTTGCATGACTTCGAGTCGTAGCCCGGCAATTTCTGGTAGGTAACCCTTGATGCGTTCGCGCACCAGGGCAATGTTCTCTGGGTTCGCGTCGCCTTCGGCCAGGTAGATCCGGGTAATGCTGAACCGATCACTCCACCAACTGTAGATAGAACGCGCCATGAGGTCTTCGCGGTGAGGTTCGAGCAAGCTCTCCACGTGCGAGACCACGGCCTCTTTCTTGTCGAGGCTCAGTTCTTCACTGAAGTGGTAGCCCACCGACACGAAGAGTTCGGTCTCGTTCGTGTCGAAGTTCTGATCCACACGCTGGTAAGGAAACACGGTAGACGCCAGCACGCCCAGGCCGATGATGGGTGTGAGCCAGCGGTGGCGCAGGTTGAAGGCCAGGACGCCCACGTACTTGAGTTCCAACCATTCCATCCAGCGGCCGCGTGGTCGCGGCTCGCTGCGCACGAACCAGGAAGTCGCCAGCGGAATGAGGGTCTGGCTGATGAACAGGGAAGCCAGCAACGTGATGCACACCGTAATGCCCAATTCCTTGAGCAGGATGTTCATCTCGTTGGGCTTGTTGAAGATCATGGGCAGAAACACGATGACCGAAGTGAGTGTGGCCGCGATTACCGCGGTCGACACCTCGCTGGCGCCGACGCGCGCGGCGGTCTTCTGGTCCTCGCCCTGCTCGCGGTGGCGGAAGATGTTCTCCATGACCACCACGGCGTTGTCCACCAGCATGCCGATGCCCACGATGAGCCCCAGCAGCGTGAGTGTGTTCATGCTGCGGCCCTGGGCCCAGATGATGCCGCAGGTGACGATGATGGAAAACGGGATACAGGCCACCGACACCAGCGTGATTCCCACGCGGCGAAGGAAAAGAAACAGCACGATGGACGCCAGGATCGCGCCGAATATTCCCGTGAACATGAGGTCGCGCAGGGTCTCCTGGATTTCGGCGCCCTGGTTGAACCACACCAGGAAGTTCACGCCGTCCAGTTCGGGGTCGTCGTCGAGTGCGGCGATACGCGCTTCGAGTTCACGGCATACCTCTACCGAGTTGGCGCCCGACTCGGCGGACACGGTAATGCCAATGGCAAAGTCGCCGTCCAAATGGCGTCCGTACTCGAGCGGGGGCTGTTCGTACAGCACATCGGCCACGTCGCTCAGTCGTAGACCGTCGGCGCGTAGGGACAGGTTGCGAATCTCTTCCACGGTCTTGAACGTGGCCACCGTGCGCAATGCGTAGCGCGAGTCACCCTCGGAGAATTTCCCCAGTGACTGGTCGAAGTTGGTCGACTGCAGAACGCGTGACACCTCGCGTATGTCAATGCCGTGCAGCTCCAGATCGGCCAGGCGTAGGTTGACGCGCACCTCTTTGGGGTTCACGCCGTCCAGGCGCACTTGCGCCACGCCCGGCACGCGCTCGAGCGGTCGAACGATCTTGCGATCGAGAAGGTCGTAGCTTTCGCTCAGATCCAATTTGGAGCTGAGACGCCCTTCGAGAATGGGCTCATCGGCCTCGCGTCCGCTCCAGCTGTTCGACACGGTGATATCGCCAATGTCGGTGGGCAGATCGCGCCGGATGCGGTCGACCTTCTCCCAGATTTCCACCTTGGCCACGTTCATGTCAGTGGACCAGTCAAACTCAAGCCGGACGTTGCCGCCTTCCTCGTTGCACCACGACCGCATGGAGTTCAGCCCCTTGAGCGAACCCAGGGTGTCCTCGAGCGGGCGAATGACGGTGCGTTCAACCTGGTCCGGAGAGGCCCTATCGTAGGGCACCCGCACGAACAGTTGCGGCTCTTCGAACTCGGGCATGAATGCCAACGGAAGCCGGGTTATGGCGACGATGCCCAAGACCACCAGGCTCAGGATGATCATCAGCATGGTGACGTGCCGCTTGATAGCCAGCTCGGGCAAGGTCATGACGGGTCCTCCTGTTGCACGCGGGAAGGTACCAGTGAGTAGGCGGCGGGAATGACGACCAGGGTCAGGGCGGTGCTAAGAAGCAAGCCGCCGGCAACGGTGATAGCCAGGGGGGCCCGGAGTTCGGCGCCTTGTCCCCACGAAATGGCCATGGGCATGAGCCCCAGGATGGTGGTGAGCGTGGTCATGAGAATAGGTCGTAGGCGGGTGTGACCGGCACTGACGATGGCGTCCATCTTGTCCATGCCGCTGCGACGCATTCTATTGATGGTGTCGATCAGCACGATCGCATTGTTCACGACGATGCCCACCAACATGATGGTACCAATGAGCACGATCACGCTGATGGTAGTGCCGGTAACCATGAGGGCAGCCACCACTCCCACCAAAGCCAAGGGAATCGTGAACAACACCACCAGCGGATGCAGGAACGATTCGAATGTGGCCGCCATGACCAGGTAGACCAGGAAGACGGCCAGCCCCAGTGCGAAGCGCAAGCTGGCGAAGCTCACTTTCATTTCCTTGTTCTGCCCGCCCAGCTCGGTGGAAATACCGGCGGGGGTTGGATTCTGGCCCAGGGCGCTTTCTACTTGCGTCATGGCTCCACCCAGGCTGCCCCCCTGCAGGTTGGCGCTGATGATAGCGGCGCGTTGCTGTTGTTGGCGGTGGATTTCGGCTGGTCCGCGAGCGAATGAAACGTCGGCGACCGATAGCAGTCGGATAGGTGAGCCATCCGGGCCCGACAGCATGAGTCGCCGCACATCTTCCAGCGACTGCCGGTCCGCCTCGCGGTTGCGAATGCGAATGTCGATCTGACGATCGGTTTCCTTGAAGCGCGTGGGCACCACACCCATGACCCGATTGCGCAGCGTCGCCGATAGCTGGGCCATGTCCAAACCCATGGAAGCCACGCGCGTTCGGTCGAAGACCACCTGGACCTCGGGGTTGCCGGCTTCGAGTGAAGATCGAACGTCGACGAGTCCGTTCACGTTCTCGAGCGCTTGGGCGAGAATCAACGAGTAGTCGCGAAGCTCCTGCAGATCCTCACCGAAGATCACCACTTCGACCGGTGTTTTCAGACTGAAGTACGCCGGGTGTCCAAGCTTGATGTCCAGGTCTGGGATGTCGGCGAACCGCTCTCGCATCGAACCAACCACGCGCTCTTCCACCGCGTCGTCCGAGCTGGTCAAGACCACGTTCAATTGTCCCAGATTCTCGGCCTTGGTGTTCAAGGACATGCCTCCCGACACCATTCGGCTACCCACGGTCGAGTAGTGAAGCTCGACGTCGGGGCTCTCGGTGGCCGCGTCTTCCATGCGAACGATCACGTCGTTGGTGGCGGCCAGACTGGCTCCCTCGGGCAGGCTTACCTCGAAGAAGAATTCTCCTTCGGTGAGTTGGGGTATCAACTCGGTTCCCAACGTGCGCAGGCCGGCGATCGAAGCCACGAACAATCCAAAGGCCACGGCGAGCGTGAATGCGCGTCGATGGAGGGCGCCGCGTAGCAGGCGATCGTAGCCTCGCGAAAAAGAGCCCAGTGTTTGCGCGGCCTGGGACACAATTTGAGGTCGCGCTTCGCCCGAAGCTACGTGAACGCCCAGGCGCTGCTTGGCGCCCAGCGCGCTCAGCATGGGAATGAGCGAAATGGCGACCACCAGCGACGCCAGCAAACTGAACGTGACCGTGAGTGCCTGGTCGGCGAACAGCTGCCCGGCAATGCCCTCGACGAACACGATGGGTAGGAACACCGCCACGGTGGTAAGGGTGGAGGCGATGACCGCTGGTCCCACCTCGGTGGTCCCCTCGACCGCGGCGCTCACCAGCGGTTCTCCTTCGCGACGTCGTCGGAAAATGGATTCGAGAACCACGATGGAATTGTCGACCAGCATGCCAATGCCCAGCGTCAGTCCGCCCAGCGACATGATGTTCAACGAAATGTCCATGCGGTACATGAGCATGAACGTGGCAATGACCGACAACGGAATGGAGGTGGCGATGATGATGGTGCTGCGCAGATCGCGAAGGAACACCAGGAGCACCAGAATGGCCAGCCCGCCGCCAATGACGGCCGCGTTGCGGACTTCCTTCACGGCCTGCTCGATGAACCGGCTCTGGTCGAACAACACCGTCAGTTCGTACCCGGGCGGAAGTTTCTCCTGCCAGGTGGTGACGGCCTGACGCAACGCTCTGGCCGCGCGCACGGTGTTGGCATCGCCTTCCTTGTATACCGAAATCTCGACCGATTCCCGCCCGTTGACCCGGGTGATCTCTTCGCGTTCCTTCGCGCCCCATTGCACGGTGGCTACGTCGGATAGCCGAATGGCCGCCGACTCTTCCTGCCGCAAGATGAGGTTACCGATCTCCTCCAACGAGTCGAATTCGTTGATGGTGCGAATGAGATACTGGCTGTCGGTGCTACGGAGGGAGCCACCGGGCAGGTTTATGTTGGAGATACCCACCACCGCCCGCACGCGGTCCAACGGAATTCCCAGAGCGGCCAGGCGTTCCTGGTCGATGTCGATGTGGATTTCCTCTTCCAGGCCGCCACGGATCTGGGCGGCGGCGATTCCGCGCAGGGTCTCAAGGTCGATCTTGATCTTGTGTTCGGCCAGGTAGCGCACGTCCCCCAATTCATCGTCGCCGGCCAGGGCCAGGCGGGCGATGGGGTCGAGCGCGGGGTCGAAGCGCAGCACGATAGGGTCATCGCATCCGTCGGGCAGGATGATGCGATCGAGTTTCTCTCGTACCTCCATGGACAACAAGTCCATGTCGGCATCCCAATCGAACTCGAGGGTTACTTCTGACACTCCCGAACGTGATACCGACCGAATGGTCTGCAGGCCGCGCAAGACGCCCACCGCTTCTTCCACCGGTCGCGTGACCAGGCTTTCTACTTCCTGCGGTGCCGTGTCAGGAAAGTCGGTCTGTACCGTGAGGGCCGGGTAGGATATGTCCGGAAACAGCTCGATGGACAGACGTTGGTAGCCCACGTAGCCGAATGCACTCACGGCCAAGGCGACCATGATTACGCTTACGCGGCGGCGAACCGCCAGGTCGACGAATCCGCGCATCGGATCAGCGCCCCATGGCGGTATTGGCGATGGCGTCTTCCAGGACCTTTACCGGCGACCCGTTCTTCAACGAACGCTGGCCCTTGACGACGACCTGATCGCCAACGGCCACGCCGCTGAGTACCTGCGAGTGTTGGCCGTCGGTGAATCCCAGCTCCACCACGCGACGTTCGGCCGTGTCGTCGAGCACGACGTACACGGTGTCTTCGCCCTTGTCGGTAACCACGGCTACGCTGGGGACCAGCGTGACGTTCTCGCGCAGTTCGGTCACGATGCTTACCTCGGCGAAGTCACCGGGGCGGGTTCCCGCCGGATACGAGGGGATTTCGATGGTGAGTTTGATCGTGCCGCTGGTGGGGTCGATGATGGGACTTACCAGGGTTATCGAGCCGCTCAACTCCTGCTGCGTGCTGTCCAACGTCAGGCGAACCGATTGGTTCTGTTCCAGGCGCCGGAATTCCTTTGAAGGCACGTGGACCCGGGCCAGCAAAGGCGTGAAGTCGGCGATCCGGAACAGCGGCGTTCCGACCGCGACATTCTCTCCCGCATCCACAAGGCGCTGGGTCACGATACCCTCGAACGGGGCTTGCACGCGCGTGTAGCTGAGGTCGAGGCGGGCCAGGCCCTCGTTGGCCTTGGCCGTGGCCAACTCGTTCTTGGCCGCGTCGAATTCTTCGGCCGACACCAGTTTGCGAGCCGCCATTTCCTCCATGCGGTCGTACTTCGACTGCAGGTTCGCGACGCTGGCCGCCGCCTGGTCCACGCGCAGGCGGTATTCGTCGTTGCCCACGCGTAGCAGGGTCTGGTTCGCGCCTACCGCGTCGCCCTCTTCCACGCTCAACGAACTCACCAGTCCGCTGACGCGGGCCAGGACCTCGGCTTCGGCCTGGGCCTCCAGCGTGGCTGTGGCCGTGTAGTAGGCTGCGATGGGCCCGGTGATGGCGGGCTGGATGGCTACTGGAATCGGGGGTTGGGCGGGGCGCTCACCGCCGGGACCCGCATTGGCGGGGCGGGCGCCGCCCTGGGGCTCGCTGTTACCGCAAGCCAGGGAGATAGGCAAAAGCACGAGAGCAAGCGACAGGGGCAGATGCCGGCATCGGCGCATCTTGGGGGGCTCCAATGGTCTGAACGGAAATGGATGTAGAACGACCGGCGGGTCGGTCTAAAGATACACCAAAATTCCGCCGCCATGCAGGAGCGACGTCAAGGAGTTGTCAACGCTTGGACTGGAGGGTGGGAGGCGTGGGGAGGGCGTTGGGAGGCCCCCCTGTGGGGGACCTCCCGGAGTGTTCGGAACGCGTGAGATCAGGGAATAACGCGAACGTTCCCGTCGCCGCCATGGAAGCGGAATTCGTGACTCGCGCTGGCTGTACCGTCGGCGTCCTTGACCTTGATCTTGAACGTGTAGTCGCCGGGGGGCACGGGCAGCGTGACACCAGTGGTCTGGATGGTTGTGAACTCGCGGATGACCTGATCAAACAGGGTAGGGATCTCGCTCGCCGACAGATTCTTGAAGTAGCGGCCCCGTCCCACGCGGGCCAGCTCCTTGAGTGCCGTGTTGTTCACGGCCGAACCCAGACCGATAACGTGAAGTTGAAGGGTTTCGTGATCGCGCACGCGGTTGAGCAGTTGGGCCTGGGTCACCGCTTGGTAGCCGTTGTAGTCGTAGGCGTAATCGTTGGTGATGTTGGAGGTGCCAAGGACCTCGGGGTTGGCAAACCACGAGTAGTTGTCCGCACCATCGGAGAACACCACCATGATGTGCTGATGACGCTCGTCCGTGGGCGCGCTCAGCGCGGCCTCAAGCGATTCTTCCACGGCAAGGTCCACCGCCGCGTACAACTTGGTGAACGATCCAGGGTCGGGGCTGGGAATGTTCTCGATCACGAAATCAGGCCACGTGCCGGTGGGCTGGAAGATGAGATCGTTGAACCAATAGAGGTTCCAGTTGAACACGCCCGGTCGCGATGTATATAGATTGCGACCCTGCTGAACCGTGCGCCTGGCCGCGCTCAACATGGGCTCGAAGGCCGGTACCGCGTGCTGCTCCATGGAGTAGCTGGCATCGAGCACCAGGCTCAGGTGGATGTTGGCCGAGAGCTCTTCTGAGTCTTCACGCAGAATGGCCTCGGTGTCGATGGTGTTGCCATCGAGGCGCATGTCCACGTCCAACTCGGTGGCGCTCAACGGATTGTCCTGTCCGTCGCGTGCGATGAACTGCACTACGACGTTCGTGGTGCCTTTCTGGGGATCATATTCCAACTCGGGATCGCCAAGAATCTCAATGCTGATGCTGCTTCCGGGAGTGACGGGATCCAGGAAGTCGCCTTCGCCGTCGGCGGCGCAGCCGGCGAACGCAAGGGCGCCGAATGCAAGGGCCGCCATCGCCAATGGTGCCCAGGTGAATAGCGGGAAAGATGAACGTCGAGCGTGATGGGCCATGCCAACAACCTGCCTGAACTGGTGTGCGCGCACTGAAAGAACGCCGGATGCGTTCTCGCGGTTAGCGACACGGATTTGGCGGGGCGTTGTGTCTTTCCCCCTCTATTATGGAATAGAAGGGGAGCCGAGTCGGAACGTTGCTCGGGGAAAGCACGCTCCCCCGGCCCCGCTTGCGCGCGGCCGGGGCTCTCAAGCGACCCGGTAGAAACCGTTCAGGGGTGGCCAGGGTCTAGTGCGTAATCTTGGGGTCCATTGCCTTGGCCTGGTCGATCCATCCGGATACTGTATCCACGTGGGCCTGACCCTTTGTCAACTTCTTTTCGCCGTTGAGCTTGTTCATGGCCTCGGTCAGGTTCGCCGCGTTCCGGTTGCGAAGTTCCTTCACGGTGTCTACGCCGGCAGCCTCCAGTAGTTCCGCGAACTGTTTGCCCACGCCCTTGATGCGCATGAGGTCGGCCAGGTTGGCCCACTTCAAGAGCTGGCTCTCGGAAATGCCGGTGTCGCTCGCGATTTTCTTGCGACCGGCCGCATCGCAGCAAAACTTCAGCAGGTTGTCGGTGTTTGCGATCGAAGCACCCTTTAGCTTCTCTGCGAAGGAGGGACCGATTCCTTCGATCTCATCGATGGGATAGCTCATTGCGCGTGTTCCTTTCATTCCGCTCGTGCACCGGACCTCGGCGCGCAGCGGGAGCGAAGACGATTTCGTGTTCCTTCTCCAGACCGCAATGGCCGGCCAAAGGTCACATTCAACCCGGGTAGAATAGACCGGGGACGAAAGAAAAACCATACCAGGCGCTACTTCCGATCCGGGTCATTTCAGCGCTGGCCCTGTGGGCAGCGTCCGAAGATGATCGGCACATGGGTTTTTTCCGCAACCTGAGGTCTCTGGGGCCCGGCCTGGCCATCGCGGCCACCGGCGTGGGCGCCGGCGATCTGCTGGCCGCCATGGTCGCGGGCGCCGATTTTGGCGTGGTGGTCCTTTGGGCCATTGTCCTGGGGGCCGCCCTTAAGCTGGCCCTGAATGAGGGCGTGGCCCGCTGGCAGCTGGCTACGGGCACGAGTCTCATGGAGGGCTGGTGCCGCCACCTGGGCCGACCATTCCGCATCTACTTCCTTCTATATCTGGTGGTCTGGGGCTTCATCGTGGCCGGCGGGCTCATGAGTGCCTGCGGTGTGGCCGCCAACGCTCTGGTGCCGCGGCTGCCGATCGCAGCGGCCGGCATTGGTCACTCGTTGGTTGCCCTGGCCCTGGTCCTGGTGGGTCGATACGGCCTGTTTGAATCGCTCATGAAGTGGCTCATCGGTCTCATGGTCATAACCCTGCTGGCCAGCGTCGCGCTGATCGGACCCGATCTGGGGGCGGCTCTGCGCGGCCTGGTGGTCCCCGCCGTGCCGGTTGGATCGGCGGCAGCGTTGCTCGGCCTGATGGGCGGTGTGGGTGGTAGCGTGACCATGTTGGCCTACGGGTACTGGATTGCCGAGAAGGGGTGGGATGGCCCCGAACGACTGTCGGCGGTGCGAACCGACCTTGCGGTGGGCTACGTCTTGACCGGCTTGTTTGGTGTGGCCATGCTCATGCTCGCGGCCGAGGTTCTGCAGGACGGCGGTGGTCTGCCGCGCGGTAGCGCAGGCTTGGTAGCTTGCGCCGACGCGATTGGCGAGGCGGCCACGACGCGACTGGGCGCGGGTACCGGGGGCACCGCGCGTACGATATTCCTGGTGGGCGTATGGGGCGCCATCTTCACCAGCACCCTTGGAGTCTGGCAGGGCGTGCCCTACCTGTTCGCCGACTACATCGACGCCATGCGCGGAAAGTACGATACGAAAGTCGACGTGCGTGGACGGAACTACCGCGGCTTCCTGCTGTACCTGGCCCTTCCGCCCATGGTGTTGTTGGCGTTCGATCGCCCGATCTGGGTCATTCGCACGTACACCATTGCCAGTGGGTTGTTCATGCCAATCCTGGCCGCCAGCCTGCTGTGGCTGAACGGCCGCGACAAGTTCGTGGGTCGACTGCGCAATCGCTGGTTGGCGACAACGGCTCTGGTCGTGGCGCTGCTGTTGTTCGGTGTCATCACCGGACGGCAGGTGCTGGACCAGCTATTTAAGTAGCACCATCTTGCGCGTGATCGTTCCGCTGGGCGTTTGCAAAGCGTAGAAGTACGGGCCGGCCGCGACCGCTCGATGGTCTTCGTCCGTGCCGTCCCACGTGGTCGCATGCATTCCGCCCGGCATGGATCCCTCGAACAAACGCCGTACGACTCGTCCCCGAATGTCCAAAACGTCCAGTCGGACCGTAGCCGCATCCTGGAGTGTGAACTCGATTCGGGTACGGGGGTTGAACGGATTGGGAACGTTCTGGGCCAACGACCCGGGCGGTTTCACGCTGGGCGCATCGGTCGGGTAGGCCGGTACGGCCAGGGTCTGGTACAGAAGGTCCTGCGATTCCCGGTCGGCGCAGTCGTCCAGGTAGTTGAAGTGGAATTCCATGAGTGGCTCGCCGGCTAGCGGCGGGAAGTTCGTGAGGTCCACCTCGAACGAACCCGTCCACACGTCGCCACCCACCGGTACTGCTCCCACTTCGCCGAAGTTGTCCAGGATGGGGATCCACACGGTGGCGTCGGTCAGCGTCATGCCCACGCCGGTGGCGTCGCCCTGGCCGGTGTTGGTTACCCGGGCCTGGAAGCGCCAGACGTCCGTGACCGGATTCCACGCCAGTGTGCGGAATTCGAGAATCTCGATCTGCGGCGGGTCGGGGGCGCACTCGAGCGTCTCGCCGAAGATCTCGACTTCCCAGGTGTCGTAGGGCGGGCCCATTTGGCAGGTGTTGCCACCGTTGGTGGATCTGGACCAGTACGTCACTACGTATTCTTCGCCGATCACCAAGTCGGTGAGTTGCAGATCGATGGTGACGAATTCGGGTCCGGTGCCCTGACCGATGCGGATAGCGCCGGTGTTCGACGAAGCATTTTGCTGAGCGTCGTACACGGGATTGAATGGGTCATCGAACATCGGCCCAAAGGTAAGCAGGTCGTTGATATCCAACCCGTCTTCCCAGCTCACCTGCGACAGGTCACCAGACCATTCCTGTCCGTAGCCTCCGTCGAAGCTGGTGAAATAGGGCAGGTCGCGCGGCGCGATGGACGCGAAGTCGAGCATGGGTGCGGCGGGATCGAGCTCGCATCCGTATTCGTCGACCAGAAGTCCCACGGGCAACAAGTACGAATCGTAGATTGATTTCGACACGACAGCGACGTTGTCCAGTTGGAACGCTGGTATACTAGCGCCCGCCGGCCGCCAGTTGCGGACCGTGAAACGTACAACCGCGCTATCGCCGTCAGCCACGAACGTGTCGGGTTCGGCTGCGCACGTGACCGCGGTCTGACTCCACTCGACGTAGCACCACGTACCGGTGTGCACAGTGGGGCGATCATAGGGGCCGCTGCCGCCGATCTTCTTCTGTTGGGTGCCGGCGGCGTACGTGGAGCTTGCCAGGAGTAGGGCGGCTGCGGTCAGGAGTAGGGAGCTTCTCATTTTTTGGTCTCCGTCTAAGAGTAGCCTGCGCCGGTGCTTCGGGTGGTGCTTCGAGGTTCCCAGTGATCGAGCTGGCTCGGTTGGTCTCCGCACCAAGAATAGCCTGCGCCGGTGCTTCGAGGTTCCCAGTGATCGAGCTGGCTCGGCTACTTTAAAAGTATCATTGGTTTTGTCAGCGATCCTTCTGCGGTGGTCAGTCGGTAGTAGTACAGCCCCGCGGGCGCATTGCGGTTCTCTGCGTCACGACCGTCCCAGAATCGTTCGTGTGAGCCTACGTCCAGCGACGAATCCACCAATGTACGCACCTCGCGACCACGGGCATCGAACACGGTCAGCGTTACGTTGCCCGGCTGGTTCAGAAAGAACGGGATGCTCGTGCGCGGATTGAACGGGTTGGGAAAGTTCTGGTTCAAGCGAGCCGCCGCGTTCACCGAAGGAGCGTCCGTTGCGTCGGCTCCGAAGATCTCGACTTCCCATTCGTCGTCGGCCAGCCCGCCGTTGCAGTTGTTGTCGGGTTCGGTGAAGAACTCACGAGGGGCCGAGGCGGTCCAGTGCGACAGCGCGTACTCCACACCCGATGTCAGGCCGGCCACGACGATTTCCACCGTCAAGAACTCGGGCCCGCTACCGGTGCCGATCAGCATTGCCCCGGTGGTGCTGCCGCTTCCAGTGTTGAACGGATCGTCCGGTGCCCCCGACGGAGTCCAGGAAACCTGCGTTCCGTCCACCGTCCACTCGGCTCCCAGGCTCGTGTCGAAATCGGTGGAATACACCACGTCGGCGGGCGCGATCGATGCGAGGTCCAGGAGGTTGACGGTAGGTACCAACAATGTGCAGTTCGACTCTGCCGCGGAGCCATCGATGAGATTCGCGTCGTAGGCCGCTTTGGTAACCACCGCGAAGCGATCCAGGACGAAGCCCATGGGGGAACCCTGCCAGTAATTGCGTACGGTGAATCGAACCACCGCGTCGGCGCCGTCAGCTACGAACGTCTCGACCCCGGTTCCGCAGTTGGCTTGCGGCCACTCGTTGAAGCACCACTCGCTGAAATGGAACGTGGCCCGATCGTAGGGCCCGCCGCCACCGATCTTTGCCCGCGCCGCGTTGGTGGGCGAAGGCGCCACGGTCATCAGGGCGGTGGAGGCGATGGCAATGCAAAGAAGCAGTCGAGTCAGCATGGAATCAATCCTTGGTTGCGGGGAGCTGGTCGGACCCACTCAGGACGAAGGGAGCCCAGTAGGCGGGGTGGGACCATTTCTTCTGTTGGCGAATGGATTGTTTGGCGGTTCGCAGCAACTCGGCCACGGACCGGGATTCGTTCGGGTCTTCGTTGGACGCGAGCCCGCGGAACAGGTTTCCCATGAGCTCGGCCGTGGAATCGTCATTCACGGCCCACAGGCTGGCCACGGTCTGGCGGGAGCCGGCCACGTGGAAGCCGCGTGAGATGGCGTACACGCCCTCGCCTTCCAGGTTGGTGCCGGCCTTCGTTTCGCAGGCCGAAAGCACGGCCAGGTCGCAGGCCAGGTCCAGGTCGTAGATCTCGAATAGTTGCAGCATGCCGTCGTCGCCCAGGTCTGTATCGGAGCCCGAAGGAGCGAAGGCCAACGCCGACAGGCGGCCGCCGGAGTCACGATCGATCACGCCGTGCGTGGCCAGGTGCACGTATTTCGCCCGCGGCAACAATTCGCAGCTGGCCCGTTCGGTGGCGGCGGCCCCCGACAGCACCACTACCGCATCGGCTCCGAACGCCGCGGTGACGGCCGCGCTTTCGACCGCCGTGCCGGGGAGCGGCTTCAGGGCGCGACCGAATGGTGATGCGTCGTCGTCGGTGTCGAACGCCGGGTTGCTGATCGAAACCACCGAAACCTCGGCTTTGCGACGCGAAGGACGTTCGCGCAATGCCTGCCACACGCCGAAGCTATGCGCGTAGCGTAAGGTGGGGCCAGCGTCGAGCCAGTACTGAACGTCGCCGTTGGCGGGAGCCTTCGTGACCAATGCTTCAAACGGCATGGCGTGCAGCGGACCATCGGGTACGACCACGACCTGCGGGTGCTGTTGGAGTTTCGTCCAGAGCTCGGCGGGCATGAGCCAGCCAAACACCTCGTACAGTTGACGCGCGAGCGCGCCGGACACGCTATCGAGGCGAGCTCCCTCGCCGGCCGGGCGCATGCCGGTGACGCCGCGCGTCAGACTTTCAAGATTCGGATTCTCCATGGTCCGGGCCATCTGCGATTCGTCGGCTACCAGTGCGGGCAATGCGTTGGTGGCGGCGGCCAGCGTGAAGGCCTCCACGGCCGCGGGGGCGGGCGGCACGTAGAACACCAACGAGCGATGTCGGCCCAGGAAGTAGTACAGAGCGGCGGCATCGCCCAGCGAACGCTGTACGCGTTCCACGATATCATCGTCGGACTGCCCGCGCAGCGCCTTGCTCCACACCGGACTCTGCAGGCGCAGCTCGTCTTCGACTCTCTCGAGTTCCAGCAGCGCGTCTTTCAAGGCGGCCATGGCCACTTGGCCAGACTCGCTATCGTGGGCCACCCGCGTTTGGCGTAGCTCACGTTGACGATCGGCGATTTTGGCGCGAGCGTCCTTCTCGCGGCGCTCGAGTGGTCGCAGGATTTCGGGATCGATACCGCGGCGCAGATCGACCCGGTCGGCGCGCAGTTCGTCTTGAAGCAATCGTGCGCGGAGTCTTTCGGCGGTGGCTACCGCCCGACCCGCCTGGTTGCGGTCGACCAACCAACCCACCAGTGCTTCGGCTCGGGACGCGAAGCGACGCATGAAGGCCAGGCGCGTGGCATCGCTGGTTCCGCGCTCACCGCGTAACTGTTCCACCAGGCGCAACGCGCGTTCGGTGTCTGCAATGGCGGCGTCTCGTTGGCCAAGTTCATCGCGGGCCTGTCCGCGCAGGGCCAATGCCTCGGCCAGGGCATCGGGAGCAAACCGGTTGTCCTGCAGGCGTAGGACCGCCTGGTCGCACAGTTGCACGAGCTGCTGCGCATCTCCCTTGGGAACCGATGCTCGCGCCAGGGTCGATTGTAAACGTCCGACCATGGGGTGATCGGTGCCCAACGCCGATTCCCAGACGCGAATTGCTTCGCGCAGGTCCTGTGCGGCCAGGTCGTGCTCGTCGTGTTCAATTCGGGCCAAGGCGCGCTCGTGGAGTATCTCCGCACGTTGTACGAACGTCTCCTGGTTGTCGGCCGTGGCGTTGGTCAGGGCTTCGTTCCACAGTTCTTCGGCCCGTTCCAGTTCGGATAGTTCGCTCAACACCTTGGCCAGTGCGCCGTAGCTGTAGATACGAAGGGGGTCGACGGCGTCCAGGTGGAGGTCGGCCAGTTCTTTGGCCCGCTCCAATTCGATGCGCGCCAGTCTTGGGCGCTGCTGGTGATACAGAATGACGCCCAGGTTCTGGTGGGCCGTGGTAAGGCGGCGCGAAAGATTCTGCACGGCGTCCTCGTCCTCGCGGCTCAGCTCCAGCAGACGTTCACTCAGCGCCAGTGCGTCGCGGTACTTGCGTTCGGCCTCGGCCAGTCGACCCTGGTCCCAGTACAACGCGCCCAGGTTGTTCAGCAGCACGGCATGGACGAACGACTCACCTCCGCTATCGGTAGATGACGCCAGCGCTGCTTCCAGATGGTACTCAGACTGCTCGTAGTTGCCGGTCACGCGATAGGCCTCGGCCAGTTCCGATTGCCATGTCGCGTGGGTTTGAGGGTCGTTGCCTTCTCCTTGTAGGGATTCCAGCGCGGCCGTATACGGTTCGATGGCGGCCGCGGCGTCGCGGGCCTCGAACAGCAGAAGGAATCCCAACTCGTATTCGATACCCGAAAGCGGTTCGCCACCCGGGAACGCCTGGGCGGCGGCACGGGCCTTTCGCAACGAGGCGATGGCGGTGGCCAGGTCATCCAGGCTGTACCGGATATACGCATGCAGATGCCAGGCTTCGGCTGACTGCGGGTGCGTGTTGTTTTGCAGGTCTGGATACATCTCGAACATCTCGTTGATGGCTGTTTCAGCCGCTTCGTTTTTTCCCTCGTCCCAAAGCGTACGGATACTGTTGAACTCGAGCGGCTGCTCGGCCCCGGCCGGCTGTGCGACTGCCATCGCGATGAAGGCCATCATCAATACCGCCCTGATTCCTTCGTCCTCCTTGGGCTATTGTCCTGAATTCTGCAGTTGCACTACCTGCGTCCACAGTCCGTGGTTTTCTTCTTCGGCCAACTGCAGGGCCAGGGAGAACAGATCTGTTTCGGGATCCATCTCCTGCGCGTCCACCAGCCCCGTGACTCCTCGCAGATCCTGGAGCAATGCCGTGTTCCAGAGGGCGCCATCCATCGGACGGACACTCAACCCTCCGCCAACGTCGACCGTGGCGTACTGATTGAGTTGCTCTTCGAATTCGTTCAGCGGTTCGGCACTGGCGATTACCAGGAAGTCTTCGCGACCCTTTGTCGCGCTGAAGGTCCAGGCCTTGCGACTACCTTCCACGAGACCCGGTAGAACGTGTGATCGGCCCGGCGCCAGAGGATTCTTCAGGCCGCCACCCGCCATGGGGAACAGCACCACCGCGCTACCGCGCGCGTCGCGATTGATCACGTATACGTGTGCCTTGCGGGTGAGCTGCAATGAAAGTTGAACGTCGTCGGTCGAGGTAATCGCCTCGTTGGGGGCCAACGGTACCCAGCGACCTTCCCGCAGACTGCTCATCTGCACCTGACCCGAAAGCAGCCCATTGTTGGAAACGTCGGGCTTCAGGATCAGCAGTGCGATCACGGCGGCCGTGGCCAGCAGCGCCGCGGCCATCCAGCCGCGGCCAACGCGCGCGGCCGGGGTTGTCTTCCGCTGCCACTCGGCCAACGATTGCTGCAGGGCTTCGGCCGTGGCGATACGCTCGGTGGGTTGGACATGGATCGCCCAATCCACGATGTCCACCAACGACGCGGCCGCTCCCTGGGCCAACTCGGGCCGCAGTTCCGTGAGCGATGCACGTCGTTGGTTGGCGTGGGCCGCGCAGATTTCCCGCAGTGTTCCCGATACCGGCAGGTCGCCGGTCAGCGCATAGAACAGGGTAACACCCAACCCGTACACGTCGGTGCGCGGACCGGCGGGCTCTTGCGAAAGCAGTTGCTCGGGCGCCATGTAACGCGGTGTTCCGGACAACGCGGGCGCGTCGGATTCGGTGGTTCGCCGCCACTGGGCTGCTCCCAGATCCATGAGTACCGCGCGACCCTCGGGCGTGCGCACGATGTTCTGTGGCTTCACGTCGCGATGAATCACGCCGGCGGCGTGCACCGCGTTCAGGGCGCTGGCGATCTGAACGCCAATCGTGGCCACGTCGGCGGGGTCCATGGGACCGCTCTCGTTGATCAGGCTGCGAAGATCGGTGCCCTCCACCAGTTCCATCCAGATGCCCACGCGATCGTTGTGGCACTCCACGCCGTATACGCGGGCCACATTGGGGTGTTCGACCCGCGCCAACAATCGTGCCTCGGCCAAGATCGCATCCTTGGCATCGTCGCCTTCGGCGCTACCGCGCAAGAGTTTCAGGGCGACCGGCCGATTCAGGCGGGTGTCCCAGGCCCGGTATACTTCGCCGAAGCCGCCCTCGCCCAGAGTCTCCAACAGATTCAGATGACCCCAGGTCTGGAGCGTGGGGGTTGAGTTCGGTGTCAGCGTGGATGCCCCCGTCGATGGCGCGGCCGAGGGGTGGTTTCGGGTCATATCCAGGAACTGGGTGGCGTCGGCCTGCGGTTGCAGCTCTTCCCATTCCGTGCGCGCGGCATCGCGAACTCGTTCCACCAGCTCGAGGTTGCGCACCCACTGTTCTTCAGCCCGGTCCTGCGAGCTGGATACCTCTTGTTGCCAGTCGACCGATTCGTTTCCGGTCAGGCGATGGGCCAGTTCTTCCAGATGTTTCTGGGTGGGTTCCCTCTTACTCATTGGCATCCCTCCCTGTCGTTTCGCCCATGGCCTTGGCCAGACGCACCAAAGCGCGCTGCAGCGCCATGCGGGCCGCGTTGGCCGTGGGGCGACCGGTCAGGTCGGCCAGTTCCGCCATGGATAGGTCCAGTTCCACGTGAGCCATGATGAGCGACCGGTCGGCGTCGGTCATGGCGGCCAGCGCTGCTTCGTAGCGATCCAGCGCGTCGTTGCCGATCAGTCGCTCCAGTGGCGATGCCTCGGCCGACGGTGTGGGAACGTGGTCGTTTCCCCGCTCACGGACTTCGGCGTGGCGTACGTGGTTGCGAATTCGGTTCATGACCGCGGTGCGGAGGTAGCCCAGAAACGCCTCCTGTTTGCGCAGGTTGCCCAGGCGACCGATCGATTGGATCAGCGCCTCCTGCACCAGGTCGTCGGTGTCTTCCGCATCGCGGGCGCGAAGCGGCAGTCGCCCCGAGGCCCAGCGGCGCAGTCGAGGAGCGTACCTTTGCAGAAGCACTTCCATGGAGCGCTGGTCCCCTCGCTGTGCCCCATCCAGGAGCACAGCCGTGGGTTCGTCATCCATTTCGCGACGAGGCGAGGGCATGCGCGGATCCTCAGGTACCGACGGCATTGGCAAAGCGGCAGATATCATCATATCCCAGACTCCGTTTCAGGAGTGTATGTTGCGTGTTCATAAGGGAAGACACGCGGCGGACGCCGTCCGCACAGGATATTTTACTTTCACCTTTTGTTCGATATGAAGGAGAGCGACGGGTCGCCCTCCGACTCCGTCAGGGAGTCACGATCAGCCGCCGTCGCCGTCAGGGGTCAGGTTCAGGCTGGGTGTTCCGTCGAGCAGGGCGGCGCGGCGGAAGACATCCTGCGCCGCCCGTACCTCGTCACCCGTGGGTTGGCGACGGACGTAGGAGCCGTCGGCCTGGCAATCCCAAGCCGAGGTATTGTCCCGATCGTAGGTTTCGAAGATCAGGTCGATGGCCGCCCGCGTGGATTCGGCCCGGACCGGCGCGATGGTCTCGATCCGGCGATCCAGATTTCGCTTCATCCAGTCGGCGGAGCCCAGGAAGTACCGGGCGTCGCCGTCGTTCTCGAAGCGGTAGAGTCGACTGTGTTCAAGGAACCGTCCCACGACGCTGAACACCTTGATGTTGTCGGACAGGCCGGGCACACCCGGCCGTAGAATGCACACGCCACGAATGTTCAACGAGATGGGAACGCCGGCCTGGCTGGCTTCGTAGAGTTCCTCGATCAACTCCGGGTCTTGAAGCTGGTTCATCTTGGCGCGAATGCCGCTAGTGCGGCCCGCGCGAGCGTGTTTGGCCTCGCGCCGAATCAGTTCCACGAAGCGTTTTCGCATGGTCGAAGGCGCTACGAGGATGTGTTCGCACTCGTCCAGGGGCATCGAACCCGTGAGCGCGTTGAACACGATTCCCGCGTCGGTCGTGAGATCTGGGTCGCAGGTGAACAGGCCAATGTCTTCGTAGATGCGCGCGGTCCCGCTGTGGTAGTTGCCGGTGCCCACGTGCAGGTATTGCTGTAGCCCGTGCTTCTCTTCGCGAACGACCAGGGCCAGCTTCACATGCGTCTTCAGGCTCTCGACGCCGTAGGCCACGTGCGCTCCTTCGCGTTCGAGGTACTGACCCCAGGCAATGTTGGGCGCTTCGTCGAAACGCGCGGTGATCTCAACCAACACCGCCACCTGTTTGCCTCTGCGAGCGGCTTCGGCCAACGCCTGGATGATGGGTGAGTCCTGACTGGTGCGATAGATCGTGAGTTTGATGGCCAGAACGTGGGGGTCCTCGGCGGCTGATTCCAGGAACCGCAGCACCGAGGAATCGAAGCTGTGATAGGGATGGTGCACCAGGATGTCGCCGGAGCGAATGGCGTCGAAGATCGCGCCGGGATCGCGCCGGTCCAGATCACGCAGCCGAGGATTCACAACCGGGCGGTGTTTCGGTAGTCGTAGAACATCGTGTCCCTCCACATCGAAGGACATGAGGTCGTTCAAACCCAACAGCCCTGGCGTGGGGTAGATGTCGGAGGCCTCGATTCCCAGCTGCTTGCCCAACCACTTGACGCGTTTGGCGGGCATCGAATCGTCTACTTCGAGGCGTACCACGCCCGCGAACCGGCGTGCCTTCAGCTCTCCGGATACCTGTCGCACGATACTGCCGGGCTCGCGCAACGCTTCTTCCACGGTGAGTTCGCTATTTACGGGATCACCATCGGCGGCCCGGGTCACGCGAAATTGTTGAACCTTCGAGGGCGCGCTGGGAAACAACAGATCGAGATTCGCGGCGATCACTTGTTCCAGCGGAACGAAGCCGCCATCGTCTACCGGCACCCAACGGGTGCGGTTGCCGGGCACCTTGATACGGACGAAATGCTTGCCGCCGTCGCGCTGGGGAACCAGTACACCCAGGTTCAAGCCAAGATTGCTGATGAATGGAAACGGATGCTCGGCGTCCACGGCCAGCGGCGTCAGCACCGGCATGATGGTGTCGCGGAAGAACCGTCGCAGCTTCTTTTTCTGCTTCGCGGGCAATTCGTCGTAGGTGTGGATGGCAATGCCCGCGTGAGCGAGTGCCGGCATGAGTTGTTGGAGGATCACCTCGTGTAACAATTCGCTCTGGAGCAACAACTCGGTGCGACATCGCTCGAGAATCTCCGAGACCGTGAGCCCGGCCATAAGAGGTCGATCTTTGCCTTTGGCCATAAGTCGCTTGAGCCCGCTTACCCGCTTCATGGTGAACTCGTCGTGGAGCATGCCCATGATCCCCGCGAATTTCACACGCTCGAGCAGCGGAAGGTCTTCTCGACGCACCTGCTCGAGCACGCGGCGTGCGAATGCAAGCCAGCTGAGTTCGCGATCGAAGAACCGGGCCGCATTGTCCGACTTGGTACCGTTTCCGGACAGGACGACAGGGGTGCTTCTTGGGGCCGGGTCGGCGGGTGCCGGCGGCTTTCCCAGCGATCGGTTGGCCAGGGTCTGAAGCACCTTCGCCCGCGACCGGGGCATTCCGGTGGCAGACATGATCTGTTCCAGGGGGGCCGCGGCTAGATCAACCAGCGACGCGATACCGTGACGGGACAAACGCCGGGCGGTAGCCGATCCGATTCCGCTTATTTTCTGTAGTTCTTTGTCTGGCATGTCCTGGTCAGTCGTGGGGTGGGAGCCTACGGAAAGCCAAACTCGTGCCACTAGGTGACTTCCGTCACTGAATTCTACATGAAACCCAGCTGGAGGCGCGCCGCCTCGCTCATCATGGCCTGGGTCCATTGAGGCTCGAATACGATCTCTACTTCTACTTCCGACACCTCGGGCAGGGCTGAGGCCTTTTCTTCGACCTCCCGTTTCAGGACGTCACCCATGCCACAGCCCGGCGCGGTGAGGGTCATCTTGACCTCGACACGTTGTTTGCCGTGTCCGTCGGGGAGTATCTCACAGTGGTAGACCAGCCCCAGCTCGACGATGTTGATGGGGATCTCGGGATCATAGCAAGTCCCCAGGATATTCCAGATCCGGTCTTCCAAGGTGCCGTCGCCGGCATCGGCCGTCTCGAGGTCTTCGGCCGTTTTGCCCAGCGCGTCGGCGTCGCGGGCATCGATGCGGAACATCTGACCGTACCCGGTGACCACCGTGAAGCTGGTGCCCAGGGCCTGGGTGATGCGGGCGTCGGTGCCCTCGTGGATGGTGACCTCATTGCCGTCGGGCACGGCGATGGCCAGGGAATCTCGCGTGAACACCACGCGTTCGTTGGATCGCATGTCACTCCGTGGTGGCGACGTCGGGTTTGTCGTGTAGTGCCTTCATGAGCGTGTGCCACACGAGCGTGGCGCACTTCACTCTGGACGGGAATTCTCTCACGCCGCCCAGTACGGCCAGCTTGCCAAGTTCGTCGAACGACGGCTCGTCGGTCATGTCTCCCGTGACCATGCTGTGGAACTTGCCGTAGAGATCTTCGATCTGCGCCAGGTTCTTGCCCTTGAGTGCCTCGGTGAGCAGCGAGGCCGAAGATGTAGAGATGGCGCACCCCGAGCCCTGGAACCCCACGTCGGTTACGTGATCGTCCTGGAATTTCAGGAACAGCGTGACCTTGTCGCCGCACAGCGGGTTGTACCCCTGCAACTCGTAATCGGCACCTTCGATACTCTTGAAGTTTCGGGGTTTGCGATTGTGATCGACGATCACTTCCTGGTAGAGCTCGCGCAGGTCGGACATCAGCCGAAGATCTCCTTTACCCGCTGCAGTCCCCGCACCAATGCGTCCAGGTCCGAGCGGTCGTTGTAGAGCGCGAGCGAAGCCCGCACCGTAGCGGGCACGCCGAAGAAGTCCATGACCGGTTGCGCGCAGTGGTGGCCAACGCGTACCGCGATGCCTTCGGCGTCGAGAACGGTGCCCACGTCGTGCGCGTGAACGCCCTCGAACACGAACGAAAGCACGCCGCTCTTCATGGCCGCGGTGCCAATCGGGCGGATTTCGGGTATTTCGGCCAAGCGCGCCGCCCCGTACATCAGTAGTTCGTGTTCGTGCTGACCGATGGCACCCACACCAATATCCATGAGGTAGTCGATGGCCGCGCCCATGCCGATGACCCCGGCTATGTTGGGCGTGCCGGCCTCGAATCGATGCGGTACCTGGGCGTAGGTCGACTTCTCGAAGGTGACGGTCTCGATCATGTCGCCGCCACCGCGGTAGGGACCCATTTTCTCGAGCAGTTCGCGACGCCCGTACAGCGCGCCGATGCCCGTGGGGCCGCACATCTTGTGGCCAGAGAATGCGTAGAAGTCGCAATCCAGGGCCAATACGTCGACGGGAATGCGGGACACGGCCTGGGCTCCATCCACCATCACCGGAACGCCGCGTTCGTGGGCCAGGCTCACCATCTGGGCCACCGGGTTTATGGTGCCCAGGGCATTGGAGACATGGACCATGCTCACGAATTTCGTGCGGTTGCTGAGTAGGGATTCGTACGACTGAAGCGGAACCTCACCGCGATCATTGAGGCGCGCTACTTTCAGTACGGCGCCGGTGGCTTCACACAACATTTGCCACGGCACGATATTGGAGTGGTGTTCGGCCCCGGTTATCAAGATCTCATCGCCGGCGGACAGCCGTGGGCGAACGAAGGAATGCGCAACCAGATTGACCGCATCGGTCGTGCCTTGTACGAACACGATCTCGCGCGGATCCTTGTTGCCCAGCAACCTGCTTACCTTGCCGCGTGCAGCTTCGAAGGATTCCGTGGCGCGTTCGCTCAGCGAGTGCACGCCGCGATGCACGTTGGAATTGTCGTGTTCGTAGAAGTGGGCGACCGCATCGATCACCGATTGCGGTTTGTGGCTGGTGGCCGCGCTGTCCAGGTAGACCAGCGGCTTACCGTGCACTTCCTGGTGCAAAGCCGGAAAGTCCGCGCGCACGCGCGTAATGGGGTACGACTCGGGCTTGACGCTAGGCATGACCGACCCCCTCCCGAACCAGATCGGTCTCCAGGGCATCGAGGGGAAGTTGATCGAATACCATGCTGGCGATGGCCGCCCGCGCCGCCAGTACGGGCACGGCCTCCATGATTTCACTGGCGAAAGCATAGGTCAGGAGGTTTCGCGCCGTTTTCTCGTCGATACCACGGCTGCGCATGTAGAACAACTGAGCGGAGTCGAGTTGTCCCAGGGTAGCTCCGTGACTGCACTTTACATCGTCGGCGTAGATCTCGAGCTGGGGAATGGTGTTCATGGTGGCACCGTCCGACAACAACAGGTTCTCGTTGTTTTGCTGCGCGTCGATTTTTTGCGCATCGGGGGCTACGTGAACCATGCCGGCAAACACGCCCCGGGCGCGACCGTCCAGAATGTAGCGATAATGCTGTTGGCTATTGGTATGGGAAACCAGATGTCGTATTTCGGTGTGGTTGTCGACCAGTTGATTCTCGCCGGCCACCACCAACCCGCTTAGTTGGCACTCGGCTCCGGTCCCCGCGAGTTCGGCCACCGCGTCGTTACGCGTGAGGCCGCCCCGTACCGCGAAGGAGTGGGCGGCGTAGTGACTGTCGCGATCCTGACGGCAAGCCAGTGACCCCAAATGGAACGCGCCTTCGCTTTCGTGGCTCCAGCGAACGTGCCGCAGGTTTGCGTTGGCGCGCAGTTGAACTTCGGTGACCGCGTTGGTGAAGTAGCGGTGTTCTCCCCAACCTACGTAGTCTTCGAGCAGGGTGGCTTGCGAGCTCTCTTCCATGACCACGAGGATGCGCGGCAGCGACATGGTTTCGCCGCTGGCTCCACCAATGAACATTGCGTGCAGGGGGCGATCCAAAACCACGCCACGGGGCACGTAGACGAACAGTCCGTCTTCCACCAGCGAAGTGTTCAGCGCGGCATACGCATTGTCATGATAGTTGAGAATTCTATCGAAGTAGGGTTCCACCAGTTCGCGGTGGTCTTGCCAGGCCTGTCGCAACGAGCCGACGATGGCGGGGGCGAGAACGGCCGCGGACGCCGATAGCTCTGGCTGGAACCGGCCGTCCACGAACACCAACTGATGTGCGTGCAGCTCGCGCGGTGCCAGTTCGTCTACTCGACCCCGATCGAGTTGTACGGCGGTGGGCGTGGTGAATGCGTTCGGGTCGAGGCTTCGGATGTTCGCGAAACGCCAGGCTTCGTCGCGGGGTGTGGGGAGGCCCTTGTTCATGACGTGATCGCGCGCCGCTTCCCGGGCCGGAAGCGTCCATCGTGCCTCGCCCAACGAGTTCACAACGTCGGCGAATCGATCCAGCGCGGCTACCGCCGACCCGTTGGTGGCCGAACGGTTCATGAGTTGCCCGCCGTGGCTACCCAGCTGTATCCCTTGGCTTCGAGTTCGTGCGCCAGGTTCTTGTCGCCGGACTTCACGATGCGCCCGTCCTGGAGCACGTGCACGAAATCGGGCACGATGTAGTCCAGCAGTCGTTGGTAGTGCGTCACTATGATGGTTGAACGGTCGGGGGCACGAAGCTTGTTTACACCGTTGGCCACGACCTTGAGCGCGTCGATGTCCAGACCCGAGTCGGTCTCGTCCAAGACGGCCAGCCGCGGTTCGAGTACCGCCATCTGGAATATCTCGTTGCGCTTCTTTTCTCCGCCCGAGAAACCCACGTTCACCCCGCGGCTCAGCAGGTCATTGTCCAACTGCAGCAGTTTGGCCTTGGCTTTCACCAGCCCCAGGAAGTCGACGGCGTCGAGTTCTTCTTCGCCACGGTACGTACGTAGCGCGTTGAGCGCGGCTTTCAGGAAATAGGTGTTGCTTACGCCGGGAATCTCGACCGGGTACTGAAAGCCCAGGAATATGCCGCGGCACGCACGATCTTCGGGTGACATCTCAAGGATGTCTTCGTCGAGATAGGTCACGCTTCCCTGGGTGACTTCGTAGCCGTCGCGTCCGCATAGGACATGCGCCAACGTACTCTTGCCCGACCCATTTGGACCCATGATCGCATGTATTTCGCCGGCGTTGACCGTCAGGTCCACGCCCTTGAGGATTTCATTGCCCGCCACGCTGGCGTGCAGGCCCTCGATCTTCAACATCGTCATCCCACGCTTCCTTCCAGGCTCACGCTCAACAGGTTCTGTGCTTCCACGGCAAACTCCATGGGCAATTCGCGGAATACTTCTTTGCAGAAGCCGTTCACGATCATCGACACCGCGTCTTCTTCGCCGATGCCGCGTTGGCGGCAGTAGAACATCTGGTCGTCGCTGATCTTCGAGGTGGTTGCCTCGTGTTCGACCTGGGCGCTGGCGTTCTTCGATTCGATATACGGAAAGGTGTGTGCCCCGCACTTGTCACCCAACAGTAGACTGTCGCATTGGGAATAGTTGCGGGCACCGGTGGCGCCCTTGGCGATCTTCACCAGACCGCGGTACGAATTCTGACCGTGACCAGCCGAGATCCCCTTGGAGATGATCGTACTGCGGGTGTTCTTCCCCAGGTGCACCATCTTGGTACCGGTGTCGGCCTGCTGGTAGTTGTTGGTGAGAGCCACCGAGTAGAACTCACCCACCGAGTCGTCACCCTGGAGAATGCAGCTTGGGTACTTCCAGGTGATGGCCGATCCCGTTTCCACCTGGGTCCAGGAGATCTTGGAGCGGTCACCGCGGCAGGCGCCGCGCTTGGTTACGAAGTTGTAGATGCCGCCCTTGCCCTCGGCGTCACCGGGATACCAGTTCTGCACGGTGGAGTACTTGATCTCGGCGTCTTCCAGGGCCACCAGTTCGACCACGGCGGCATGCAACTGGTTTTCGTCGCGCATGGGCGCCGTGCAGCCTTCGAGGTAGCTCACGTAGGAAGACTCGTCGGCCACCAACAGCGTGCGCTCGAACTGTCCCGTGCCGGCCGAGTTGATACGGAAGTACGTAGACAGCTCCACCGGGCACCGCACGCCCTTGGGGATGTAGGCGAACGATCCGTCGGTGAAGACGGCTGAATTCAGGGCTGCGTAGAAGTTGTCGGTGGGCGGTACCACCGAGCCCAGGTACTTGCGCACCAGCTCCGGATGGTTCTTCACCGCCTCGGAGAACGAACTGAAGATGATGCCCAGGTCGTCCAGCTTGTCCTTGAACGTGGTGGCCACCGATACGCTGTCGAATACGATGTCCATGGCCACGCCGGTCAGGCGTTTCTGTTCATCCATCGAGATGCCCAGTTTGTCGAAGGTCTCGCGCAGCTTGGGATCCACTTCGTCCAGACTATCGAGCTGCTTCTTCTGTTTGGGCGCCGAATAGTAGGAGATGGATTGTAGATCCACGGGCTCATAGGTCACGTGTGGCCACGTGGGCTCGGTCATGGTCAGAAAATGCCGTAGCGATTTCAATCGGAACTCGAGCAGCCATTCGGGCTCGTTCTTCATGGCCGAGATGTGCCGGATGATTTTTTCAGACAGACCCGGAGGTACCGTATCGGACTCGATGTCGGTGACGAACCCGTACTGGTACTCGCGACTGGCCAGTTCTTCGATGGAGGGATCAATGGGTTTCGTGGGCTCGGCCATGGCAGCTCCTCAGCTCCGGGAGTCTTCGGTCGTGGGAATCGCGGCTACCGCCTGGCGCACCTCGGCCAGCGAATCGCGCATGGCGGCTTCGCCGCCCAGAAGCTCGCCCAGGGTCGTGCGGTTGAGGTAGTCATCGATCAGGCGTTGTAGCCCGCCCCAGAACGCCCGCAGGGAGCAGTCGCTGTTGTGCACACACAAGCTGTATTCGCTGGTGGGTCGCTGGCAGATCTCGCCGTCGTAGAATTTCGTCCCCAGGGCGCGCAGCGTTTCGGCTACGCTCACCTCGCCCGCCGGACGGGCCAGGCAGTACCCCCCCAGTCGACCGCGCGTGCTCGCTACCAAATTGGCCTGGACGAGTAGTCGCACGACCTTACCCGCGTAGGGGTTGGTCAGTCCCTCGGCCTCGGCGATCTGGTTCAGGGTCAGATAGTCCTGGCCCTCGCGCTGGGCCCGGGCCAGGGTGACCGCGCAGCGGATTCCGTATTCTTCTTGGGCGGTCAGGATCATGCGTTTCCCTCGCAACAAGAGGCGTCTTCGCCCACAAGTGTAGCTGATTCCGGTTGAATCGCTACTGATCAGTAGGGATTAATCGTCGATCCGGGGAACTTTCTTCCCCGCAACGAGTTGAGTAGCATATCCACGGGCTGGAGCGGGACGATGAGGGGCTTGGCAAAGCTACTTTGGCAATCAGTTTTCGTGACGCGATTCGTCATGGCGGGGGCGTCCATTCTCGTCTTGTTGCCGCCCGCGACGGGCCACGCGCAGGAGACCCCCGAGGCGTTCTTCTCCCGCTACGTGGACGCCGTGCTCGAGGGTGATTTCACTCGCGCGGCCACCTTCTGGAATTCCGCCGATGTGGTTGCCTCCCAGCGCCTGGGCATCGAGCTCACGGAGCTGAAGTGTGACTCGGGCTCCCCCGTGCACCTGTTTCGATCGGCTATTGCCTCCGGGCAGCTCAGGTTGGGCGTGGAGCCGGGGCCGACTACCGGTCCGGACGAGGCGATCCTCGATGTGACGTTGGTCGAGACGACGGCATTGCCACCACGCCGCTACCACCTGCAACGTGAAGGCGGCCACTGGCGTCTCCAGTCTCCGGTGCGTCGGGCGGCGAGGGGAAAACGCGTGATCGAGGGCGAGTTGGTGCGGGTGTTCGTAGGCGCGGATGTGGAATTTCCGCCGGCCGCCTTGCGCGACCTCGACACCACCGCACACGAGATCCTGCGGCGCTTTGATGCACTCGACCGACTCGACCGTGTTCGTGGCGCCAAGGTCGACTACGTACTCTGTAGCGACGAGCTGATCGAAGAAGTCGTGGGTGTACCGACCGAGGGCGTTGCGAATCTGCAATTCGACGGCGTGCTCTCGAAGCATCGCAGCCATCGACATGAGTTGGTGCACGTGCTCATGAACGTGGTTCAGGACACTCCGGGAGTGTTCTCGTTGCCAGTTCTGCAAGAGGGCGTGGCCGTGCACCTGGGCGGCCGCTGGGGGAAGTCACCGGCGGTCATGCAGGACCTGGGTCGCTATCTGGTGAACACCGGATTCGTTTCCTTTGGCGAGCTATTCACGATGGACGGTTTTCGATCTCGCCCGGCCGGCCTGGGCTATCCGGTCAGCGGCCTCGTATCCGGCTATCTGCTGCATGTGGCCGGGGCGGACGGTTTTCTGGGCATATATCGAAAGTTGTCGGGCAGCCTGGAATACCTGGAGTCCCTCGACGAGCGCAGCATCCAGATTCGTATCGAGGAAGTGACCGGTCAGACCTGGGGGCAGCTGGAGACCGGTTTCCTGGTCTACCTGGGCGAGCTACCCGATTCGGGGCTCGGCCCCGGCGTCGCGAATCCTTCCACGCTGGGTCGCACGTCGCATGGTTTGACGGTTGCGGTGGAGGAAACCGATAGCGCGATCGTGTTCACCGTGCGTGGGGCGGACGCACCGCCAAACGGAGCGCTATTGTTTTCGTCGGACGATTCCCCGCGGTCGAGTCGTCTGTTCGCCGAGCTTCACGATCAACCGTTCCCCCGCACGCGGCACGTCATTCTGTTCGACGCCAACGAGGTGGGGTTCTACGACTTCGCGCTCGACATGTTGCAGGCCAAGTTCGCCGTCAACCTCGATGCGCGCGAGGGCTACTTCAACGAAGAAGAGCAAGCAGTACATTTTCGTCTGGACCGGAGTGTTTGGCCCGACGGTGTGGATGCAGGAGCTTTTGACGTGATTCGGTGGGCCGACCCGGTAGAAGAGACCGCGGAAGAGAAAGAGTGAGTGGTCACCAGGGGGAGAGGTAGGTCATCCCCGGCGACCACTCAGTAGGCTCTTCCGTCCTCGCCTCGGAAGAGCCAAGCCGTCTCACGATATGGGTAGTTAGCAGGGCTCGTACCAACCGTGCATTTTTTGCCCAGGTGTGCGGAACTTCACGCGATCGCGGGGGTCGCCGTAGCTGGTGATGTCCAACGGTGGCGCTCGCTACCTCGGTCCAACCTTCGATGGCCTATGCTCCGAGGGTATTCCTTGCCGTCGGGCATGGTGACCCAAGCAAGCTCCGGGTTCTGGTGGGGCAACCTGGAAGGCCCGCGGCCATGGGTGCTTTTGGCCACGCTGGTAACTCCCGTTCGCCGCAGATGGCAACTTCATGCGGTCCCGACGTGAGTCTGATGCAAAGAGAAACGGGCCGTCCCGAGGGGACGACCCGTTTTCAAGGGCTACGCTGGAAACGTGTTTGAATCAGCGCCCGCTGCTTTGTAGCAGTTTCTCGAAGCGAGCGAGCTGCTCCTGGTAGTACTTCTCTTCCGGGTTCTCTTCGATCGCGCGTTGGATCAGGGTGACCGCGTCGTTGCAGTTCCCCAGCGCGTTGCAGATTTCAGCGGCCGTATCGAGCACCATGGCGCGTTCACTGCCGCTTTCAGCCACCTCGGCACCCTTACGAGCCAGCGACTCCGCGCGTTCCAGGTCCAGACCGTTCTCGAAGCACCACCACGCGTAGGAGTTCAGCCGGGCCGAGTCCTCCTGCCATCCTTCGGGCATCGACGCATACTTCAGCTTGACCGCCTTGCCCCCGTTCTTCTCCACCAACAGCGCGTGGTCGATCATTAGGCCCTTGTGCTTGGCGCGCAGCGCTTCGTTCGTTTCGAGCGCGGCCACCGCGGGCTTCAGATACTTCACGTAGATGTCCTTGTCACCGGCGGCCTTGCTCAGGTAGCGAGCGGTCGAGGCCACCGAGGCCAGGTCTTCGGGCGTCGCGCCCGTCCGGGCTACGACCGCATCCGCCTGCGCGGATACCTGGTTGACGGTGAATTCTTCGGTGCGGAGGCCCTGCGCCATGAGGTCGAGGATGGCGACCGAATGATCGGTGCCGTCTGGTCCAAGTTCCTGGCCCTTGCGCAAGTGGTCAACCGCGTCGACCAGTTGACCCCGCGTGGCGTACACCTCTGAGATGCGGATCGCGTCCGCGAAGGTAGGGCTCGTTTCGAATCGCTCGACTTTCTTGGCGAACGGCGCGGGGTCGTCCACCGCGTCCTGCACGTTGTCCATGAAATGCTCGGGGCCGGCGTAGCCTATCCAGTGGTGAATGACGTCGCCAGCGGCGTCCATGGCTACGTAGTTCGGGAAACCACGCACCTGGTATTGCTTGGCCAACTCGATGCCCTCGCCCCGTTCGGCGTCGATCTGCACGAACTCGACCTGGGACAGCGATGCTTGGAGATCGGCGTTGGTTTCGCGATCCTTGTCGAACACTTTGCACCACGAACACCAGTCGGTGTAGAAGTCCACGACCAGCGGAACACCGCGCTCGTTGGCTCGGGCTTGGGCGTCGGCCAGGGTGCCGGCGAGCGCGTTCGTAGGTACGGCCGTCAGGCCGATGGCGATCGCCAGCAGTACGGTGAGTACGTTGCGCATGGTTCGCTTTCTTTGGTGAAATCGATGGCGGGGGGATGGGCTCCTGGAAATTGTACGTTCTGCGGCTCCCGGTTGCACCCAACCGATCGCAAACTCAACGTGAATCCTGCCGGAAAATCCAAGCCTTGTCGGGAATGCCCCCACGGCCGATCTATGGCCGGGAGTTCGACCCCGGAAACAGGAATCCGTCGCTGAACGCGGCTTGCCGTTGGTCGTAGGAGGCCAATTCACGTTCGAGCACCGTCACCAGCGGGGCGCCGGGGTGATCTTGGCGCAGTCGGGCCACGTGTTCACGGGTGACTTCTGGGAACACCGCCAGCCAATGTCGCACAAACTGTTGCGCGGCCTGTTGCGCGCGGGGTCCGTCGTGCTGCGGCCGAGCGGCGATGGCGCGCCCGAGCCAGTCGAACGCGCGATCCTTGTCGAGCGCGGCGTTCCATTGCAAGGCCAGTTGAAACGCCGGCGCGAATCGTTCGTCGCCGGTGGTGGCGGCCTGAAAAGCGATCTGCATCTGCTCAAGCGTGGCTGGGTCCGGCACGCCGTACAGTTCCAGGCTGCGGGCTCGCTCCTCGTTCAGCGTTCTTATCTCGGCGGCCTGGAGCGGTGGATCGAAGTACTGGGCCAATTTTTCGAAGCTGGTCAGCGGTAACGCCGTGAAGCTGAGCTTGGCCAGTTCGTTGCCTTCGTAACGACGAAGCAACCAGCGGTCGCCGCTGTCATAGCCCAATTTCTGGGTGTCGTCGAAGTACTCCATGGCGTTGGCCGCGACGACCGGCATGTCCGACGGACCCGTTGTGAGCAACGCCAGCACGCCGGTAGGAGAACTCATGTCGTGCTGCGCGCGAGGGGCCCAGCGGTGTCGATCCCATTTCTTGCGTTGCCACTCCAGATCGAGAATCGCGGCCCGTCGTTCCAACTGGGCCAAATCGAAACGGGGTGACCGGGGGTAGCTGAGGACCATGAAATCATCGGCGCCCACGCGCACCACGAACGTGTGGGGAAACACCGCGGCCTGACTGGCAATGATGCCCTTGGTATCGAGGGGAGTTATGCGATACAGCGGCAGCCACTGCATGAATACCCCGCCGGGCCTCAGTACGCGGGCGATCTGCTCGTAGAATTCCACCGAGTACAGGCTATAGACGCCGTCGGCGGTAGGGGGTGGTGGCTCCATTGAAATGACGTCGTAGCTCGCGGCCGGCGCGCGCTCCACGAAATGGCGTCCGTCGTCCAGATGGAAGCGGACGCGAGGATCTTCGCCCAGGCCGTGGTTGAATGGAGCGAAATGGCGAAGCGACAGCTCCTTGATTTCGCTCGAGATGTCGACGACATCCACGGTTTCGATGCCGTGCAGTAGAAGCGCACCAAACGACTGTCCCGAACCCAGGCAGATACCCAGGGCATCGCGGGGCTGTTCTCCGTTGGGATAGAACAGCGCGGGAATGTGCCCCTGGAACGCCTGCGTCGAGAACGTGTTCTTGTAGGCCACCGCCAGACACACATGACCCGACCCCATCTGCACACTGTCATCGCTCTCGAAGACGAACGAAGACGTGAACGGTCCTTCTTCCACCTCCACCAGGTCCATGTTGGCGGCGACTCCCTCGCGCCCGTAGCCGTAGTTTCGGATGGTGTGCCGGGTAACGTCTTCGCGGGTGATAGCAAAGGCCACAACGGCCAATGCGCCGACTGCGATTGCGCCCTGTGGAACCCATCGGCGGTTGGGCTGGGTTCGCAGCGCCACCACGGCCAAGGCTACCGACGCGGCGCCCAGTCCCAGCAGCGTGCGATGCAGGCCGAGCGCGGGCAGGAACGCGTAGCCCGCCAGGAAGCCACCAAGACTCGAGCCCAGCGTGTTCCAGAACACCAGCTGTCCGGCGGTTCGCCGTAGGTCGCTGGCTCGTTCGGTCGCCGCCGCGATCACCGCCGGTAGCGCGACGCCCAACAGCACGACCGGGATGAAGATGGTCAACGCGATCTGGAATAGGGGCAGGAAGAACGTGGCGTCGGCCGATTCACTCCAGAACTGCCAATACCGATCATGGTCTGGGTTCACTTCGTACGTACCGCGGTACAGTGCAACGCGGTAGTCGGCGGCGCGCCAACCTTCCAGGCCGAACAAGCTGGCCAGCGGCAGCACACCCCATACGGTGGCCAGGATGGTCATGGGTGAGAAACGGCGCCTTAGCATCGGGGCAAGCGCCATGCTGCCCACCGCGAGCGCCAGGAGGTAGACCGCCAACAGCATGGCCGTGATGAACACGGTGAACTCGTGGAACAGTGAGAAGTAGCGCGCCCAGGCGATCTGATACGCGATGGCCACCAGTCCCGAGGCGAAGGCCAGGTTTCGGAACAACCGCGTGGCGCCCGGTCCCGGTTCTTCGTGCTCGGCGCCTACCCGGCCTCGGCCGAACGCCAACAGGGCGACCAGACCAATGGCCAGGTTGCCCAGCCCTCCCGCCATGCTGGTGCCGTTCATCCCCAGATGGGGTATGGCCCAGTATGCGGTCAGCAGAACGCCCACCACGGCGCCCAGAATGTTGATTCCGTACAACATGCTGGTGCGGGCCCCGACGGCGGCGTCTTGACGCACCAGGCCGTCGAGCAACAGAGGCAGCGTGCCCCCCATGAAAAACGTTGGAACCAGACACAACGAGAACAACAGCAGAAAGCGCAGGGCGAACAGGGCGGGGGCGGACTGACCGACAATGGGGTAGGCCGCGCCATAGATGGCCTCGAGCACTGTGAAGAGCCAAGGGAAAGCCAACGCGAATACGCCAATGGCGATTTCGAACAGCCCGTACGTGAACAGCGGCGAACGGCGCTGAGCCCGCCGTGATCGTCCCACGAACAGACTCCCCAAGCCCAGGCCCAGGAAGAACGCGGTGAGCACCGTGGACATGGCGATCTGGCTGGCACCCACCACCAACGCGGCCTTGCGAATCCATATGAGCTCGTAGCCCAGACCCAGCGCGCCGGACAGAAAGAACAAGCTGGCCGCGAGGGGAAATGCCGTGCGGGGGGTAGAAGACATGGATCTCGGGGAAGGAGGACGTTCTGGGGTTCTTGCGAGGGAGGAACGATACCACACCGTCCAGGAGGGCAGTAGGTGTGGGCTGTCGCGAACGATCGGAGTCCTTTATATTGGTGTCGACGCACCCCCTTCAGGTCCCCGGCGTGCCCGGGCAGGTCACCGATCCAACCCCAGAACCACCATGCGGCCATGCTTCGTTCCATGACACGTCACATTTTCCTGTGGGCGATTCTCATCGCCGCCGCGGCATGTGGCGGAGATGACTCGCTGATCGGCGAGCGAGTCCTCAACTCCCCTCCCAGTACCGAGGTCACGGCCACGCCGCCGGTTCGATCGCAGGCGGGGTTTCGGGTGGAGTTCTTCTGGACGGGTTCTGACCTCGATGGCGAAATCGCCGGCTTCGAGTGGCGCATCAGCAACAATGGGCCGGACAACATCATCGGCCCCACCGATACCCTGACCGCCAACCTGCCCTGGAATTTCACGACGGCCACTGACTCGTTGTTCGAGGTGTCGGCCGATATCGATTCCTTCGCCGTCGACGTAGCCGACTCGAACCAGGGTGCTGCACAGTACCGGTTCTGGCAAACCCACACGTTCTTCATACGCGCCGTCGACGATCGGGGAGCCAGCGACCCAACGCCGGCCGAGGTGAGCTTCACGGCCACGACTCTTGCGCCCCGCGTTACCATCGATCTGCCCTCGCCCACCGCCGACATCTCGTGCACCGAAGGTGCAAAGGTCCTTACGTTCGGCTGGACCAGCGTAGATCCCGATCGTTTCGAAGGCGACGGTCCGGCTGCCGTCAGGTATCTGCTCAAGCCCTACGAAACCGACAACGGGCGTTGTCTTACCCAACTCCAGTTCGAGAACACCAGTCCCATCACCGCCGACGACCCGCTGTGGAGCGATTGGATTCCCTACGACGCGCCCGAAGATGCGGGGCGTCGGGTTACGTTGCCACGCCAGAACGCCCAGGAACGGTTTTTGTTCGCGGTGCAGGCGCGTGATATTGCTGGTGCCGTGACCCCCACGTTCAAATGGAACGAGAACGTACGGCACGTACAAACCAGTGACGGCAAGTATCCCGTCATGTCGCTGTGCGAGACGTTTCTGGGCTGCGACAACTACGTGGGCGCGAACGGGTTCGAGCGGTACAAGATCGTGAGCGGCCAGCCGATCGAGTTCGATTGGCAGCCCACCGCCGCGGCCTACGCGGGAATCATCGACGCGTGTCGCTATGGGTGGAACGTGGTGGACCCCGATGATCCGGGTGATCCGGGCTGGGCTGTGCCGTGGGGAAATGGGCCCGCGTGGCGTGAGGCTCCTCAGCGCACGTTCACCCAGGGGTCGCCCAACTTCGTACTGCAGTGTCGCGACAACTCGGGCACCGTGAGCCGGGTCATCGTTCAGTTCCAGGTCATCCAGAAGATTCCCCGCGCGCTTCAGCGATCCATGTTGTTCGTGGACGACTGGGACAACGGTGATTCGGATGCCGGCCGCGCCCTGGCGGGTGATTGGCGCCGCAAGTGGGACAGCATTCTCGAGGGTGTCGTCGAGGGGTTCCAACCGTCGGACGTTCTGGATGTAGCCGCCAACCCCGCGCGGTTGAGCTTCGAATTGGTGAACGAGTACAAGTCGGTGGTCTGGTTCGCCCGGCCTTCCGATAGCAGTTACTTCCAGGTGAACCTGGCGCCGCTGAGCGTCGACGAACCGCAGTTCAATTGGCTCGAGGTGTACCAGGCGCGCTGCGGCAACCTGTTGTATATGGGACCGGGCGCCATGTACAACAGCGTGGAGAGAAACCGGCTGTCGCCCATCGGCAATCGGTACCCGATCATCTACGATTCGCGCAAGGACTTCGGCGAGACCGAACGGCCCGACGGCACGAAATTCAACACCGGCATCACCCGCTGGCCCTATTCCGCCTGGTGCATGGAAGCAAGCTCGTACGTCGATCCGCCGACCGGTCAGATCTTCGGCGAGGCACCGGGCCAGTTGGTTCGCAACGGAATCTGCGACGGCATGATTCGCGCCATCGCGGCCGACGAGTTCATGGCTCGCTATCCCGACGCCGCGGGCAACGTGCGTAACCTGGAGCCCACCGCGGTACGCGTGGCGTACGGGCCCGACTACGATCTTCCGCAGGAAGAGTTCTACAACGCAAACGTGACCCCGTTCAGCGGCACGCTCAATCTGCGTCGTTGCCAGGTTCCCATGTTCCGTCACCGCGCCCGTCGCGACGAGGCGGACTCAGACGGAGCACCATACATCGACGATGTGCTCTCGTGTCCCCGCGGCGAGTTGCCGCGATCGGCACTGGACGGCACGGTCGTGGCGTTGGCCAGTTCGGTCTACGCCGAAGACAAGCAGCTTGCGGGCACCGAAGACTTTCTCTGGGGCTTTCATCCGTTTGCCTTTGAGATCGACGAGGTGCGCGACGCAATCCACTGGATTCTGGAGAGCCGTTGGGAGCTTTCGTTGCGTCAGTGAGCGCAGCGACGACGGATTTCGCCCAGCAGGTCGGCGTGCAAGGCCTCGGTGATTGGCCCGACGGTCCCGTTTCCCACCGCCCGGCCATCCACTTCGACTACCGCCGCGACGTGCGTGCTGGTTCCGCTGAGCATGATCTCCGCAGCGCGTGGCAGATCCGACACCGCGACCGCTTGCTCGACCACGGGCAAGCCGCGTCGTTTCGCCAGCTCCAATAGAAGGGTGAGCGAAACACCGGCCAGGATGTGTTCGTTCCTGGGGTGGCTGCGAAGAGCGTCATCGAGCCAGAACAGAACGTTGGCCTGGGTGGATTCGGTCACGACCCGGCCCGCTTTGTCGTGCCGCCAGAGAATGGCACCGGCGAATCCGTTGGCTTCGGCTTCCTCGCGGGCCAGGACGGCGGGGAGCAGCATGGTGGATTTTGCGTCGCAACGTCCCCAGCGCAAGTCCTCGATGGTCATCATGCGCATGCTCGCGGGCGAAACCATGGGGTCCAGCTTTGGCTGTGGATACGCCATGGCAAACACGTTGGGCGTTGGTGACGCTGCCGCAGCCAGCGCGAGGCTTCGCGGCGCGGCGCCGCGCGTCACGTGCCAGTAGACCGTGGCGTTTGCCAGTTGATTTCTTTCCAGGAGCTGCGTACTCAGGGCGCCAAGTTCATCCAGTTCGTTCACGCGTGGAATCCCCACGACGCTCAGACTGTGTTCGAATCGTTCGAGGTGCTCGGTCAGGGCGAAGGCCTGGCCGTCGTAGAAACGCACGACCTCGTAGGCACTCTGGCCGAACAACACGCCGCGGTCTTCAAGCGGAAGCGTGGCTTCGGCCTGGGTCACGAACTTGCCGTTGTGGTAGACGATGGGAGCTGCGCTCACGGGTGCCCGCCGTTGAAGATGGAATGGATGCTGTCATTGTAGGTGAGCGCCAGTGGGTGGCAAAACGAAAGCCCCACCCCCAGAAAGGGGCGGGGCTTCGTGTCCCGCCTGCTTTGGTGAATCCAGCTTCGCCTCCGGCTCCCATTTGCGGAACGAAACCAAATCCACTTGCTGGCAGGGAATCTCTTCCCACCGACGGCATCCAACCAGACAGGTCCGCGCTCCGACTGGCCTTCCTTGTCTACGAGGGGTGACAAGGAACCGATCGGGGACGGCGGCCCGGTCAGCCGGGGCCAACCGTGGGTCGACAACATTCCTGAAGCGTCGAACCAGATTGGTGGTGACCGTCAACAAACCCAATGTATGGCAAAAAGAAGCTACCAAGCAAGTATTTTTTTCACATTGGGCCTATCTTGTTGATTGGTTCGGAGTTGAAGGGCTGGGTCGGGGGCCCGGCTGTGCTAGCATCATCGGCTGAGAGCCCTTTTTCCCCGAGTGGAGGTTGCCCATGCAAGCCCGCGTCTTCCTGATTGCGCTGGGGCTGGTTCTGGCGGCCCGGCCCGGGTCGGCCGGCGAGGACGTCATGCTGGATCTGGAACAGGCCAATCGACTGGCCGCGCTGCCGCTGGATTGCATCGGACAGCCATTTCCCTACAAGTCACACCTGGTCATCGCCAAGCCCGAAGATCTGGCCCTGCCGCAAATACACCACCCCGCGTTCTACGGTTGTTTTGACTGGCACTCGGCCGTGCATGGGCATTGGAGTCTGGTCGAACTGCTGCGCCGGTTCCCACAGTTGGATCAGGCGGCGGCCATTCGAGCGGCCATAAACGCCAACCTCACGGCCGAGAACGTGGCGGTGGAAGTCGCCTATTTTTCCATGAACAAGCAGAGCGAGACGTTCGAGCGCACGTACGGTTGGGCCTGGTTGTTGATGTTGGCGCGGGCACTGGAAACCTGGGACGACGAGCAGGCGCGCACCTGGGCGGCCAATCTGGCGCCCCTGGTTGAACTGGTGTGTGAGAAGTATCTGGAATACCTCCCCAAGCTGGTCTATCCGATTCGCGTGGGCGAACACACCAACACCGCGTTCGGCTTGAGCTTCGCGTTGGACTACGCGCGGCACGCCGGCCACGAGCCGTTGGTAACGTTGATCGAGCAACGCGCGCGTGAATTCTATTCGTCCGACACATCCTGTCCGCTGAGCTGGGAGCCAAGCGGGTACGACTTCCTGTCTCCGTGTCTGCAGGAACTGGATCTCATGCGCAAGGTCCTACCGCCCGCCGAGTTCGATGCCTGGGCCGAAGCATTTCTACCGGGAGTTCTCACCGACGGCATCGATCTGGTACCGGCTGAGGTTCGCGATCGCAGCGACGGCAAGCTGGTTCACCTCGACGGACTCAATTTCTCCCGCGCGTGGTGTCTGTACCCCATGGCGTCCTCGAACCCCCGCATGCTCGAACTTGCCGACACCCACGTGCGTCATTCCCTGGGGAAGATGGTCGATGGCGACTACAGCGGTCAGCATTGGTTGGGATCGTTCGCTCTCTACGCCATGCAGGCGCGCGAGCAGGCCACGGATCGATGACCAACCGCTGGTTTGGTCCGGGTACGTTGGTGGCCGCCGCCTTCTTGGGTCCGGGTACCGTTACCGTATGCACGCTGGCGGGCGCACGATTCGGGTACGCACTGTTGTGGACACTGGTGTTCTCCATAGTGGCAACGTTGGTTCTGCAGGAAATGGCCGCCCGGCTGGGCTGGGTGAGTCAAAGTGGATTGGGAGCCGCCATCCGGAGCGAGAGTCCCGCGGGCTTTTCCCGGTACGTGTTCATGGCCGTGGTTCTTGCCGCCATCCTGGTGGGCAACGCCGCCTACGAAGCCGGCAACATCGGTGGCGCGGTGTTGGGGGTGGAGGACACCTTCGGCGCCAGCCGCGCTTGGCCGGCGGGGTTGGGTCTCATGGCCTTCGCGGCTCTGTTTCTGGGGCGCTACGCGCTGCTCGAGAAGGCCCTCGTTGGCCTGGTCGTGATCATGAGTCTGTGCTTTCTGGCTACCGCGGTTCTGGCGCGCCCGCAATGGAGTGAGCTGGTTCGGGGCCTGGTGCCCATTGCGCCTCCGGCCGACTCCTGGCTTACCGCGGTGGCGTTGGTGGGAACCACGGTGGTTCCCTACAATCTGTTCCTGCATTCGGCGTCGGTCAGTGAAAAGTGGGGTCCGGGCGCGCGGCTGTCGCACGTGCGTTGGGAGACGGCATTCGCCATTCTCCTGGGTGGTATCATTTCCATGGGTATCGTGGTGACGGCAGCGGCGGCGTTTCATGGGCGTGGCGCGACGATCACCTCGGCCCGCGACATGGCGGTGCAGCTTGAACCCCTGTTGGGAAAGCACGCCCGCTTGCTCCTGGCGTTTGGATTGTTCGCGGCGGGGATCAGCTCGGCCATTACGGCTCCGCTGGCGGCGGCCTACGCGGCGCGCGGGTTGTTCGGGTGGCCAGACGATTGGCGCGACGCGAAGTTCCGGGCCGTTTGGATGATGGTTCTGGCCACCGGGGTACTGTTTGCATCCTTGGGGTTGCGACCGGTTCTCCTGATCCAGTTTGCCCAGGTTGCCAACGCTATCGTTCTGCCGGTCGTGGCCGTGTTTCTGTTGGTGCTGGCCAATCGACCATCGGTCATGGGCGATCATTGCAATCGAGCCTGGCAGAACGCGGCGGCCGTCGCTGTCATAGCGGTTACCCTGATTCTGTCGGTGCGGGGACTGAACGGCGTACTGGGAATCTGGTAGGGTCAACGCCATGCGCACGATTGATCTGAACGCAGACCTGGGTGAAACCGACGACGAGTTGGCCGAAGCCGACACGCAGGTGCTCCGGTTCGTTACCTCGGTCAACGTAAGCTGCGGCGCGCACGCGGGCACGCCGGAATCCATCGCGGCCACGGTCCGGTCAGCCTTACGGCAGGGCGTCGCTTTGGGCGCGCACCCTTCGTATCCCGATCGCGAGGGATTCGGTCGCGTGTCGATGATTGGGGCTGGAAGTATTTCGGAGGACGCGCTACGGCGGTCTCTCCGAGATCAAATCACGTGGCTTTCCGAAGTGGCGGACAAGCACGGCGGACGGCTGCGCTACGTGAAGCCGCACGGCGCTCTCTATCACGATGTTGCCCAGGGCGGTGGCATTACCGAGCGGGTGTCGGCACTGGTCGCCGAATTTGGCCTACCACTCGTAGGCATGTCCGATGCTCCGGGGGAAGTCGTGGCGCGTAGCATCGGTGTGCGATGGATTCGCGAAGCGTTTGCCGATCGACGCTACGAGGCCCCGGCCAAGCTGGTGCCACGCTCGGTGAAGGGCGCGGTCCTCACGGAAACCGGCCAGGTGTTGCGGCAGATCGATCGCCTGCTCGATTGGAACGTCGAAACAATCTGCATCCACGGCGATACCCCCGGCGCGCGTGAGTTGGCGTCGGCTATTCGTCTTCACCTGGAGGGCTGCGGTGTCGCGCTTGGTCCGGTGGTGTGAGGTCGACCTGAGGGTGCGCACGTTGCATGGCGTGGGTTACCTGGTCAGGCACGCTGAGGGAATCGGCGAACCACTCGCATTGCCGCGATTGGGGCGCGCTATCTGGGACATTGCACTGGCGTCCAATGCAACAGTTCGCGGCGTTTCGGAGGTTGTGGCCAGTGATGTCGAAATCCTGATTCGCACCACCCGCGTGGACGTGGACGTGTTGCTGGGTCAGGTGCGTGAAGGCCTCATGGACTTCCAGTTTCCCGCGCCACGCCGATTCCGGTTGCCGGTGTGGTTCGACGAAGGCGGTGACTGGGAGTTTGTTCAGCAACACACCGGTGTGCGGCGCGATGAATTCATCGACCGCCTGCTGCAATGTTCGTTCACGCTGGGCATGTTGGGGTTCCTTCCCGGGTTTGCCTACCTGGTGGGGTTGCCCGAGGCGCTAAGGTGTCCGCGCAAGGAAACCCCGGCCACGCGCGTCGAGTCCGGCACGGTTGCGTTGGGTGGCGACTACCTGGGCGTGTACAGCCTGCCCAGTCCGGGCGGGTGGCACGGTGTGGGCCGCACGCCCAGTCGTCTGTTCTCCATGCAACAGTTACCCCCGTTGGTCCTGGACGTAGGCGACGTACTTACCATTCAGCGCATCGATTCCCGCGAGTTCGCGGCGAGCGAACCGGCGCGAACTCTTCTCGAACCAGAGCGTTCCCCATGACGCGCCTGGAGGTGGAACAGCCGGGGGTTTTTTCGTGCGTGCAGGACGCCGGACGGTTTGGCTACGCGTACTTCGCGGTGCCTGCATCTGGCCCGATGGATCCTCGTGTCGCACGCGCGGGCAACCGGCTGGTCGGCAACAGAACGGGCGCACCGGTCATCGAATTCAATCTTCGCCCCGCGCGACTCCGTTTCCTCGATTCCGCGGTGATCGCTTTGGTAGGCGCGGACATGCAATGGGCACTGGATGGAAACGCCGCGCCGATCAATGAGCCACTCGAAGTAGTGTCCGGCTCGGTTCTGGATGGGGCGTACGGGCGCCACGGACAGCGCGGGTACCTGGCGGTGGCGGGAGAGCTCGTGGCGCTTCCTGAGCTGGGCTCGGTATCGATGCACACGCATGTGCATGGGCGGCTCGAGGCGGGGCGGATCCTTCAGTTCGGCCCGCCGGTGGTCCAGGTCGACGCCGAAGGACCCACGGTATTGTTTCCTTCGGCCACGCCGGCTCGTTTGCGGTTCCAGGACGGCCCCGAATGGGACGCGCTGACGCCGGATTCCAAGGTCCTGCTACGCCAGTCGGAGTGGAGCATTTCGCCGCGGAGCGATCGCGTCGGTCTTCGTCTGGATGGTCCGCGCCTGGAGCTGCGGCCTGACTGGAGGTTCGAGAGCGTTCCCACTTGGCCCGGTGTGATGCAGGTGAATCCGGCGGGAGAGGTCATTGTCGTGGCCGTCGACGGTGGTGTGGTAGGGGGCTATCCGCGCGTGGCGTACCTCCCGGCGCGCTGAATTGCCACATTCGAGCTATAGTGTAGGAAGAGCCCGCCGACCCCAAATGGGAAGGTACCCATCATGAAAAGTGCCTCTTGGTCCTCGGCCGAAAACCCATCGGCGGAAGAACGCGAAGACTTCTACCAGAAGTTGCGCCAACAAGTGCGGACCTGGAGCGAACAGAACGACCCGATGACCAAACGCGGTTTCGAGTTCGTCCTGGCCGCGCCCGATCTGTTTCACCTCCTTTGCAAGCTCCTGGTGGATGCTCGCGTGCCGGCGGGCGCGAAGACCAAGTTGGCATTCGTGGCGGTGTATTTCATCTCCCCCATGGATCTGTTGCCCGAAGCCATGTTTGGGCCCATCGGCTTTCTGGACGATGTCGCGCTGACGGCCGCCGTGTTGAAGAACCTGTTCGACGTGGTCGACGTGGCGATCATGCGTGAGCACTGGGCCGGGGAAGAAGACGTCCTGACGGTCGTGCAGCGGCTTGTGAAGACGGCCGATGAGAAAGTCGGATCGGGTCTCATGCGACGAATTCGCAAGCTACTGGCCTGATGCAGTTTCGGGACCTGGCCGCCGGCGCGGCGATGCTTGCGGGTCTGGGTTCGTCTGTGTCGACCGCGTTTTCGGCCCGCGTCGATTTGCTGACGGCTCCCTTCCAGATCGTTTCCCGCGAATGCGACGCAGAGTGGACGCGCGAGGCTCGGCCGTTGGTCGCCGAGCTCGAGGCCAAGGCCGGTCTTGAGATAGTTTCCCTGACCGATACGCTGGTGGGTGTGGCCACGCGGCCGGGAGCGTCGTTTCTACAGTACCGGGCCAAGGGCGGCCGCAAGGATCAGCTCGACTTCGTCGAGGTCGACTACCGCGCTTTGTTCCCCGGGTTCCTGACTCTGGTTTGTGTGGTGCGCGAGGGAAACGACCAGCGAAGCTTCGCCATCCCCGTGGCGGTCAGTGGTAGCCAGGGCGCCGAATCTGGCTGGGAGCGTTGTCGTTTCGACCTTCGCGAGCACGTGGCTGCGACGGCCCGGTTGCATCGCCTGGAATTGCGTCCACCCGACCTTGAAAGCCAACCATTCAGTGTGACGCGTGTCCGGTTGCACCGAGGCGGCGTGGCCGCCCGGGGCAGCGTGGATCTGGCGCAACAACGCCGCGAGTCCTTGGTTCTGGCGCCTGGCGCCGCGGTGCAGTGGACCCTGCCGATTCCCGCGGCCGGAGTCCTACGGTTCTCTTATGGCCTGCGCGATTCCCATCGGCCTCACCGACAGTTGGGTGGCGACGTCGTGTTGGAGGTGGGAGAAAGCCACGAGGAACGGTGGCGCGCGTCGTTGGATTCACGCGCTCCGGCGACGGCGGGCGATTGGCTGCATGCCGAAGTGGACCTGCGGGAGTGGGCGGGCCAAACGATCGATCTTCGGCTACGCCATGCGCGCGAGACGGCGGACACGACCGCGACGTTCGTTGCCACCGGAGTTGCGCTGGCCGAGCCCCGACTGGTCGGCGCCAACGCCAGCGCCCCGCTCGTGGTCCTGGTTACTCTCGACACGACGCGCGCCGACCGTTTGGGCTTGTACGGCTATCCGCGCGACGTCAGCCCGCGTCTCGATGCGTTGGCGCGGGAATCAGTGGTCTTCGAATCGGCGTTTGCCACCGGCACCTGGACGCATCCCAGCACGGCAACCATGCTTACCGGATTCCTGCCGCCCCAGCATGGCCTGGGTGCGAACGACACCGAAGACCGCCCGTTCTATACCGGCGTGCGAACGCTCGCCCATCGTCTGACCGAGGCGGGTATGGCCACGGGCGTCATAAGCGGAAATCGTATTGTTACGGCGCGCGACGGTTTTGCCCGCGGAATGCATGTTTTCGACGAGGGCGCGGTCGACGCCGACCGCGATTCCCGCGCGCCCGAGGTCGTGGCGCGGGCCGAGCAATGGTTGCGGCGGCACACGGGGGAGCCGGGGTTCCTCTATGTGCATTTCTTCGACCCGCACGATCCCTACCAGGCGCCGGCTCCCGATACGCGTCGCTACGTACATGAACCGCAAGCGCGTGCAATATCCCGCGGCGATATCGGCCGCGGCGATGTGCTGCCTTTGTTGCATGAATCGCGACGAGGTCCCATCGACTCCAATGCGGTTGAGGTGTTGTCGGACCTGTACGACGGCGAGATCCGGTTTCTGGATGCGTGGGTGGGCCGCCTGCTCGACATTGTCGATCTGGTTCGCGAGCGGTCGAACACCACCGTCATGATCGTGGCCGACCACGGTGAGGAGTTTCTCGATCACGGTTCGCTTCAGCACAAGAACACGCTGTACGACGAAATCGTGCGCGTGCCTTTCCTCTTGCGCCCGCCGGGGCCGGCGTTCATTGGACGCCGCGAGAAAGCGGCGGTGTCGCTACTGGACGTAGCTCCTACCGTTACCGCGGCGCTGGGTCTGCCCGCGTCGAACGAGTTTCTGGGTCGCGATCTCATGGCGGCGCGTCACGGAGCGCTGTCTCCACGACCCGTCTTCGCGATCTCCTACGGGTCGCGTGGGATGCTGTGGGACAAGCCTCAGTTCGGCCCAGCTCGCATGGTCGTGGACGGGCGTTGGAAGTACATCTGGAATCGTGATCGCCCCGCGGAGCTGTTCGACCGTGAACGGGATCCACACGAGAAGGACAACCTGGCGACCCGAGACCGCGACCGTGTGGCCCGCATGCAGGTCATGATCGATACGGCATTGGTCGAGGGTACTGGCGCCGGGATATTCGAGGTGGACCCCGAGTTGCGCGATCGCCTGCGTTCGCTTGGCTACATCGATTGACCGCTGGCGGAAAAGTGCTAGCGCGTCGTTCGCTTGGCCATGGGCGCCCAGTCCTCCGGGCGTACCACGGCTACCACCTTGAATTCACCGTCGCCCGGTTCGATGACCAGCGCACATCCTTCCACGACTTGTTTCTTGGTCAGGTCGGTTATGGCGATCAGGTTATCACCGTGGGTCATCAACACCCGGTTCCCGGCGTGTTCCTCGCCGGTGCGCGCGGGCGTCATGAGGCTGACCAATGCCTGCTCCTTGGCTGCACCCCGTCCCACGAGGTCCTCGGAAATTGTTGCGTTGCCGAAGGCCAGGTTCGCTGATTCACGCGTGCGGCACATGGGGCTGGTAATCACACTGGCAATGGGGATTTCCAGGCCACGTATTGTTTCTCCCACCTTCGTGGCGGTGGCGCGGCCCTCGGCCGATAGGTTGCGTTGCTGATCGCAGTCGTCCCAGGTTCCCGTGTGGGTTCCTCGATCGTACGTGTCGGTTTGGCTTTGGTCGGTCTGAAAGTGACGAAACGCCAGGATCAGGCCGCCCTTGCGCAGGCGCGCCAGCACCGAGGTCGAGGAGTCAGATGTGCTCGGTGTCTCAGTTGCTTGCTTTTCCGAAGCGGACGATTCCTCGCGCGGCTGATCGGTCTTGGAGCAACCCACCGAAGCCAGGGTAGCGGTCAGAAGTACCAGCATCGTGTTCGCTCGGAGTCTGGACCTCAACGGATGGATTGCGATTCGCATGGCGGTTCCCTTTTCAGAACGGATTGACCTGCAGCGTGTACTCGCGTTGGAGGACCACAGGCACGGGACACGAGTCGCGGATTTCCAGGGTGAAAACGCTGGTGCCCGGGGTCGACGGGGTCCCGCTCAGTCGCGCCAGCATGGAATTCAGGCCGATGCCCTGCGGCAACGTGCCCGTGACGAGGGTCACTGCGTACGGCGGCGTGCCTTCGATCACCAGATCCACGGGCCCGTAGAATTGCGAGGCCGCGCCCTGCGGTAATCGCCGCGCGGTGTTGAACTCCATGGCCGGACAGGTATCGACCACTTCGAGGGTGTAGATCCGCTGCTGGGTTTGCGGACCATTTCGAAGCGGCGGGCACTCGTCACTCGCATCCAGGGTCAGTTGCGCGCTATCGACGGCGGTGGGCGTACCAGAAATGGTGCCGGCCGAAGCATCGAAGACGAGCCCATCGGGGAGATCGCCGGTCAGGGCAAGGGTCGTCATTCCTTCACCGTCGCGGGGTCCGCCGCCGATGTCCTGGAACAGATTCACCGTGTACGCTGACCCTACCAGGCCTCGGGGCAGCGATTCGACCAGTTCGAGCTCTTCACACGCCACCGGACCCAGTACATCGAACTGAAGGTCGAGGGTGGCGTCGCTTACCGCGTCACACGGCGCGTTGTAGACGAACGACGCGTCGTAGAAGCCGGCCGCTTCCGGCGTGCCGGCGATCATGGTGCCGTCGAAGTCCAGGCCGGGCGGGAGCTCGCCGGCCGACAAGACAATGGTGGCGGCGGGACAGTCGCAGCCCGGGTCCAGTGTGAACGAATAGGGAACGGCCACGCGTCCCAGTGGCGTGATGGTTTCGAACGCCGGCTCGCATGTTTCGGGAGTGCCGTCGTCGAGCGGCGCACCGTCCTCATCGCACCCAACGAGAATCGCGAGCAGCAGACTGGAAATGAAACAACATCGCTGGCTGTGAAACCTCATGATCAATCCGCCACGCGGTACGTGGAGTTCGCGTCGACGAGTGGTCCATCCAGGTGATCCCGCATCCAACGGCCGTCCCACCACTGCAGTGGATTCGTGGGATAGCCCTGCACCAGTACCTCATAGTGCAGATGATCGCCCACGGCGAGACCGGTGGTGCCGGTGCGGCCCAGCACGGTGCCGCGCCCCACCTGGGCTCCGGTTTCGACCGCGAAACTCGAAAGGTGCGCGTAGAGAGTCTGCACGCCCAGGCCGTGGTCAACGACCACGGTATTGCCGTATATGGTCAGCGGTCCCGCGTGCACGACGGTGCCGGCCTGGGCCGAGGGCACGGGGGCCTGCCGCGTCGACGCCAGATCGAATCCCAGGTGGACCTGGGTATCGAGCGTGTCGCCGTCGAATCGGTAGTCGCGGGTTTCGGCGTAGTTCGAGAACACCTGCGTGTTGCGGGGCTGTACGAAGGCGCCGCGCCATTGTGGGTGCGCGGTGGTTTGACGCGCCAGCTCGTGCTTCTTGCCAGCCGCTTGTTGCCGTAGGTCCCGGTTCACGCGCAGAAAGGCGTCGGCCAATTGGCTGCGGTTCAGGTCGGGTGTATTGGGCAGGAGTTCGGGTAGCTTGCGTTCGAGGAACTCCTGCTTCAGGGTTACCTGCCCCGTCTTGAACTCCCCGCGCCGGATCACCGACGGCAGCTCGCGTTGCGACACGTTACCGGCCGCGTCGGTGGCGCGCGCCAGTAGGAGCAGGTCGACCGGATGGTCGTGACGAAGCGTGAACACCGCGACGTGACGCCCACTGTTGGCTTCGGCCAGGGCCACGAACGTCTGGTCGCCGCAGATGACCTCGACTCGCGCGTCGGGTTCGCTGGTCAGGATGGCAATGCCGGCGCCGCCCTGCTGCGGGTAGCGGCTGGCTCCTGACACCGCCAGGGCCGGCGCGGAGAAATCGAGCACGATGGGCCAGGTGAGAGTGGGTTCATCGCCGGGTCCCAGCGGCCGCCAGAATGCGTCCCGCACCACGAGTTCCAGAGTTGCCGGCCCTTCGGCCAGCCCCAGCGAGTCGGCGGCCATCGTGGCGCCCCATCCCATCGAGGCGTCGGTGGCACCGAGCGATTCCGTGATCACTACGACGCGTCGATCTCCCTGCCGCACGGCAAGTTCCACCGTGTCCAGTTTGCCACGCGGGGCCTCCAGATCGAATCCCAGCACGGTGTTGGCCCCCACCGATTGGAGTTCCGGTGAAAGCTGGGCCGTTGGACGGGCAGTCCGTTGGCGGACCACCAGCAGCACGCTGGTCGCAATGACCAACGCCAGAGTCAGAAGGGGTACAAGCAGACACGATCGGTTTCCATTCATGGTAGTGAAATGATACTCCGGCTCAGGACACGGTCAACCGATGCACTTGACTTGCAGCCATTCGCTACCGCACAGTGAGCGTCGGGTCACTGTCCCTAGTGAAATGATGGTCCCATCATGCCCACCCGCATTCTGTTGGTCGATGATCATCGCATCCTGCGCGAGGGCCTACTCGCGCTGCTGGACGGCGAAAGCGATCTGCTCGTCGTCGGAGAATTCCACGACTGCGACGAGGCGCTCGCGTCGGTCGATCGTCTTCGACCCGACGTGGTGGTTTTGGGTGTTCAGGCCGACGACCAACGCCGAGCCTTGGAATGCACGGCCAATTTGGTCACAGGTCATGGCGTGCCCGTTCTGGCGATTTCCCTGCGGCCAGATCAAGCGACTTGTGGCCTGGTACAAGCTGGCGCTAGCGGTCATCTCTCGCGTGACACGGGCGCGGAAGAGTTCGTGGCCGCCGTGCGCGCCGTGTCCACGGGCGGCGTTTATCTGAGTCCCGAAATAACGAGAACGGTGTTGGGCGAGTTTGCCCGTTTACTCGGCAAACCAAGATCGACCCCGCCCGTTTCTCTGACCGAGCGCGAAACCGAAGTGCTGACGAGTATCGCCCGCGGCGGTTCGACAAAAGAGATCGCGTTTGACTTGAACGTTTCCACCAAGACCATCGAGACTCATCGACGCGTTCTCATGGAGAAACTGGGCCAGACGGGTGTGGCTGGTTTGACCCGTTACGCCGTGCGATCGGGCCTGGCCGCGCTGGATTTCTAGCTCTACCTCCGCACGATGTTCCCCGGTCTATTCCGATAGGGCCTCCCCCTAGGCCGATTCGGAACCTTAAAATCAGGAATAACTCCGTTGTTTTGCTATAGCGTACGAGATCATATGCGCTAGAACATTGGAGTCGAGAATTTTGAGCCATTCCTGGGTTGGGGGGTCGGCGCTAGCGGTCTTCAAGCGATGCGTAACGTGCGATGGTCAAGGTGGGGATGGGAGCCCCTGCCCGACCGCTCATAGTCGCCGTAGGTGTGTTGGGTTGGGAGAACGGGACAAAACCCAACCCGTTGGCGCCCGCGTATTGCTGATCGTCATCGTCGGCCCCCAATCTACCAATTGAGTTGCACGCCGCCTCGGGATCCTGAGGCGGTTTTTTCTTGCGTGTGCGACAATGGGAAACACGCAATGACGACTCGACTGGGAGGGGAACGGTGTGCGGCGAGGTCCAACGAGTGTAGTCACCGCCATTCTGGGAGGCGGCCAGGGAGCTCGGCTTTGGCCGCTGACTGAGCTGCGGGCCAAGCCCGCCGTGCCCTTGGGCGGGAAATTCCGGCTCATCGACGTTCCCATAAGCAACGCCTTGCATGCGGGTCTTGACCAGATCTACGTTCTGACGCAGTTCAATACGGCCAGTCTCCACCGCCACATCGCACAGACCTACCGCTTCGACGTATTCAGTCGGGGCTTCGTGAACATCCTGGCCGCCGAGCAGTCCATGCGCAACCGGGACTGGTACCAGGGAACGGCCGATGCGGTGCGTCAGAATCTACACCGGCTTACCAGCACCGACCCCACCCAGGTGGTCGTGCTTTCGGGTGATCAGCTGTATCTGCTGGATCTGGGCATGTTCCTTCGCAAGCACGTGAACGACGAGGCCGACCTGACCATCGCGGTGCAGCCGGTGCCGCGTGATGAGGCGAGCGCGTTCGGAATCCTGCAGGTGGATGAGACCGGCCGCATCGTGGATTTCGTGGAAAAACCCACGGACCCGGCTGAATTGGACCGGCTGACCCCACCTCCGGAAAGTTTCCACAAGCTGGGTCTGAAGGCCGACGAGGGAAGCCTGCTGGCCAGCATGGGCATGTACGTGTTCGAAACGGAAGTGCTGGAGCGCTTGCTTGGGAATACGTCGTCGACCGATTTCGGGCGCGAGGTCGTACCCCAGGCCATCAGCGCCGGTCGTACCTTCGCGTTTCCATACGACGGCTACTGGGAAGACATCGGAACCATCCCAGCGTTCCACCGGGCGAGCATCGAGCTCACTTCGGACATGCCTCCGCTGAATCTCTATCATCCCGAGCGGCCGATCTACACGCACCCGCGGTTCCTACCCGGCACCAAGATCAATCACTGCGACGTCCAGCGCTCGGTGCTGTGCGAGGGAAGCATTCTGTCGGCGGCTCGGGTCGCGGATTCCATCGTCGGCATCCGAGCCGTGATTCGAACGGGGTCGGTGATCGAGGAAACCGTCATGATGGGCGCCTCGCACTACGAATCCGAGGGCGAGCTGCCCCTGGGCGTGGGGCCGAATTGCACCATCCGCCGGGCCATCCTGGACCTGGATACCCGCATTGGCGAGGGTTGCTCCCTGACCAACGCAGATGGCGTAAGCGAAGCCGACGGGCCCAATTACGCGATTCGCGGTGGCATCATCGTGATCCCCAAGGGGACCACCCTCGAGCCGGGCACCGTGATCTGATCTTTTTTTCTTTTTTCTGTTCGGTCCGCTCTACCCCGCCGTTTTCGTATTAGAAGGCGGGGGGAGACTCCCTGAGGTTCCACCCCCTTCGATTCTGGTGCGAGTCGTCGCGAGCTGCGAGAGGTTGCGGAGATCGCGGTCGCGCCAGTCGACATGGCTGCTTCCACTGCCGGCACACACTTCTGCTCTGGAAGTATCCAATACTCTGCGTCTGCAGGATGGAGGCAGCCATGTCTGTTCCCCCCGTCGGTACGTCCCGGCGCTGATTCCCCGCCGATGGTGGGGTACACTGTCGGCGATCATGACTTCCAACGACCCCGTTTCCCTTCCTACCTCCGCGCACGCGTTGTCTCCTCTGCAGGAGGGGATGCTTTTTCGTGCCTTGTACTCGAGTGATCCTGGAGTCAACGTTCAGCAGATCCTGATTCGGCTGCGCCAGCCGGTGCAGGTGCCCGCCATGGTGCAGGCGTGGCAGTGGCTCACCGATCGACACGAAGTCTTGCGCGTTCGTTTCGAGTGGCACGACCGGGCCGAGCCCGTACAGGTCGTAGAGCCGCGGGTGGATCTGGAATTCGTTCATCGCGATTTGCGTGCCTTGGTTGACGGCCCCGATGATCGCGGCCGGCGCTGGGACGCGTTTGCGCAGGACGAGCGACGGCGTGGTTTCGATCTGGCCCGCGCGGGTCTGGCGCGGGTCGGGTTACTACAGTTTGGTGACGACGACTGGGAACTGGTGTGGACCTGGCACCACGCCGTGCTCGACGGTCGCTCCTTCCGACTGTTGCTGACGGAAGTCTTCGCGGCCTACCAGAACCTGGTGGATGGACGCGATGTGGGGGCGGGCTTCGACGCCACGCCCATGTCCTTCTTTCCGTTCGCACAGTGGACCCGAACCCAGGCGCGCGCGCCGCACCGCGCCTACTGGCGCGGTGTGCTGGCCGGGGCGGCTCTTCCCACGCCCATCCCCTTCGATTCCACGACAGCTACTCCGGGGTATGCCGAGTATCGAGGAGCAACGGGAGATGCCGACCTCTCCGCGTTGATGAAAGCGACGCAGGACATCGGCGTAACCATGAACACCTTGGCCATGGCGGCGTGGGCCATCGTGTTGGGCAAATGGACCGGCCGCAACGACGTGGTGTTCGGTGCCACGCGGGCCGGTCGCAAGGGGGCACCCACGGCGTCTGACGACCTGGTGGGGCTGTGCATCAACACGGTGCCGGTGCGCGCTCGCTGGTCGCATGATGACGGACTGCACGATTGGATGCGTGGTCTTCGGGCGCGCTGGATCGACATGCGTCCCTATGAACAGACTCCGCTGACCGATATCCAAGCCAAAGCTCGCCGCGATGAACACGCACCGCTGTTTCATACGCTGTATGTGTTCGAGGGTGACGATTGGGGTGAATCGTTGGCGGCCGGCGATGGCGTGGTATCCGGTGCCGAGGGACGCATGCGATTTCAGACCGACGTTCCGCTGACTCTGGTCGTCAGCCAGGGAAGCCGGCTGAGTTGGGTTCTGGGCTACGACCCCCGCCGATTCTCGTTGGCGACGGTGGAGCGTGTGTCGCGTCAACTGGAAATGGTTCTCGGGCAACTGGCGGTGGCCGGCAACGATCCCGTCGATCGCATCTCCGTGTTGGGACGCGATGAGCGGGAACGTGTCCTGGCTGCGCAGCGGGGCCACGATCGCGCCCGGCGTCCCGTGGTCCGGGCCCTTCCGGCCCGATTCGACGAAGTGGCCTGGGCGACACCGGATGCGGTGGCCCTGAGTCATGGCGCCCACGAGCTGACCTATCTGGAACTGCAACGCAGAGCGGACCGCGTAGCCGGTGCCCTGGTCGAGCGCGGTGTGCGAGCGGAGGCGATCGTAGGGCTCCACCTCGAGCGGTCGTTGGACTTCGTGGTGGCCTTGCTGGGCGTGTTGAAGGCCGGAGCCGCCTACCTGCCGCTCGATCCCCAGTTACCCTCGTCACGCTTGCGCGGGTTTCTGGCCGACGCGGACGCGGCGGGTGTGATCGATGCGACCGGGGAGAGCCTGGTTGATTCGGGCGTGCCGTGCTGGGCACTGACGACCTGCGAAGCTCACGAACCGCTCTCGGTCGCCGTCGACGTGAGTCCGCAACAACTGGCCTACGTGTTGTTTACATCGGGCTCGACGGGACGGCCCAAGGGCGTGGCGGTCAGTCATGCCAACGTGGCTCGATTGTTTCGTGAGAGCGGCGAGCTGTTTGCCTACGACGCAAGACAACGGTGGTCGGTGTTCCATTCGTTCTCGTTTGATTTCTCGGTATGGGAGCTGTGGGGCGCGTTGCTGCACGGGGGTACGGCGGTCCTTGCCTCGTCCGATCTTGCGCGCGACTCACAGGCGTTCGCGCGCTGGTTGCGTGAAGAACGCATCACCATGCTCAGCCAGACTCCGTCGGCCTTTGCGGCGCTACTGGACGCGGTCGATGCGCAGGCGACCTGGCCCGATCTGGCCACGGTGGTATTTGGCGGCGAGGCGCTCGACTTCCGCATGTTGCGTTCATGGTTCGAACGACACGGCGATGACCATCCGCGCATGATCAACATGTACGGCATCACCGAAACCACGGTTCACGTTACGTTTCGCGAGGTTTTGGTCGACGATGTAGGCGGCCCCAGCTTCGTGGGCCACGCGCTTCCTGATCTTGAACTCTATGTACTCGACGACGCCCTCTGTCCGGTGCCATTCGGCGTCGCGGGCGAGATCTACGTGGGTGGCGCCGGTGTGGCGCGGGGTTACGTCGGCCAGGCTGGTCTGACGGCCAGCCGTTTCGTGCCCCACCCCTTTGCGGCCGACCCGGGTGAACGCCTGTACCGCAGTGGCGATCGCGGCCGACTCGCTGCCAATGGTGACCTGGAGTATCTGGGCCGCGCGGATCAGCAGGTGCAGGTTCGCGGCTTCCGGGTCGAACCGGCCGAAGTAGAAGCGGCCATTGGGGCGCTGCCCGGGGTAACCGGGGTTCGCGTAATTCCGTTTGGTGAGCATCGGAGCGTTGGAGGAAGCACCAGTCTCGTGGCGTACGTTCGAGGCAGCGCACCGGCCGACCTTCGTGAGCAACTGCGGTCCACGCTTCCGGCGTACATGATTCCCTCGGTGGTCATCGGCGTTGAACGATTTCCCCTGACGCCCAACGGCAAGTTGGATCGCCAGGCCCTTCCCGATCCCCGTACCTACGACGCCCTCGTGTCGAAGGGCGCGGTGCCGCCGCAAACGCCGATAGAGCGGACGGTGGCCGATCTGTTCATGGAGCTGCTGGAGTTGGACCGCGTGGGGCGCGACGACGGGTTCTTCGAATTGGGCGGACATTCGCTGGTGGCTACGCGTCTGGTTACCCGACTCCGGCAGATCTACGAAATTGAGCTTCCGTTGCGGGATCTGTTCGTGCATTCGACCGTGGCCGAATTGGCAACCGCGGTCGAGCGGGTTCTCGCGAACAACGTCCGCGCGGGGCTTCCGGTCGTTCGCGCCGGATCGACGGCGGGCGTGGTGTCGTCGCTGCAGGAGCGACTGTGGTTTCTTCAGCGCTGGAAGCCCGACAGTGCCGCCTACAACGTAAGCGCCCACATCGAGATCGAGGGTCCGGTGCCGGCGGAGACCATCGTGGCGGCGGTGGATGAGCTGCTCGGCCGTCACGAGGTTCTACGCACCCGCTACGAGGAAGTCGACGGCGCGCCGGTGGCGCGAGTTCAGACCGAGGCATCGTCGGACTGCGAAGTCGTGGACCTCGGTGGTCAACATCACGACCTGGATGCTCAGTTGCTGGCGCGCGCGCGGATGCCGTTCGACCTGGAAGCGTCGGCCCCCGTGCGGGTGACCCTGTTCCGGGCTCCCGACCGCTATCATCTGTTGCTCGTCGTGCATCACATCGCGGTCGATCTGCAGTCGATGGACTTGATTCTTGATGACCTGTTGGGCACCTTGTCGGGCTCTTCGCGGCCGGCGTCTCCGGAGCTGGCGTACTCGGACTTTGTCGAGTGGCAGAGAAGCCTGTTGCGGGACGGGTTGCTGGATGTTTCCGCGCGTCACTGGATCAAGGCACTGACGGGTCTGCCCGTGCTCGAGCTTCCCTGCGACTTTCCACGGCCACCCATCCAAAGCCACCGCGGTGACGTAGTCGGCGTGGACCTGGGACCTGAACTGACCCGCGAGTTGCGCGCCTGGTGTCAACGCAACGAAATCACCGCGTTCATGGCGGTGCTCGCCGCGTTCCAGGTGGCGTTGGCCAGAATTGGCGGGCAACGCGACTTCGCCGTGGGCATTCCCGCCGCCGGAGGACGATCGTCGCAGATGCGCGACGTAGTGGGGCCGGTTCTCAACTCGTTGGCGATTCGCACCGACCTGGCCGGTGATCCTACGTTGTCCAACGTCGCCGCCCGCGTGAAGCGACGCGTACTGGACGCCATGGAGCACGCTGATGTTCCGCTGGAAGTACTGGTCGAACGCATCCAGCCCCGCCGCAATCCGTCGGCCACACCGCTGTTCCAGACCATGTTCACCATGCAACCTGTGCCCATGGAAGAACGTGAGCGGGGCAACGTGCGGATGAGCGGTTGTTTCGTGACCAACGAAACATCGAAGTTCGACCTATTGCTTTCCCTGGACGAGCGTGATGATTCGATCGCGGGCACGCTGGAATTCTGCACGGACTTGTTTCGTGCCGACACGGCCGCGCGGTGGGCCGATGTGATCCTGCGAACCCTGACTACGCTGGTGTGCGAGGAAAATCAGCGTGTCTTTGGATTTCCTCTGGCGACATCAGCCGAGCGCAAGCAGCAGCTGGTTCAATGGAACCAAACGCGTCGCGAGATACCGGGTCGGCCGTTGCATGCGCAGTTCGACGCCGTCGCCCGCGACCATGCCCAGCGTGTGGCCGTGGTGGAGCCCGATGGAACCACGATTACGTACCGCGAGCTGCGTCAGCAGGTGCGGGAGCTGGCTACGTCGCTTCAAGCCGCGGGTTTGGGGCCGGAAGATCGTGTGGCGCTGCTCCTGCCACGGTCGGCAGATTTCGTCGTGTCGGCGTTGGCGGTTCTCGAGGCCGGTGGATGCTACGTGCCGCTCGACCCGGCCTATCCAAGCGAACGGCTGACCCTGATGTTGGCCGATGCCCAGGTGGGGCACGGAATCCATCGAGCGTCGCCGCTGGTTCATGAGCTGCGCCATGCCTGTCATTGGCTCGATCTGGGCCAGCCCCGATCGCTCCACGGCCAGGAGTTTGTGGCACCGCGTGTCCATCCTGAGCGGCTGGCCTACATCATGTTCACGTCGGGCTCGACCGGTCAGCCCAAGGGTGTGGCCGTGCCGCATCGCGCGGTCACGCGACTGGTGCATGGGGCCAACTATCTCGACTTCGGAATCGATCGGACCTGGTTGTTCATGGCGCCGGTCTCGTTCGACGCGTCTACCCTGGAGATCTGGGGCGCGTTACTGCACGGTGCCCGGTTGGTCGTGCACCCCGAAAACGTTCCCACGGCCATGGGTCTGGCTCGGCACATCGCCCAGTTCAACGTGGATAGCGTGTGGCTCACCGCTGGGTTGTTCCACCAGATCGTCGAGGAAGACGTGCAGGCGTTGGCCTCGCTGCGCACGGTTCTGGCCGGCGGTGACGTGTTGTCACCGGCCGCGGTTCGGCGCGTGCTCTCGGCCATACCTGGCATCACCGTAATCAATGGCTATGGACCCACCGAGAACACCACCTTCAGTTGCTGTCATGTGATGCGGGTACTGGAAGACGTGACCGATCCCGTGTCCATCGGCCGACCCATCAGCAACAGTCAGGCCTACGTCCTCGACGATGCGCTACGCCCGCTGCCGGTCGGGCTGGCGGGCCGTCTCTACGTTGCCGGTGACGGAATTTCCCGTGGGTACCCCCGCGATGCACGACTTACGGCCGCCCGGTTCGTGCCCAATCCCTACGCTGATCGTCCGGGTGGACGCTTATATGATACTGGCGATCGAGCGCGATTCCGTGCCGACGGAAGCCTCGAGTTTCTCGGCCGATCGGACCATCAGGTCAAGATCCGGGGCTTTCGGGTAGAGCCCGGTGAGGTCGAGGTCGTTCTACGCCAGTTGGACTTCGTTGATCAGGCCGTGGTTGTCGCCCGTGACGATGCCACCGGCACGAAGCAACTGGTCGCCTATGTAACACCGGATTCAGGTGACGGCGGCGCCAAACATCGCGCGGCGCTCGCGACCATCCTACCTCGCTACCTCATACCCACGCTGTGGGTCCCCATGGACTCCCTACCGCTGGATCCCAACGGCAAGGTAGCCCGCAACGCACTGCCCGATCCGCGGCCGGCTACGGCGGTCGACGTCACCCAGCCGCGTGACCAAGTGGAAGCCTCGATCCGCGAGCAGTGGCAGGAGTTGCTTTCGGTGGACCACGTGGGTCCTCTGGACGATTTCTTCGATCTGGGCGGTCACTCCTTGCTGGCCACGCGGCTCTTGGCCCATTTACGAGCGTTGCACGCCGTTGAGGTGACGTTGCCTGAATTCTTCGCCGCGCCCACGGTGGAAGAGCTCGCGGCTCGTGTACGTTCGGCACATGCGGCTCCCAGTTCCATCATGGCTCGCGATGCTGACAGCGCGCGGGAGTTGTCGCCGTTGCAGGAGCGATTGTGGTTCCTGCAGCGCTGGCAACCCGACAACCCCGCCTACAACGTGCCGTTGCTGGTGGAGTTGCCGAGCCATATCGAAGACGATCAGATTCACCGCGCGTTGCTGCACGTATTTGGCATGCACGAAGTTCTTCGCACCAGGATGCCGGCGGTAGGTGGAGAACCTCGGATCGAGGTGGACGACGCATCGAGAATTTCATGGCAGTGGTGTGCGGCGGGCGATGCGCAGCAGGTTCTGGCCCGGTTTCGGGCCATGGCCCGGGAACCGTTCCAGCTCGACTCTGAAGTGCCCGTACGCGTGGCCGTCGCCCGTAGTGATGCGCACCTATACGTTCTGATTCTGCTACATCATATCGTGGCGGACCTGTCCTCGGTCGACATCCTCTACGATGACCTTCTGACTACGTTGGAATCGCAGATCGCGGGACGCGATGCTCCGCCGATACCACCGGTTCAGTATTCGGACTATTCATTCTGGCTGCGATCACAGTCATTGGATGGACAACGAAACTACTGGGCCCAGGCGCTGGCCGGACTGGCGCCGCTGAATCTGCCGGTGGATTTCCCTCGCCCCGCCGTCCAGGGTTTCGAGGGCGACGTCGTGGAATTCGAACTGCAACCAATTGCGGCCCGTGCGTTGGAAGCGTTGGGTCGCGATGTTGATGCCACTCCGTTCATGGTGTTCCTCACCGTATTTCGGGCGTTGCTACAGCGTCTTGCCGATCAGGATGACTTTGCCGTGGGGATACCCGTGGTGCGACGCGACCGGCCCGAACTGGAACGCATGGTGGGTTGTATTCTGAATACGGCGGCGATTCGATCCAGCGTCGACCCGACGCAACCGTTTCTCGAGAATCTGGCCAGGACCCGACGGGCGGTGCTCGATGCGCTCGCCCACCAGGATCTTCCCTTCTCGGAGGTAGTCGATCAGCAAGAGCCCGATCGGGATACCAGTCGGCCTCCGTTGGCCCAGGTGATGTTCACGCTGCAGGATGCCCCGCTGGGCAAACGCAAATTGGGCGACTCCACCGTTACCGCTCGTTTCCTCGATACCGACAGCTCGAAGTTCGATCTGGTGTTCAGCCTGGATCGCGGTGGCGGCAGCACCTGGCCCGGGCGCCTGGAGTTCGATCGAAACCTGTTCGAACGCGCCACGGTTGAACGCTGGGGCTCGTTCTTGACAACCATGGCCAGGAACATTGCGCAGTCGCCCTACGAACCCTTGGGTTCGATTGCGATGGCCCCGACCCAGCAGATTGCGGCTACCGTGGTCGACGGGCAGGGTGCACTACCGCCGTTGGATTTCGAAGTGGGCCTGGTCGCACGGTTCCAGGCGCAGGTGGATGCCGCGCCGCTTACCACTGCGATCGTCGACGCACGGGGAACGCTCAGTTACCAGCAGTTGGATGAACGGGCGAATGCGTGGGCGCATGCGTTGATTTCCAGCGGGGTGGTTCGTGGTTCAAAGGTGGGAATCTGCCTGCCGCGTTCGCGCGAGTTCGTGGTGGCCGTCCTGGCGGTACTCAAGGCCGGAGCCGCCTACGTGCCCTTGGACGCGACGTACCCCGTGGCGCGACTGTCGGCCATGATACAGGACGTTCCGCTGGACCTGGTGATCGTGGACGCGTCGACGAAGGCCATCGAGCTGCCCCACGTCATACCTACTCTGTCCATCTCCGATACGGCGCCGGTCGGTACGCCGGCCACCCGTCCTGCCGTGACCACCACCGGTCTTGATCTGGCCTACGTCATGTTCACGTCGGGTTCGACCGGTCGACCCAAGGGTACGGCCACGGCGCAGCAGTCGGTCGTGCGGTTGGTGGCCAAGAACGACTATTTCAGTCTGGCCGAGCACGAGCGGGTCCTGTTGCTCGCGCCAACTTCGTTCGACGGCTCCACCTTCGAGCTGTGGGCACCACTGTTGAACGGTGCCGCCCTGGTGATCTACCCCGACGAGATGGCAACGCCAACCGGCCTGCGCCGGGTTCTCAAAGACCACACGGTCTCCACGCTCTGGCTCACGGCCGGGCTGTTCCACGAAGTGGTCGACCACGACCCTCAGGTTCTGCGCGGAGTGCGACAGGTGCTGGCCGGTGGCGACGTGTTGTCGGCCGACCGCGTCGAACGGGTGCTGCTTGAGGTGCCTGGTTGCTCGGTGATCAATGGATACGGTCCCACCGAAACCACGACATTTGCCGTGTGCCATCGAATGGACAGTGTTGACGCCGTTACGCGCCCGGTGCCCATCGGCCGTCCGATCGCTCACACGCATGTGGCCGTCCTGGACGCGATCGGCAGCCCCGTCCCGGTTGGTGTTCCGGGCGAACTATATATAGGTGGCCCCGGTGTGGCCCGAGGCTACCTGGGCCAGGCCGGTCTGACGGCTGAGCGATTCGTCCCCGACCCCACCGTGCCCGGCGGCCGTCGCTACCGTACCGGGGATCGCGTGCGCTGGCGCGGCGACCGTACCCTCGAATTCCTGGGACGCTCCGACCGTCAGGTGAAGGTACGGGGATTCCGGATCGAGCCGGGGGAGGTCGAGTCGGTGCTGTTGAATGATCCGGCCATAAAGTCGTGTGCGGTAGTGGTCAGGTCGGACCTTGCCGCCGGCCGCGGCCTGGTGGCGTACGTGGTGGCCGATGCCAGCCATCCGGCTTCGACCATGGCCGACGTGCGGCAGCGTCTGGCCGGCGAGCTGCCGGACTTCCTGGTGCCGGGCCACATTGTTGAGCTGGAGCGTCTGCCGCTTGACCCCAACGGCAAACTCGACCGCCAGGCGTTGCCGCGCCCGCCCGAGGATCGTGCACTGGCGACCGCGGAATATGTCGCGGTATCCAATGTCACGGAGCAGACAATCGCCGCGGTATGGCGGGATCTGCTCGGAGTGGCCGAGATTGGTGCCAAGGACAACTTCTTCGATCTGGGCGGAAACTCCCTGCTCATGATCCAGGCGCAGGCGCGTTTGGCTGAGGCCTTTGCCAGGGAACTGTCCGTGGTAGAATTGTTTCAGTTTCCGACGATACGGTCGTTGGCCCGACGCCTTGACCAGGCGGTGGATACGGGTCGGGCCGCCAGCGTCGGACGTGACCGGGGCGCGGCCCGCCGCGCCCTTCTGCGACGGCGGGGCGGTGGCCGCCGTGGCCCCAAGGACTCCGTGGAATCCGAATGAGCGACGTGGAATCTCCCGAAGGTGTCGGTTGCATCGCCGTAGTGGGTATGGCGGGGCGCTTTCCTGGCGCCGCGTCGGTGGCCGAGCTCTGGGCCAACCTGCGCTCGGCGGTCGAGTCCATCCGTCACTTCGAGGACGATGAGCTGATCGCGGCTGGGGTTTCGCCCGGACTCCTGCGCGAATCCGACTACGTCAAGGCGCGCGGATTTCTCGAGGGAACCGAGGAATTCGATGCCAAGCTCTTTGGTTTCACGCCGCGCGAAGCCGAGCTCATGGATCCCCAGCATCGCCTGTTCCTGGAGTCGGCGTGGGCGGCACTGGAATCGGCGGCCCTCGATCCCCAGCGTTTCGACGGCCGCATCGGCGTGTTCGCGGGGTCCCGACCCAATAGCTACCTGGCCCGGAATCTTCGCTCGCAACCCGATCTGTCGCAGACCATGGGTGGGCTGGCGCTTGATCTGGGCAACGAGGCCGATTTCCTGACCACGATGGTGTCCTACAAGTTGAACCTGCGCGGTCCCAGCTTCGACGTTCAAACGGCGTGTTCCACTTCACTGGTGTCCATTCACCTGGCGGTGCAGAGCCTGCTGTCGCAGGAGTGTGATGTAGCGCTGGCTGGCGGTGTTTCGGTACGCGTGCCCGAGGTCGATGGGTACCAATACGTGGAGGGCGGCATCACCTCGCCCGATGGAACGTGCCGCGCCTTCGATGCCAACGCGCAGGGGACACTGAACGGCAGTGGAGTGGGAGTTGTGGTACTTCGCCGCCTGGAAGATGCCCAGGCCGAGGAGGATCCCATTCTGGCGATAGTGCGGGGAAGCGCCATCAACAACGATGGCTCCAACAAAGTGGGTTTCACCGCTCCCAGTGTCGACGGGCAGGCCGAAGTCATCGCCGAGGCCCTCGCTCTGGCCGATGTGGATGCCGATACCGTGGGCATGATCGAGGCGCACGGTACCGGCACCGCGCTGGGCGATCCCATCGAGGTGGCGGCGCTGAAGCAGGCTTTTGATACCTCGCGAACCCAGTACTGCGCGTTGGGTTCGGTGAAGACCAACCTGGGGCATCTGGATGCCGCCGCCGGCGTCACGGGATTCATCAAGGCCGTGCTCGCCGTGCAGCACGGCGAGATTCCGCCCAGTTTGCACTACGAAACCCCGAACGCCGAAATCGACTTTGCCAACAGTCCCTTCTACGTGAACACCCAACTACGTGATTGGACCGACCACCCACGTCGGGCGGGTATCAGTAGCTTTGGTATGGGCGGCACGAACGCCCACGTCGTCATTGAAGGCCCGCCTGCTGCGGCAGCCTCGTCGCATCGTGTGGATACCGCGGCTCCCGAAGTACTGTTGTTGTCGGGCGCGACCGTCGACGCGGTCAACGCATCGGCGGTGCAGTTGGCTGCGTTCCTGGAGGGTGAGGGTGCCACGTCATCACTGGCCGATGTAGCCACGACCTTGCGCGACGGGCGCACCTGGTTGTCGCATGGCGCCGCCATCGCCGCCACCGATACGCAGGATGCCGTCAAGCGGCTGTCTGGGCGTCCACGCATTCGCCGCCGGTTGTCTTCGCCGCGGTTGGCCTTCCTCTTTCCCGGTCAGGGAGCGCAATACGCGGGGATGGCGCGATCGTTGATCGAGCGCGTGCCCGCCTTCGACCGCACGTTTCAGGACTGCCGCGAGATCCTGCGGCCTCACCTCGACGTAGATCTGCAAGAACTGGTACTGGCTTCCAACGGTGAGGATACGGACCGGCTGCGCCAAACGCAGTACACGCAGCCGGCGTTGTTCGCCGTGGAGTATGCGATGGCTCGCCTGCTGTTGGACGCCGGGCTCGAACCGCATGCCATGCTGGGGCATTCGATTGGTGAGTACGTGGCCGCGTGCCTGGCGGGCGTGTTCTCGCTGGAAGACGCCTTGGTTCTGGTGGCCGAGCGTGGGCGACTCATGCAAAGTATGCCGCCCGGCCGGATGTTGGCGGTGCCTCTCAGCGAGTCCGAGCTGGTCACGCACCTGGACGATTCGGTCGCCATTGCCAGTTACAACTCGCCCGAACTGTGCGCCGTGGCCGGAGCGACCGAGGCCGTTGGCCGATTGGAGCAGCGATTGGGTGAGGCGGGTATCGAGACGCGTCCGCTGCACACTTCGCACGCGTTCCACACGGCCATGATGGATCCTATTCTGGATCCGTTTCGCCAGAAAGTGTCAGCGGCAGCACGTTCACGACCGCGGCAGCGATTCGTCTCGAACGTCACCGGCACCTGGATTACCGACGCCGAGGCGATGGATCCCGACTATTGGGCTCAGCACCTACGCCAAGGGGTTCGCTTCCGGCAGGGCGTGGATCTGCTGCTGGACGAAGGCGACCTGATTGCATTGGAAGTCGGGCCCGGCGAGTCCCTGACTTCGTTGCTGGGTCAATGGCCCACCGAAAGGCTGGCTGCACCGGCCGTTTCCACGATGCGCCATCCTCGCCGCGACGACGACGACGTTCGGGTACTGAACGAAGCCATGGGCCAATTGTGGGCCAACGGTGTCCCTATGGAACTCGGAAAATTCGGTGCGGGCAATGGGCGACGGTTGGCTTCGGTCCCCACCTATCCGTTTCAACACAAACGGTATTGGATCGAGCGTGCGGAACTGCAAGCGGGGCCGGTGGACTTCTCGCCGCGCGCCGAGCCGCGCGATTGGTTCTATGTACCAAGTTGGCAACGCGGTGTGCCTCCATCGCAGGCCGCCGCCGATCCGACACCGCCGGATTGCTGGATGGTACTGGACGACGGGTCCGAAATGGGGCGGGCGATCGTAGAGGATCTTCGCACGCGCGCACGGCGCGTTTTGGTGGTTCAGGCCGGGGCGCGTTTCGATCGGCGCGGTGACGACGACTTCACGGTCACCTGCGACGATCGGGATCACCTGCAGCGCGTGTTCGATCAGGCTGGCGAGCTTCCCCGGGCCATCGTCCATTTGTGGTCGATGGGGGACGACCTCGACCACGCCCTGCTGCAAAGGCGTGGCTTTGGAAGCCTGTTGAAATTGGGACAGGTATTGGCGGACCTGACCGACGATCAGACCGTACGCGTCGAAGTGGTTACCCGCGGCCTGTACTCGGTGTTGGGCCACGAAGAGCTCACACCGTCCCGGTCCACGCTGTTGGGTCCGTGCAAGGTATTGCCGCAGGAAACCGCGAATGTGATGTGCCGGGTTCTTGATCTGGACATGACCGATTCGCACCGCCAGGAGCTGGTGTTGGCGCAGCTTCGATTGCCGGCGGCGTCGGAAACCTGGGCCTTCCGCCACGGACAGCGCTGGCGGCCGACCTACGAGCCCGCGCCGCTGGAACCGTCGGACCGTGCGGTGGTGCGTGCGGGGGGCAGCTATCTGGTTACCGGTTCGCCACGCGATCCGGTGCTGGCGGTCATCGAGCAGCTTGCGGCCCGCGGCGCCGCATCGATCGCGTGGCTTGAATCCGGTGAGGTTCCGATCCGCGAGAACTGGTCGGAGGCCGGCTTGGATCCGGCGCGACAGGCCCAGATCAAGAGACTGCAGGCGGTGGAGCAGCGTGGCTGTTCGGTCTCGATCCACCACGTGCGCTGGTCCGATGCGTCGTCGGTTCAGGGTGCGGTTCGTGCGGCGCGCGTTTCGCACGGTGGACTGCACGGCGTCATACACGCGGCCGAGGGCTTGGGGCAGGGACTCATACAGTTGAAGACCGACGAGATGGTTGCGGCGGTGTTTGCTCCCAAAGTTGATGCAACGCGCACGTTGTTGGGAGTTCTCGACGGGGAGAATCTGGATTTCCTGGTGCTGTTTTCGTCGACCGTATCGATCACGGGGGCGTTCGGTCAGGTCGATGCCTGCGCCGCCAACGCCTACCTGGATGCCGTGGCGCAATCGGCCACGTTGGTCGGCGAGCGGGTGATATCGATCGACTGGTCTCCTTGGCGACAGGCCGACGACCCCGCGCTGAAGGAAGCCAGCCCCCAGATGCAATCGTTGGTGGCCGAGATGCGCGACAAATACGGCCTGGATACCGGCGAGGGGATCGATGCGCTCGAGCGTGTCCTGGGCGCGGCGTTGCCGCAGGTCATCGTGTCCACGCACGACTTCAATGTTCTGGTGGAGCAGCCCACGGCGTTCAGCGCCGATCGATTCCTGCAGGAGCTCGACAAGTCCTCGAACGTGGGCATGTCCGATCGCGACGTGGTGTTGGCCGAAGACGAACGCGAACGCGCAATCGCCAGCGTCTGGGAAGACCTGTTTGGCATTGCGCCCATTGGGCGCGAAGAGAACTTCTTCGATCTGGGTGGCAACTCGTTGCTGGCCATCCAGCTTGTGTCACGCCTGCGCAAGCAGTTCCAGGTAGAGCTCGCATTGAGCGTGCTGTTTGAGGCACCTACCGTGGCCCAGTTGGCTTCTCGTATCGAGAAGGATTCCGTCCCCGATGACGAAATCGCCGAGCTTGAAACGCTGCTCGGCGATATCGAACTGCTCTCACCCGATGAGGCCCGCAATTTCCTGGAAATGGAAACGCCGGGCGAGGTAAACGAAGCCGATGGCTGATCCGGGCGATCGTTCTCCCTCGGGGCTCACTCCGAAGCAGCGCGAGCTGCTGGCCCAACGCGTGCGGCGGGCCAAGTCGCAGGATGACGAAACCGCGGAGCCGCCGGCCACCGGGAGCGAGTTGGATTTCGGTCTGTTCTTCTTTTCCGACGATGGATCGATCATGGGCGGGGGAAAGTATGCGCTCGTGCTCGAAGCCGCGCGTTTCGCCGACAAACACGATTTTTGCGCGGTGTGGACGCCCGAACGACATTTCCAGGACTTCGGTGGCCTGTACCCCAATCCGTCGTTGCTGGCCTCAGCGCTGGCCGTGACTACGCGCCGGATAGGAATACGGGCGGGCAGTGTGGCGCTTCCCCTACATCACCCGGTGCGGGTGGCCGAAGAATGGGCCGTCGTCGACAATCTGAGCAACGGGCGGGCCGCCATTTCGGTGGCCACGGGGTGGCATCCGCAGGACTTCATCCTATCGCCGGGTGAGCACGCGACGCGAAAGCAGACGACCTACCGGTCGCTGCAGACGCTGCGACGCCTGTGGGCGGGGGAGTCGGAGACGTTCGAGGCGCGCGACGGAAGCAGGCACGAGGTGCGGATCTTCCCACGGCCCATCCAATCCGAGTTGCCAATATGGTTGGCTATTTCGGGCAATCCGGAATCCTGGATCGAAGCCGGTCGCCAGGGGCTGAACGTTTTGAGCACCCTGGTCAATCAACCGTTCGACGATCTCCAGCAAAAGATCACGTCCTATCAGGAAGCGCTGCGCGAGTCGGGCCACGACGTGACGGCGAAAACCGTTACGATCATGCTTCACACCTTCGTGGGGGAGAGTGACGCCGAGGTGCGGGCCCTGGTGCGGGGACCCATGACCGACTATCTGCGCACGTTCTTCCAACAGCACGAGGGAATATTGTCCAGTTCGGGTTCCGAAGATCTGGCGTCCATCGACCCGGCTGATCGCGACGCGATCATGGAGCATGCTTTCGAGCAGTTCTTCCAGAGCAGCGCCTTGTTCGGCACCGTCGACCGGTGCTACGCTTTGACCGAACGGCTTGTGGGCATGGGAGTGACCGAAATCGCCTGTCTCGTGGATTTCGGCCTCGACCGCGAGACCGTCCTGCGAGGGCTTCCCTACCTCAACGATCTGCGGCGAAGGTACAGGCGGCGAGAGTCGCGGTGAGTGGTATGAGTCCCAAAGATTACGCCGAGCGATTGGCCGCACTTACCCCCGAGCAGCGCGCTCTGTTCGAGCTGCGCCGTCGCCAACGTGGGCTGCGTGACGCCGGTGGCCAGGGCATCCAACGCCGGCACGACCTGAGCGACGCGCCGCTCTCTTTCGATCAAGAGCGCCTGTGGATCATCGATCGCATGGCTCCCGGCCTTTCGGTGTACAACATCAACTGGGGAGTTCGTCTGCGCGGAGCGCTCGACCACGATCTGATCGAGCGCTCGGTCAACGCGGTCATTCAGCGGCACGAGAGCCTGCGTACCACCTACGCCGAAGTGGCCGGTCGACCGCGGCAGGTGATCCATGAACGAATGGCCATCACGCTCGCGGTGGAAAGCCTGAGGCACCTGGATCTGACTTCGAGCGAAGGGCAAGCCGCGCTGGATCAGCGTCTGCAGGAAATTGCCGACCTCCCGTTCGACCTGCGCAAGGGCCCCGTCGTCCGCGCTCATCTGGTGGAGCTTGGCGACGCCGACCACGTAATGGTCGTGTCGATTCATCATATCGCGACCGATCGTGTGAGCTTCGCTCTGGTCGAAAAGGAAATCACCGGAAACTATTCGGCGTTCTCGCGCGGCGAACCCTCGCCGTTCGCGCCGCTTCCCATCCAGTACGCCGACTTCGCGGTCTGGCAGCGTGACTTCCTGCAGGGCGAAACGCTCGACCGTTTGGTCGACTATTGGTCGGATCATCTGGCTCCGGCGTCGCTCATCATGGACCTGCCGACCGACCGGCCTCGCCCGCCGTACCAGTCGTTTCGCGGTGAGCGCTACAACCTGTCCTATCCACGGGCGCTGCACGATCGTCTGAAACGGTGGGCGCAGAGCGAGGGTGCCAGCCCTTTCATGCTCTACCTGGCCGCCACCGCCGCACTCATGCACCGCTACTGTCATCAGGATGACGTGGTACTTGGGATTCCCATCGCCAACCGGCAGCGCGTGGAAACGCAGGAGCTGATTGGCTATCTGCTGAACATCCTGGGCGTCTACATCGATGTGAGCGGCAACCCAACGTTCACCGAGTTGTTGCGTCGCGCCCGCGAGGCATCGCTGGGGGCGTACGCGCACCAGGACATGCCCATGGGCAAGTTGGTGGAGACGCTCGACCCCAAGCGCGATGCCAGCCGAAACCCGGTATTCCAGGTCTCCCTGGTGTATCTGGATGAATCCGAACCGGACCTGGATCTGAGTGGGATCGAAGTGGAACCGCTCCAGGTAAACAACGAAGGCTCGCGATTCGATCTGACCCTGGCCATCTGGGAGGCGCGCGAGGGCCTCACGGGATTCTTCGAGTACAGCAGCGATCTGTTTTCGCCCGAGACCATGGCACGAATGGTGGATCATCTGGGCGCGTTGCTCGAGTCCATCGCTGAAGATCCTCATCAACGCGTGGGTGACCTGAACCTGGTGCCCGTATTCGAGCGCGACCGGTTTCAACACGAGTGGAACGCAACCGAACGGCCTTTCGCCAACCAGCCTTTGCACGTGAGTTTCGAAGCCTTCGCGTCGGCTCATCCCGATCGCCTGGCATTGATGGTTGGTGACACGTCGCTTTCCTACGGCGAGTTGAACGCCACGGCCAACCAGATCGCGCGAACCCTGGTGGCTCGGGGCGTGCGTTCGGAAGATCGGGTAGGCCTCGCGCTGGAACGTTCGGCGGCCGCTATCGTGGGCATGCTCGCCATCTTGAAAGCAGGGGCCGCGTACGTCCCGCTGGATCCCGACCACCCCGACGAGCGTCTGCAGACCCTGGTGCGGGATACGCCGTGCCGGTTCGTGGTTACCCATGCTCAGATCGCTCGCCGTCTGGTCGGCGTTTCGGCCATTCTCATCGATCAAGACGCCGCCGTCATGGCACGTCAGTCCACGGCCAACCTGAATGTTCCGGTCGATCCCGAGCAGGCTGCGGCCGTGCTGTATACGTCGGGTTCCACCGGCACGCCCAAGGGTGTGGTGGTCCCGCACCGGGCCATTCAGCGGACCGCGTCACCCAACAACCTGGTTGAGGTACGCCCCGAGGATCGCGTGGCCCAGGTAGCCGCATTGACATTCGATGCGTCGCTGTTCGAGATCTGGAGCGCCCTGACCAACGGGGCTTGCCTCGTGGGTATTTCGCGCGAAGTCGTGCTGTCGCCCGAGGCGTTCGAAAGCGCACTGGTCAAACAAGGAGTCACGGTAACGCTCCTTACCACGTCCTTGTTCAACGCCGTGGTGAACGAGCGCCCCGCGGCGTTCTCGACGCTGCGCATGGTGGTGTTCGGTGGCGAAGCCGCCGATCCCGATGCCGTGCGGAATTGCCGCGCGGGTACGGGAGCATCCCTCATCAACGTCTACGGACCCACCGAGAGTACGACGTTCACCACGTTCTATTCCGTGGCAACGGTGCCGGCCTCTGCCCATGCCATACCCATTGGCCGCCCCCTGACCAACACCACGGTCCACGTGCTGGACTCGCGCCTGCAACCCACCCCCGCGGGCGTGGTAGGCGAATTGTTCATCGGCGGGGCCGGCTTGGCCCACGGATATCAAGGCCGAGGCGATCTTACCGCGGCGAGCTTTCGTCCCGATCCGTTCTCCAGCCAACCGGGATCGCGTTTGTATGCCTCGGGTGACCTGGTGAAGATGGACCACGACGGCAACCTGGAGTTCGTGGGCCGCCGGGATCACCAGGTCAAGATGCGGGGTTACCGCATTGAACTGGGCGAAATAGAAGCTGTCCTGTTGACGCATTCCGGCGTCGAACGAACCGTCGTGATTTTGCACGAAGATGCGCCGGGCAGCACCCTGCTCGTGGCCTATATCGAGGGCTCGGCGAGCGGCGATGACCTTCGCGCGTTCCTGCAGGCCAGGCTTCCCGCTTACATGGTGCCCACCGTCTTCGTACCCGTGGATCGGTTGGTGCTGAACTCGTCCGGCAAGGTCGATCGTTCTTCGTTGCCCATGCCCGATGGGCGCAGTGCCCGAGCCTACGTGGCTCCGCGTACACCGACCGAAGAGCTTCTCGTTGAAGTATGGAAAGAGACGCTACCGGTCGACCAGATTGGGATTCACGACGATTTCTACGAGCTGGGCGGGCACTCGCTCCTGTTGACCCAGGTCATTGCCAGCGTACGACGTAGGATGGAGGTGGACATTCCCATGCTGCGATTGTTCATGTCACCCACGGTGGCCGGCATGGCTGATGCGTTGACCGAGTTCGAAATCGAGAACGCCGATCCCGACGAACTGGCGGCGGCCATGGCCGAGCTGGAGGGATTGTCCGAAGAGCAGATCCAGGCGTTGCTCGACGAAGAGTCGGCGGCGCCGGGCGAAGGCCCTTCGTAGATCCCATGGATCCGCTGACGCGCCAGAAGCGTGCGCTGCTTGCCCTCCGATTGCGGCAGAAGTCACAGGTAGATTCAGACTCCCACGCCGTGGTGCGAACCGGGGACGCGCCGTGGTACGAGTTGTCGTCGGCCCAGCGGCGGCTATGGTTTCTCGAACGATTCCAGCCAGGAACCCCGCTGTACAACGTGCCGCTGGCGCTCAGGGTCACTGGGCCACTCGACGCGAATCGACTGCGGATGGCCTTGGACACCTTGGTATCGCGCCATGAAGTCCTCCGAACCACGTTCCCCGTAGTCGAAGATGGGCCCGTGCAGGTGATCGCGCCGGCGGGGCCGGCCGCGTTTGAAATCGAGGACCTGAGAAATCTCGATGACTCATCACGGGCGGCGCGCGTGGACGACATTCATCGCGAGCAAGCCACCGGTGCGTTCGATCTTGCCACGGGGCCACTGTTGCGCACGGCTCTGGTTCGCACGGGCGACGCCGAGTACCTGTTCTACCTGGTGGCGCACCACATCGTCTGCGACGGTTGGTCGCTGGGCATCCTATGGCAGGAGCTGGCCGCCGCGTATGCGGGCCAGGAGCTGCCGGCAGCGCCGGATGTTCGCTACGTAGACTATGCGGCTTGGCAAAACCAGCGACTGGACGGCGGCGCTCTCGAACATGAGGTTGAGTACTGGAAGGCTCACCTGGCCCACTTGAGCCCGTCCGGCGACCTGTCTGGCGAGGGCCCTTCGGTTCGGGCTGCCGGGCATGGCCGTACGTTTTCGGTGACCCTCGGTCCTTCGACCACGGCCAACATCCGCCTGGTTGCGCGGCGCGTTCGGGCCTCGGTGCCGTCGGTGTTGATGGCCGCGTTGTGGGCGTACTTGTTTCGCGCCACGGACAACCACGATGTGGCCCTGGGCTATCCGGTGGCCGGCCGCACTTCGCCCGAGCTGTCGGGACTGGTGGGTTTCTTCGTGAATACGTTGGTAGCCCGGGGGCATGTCGAGCGGGACGCCACGTTTGCCGATCTGGTGGCGCAGGCGCAATCGGAGTCGCTGAACAATCTGGGCCATCAGGAACTACCCTTCGATCGGCTGGTCGAGATTCTCCGGCCCGAACGGGGGGCGGGGCGAACGCCATTTTTCCGCGTGATGTTGGCCATGCAGAACGTGGCGGAAGGAGCCTTCGCTCTGAACGGGCTGAAGGTGGAGGAAGTGCTGTTGGATGCGGGTGTGGCCAAGTTCGACCTGACGCTTCACGTACAGGAACGCGAGTCGACGATGGGCGTGCGGTGGGAGTACGACACCGACGTGTTCGATCAGGCCACGGCTGAGGCGTCATCTCGCCGGTTCTGTTCGTTGCTGGACCAGTTGACCGCAAACCCGGACGCGGCCGTTGGCGACGCCACGCTGCTCTTGCCGCAGGAACGCGAACTCGTTACCACGCAGTGGAACCAGACGATTCGCGACTATCCGCGTGACGCCACCATCGTTGGCCTGTTTCTGCAGGTTGCCGCGAAAACCCCAGAGCGCACGGCCGTGGTTACCAACGCCGGTCCCATGAGCTACGGCGTACTGGCGTCCCGCGTGGCTTCGGTGGCGGCGGGTTTGCGCGAGCGTGGTGTGTCGATAGAGTCACCCGTAGGCGTTTGCCTGGAACGCTCCGAAGACATGGTAGTCGCGGTCCTGGCGGTGCTGATGGCGGGCGGTTGCTACGTACCCCTCGATCCCGAACTGCCGGCCGCGCGGTTGCGATTCATCCACGACGACACGGGAGCGAGCCTGGTTCTCACGGAAAAGAGGTACGAGCAGAAGATTCTTTCCATTGGCGCGTCATGCGCGTTGCTGGAAGATATGGCATCTCTGACTCCGGTCGATGATGTTCCGGCGGAACTGTCGGCCGGGAATCTGGCGTACATTTCGTATACGTCGGGTTCTACGGGGTTTCCCAAGGGGGTCGCGGTTACCCATCGCAATGTGGTCCGGTTGGTCCACACCCCCGACTACGTCGATCTGGGTCCCGAATGTCGGGTGTTGATGTATGCCCCATTGGCATTCGATGCCTCGACCTTCGAGTTGTGGGCGCCGTTGCTGCACGGTGGTCAGCTGGTGGTGGCGCCGCCTGGTCCTGCTTCGCTGGCCGAGTTGGCGCAAACAATTCAGCGCCATCGCGTGGACACGCTGTGGCTCACCGCCGGACTCTTTCATCAAATGATCGACGATCAGATCGATGCCTTCGCGCACGTGAAACAGGTGTTGGCCGGCGGCGACGTCGTGTCCCCGACGCACGTGGCTGCGCTGCGACGGCGCTTTCCCGCGCTGGTCATTGTGAATGGGTACGGGCCGACCGAGGGCACGACCTTCAGTACCTGTCATGTCGTGGGCGAGAACGTTGATGTGCCGGTACCCATCGGCCGCCCGGTTCCGAACGCACGCGTGTATGTACTCGATTCGCGCCTGCAGCCGGTACCGCCCCAGGTAGTGGGTGAACTGTACGTGGCCGGTGATGGGCTGGCCCGAGGGTATTGGCGCGCGGCCGCGGCCACGGCAGATCGATTCATTCCCGACCCCTTCGCATCGTCGCCGGGTCAGCGCTTGTATTCCACCGGGGACCGGGTTCGGTGGGTTGGTGACGGAACGCTGCAGTTCCTGGGACGCGGCGACAACCAGGTCAAGGTGCGTGGCCACCGCATCGAGTTGGGGGAGATCGAAGCCGTTCTTTCAGCACACCCCGCGGTTCTCCAGAGTTTGGTAGTTGCTCAAGGTGAGTTGGCGGACGAGCGGCGAATCCTGGCCTACTTCACGACCCGGACGGGCCACGACCTTGATGTCAAGGAGCTCCGACGCTTCACGTCCGACCGGCTCCCTTCGGCCATGGTGCCTTCGGCGTGGGTTGAGTTGGAGGACTTCCCGTTGACATCGCGGGGCAAGGTCGATCGCATGGCGCTTCCCGACCCCGAAGACCAGCCGCGGGTGTACGTGGCGCCGGCGGGAGAGACCCAGGTTGAACTGGCGTCGCTGTGGAGTGAATTGCTTTCGGTGGAACGCGTGGGCGCCGAGGACGACTTCTTCGCCCAATTGGGTGGGCATTCGCTATTGGCCACGCGCGTGGTGTCGCGCGTGGAAGCTCGGTGGGGTGTTGATTTGCCCCTGCGAGAATTTTTTGCCCGGCCCACCGTGGCGGCGCTGGCCCAAAGGATCGAAGCGGCTCGAGGGTCGACGTCCACGGCAACCGTTCCTGAAGCCACGCGGTTGCAGTTGGATCAGACCTACCCGGTCTCGTTTGCCCAGAAGCGCATGTGGTTCTTGCGGCAGTGGGAGCCCGATAGCGCGTTCTACCACGTTCCGCTGTTGCTTCACCTGGAGGGGGCCGTACGGCCGCGGGACCTTCTCGCAGCCATGATGCGGCTGGCTCAACGACACGAGATCCTGCGCACGGTATTCACATTGGTTGACGGTGAGCCTCGGCAACGCGTCGTGGCGGCGTTCGAGGGAACCGTGGAAGCTCCCGATTCCACGAATGAAAGTCTCGATGGTCTCGATGCGTGGTTGGGCGATTTCGTGCAGCGACCGTTCGATCTCGAAAAAGGACCGTTGGTGCGTTTGGCGCTGGCCCAGTTGAGCCCAGACGAGTGCATCCTGGCGCTTTGCCTCCACCACATTGTGTGCGATGGATGGTCACTGGCCATTCTCCTGGACGAGCTTGGCAAGTTGGTGGCGGCCGAGGAACGTTCGGACTCGACCTTGGCCCTGCCGCCGCCGCCGCTCCAGTTTCGAGACTTCGCTCGCTGGCAGAACCAACGTCTCGACGGTGGCGAGTTCGACGAGCAGTTGTCCTACTGGAAGCAGCAGCTGGCACCGCCGCTCTCCGTACTTCAGCTGCCCACCGACCGACCGCGCCCGCTGACGCAAACGTTTGCCGGCGCCACGACCGGCTTCTCGATCGATGCGACCCTCGGTGCTGGAATCGCATCGGTGGCGAAGCAGCACCAGGTTACCGAATTCATGCTCCTGGTGGGGGCGTTCGCGACGCTTCTGCACCGCTACGCGCATCAGGACGAGATCGTCGTGGGCACTCCGGTGGCCAACCGCAATCGATTGTCCAGCGAAGGCGTGGTCGGACCGCTCATCAACACGTTGGCGTTGCGCGTGGATCTGGCCGGGTCGCCATCGTTCGAGGAACTGCTCGATCGTGTGGGACAGGTAGCGCGCGAAGCGTTCGACCACCAGGACATTCCGTTCGAGCGCCTGGTGGAAGAGCTGCAGCCTCAGCGCGACCTGGCGCACACGCCGATCTTCCAGGCGGTGCTGGTTCTCCAGAACATGCCGCTCGACCTTTCCAACTTCGCGGGTCGCCCTCTGCGTCCGCTTCCGCCGGATACCGGCAGTGCGAAGCAAGACGTTACGTTGCGGCTCATCGCGCGGGCCGACGCGGGGTTCGATGCCGAGCTGGAGTACAACCGCGATCTCTTCGACGAGGTCACCGTGCGCCGCATGGGGAGTCATTTCGTGAATCTGCTGGGCTCGCTCGTGGCCCAGCCCAACATTGAAATCGGCTGCGCCCGGCTTACGTCGCCCTGGGAGCGACACCGAGTGCTCGAATGGAATCGGTCTGACGAATCCACGCCGCCGCTGCGGTTGGTGCACGAATGCATCCGGGAGCAGTCGCAGCGCACCCCTGATGCGGTGGCGATATCGTTCGGGGACCGGGAGATCAGTTACCGCGAGATGGATCGGCGATCGAACGCGTTGGCGCAATCGTTAAGCGACGCCGGCGTGGGCCCCGAGACTTCCGTGGGACTGTGGCTGGACCGTGGGCCGGACCTCGTGATTGCGTTGCTCGGGGTGCTCAAGTCGGGCGGCGGTTACGTTCCATTGGACGCGGCGCATCCGGCGGCGCGGCAAGAACAGGTTCTCGAAGACGCCGGTGTCTCGGTCGTGGTGGTTGGATCGGATTGGGACCCATCGGTGGCCCCAGGGCGTAAGCACATCCAGATGCCCACCGGGGAAGAAGGGCGGGATGATCCTCCACGCGTGGATTTGAAACCGTCCAACCTGGCCTACACGTTGTTTACGTCGGGTTCTACCGGCCGGCCCAAGGGTGTCGCGGTGGAACACAGTCAGCTCTACACGTACGTTGTTGATGTCGTGGATCGGCTGAAGCTGGCTACCGACGGCCGCTTCGCCATGTTGCAGCCGTTGACGGTCGATTCGTCGGTCACCACGGTGTTTCCGCCGCTCATGGGGGGCGGCGAGCTGCGCATACTCTCGCCCGACGCGTCGGCGTCGGCGGCCCGGGTCCGCGAATCATTCGAAGCCCGTAGGCCCGATGTGCTCAAGATTGCGCCGTCGCACTTGCATGTACTTACGGCCGGAGACCCAACCTGGTGTGCACTTCCGCGTCGCGTGCTGATCGTGGGCGGGGAGGAACCAGGCGCTGAATTTCTCGGTGCCATCATGGCCGCACGCCCCGACCTGACCGTGTTCAATCACTACGGTCCGACCGAGACCACCGTGGGCGTTTGCGCGCATGAGGTCTCGGCGCAGTCGAATGTCGTTTCGCCTGTCTCCCTGGGGCGTGTTTTCGACCATAGCCGAGCCTATGTGTTGGACGCCGCGTTGCAGCCGGTCCCCGTGGGCGTGGCCGGCGAACTCTATATCGGCGGCGGAGCGGTTGCCCGCGGGTACGTGCGTCGTCCGGGTTCAACCGCCGAACGTTTCGTTCCCGATCCGTTTTCACGCCGGCCGGGTGAGCGCATGTATCGCACCGGAGATCTGGTTCGTTGGCGAGCCAATGGTGAGCTGGTGTTCATGGGCCGGGCCGACGCACAGATCAGTTTGCGGGGCATGCGCATCGAACCCGGCGAGATCGAAGGGGCCCTGTTGCGCCACGACAGTGTGGGTGCGGCCGTGGTCGTGGTGCACGAATTTGGCCCCGATGATCAACGCCTGGTGGCCTATGTGGTCTCACCTGCGGAGCTTGATAAGCGTCGGTTGCGCGAGCACCTTCGCGCGGAATTGCCGCTGAGCATGGTGCCTTCGGTCTTCGTGCGTATCGAAGAAGTTCCGCGTACGCCGCACGGCAAGTTGAATCGGCGGGCCTTGCCCGATCCCACGGTCAATGAGCCGGCGGACTCAACGTCCCGGGTGGTCTCCATCGACGGTACTTCGCTGGATCTGTCCCAGGTCGAAATAGTGCTGCTGGCCATGGCGGGCGTTCGCCAGGCGCGCGCGGAGATGCAGGGAGAACCGCCCCGCCTTGTGGTTTCGCTGGTTGGCGATGCCACCCAATCGACGCTCGCCATTCGCGGTCATCTCCGTCAGAAGATGGGTCTAGCCGCCGTGCCCGCCCATGTACAACAGTTGGATGAGCTGCCACCGTTGGGCCAGGACGCACACGCCTGGGCCAGCGCCGAATTCGAAGCGCCCTTCCCGGGCGCCGAGAGCGCGATCGCCGAGGTCTGGTGCGAGTTGCTTTCGATCGACCGGGTCGGTCGCCGCGACACATTCCTCGACCTGGGAGGACATTCGCTCTTGGCGATTCGCATGATTGCCCGGGTCGAAGAGAAGATCGGGCATCAGTTGAGCCTGCGCGAAGTCTTTGCCAACTCGTTGGCACAGCTGGCGTCGACGATTGGTGACGCCGGTTCGCACGAAGGAACTTCGGTATGAGCGCCTGGTTCACCGTGCCGCGTCCGCGTCCCGACGCCCGGGCCCGGGTGTTCTGCCTGCCCTACGCCGGGGGCGGAACCTGGATCTTTCAGGCTTGGCTCGACCAGATGCCACACGAAGTCGAGTTGGCTCTGGTGCAATTGCCCGGACGTGAGCGGCGCCTGGGCGATGCGCCGGTGGGTAGTGCCGTGGAGTTGGCCGCGCACCTGGACGCCGCCGCCACGCTGGATCGACCGTTCGCGTTCTTCGGCCACAGCATGGGAGCTGTGGTGGCCTACGAGTGGGCGCGGCGGCGAATGGAGTCGGGGGCCGAGGCACCGCGCCGCGTCTTCGTGTCGGCCTCGCCGGCACCGCATTTTGGCCCCGAACGGCCTCCCATGCATACCGAAGACGACGCGACTTTCCTGAGGCGTTTACGCGCCTTGGGTGGGACACCCGAAGAGGTGCTTCAGCACGAAGAACTGTTGGGGATCATGCTACCCACGCTGCGCGCCGATTTCCAGGTCATCGAGACCTACGAGTGCGATGGATCGCAGCGTCTGGCGTGTCCCGTGGTATCGTTTCTGGACCCGAACGATCCGGTGGTGAGCGTCGAGGCCGCCACGGCGTGGCGCCAGCTCACCTCGGCCAGTTTCGACCGCCACGACGTTTCCGGTGGACACTTCTATGTAACCCAGGCTCAGTTCGGACATCATCTTTCGCATCAGCTCGAACGCTGGTTGCACGACCTATAGGTAGATGCTGTACAGTTCATGCCGTACAGCGATTGCCCCAGCAAAAGGAAATTCCTGGCGATGAACGACGAACACGACGACCGCACCTACACCGTGGTCATGAACCACGAAGAGCAGTACTCAATCTGGCTGGCGGGCGAGGAAATTCCCATGGGCTGGAACGAAGTGGGGAAATCGGGCACCAAGGACGAGTGCCTGGCCTACATCGACGAGGTATGGACCGACATGCGTCCGGCCAGCCTGCGCAAGCGCATGGACTCGGCCCAGTAAGCGCGCTGGATCGCTAGAAGGTGCCCAGGCTCCCGTCGCGCTTGGCCCGGTCCACGGCTCGATGACACAACCACACAGCAATGGGAAGTCCCACGACTGCGAATGCAACGAGGGTAATCAACTCGCGTTGCAGCGCACCCACCGGGGCACCCGCCAGCAGCGCGCCCCGCATTGCTTCGAAAGCGTAGGTCATGGGCAACAGCCGCGCCGCCGTTTCCAGCCAGTCGGGCAATAGACTCAGGGGAAAGTATGCGCCCCCCACGACCGCGGTGGCTTGCGTTACGGCCCACGTAACCGGGTCGCCCCGCTTCAGCGTCATGATGAACACCAGCGACAACAAACCGAACACGCTGTAGGCGGCCGCGGCGGCCAACACCACCACCGTCCACGAAAGCCAGTTGGCGTGCGACAGGTCGGCGCCGAATATCCAGGCGCCCACCATCAGAATGCCCAACGCTCGTGCGCCATCGAACAGAAAGCTCCAGACCGATGGCATGGCCAGAATGTAGAGGGGGCGAACGCCGGTGGCGAACATGGCCTCGAGTGAGCCTTCGGTCATGGTTTGACGTAGCCGTACCGTGAAACCCGACATGGCGGTTTCCACGAATGTCGTGCCGGCGACTCCCACCAATATGAACGCGAAGTACCCCACGTCATACTTCTGGCCGATGGCCGCGGCGGCCTTTTCGCCCATGAGCTGCGACAGAAAGTAGAAGATGGCCACGGCGAAGAACGAATTGACCAGTTGGAATACGAACTGGAATTTGTAGCTCGTCGCAATACGGAACTCGCGCCGAAGGAAGGCGGCCAGAATGGCGAAGAACCCGGTCACGATGTCTCACGATCGGGGGCCAGGTCGGTAAACAGCTGGGCCAGGGTGGTGGGGGGTTGTTCCACGCCCCGCACGTGGAATCCACCGGCGGCCAGCTGGGCCACCACGTCGGCCAGCGACACCGATGCATCCCCGGTCAGGCGGGTGCGATGTCCGGTGCCCTGGACCGTCAGGCCCATGGCGCGTGCCATCGACTCCAACGCCTCGTTGCCGGTGGCTTCGCCGGCCACTTCGATTCGGTAGTGGGTGCGTTGACGTTGGAATTCGAGAAACTCGTCGATGCGTCCGTCGTACCTTAGTTGGCCGCCGACCAGTACCGTCACACGGTCGCAGAGCGCGGCCAGCTCTTCGGCGCGATGCGTGGCCCATAGCACGGCGGCACCTTCTCGCGTGGCTTCGTGCTTCACCAGATCCAGCAGTACGTCGGTTCCCTCTACGTCCAGCCCGTTGGTTGCCTCATCAAGCAACAGCACCGATGGCTTGTGCAAGAGGGCCCGTGCCAGCGATAGCCGTTTCTTCATGCCCGTGGAATAGGTGGCGAAGCGACGATCGGCGTGGGCCTTCAGTCCGAAACGTTCCAGAAAATCTTCGCTTCGACGTTTGGCCTCGCCGCGGTCAAGGCCCTGTAGTGCCGCGAAGAACTGGAGGTTTTCGCGCGCCGACAGTCGCCAGAAGAAACTGCGGTCGTCGGTCGTCACCAGGCCTATTCGACGTCGAGCCTTGCGGCCGTTCGCCACCGTATCGAATCCGTCTACGACCACGGTGCCGGTGTCGGCGCGTACGATGTCGCAACAGATGGCCATGAGGGTGGTCTTGCCCGCTCCATTGGGACCCAACAGCGCGGTGATCTCCCCGGCGGCCAGCTCAAGGTCCACGCCGGCCAGCGCTGTGATCTCACGCGAGCTTCGGCGCAACAACTGTCGGAATCCACGACTGCCGAAGTGTTTCGAAACCTGGCGGATCCTCAACCGAGGTTGGTTTGAGTCGATCGGCATCATGTCGACTCCGAAAGCAGATGTCTCACGGCCCTGACGTCCAGAAGGCCCAGCCGCGACAATGCGATCAGATACAACAGACCCGCCACGGTTCCCGCGATCGCCAATTCAGCCAGATGCCCCCCGTACACGTGCCCCGCCAACCAACGGTGCTGCGCGAATACGATCGCAAACCCACCCGCGGCCAGGCTCGCGCGCACCACGAACTGCGTCAATGGTGAAATCCACCGGCTCGAATGTCGTCGCGCCAGGATCCAGGCGAGAACCGCGGTCTTGGCTGTCTTCTGCGCGGCCAGCGCCACCGGAATGACCAGCAGGCCCAGTTTCGGGGTAAGCGTGAGCGTGGCCGTGATGTTCAGGGCCAGGAACACCAGTCCCACCAGGATGGGCGTTCGGGTGTCCAGCGTGGCGTAGAAGGCCCGTAGCACCAGGATCTCCAGAGCAAACGCCACCAGCCCCAGGCAGTAGAAGCGGGCCACCTGCGCGGTGATGTCCACCGAGCTGGCGTCGAATTCACCACGCGCGAACACCACGTACACCAATTCTTCCGAGGCCAACAGAAACACGGCGGTCAGTGGAAGGAATACCAGCACCGAGAAGCGCATGATGGCGGCCAGTCGTTGCATCATCTCGCCGGGTTGGCCGGCGGCGGCCAGTCGGGCGAGCTGGGGAAAGGCAACGACGCCCAGCGCCGTGGGCAGCAGAACCACGGGCAGTTCTACCAATCTTCGACTGAACGAGAGGGCGGCGATCGACCCCGACTCGAGAATGGACCCCATGGCGTTGTCTACGAACAGGCCGCTTTGCGCGGCTATCGTGCCCACTGCGAGTGGAACCATGAGCCACAGGAAGTTGCGGGCGAAACCAGACTCCAGTGGCTGGGGTTCAGCTTTGGGGATCCACTTCCGGACTCCCACTACCAGGAGCAGCAGCTGGCCCGAGGCGGCGACGACCAGCGCAATCGCCGCCCCGGTCATTCCCACCATGGGATACAGCGCGGCGATGGTCAGCGGGATGAGAGCCTTGTGGGCCACCCCGGCCAGCGCCGGCCAGGCAAACCGGCCGTGGGCGTTCAGGAGTACGTAGAGTACGCCACCCAATCCCAACAGCACGCCTCCGATCAGCGTATACCGGAGCATACCGATGGTACTCTGCACCTGTTCGGGGCTGAACCCCGGCGCCACCAGTTGAACGAACTGCGAGGGGAAGATCTGGGCCAGCCCCGAAAGCACCACCAGGACCAAGGCGGTCCACGCAGTGACACGCCGGAACAACGCGGTGGCGGTGCCCTGACCCACTGCCTCGCGTAGCGCTACGTACTGGGCCAGGAACACGGGCACCAGGATATCGTCGGTCAGGATGAAGAAAAAGACACCGAGGCCCACCGCGGTGAAATACGAGTCCACCGCGGCCGAGGTGCCTTCGTAGTAGGCCAGCAGCAACTTTTCGGCGAAACCGAACAACTTGCCCACGAGGTTCAGCAGCGTGACGACCGTGACCGCTCCCACGAATGCCCGCCATGGCGCACCAGGGCCAACAATTGGGGCGCGGGATGCCGAATTCATGGGTATGGAGACGCTCCGGAAGGACAAACCCTTGTCTTGTTGTCGACTTGGGCTTGTGGCAGGCTGGGCCGATGACCGATCAAACCATTCTAGCCAGCCCATCGCCTGGCGGCAATCGCGCCATGGCCATCGTGGTCGAGCGCTACCCGCGCCCGTCCGAAACCTTCATTCGCGACGAGATCGATGCGTTGGCCCAAGCCGGGTGGCAACCCTGGGTTCTCCCCTGTGTCCCATCGTTTGCCGACCAATCAGGGTACGGACCCCGGGTCCGGGTCATGGAGGGCCCCTCGGCCGCGCGTCGCTGGCGCGTGCTGGCGCGTGAACTCGTCCGGCGACCGGGACGCCTATTCAAGGTCCTGGGCGAGGTCGCGACGTTCGTGCGCCCGACGGTACGCGGCGGCTGGTTGGTGCTGAAGGCGGTGTGGCTGGCTCTGGGCTACCTGGACGCATTGAATGACATTGGAACCCGCCACGTCCACGCGCACTTTCTGAACCTGCCGTCGTTGGTGGCGGTCGCGCTGGCGCATTTCCACGGATTGTCGGTGAGCGGCGCTGGCCATGGACGCGACGTGTTCGTGCCGGCGGTGCGCATAGGGGCTCTCACGCGCACCATGGAAACCGTCATGACCTGCTCGCGGGCGGCGCATGAAGAGTTGCTTCGGCGCGGAGTGCGGAGACGTCATCTGCATCTGGTGCCACATGGTGTCGATCTGCAGAAATTCGCCTGGCAGGATTCGCGCGCGTTCCCCTCCGAGCGCGAACTCAGCCTGATCACCGTGGCCCGTTCGGTCGAAAAGAAGGGATTGGAGATCTGTCTCGAGGCGGTCGCGTTGTTGCGCCATCGGGGTTGGACCATTCGCTATCGCATGATCAGCGACGGACCTCTGACCGTGTGGCTGCTGGCGCGGGCCCAGTCGCTGGGGATCGCGCTCGATCATCGTCGGACCGCTTCCAGTGCGGAAGTGGTGGAGTGGTTCGCCGACTCCGATGCTTTTCTCTTGGGCTGTCGCGTGGCTGACGACGGCGACCGCGACGGAATTCCCAACGTGATCCTGGAGGCCATGGCCTGCGGGTTGCCGGTTTGCACCAGTGTGGCTGGCGGCGTGGGTGAGGTCGTCGACGAAGAGACCGCGTGGCCGGCCGAGCATTGCTCGGGCGAAGAGTTGGCGGACGCGCTCGAGAGCATCGTCGCCGACATCGATGACTGGACGGGGCGCAGAACGGCCGCCCGGGCGCGTCTGGAATCGAAATTCGACGGATCCGAGTGTCTTCAGCGTCGACTCGCCAAGTTCGGAGAGCCCGATTGATTCTGCCGCGAGTGGCCCTGGTCATGGAGGCCACGGCCGGCGGCACGGCTCGCCATCTCGAGTCCGTTGCCCGTGGGCTGGTGGACCGAGGACTGACTCCCGCGATCATAGCTTCTTGCGAACGGGACCCGCATTTCCGTTTTGTTCTGCGTGACTTGTCGCAGTTGGGCTGTGAAGTGGTCGAGCTTCCCATGGTGCGAGCGGTATCGCCGGTCGTAGACCTTCGGTTGGCGTGGACGTTGCGCGGAATCCTTCGTCGCCTCCAGCCCGACGTGGTTCATCTCCACAGTTCCAAGGCCGGGGCGTTGGGTCGATTGGCCCGCGCCTGGGGTGCGCCCGGGCGCGTGGCCTACTCGCCGCACGCATTTGCGTTTCTCCAGGAAGAACCGCGGTTGCGCACCGGGATGTATGCCTTGATCGAGAAAGCGTTGGCGTTCTGGACCGATTGTCTGATCGCCGTGTCACCCAGCGAAGCGCAAGTGGCCGTGGAACGACACCTTGTGTCGCCGCGCCGAATCGCGGTAGTTGCGAACGGCGTGGATTTGCCCACCGGATATCGTGATCATCTGTCCGCCATTGACGAACATGGACCGTTGCGATTGGGGTTTCTGGGTCGACTGGAAGCGCAGAAGGAACCGCTGCGGTTGTTGGAATTGGCCGGTGCATTGCGAACGCGGGCGATCGATTTCAATCTGACCATCATGGGCGACGGTTCGCTGCGAGAACCGATGGAACAGCGCGTGCGCACCATGGGGCTCGAAGACGTGGTGAGGTTGCTCCCGGCCGCCCGCGACGTGGAACCCTTCTATTCCCGAATGGACGTATTCGTGACGACCTCTCGCTACGAGGGTTTGCCATATGCAGTGCTCGATGCCATGGCGCGCTCGTTGCCGGTTGCGGGTTTCGAGGTGCCCGGCATCTGTGACTGCGTGGACGATGGCGTGACCGGAGTGCTCGTTCCCTTCGATCGCAGCGACCAATTGGCCGAGCGGCTCCACGGGTTGGCGGGCAACGCGGCGGAGCGCAAACGCCTGGGCTTGCAGGGTCGTGCCCGCGTAGCCGCGATGTTTCGACGTGAATCCCAGATGGACGAGTTGGTGACCACCTACCAGCGAATGTTGCGCGACGGGTTTGGCCCATGAAGGTCCTGTATGTATCCCACCGGGCCGAATTGGGTGGGGCCGAACGGAGCCTGCTGGAGCTCATGGTCGCGATGCGCGAGTTGGCGGGTTCCAACGTCGAGCCGGCTCTCGCCTGCCCGGAAGGGGAGCTTGCTCACCGGAGCCAGGCGGTGGGTATCGACTGGTACCAGGTTCCAATGCACACGATCCGTTGGCGGCCCCGTTCGGTCGCGGCGATACCAGGCATGGTGGCGGCAACGCAAGACCTTGGCCGACTGATGGCCCGCCACGACCTGGTCCACACCAACAGTACCCAGGCTCAGTTGTGGAGCGCTTGGGCGATTGATCGATCCAACACGCCGTGGGTGTGGCACTGGCGTGATTTCTACCATCGGCCCTGGCTGGCCAGGATACTGGGTCGCGGAAGTGGGTTCTCGGTTCCGATCTCGTCGGCGGTATTCGAGTTTGCCCGCAAACAGCTTGGGTCGGCCCAGCGGCTGCGATTGGTGAACAACGGAATCGCGCCACTGCATGCGCCGTCGAGGTCCCGTCTGGAGGCAGCGCGGGCCAGGTGGAATGTACAACCCGATGAATTCGTCGTAGCGGCGGCCGGACAGGCTCTTCCGCGGAAGGGCTTCTCCACGTTGATCGCCGCCGTGCATGAGTTGGCCGGCGCGGGTCTGCGACCTCACTTGTTGCTCGCGTTGAACACCTTCGATGTAACTGCTACTTCGCACCAACGCGAGCTGATCGACCTGGCCGCGAGATGGGGCCGGGCGCGTGTCGATCTGGTACCACCGCAGGACGATGTGGCTGAGTTGTTTTCGGTCGCCCACGTGGTCGCGGTTCCTTCCTTGGAAGAGCCTTTTGGCCGGGTAGCGGTTGAGGCCATGGCGTTGGCGCGGCCCGTCGTGGCCTCGGCCACCGGCGGGTTGGCCGAGATCGTGGTCCCGGGTGTCACCGGATTGCTGGTACCCGCCGGTCGCCCCGATCTATGGGCCCGTGGGATGGCCCAGCTCGCCGAGCAACCGCAATGGGCCAGGGATTTGGGTTTGGCGGGGCGGGAGCGCGTTGAAGTCGCGTACTTGATCCCGCGCGTGGCCGGTGAAATACTGTCTGTCTACCGGGAACTCACATCCCTCTGACGGAGACTCCACAGAAATTGGCGGACACCCCCGCACCCAGGTCCGATCGGGCACGGATACCGATCGCGGTTCGCGGCCTGTTGGCGTGGGCCGCCGTGTTGGTGTACGCGGTGGTTTCGGCCAAGACAATCACGCTGGCCGGCGAATGGAACGTGGCCCCGGCCCGGCTTGCGTTGGTCCTGGCGGCCATTGCCGTCGTCATCCTACGACGCGTGCCGATCCACTGGACCGTTGGCGACAAGCGCGCGGCGCTCTACCTGGGGGCCGTGGTCGTCCTGGGGGCCGCGGCTGCGAGCCCGTTGGTGTTGGGCGCCACGTTGGGCGCGTCGTGGGTCCGCCTGTTGTCGACGTTGTTGGTTCGCGCCGCCGAGGCGTTTCTGGTACTGGTGCTGCTGTCGCCGCCGCTCGCGTTGAGCGAGAATCTCGATGCCGTTGTGGACAAGGCTGATCGACTTTCCCGTGCGCTGGCCGCCTTGGTGCTGGTGAGTATTCCCTTCTCGTTGAATCTGGAGCTCGCGGAACCCGGTCGTACCGTAGCGGCGGTTCGTCTTCCGTGGACCGACCTCTTGCTGTGGTTCGCGGTTGCCGTCGAGATCGCCGTATTGTTGGTGCGGTCGCCGGCGAGCCTGGTTTCCGAGTTGCGGCGCTCGTTGGCCAACCCGTTCTGGTTCTTCGTGGTGGTGGTGTTGGGATCCTGGGCGGTTTCCCGCGGATCGCTGGCCGATGCGATTCAGGTGGTGGATACCTACGTATTGGCGTTCTGGCTGTTCCGTCGCCGGCTCTTCGACGCTCAGTGGTTTGCCCTGGTCGGTGGCGCGATCTGCGCCCTGGCGGGCCTTTCCACGCTGTATCAGTTGATCGCCGGCGAGCCGCATCACCTGATCAGCGGCGTGTTCGCCGATCGGAGCGCGTTGGTCGCCACGGTCATCATAGTGGCTCCGTGGTGCGTGCGAACCGGCGGCCGGTGGATGTTGGCCCCTGTCCTCCTGGCCGTGGCCGGCTTCGCGTCTCTGCTCGCCACGGCGCTGGTGGCCATCACCGTGGTTTTCTCCGCGCGCGGCCGCTCGCTCGGACTCGCGGGAATCGTGCTTGGGGCGGGGTTGTTGCCGCTGGTATTGGGTTCGTCGTCGGTGCGCGATGCCATGCGAAGCGAGATTCCCAACGTTGTAGGAGTACCGCTGGAACTACGCCGAGCCCAGGTCTTGCACGCGCGCCGCGCCGCGTTGCCCGCACCGGCGCAGATCACGTTTCCGCTGGGAGCGCGTCAGGTGTTTCTGGGTCTGGACTGCCTGGACTTCGCGCGCACCAGCGGTGAGTTCGGGGCGCCGTCGGTGGAGACGCCTACCGTGGTTGCGCCGGAATACTTTTCCCAGAATTGGGCGGCATTGCGTCTCATGGGTTCGCAACCGTTACTGGGGGCCGGGTTGGGCGGATGGCAGCGCGTCATTGGCACGGGCTACGGCACGTTGGAGCGCACGGGAACCACATTTCCCAACGTATACAACGGGTATCTCCTGCTGGGCGTTACCGTGGGGTGGTTGGGCCTGTTGGCGTGGTTGGGGGCCTGGGTGGCCGCGTTTCGCGGCGCTTCCCGTATTGCGCGGGGCTCCCTGGTGGCCGCGGCGATAGCCATGTTGTTCTGCCCGGTGGCCACGACATCAGTGGCCATGGCATTTGTCGCGGTGGCGGCTAGTCGTCAGGGAGGTGCGGCGTGAGCCGAATCTGGAAAATCCTGTGCGTGGTGTTGGCGGCGGTGGGCGTGGCCAGCGACACCGTGGGCCGGCGCCCCGTCGCGGTGGATCCCGAGCAGCTGGTACTGGTGGAGCTCGAGCGCAATGCACAGTTCGCCGAGCGAACCCACCCGCGCGTATCGAGCGATACTTCGGCCGGAGGGTTCGTCACCATCGAGGGGTGGGAGGCCACCGCGCCGCAGTACGGTCGTACCGTGGTGGGCGAAACCTCGTACCCGATTCGCGTCGAGGCGGCTGGTGACTACTGGGTGTGGGCCCGCGTGCGCTGGCGGGGCACGTGTTCCAACAGCATTACCCTGGCCGTGTCGCCCGGTGGCGCTTCACTCGATGCGAATGCAGCGCGCAATCTGGTAGGAAACGATCCATCGTTCCGGCGTTGGCACTGGGTGCGTGGCCCGCGCGTAGCTCTGGCGGCGGGTGATCACGTTCTACACGTTGGCACGCGCGAGGCCAACGCGGCCGTCGACTGCGTGTTGTTCTCACCCCAAGAGAACTTCCTCCCGACCGATCAGAATTCCGGCGATTTCTCAACGGAGCAAGCGGCCACGCGGCGTGCACTGGCGTTCTCAGACAACTTCACGGCGGCCAGCGACCAGGTAAGCCCCATGGGCGATCGCTGGTTGTTGTCGGGCGACGAGTGGCGCGTGATGCGGTCCCCGGGGCTCAGCGCGGTGGCTCCCGTGGCTCCGGGAATCTCGCTGGCGCAGGCGCGTGCCTCCGATGTGGATGCCGCCTGGATGCAGGCCAGTCTTCTGCTACACCCGCGCGGTCGGGCAGGCGTATTCTTCGGTCGTGACGAGACCGGCTACGTGGTAGCCCGTCTGGTAGGGGCGCATGTGGAAGAGGGTGGGGCGACGTTCCAGTTGGTACGTATGGAAGGCGACACTGCGCGCATTCTTCAGTCGGTGCCGCTGCGTGAGCATGTCAACGCAGGGCAGTGGCAACGGATCACGGTGCAGTTCACGTCCATTTCCGTGCAGGCGAAGCTGGCCACCGGGGAAACATTGTTTGCGAACTGGCCCGAACGCTCGGGCTGGTCGAGCGGTGGAACCGGACTGTATGTAGATGCGACCGACGCGGTGTTGCGTCCGGCCGAGGCGTTCGTCGACTGGCGTACGCGCGAGAATGATGCGGTTACCTTGGCCGATTTCCCATCGGCCATCGACCGTCCGCGCCGCTGGCCGGGATTGGGCGTGGGTTCTCCTCGTGGCGACGCTTTGTTGCTGCGTTGGGCGAACGTAGGAGAGCGATTCGAGCACGCCAAGCGAGTGGAGCTGGTGCGTGCCCATGCCGGTCGCCGACCGGAGGTTGTGGGAGGGAAATGGGGGGTCTTTCACGCTGACGATCGCGCCAGCCTGCAATTGAACTGGAGCGGCGGCAAGGTCACCGCCAGCGTGGCCGGTGAAGCCTTCGCCAGCGTCAGTGCCCCGCGCGAAACCTTGGCGGGACTCATTGATCTGGGGCATCCGCGGGCGTTGTTCGGCGAGTTCGATCTACGACCAACCGAGTTCGTCTGGGGCGAGCAGGCGGTGCAGATTCGCGGCCAGCGAGGCACGAGTTGGCGATTGAATACGCCGGCCTTCGCGGGCGGTGTGGTTACGTCCTATGTGGATCCCACAGTCTTGCCCCAGGGGCTGTTGTTCGATGTAGACCGCAACGGTGTGCTGGACACGTTGATGGTCGAACCCAACACCGTGCGCTGGGTCCAGAATGGCCGGCCACGACAGTGGAACGTGGACGTTCCCAATGGATCCACATTGCAGGCCGTGTTCGACCAGGGCGTGTTTGGTCTCATATGGAACCAGAGCCTGCTATTGGAGCAGGGCCGGCCGCTCGCCAACATGGAACACGTGTTCGTGGCTGGCGACGATCCTATCAGGTTTCAAAACCGCACGAGCTACGCGACCTTCCCCCGCGATTCGAATTTCTTCGCGCTGGGCTACGGCTGGCCCGCGGGCGACGTCGAAGATCGTCTACTGTCGGGCGATGTAATGATCGAGCTGACCGGGCCGGTACCGTCGGATCGAAACACCTTCGGTGTGCGATTCCACGCCGATCGCGACGAACCAGGTCGTGGCTACGAACTGTTGGTGAATGCCCAGGTCCAGCGGCTGGAGTTCCGGCGCAACGGAGAATCGTTGGGAACAGGTGAGTACTCGCTCCCCGCCACTCGCGTGGTTGACCTGCGAGTGACCCAACGCGGTCATTCGATCGTGGTGAACCGGGGCGAGGAGATCCTGTTCTCGTACTACGATCCGCAACCGCTACGTGAAGGTTTTGTTTCGGCTCCGGGTCTTCAGGGTGTTCCTGCGGCGTCGGGGCCGTACTTGAGGCCGCGCCAGCGCTGGGAAGAGTCGGGGGTTTTCCATCCGGAGCTGGGTGTGTTTGCCGGTGCAGCGGTATGGCAGGCGATCGCGGGGAATTGGCGTTTCGACGAGAACGAGTCGGGAATCAACGGCTACTACATGGGTAGCGGCGACACGGAAGCCGCGGTACTTCGGTATCGACCCTTGCTGAACGAAGAAGCGCTGGCGGTGGAACTGCGGGTCAGCGCGGGTTTCTTTCAGCCCAATCAGGAGATCGCGTTGGTCTTCGAGCATGCCGATGGACAGGAATCGCGCATGGGTGTGCGGTGGACGCAGCCCGGTTCGTACCAGGCATTCGTGAACGATAAATTGGCTTCGTTGAGTGAGTGGCCAGCCAACGTGCCTTCGCCGTCAGTGACAGCCGTACTGCAAGGCGATCGCCTGCGGCTTTCGGTGGATCACCGGCAGGAAATTGCGGCCACGGTGGCCGCCGGTTTGATAACCGGCATCCGGCTGGAATTCCGTGGCGACGAATCGCACGAACTGGCCGTGCAGGCGTTGTCGGTGCGGCCCGCTCCGGTCGCCGCGAACGCGATTACGCAGGGATTGAGAGATGGTTTGGAGTTCCTCGCGCGTTCGCGGCCGTAGGTACCTCCCTGGCCCCGCGCGTACTACAACGCCTGAGACTCTTGCGTCGCACGCACGAGTTCGTTCAGTAGAGCGAGGGCGGAATCACCTTGGTCGAAGGCACCTGCTCTCTGGATCCTCCTGGCCGCCAACGTGTCGTCTGGTGGGCTTGCCATCGCCGAAGCGATGGCCTGGCTCAGCGCGCCAACGTCTTCGGCCGGAACCAACACGGCACCATCGCCACAGACTTCGCGCAGTGCGGCATCGTTCGATGCGATGACCGGGCACCCCGCGGCCATGGCCTCCAGCGCCGGCAATCCGAACCCCTCGATGTGGGACGGAATTGCCAAGGCCCTGGCCGTGGCGTACAGCGCGCCAAGCTCCCGATGGGAAACGAAACCCAGATGTCGGTGGCCGCCTCGTCGCAACGCCGCGTGGACGGCGCGTTCCAGGCGCTCCGACTGTCGACTCGGACCCACCATGACCATGAGCGCCCCCGCGCGGTCGCACGCGTCGATCAACCGCGGCAGGTTCTTCTTGGCTTCGATCGCGCCCACGAACAGAACGAAGTCGCGGTCCAGTCGCCATCGCTCGCGCAGGAGTGTCCCGGCTTCCTTTCTGTCGACTCCGGGAATCTCCGGATCACTCCACCATGGAATGGTCACCACGCGCGACGCATCCACCTGGAACTCGTGTCGAACGTCGCGGGCCACTACCTGAGTTGGCGTGGTGATCACGGCGGCGCGCTGTGCGGTGGCGCGCACGAGGGTTCTCAGGTGCAGTCCGTTGGACCACGTACAAAGATCGGGTCTTCGCAGGGCGATGAGGTCGTGCACCGTGACGACCGCGGGCACCGATGTGACCAGGGGCATGGTATAGGCCGGGCAGTACACGACATCGGCGCCAATGCGATTCAGCCGTCCTGGCAATTGAGCCTGTTGCCAAACCACGCGTCGAAGGCGGTCGCGCGCGGTGGCGTGGGAGTTTCGCAGAACCACCTGGAGGTTCACGCGCGACCAGATATCGGGGGGTTTGTCGGCAAATTCCCGCGTCACGAATACGGTGGCTTCGTGCCCATCCAATAGGGGGATGAGGTTCTGGATCCATCGGCGGGTAATGGCGGCCACGCCGGTTTCCTCACCGCCCCAGATGGTGCCGTCGATCGCGATATGCATGCCGGTTCGTGCTTGGCTGTTCGAATGGGCGTGAACTTGATTCGAGTTCGAACGCGCAGCGTAGCATGGACCCGGCGGCCGAAGGAACGGTGCGGTGGCCGGGCCGGAGTGATACACTCGCCTGCCTTGGCACATCTACCGTCCGGTGGTGTTTTGGAACCCTTTTTCTTCGGCGATCCTGGGCGGCGTTTGTTCGGCGCCTACCATCCTCCCGCCCATGACGCGCGAGATACCGGCGTATTGATCTGCCCGCCAGTAGGCCAGGAGGCGATCCGGTCGCACCGGGCCCTCCTGAAGCTGGCTGAACAGCTCGCCCAGGCTGGCTTCCCCTCGCTTCGTTTCGACTACTCGGGTTGCGGCGACTCGCAGGGCGATCTGGACGCGGTTTCGTGGGACCAGTGGCGGCACGATACGATTGGCGCGGGCCGCGAGCTGATTGGCGGCACGGGGGCTTCATCCATCGTTCTGTGCGGCGTGCGGTTGGGTGCATCCCTCGCCTGCGCCGCCGCCGCGGAATTGAAGGCGGCGGCTGTCGTGCTTTGGGATCCGGTCATATCGGGCGCGGCCTACCTGGAACAACTGCATGCCCAACACCAGGAATGGCTGCGGGGATCCTTCGCCCGAAATGCGGCCCATCTCGGCGCCGACGAGATATTGGGATTCTCGTGGCCCCCGACCCTGGCCGAGCAGGTATCCGCGGTCGATCTCCAACTGCACGCTGCGCCGGCTCCGCGCGTGCTCGTGTTGCACGCGTCCCGGACCGGGAATAGGGGGCGGAGCCTGGCCGAATCCTGGGGAGCAACGTTTGTGTCGCACGACGCCGCGCCGGTCTGGACGAAAGAAAAAGGCGCGGACGAGTTCGGTGGCGGAATGGTTGCTCCCGCGGTGGCCCAAAGCGTGGTCGACTGGATTTCCGGGTCATCATGAGTGGACCGAGCGAACAGATCGCCCAGTTCGGGGCTGGCCTGGTGGGCGTGACGACGATCCCCGATCAAGAGCCCACCGGAGGCGTGTTGTTCCTCAACGCCGGCCTGTTGCCTCGGATTGGACCCAATCGCCTGCACGTGACCCTGGCTCGACGCTTCGCCCTGCGCGGTTTGGTGGGTCTGCGCTTTGACTTCGCGGGCGTGGGTGATAGCGCGCCGCGGCGCGATGGGATGCCGTTCCATGAACACTCCGTGGCCGACACCCAGGCGGCCATGGAATGGATGGCGACGCGCTACCGACTGGACCGATTCACCATAGTGGGGCTGTGCGTGGGCGGAGACGTGGCCCTGCAGGTAGCTAGTCGCGATGAGCGCGTGGCCGGCCTGGTGTTGGTGAACGCGGGTGATCTGAGCCTGCGTCAGGAGGGTCAGCCCGCGTTCGATGCCGCTCGTGACCAACAATTGCTGGAGTACGTCAATGCTCGCACGCAGATGCGGTACTACGTCACTCGCATGTTCGACCCCAGGAGTTGGCGCCGCGTCGTATCGGGCAAGAGCAATCTGGGGGCAATTCGATCCGCCGTGCAACGCGTTGTGCGACGACCTCAGAAGATAGCCTCACCATCTGGTATTCCGCGTACCGATCTGGCGCGCTTGACGGAGCGTGGCGTAAGAACTCTCATGATCTACTCCGATGGCAGTACGGCCTGGGACCTGTTCCGGGTGGGATATGAGGCCGAAGTGAGCCCGTTGGCCCGCCAGGGCCCCCTGCGCGTCGAAGTAGTGAAGAATACCGATCATGTATTCACGTTGATCCAGGCCCAGCGGAGCCTGGTGGAAACCATCGATGGCTGGCTGGCGGGAGGTGCGACAGGTTAGCTGACAGGCCTGCTCCGCCCGCGTATGATTCCCATCTCCTCTTGCGAAACGGAAGGTTCATGGAAGAAGCAGCAACGCCCCTCATAACGAACGACGCAGTGGTACTGGGTCTGCTCATGGGCATTCTGGCCTTCGTGTTTCACACCAGTTCCAGCGAGAACCCGTTCTGGAAGCGGTTCTACAAGTACGTACCGGCGTTATTGCTGTGCTACTTCATTCCCTCGATCTTCAACACGCTGAACATCATTTCCGGCGAGTCGTCGCGACTCTACTTCGTTGCGTCGCGGTACCTGCTGCCCACCACATTGGTGCTCCTTACCCTGAGCATCGATCTGCCGGCCGTCAAGCGGTTGGGGCCGAAGGCCCTCATCATGTTCTTCACAGGCACCGCGGGTATCGTCATTGGTGGACCGGTGGCCATGACCATCGTCGGTTGGATGAATCCGGAAATGGTGGGCGGACAGGGTCCCGATGCTATCTGGCGCGGAATGGCTACGGTGGCGGGGAGTTGGATTGGCGGCGGCGCGAACCAGGCGGCCATGAAGGAGGTCTTCGAGGTCGGCGATCGGCTGTTCTCGCAGATGATCACGGTCGACGTGCTGGTGGCGAATGTCTGGATGGCGGTGTTGCTCTACATGGCCGGTCGTTCGAAGGAAATCGACGCGCGCAACGGCGCCGATGCCACGGCCATCGACGCGCTGCGCGACAAGGTCGAGGCCTACACCAACAAGATCTCTCGTATTCCAACGCTTGCCGACACCATGCGGGTATTGTTCGCGGGGTTCGGGGTTACGGCCCTCGGCCATCTGGGCGCCGATTTCATCGGTCCGGCCATACAGGAAAACGCGCCGGGTCTGGAAAAACTCAGCCTCACCAGCAAGTTCTTCTGGCTCATCGTCATTGCCACTACCGGCGGACTCATCCTTTCGTTCACGCGCGCACGCCAGCTCGAGGGCGTGGGTGCTTCGCGGTTGGGCTCGGCCTTCCTCTACGTGCTCGTGGCCACCATCGGCATGAAGATGGACATCCTGGCCATTCTGGATGCGCCGTGGCTGTTCCTGGTGGGGGCCATCTGGTTGGCTTTCCACGGAATTCTGATGATCATCACCGCCAAGGTCATCAAGGCCCCGGTATTCTTCCTGGCCGTCGGCAGCCAGGCCAACGTTGGCGGGGCGGCTTCTGCGCCCGTTGTGGCGTCGGCGTTTCATCCGGCGTTGGCCCCGGTGGGTGTGTTGTTGGCCGTGCTGGGGTACGCCTTGGGAACCTACATGGCCTGGGTTTGCGCTCAGTTCATGAGAATCGCATCAGGTGGCTGATCGCCGACCCCCTTCGCAGCCTTCGGTGTTTTCCACCGAGGAGGATCGACGCGAACAGGGTGTCGGCGCATCGAGCCAGGAGTTTGCCGCCTACGATCAGGTGGCCAAGCCGCATGAGTATCGCCTGAGCGAGCAACCAGACGAACAGTACGACGATGACAACGTGGTTCGGGTATGCGACATGAAGGCGTGGTGGAGCGGCGACCAGGATGCTCGCGAGGGCTTTGCCCAGGAGCTGGGCGAGTCGTTGGAGGACATCGGGTTCGCCGTCCTCGCCGGGCATGGCATTGCTTCCGAGGTCTTTGACCGCGCCGAGCAGGCTGCGCGGTGCCTGTTCGAACAGAACGAGTTGTCCACCAAGCTCGGGTTCCGGGCCCGGCGTCACGGTTCGGTGAACCAGGGGTATTTTCCGCGGGAAGAGACCAGCCGCATCCACCCCGATCAGGTCGAGGGCTGGGTATTCTGCCGCCGGGCTTTCCAGATGGAGCCTGATCCGTGTACCGATCTGTCGCGGTTCTGGCCGGACGTTTCGTTGGAACCTGCCTTACGGGAACTGTGTGAAGCGAATCAGTCCCTGATTCGGCCCATCATGCGAAGCATCCTGCGATACCTGGGATGCGACACGGATCGGTACGACGCCGCACTCGTGAATCCGAATATCGGATTGCGCCTGAACTACTATCCGCCGGTTTCCGCGGCCATGGCCGAGCGAGGCGTGGGGCGTCTGTTGGGGCACGAGGATGTGGGCATGTTCACGTTGTTGCCGGCGCCCGACATGGAAGGTCTACAGGTACTACATCGCGAAAGCGGCAAGTGGGTCCGGTTGCAGGCGCCACCCGGTAGCATCATTCTGAATACCGGCGACTACGTACAACGCATAACCAACGACCGGTTGCCCAGTACCACGCACCGTGTGGCGTTGCCGCGCGACCAGGCCGCGCAGTCCCGCGTTCGTATTACCACACCGATGAATGTGTATGTGTGGGAAGAACACCTGCTCGAGGTGCTGCCTGAACTTCCCGATCCCAGGTATCCGCCGGTGACCGCGTTGGAATTCCATACGGCCAGTACGGCCAGGTTCTACGGCGACGACTACGCGGTAGACAGCTAGTCCACGATCTTCGTGTGAGTGCCCGGGCTGCCCGAAGGAAAGAACATCCCCAGCACTTTCAGGCTGGCCGGGTCCTTGTTCTCTACGCAGTGCACCTGGCCGCGCGGTAGGAACACACAGTCTCCCGGACCGATCGGTGCTTTGGCTTCGCCTGCCCACATGAAGCCGTTGCCTTCGAGGACGTAGATGACTTCTTCGTACTCGTGGAAGTGATTGGGGGCTCGGCTGGGTGGGATTGATCCCACGAATTGCGTTACGTTCTGGCAGCCGATATCGGTGTCTACCAGCACCCGAAACCAGCGGTCGCCACTGGTCTGCGCCGCGACGTCGTCAAGGCGGGAACGGGGAGCGGGGGCGTCCAACGATTCTTCTGGCCAATCGACCTGATTCACGATCTGGTCCTGCAACAAGGTGTTCGGCGGCTCCGGGCACCGTGATGTCATGATGCGCAAAGGCTCTGAGGAATCCACGGTGCATTGGAGTCGAGAATCCGGTCGCACGTAGACGGAGATCGTGGGTTCCAGATCAAAACTGTGTTCGTTCAAACGCATATGGCCATGCCCGCCTACAACGAACCAGGTCTCTTCCCAATCGCCCGTGCAAAGGCAGGGGGACGTCCCCGGTTTGAACTCAAGCTGGCGCAGGGAGATCGCGTGGGCGCCCACCTTGCGACCAATAACGGTTCGCCCGGAAACAGTGCCGGCGGTGTCAGGGGGCACTTCGTGGGTGTTCACGACCAAGCAGCCGCCCTCGAGGTTGATAGGCAATGTTCCTCCCCCGTGGCGCGACGAGCGAGTCGCGCTAGTGCTCGGTTGACCCCGTGGTCCACGCGGGTGGGGTGCGTTGGCCAGGGAGGCTCGGGGTCCGTACATTTGTCGGGTTGGGACGAGCGCAATTTCGCTCAACCGTTACCAGGAGGATACAGTGAAAGTGATCGTAGATCTATGTGTGGTTCCGATCGGGGTTGGTACGAGTGTATCGAGCTACGTGGCCGCGTGCTCAGACGTAATTGAAAAGGCCGGGCTGTCCTCGAAGCTCCACGCCTATGGCACGAACATCGAGGGTGACTGGGATGATGTGATGGCGGCGGTGAAGCGGTGCCACGAAGTGGTGCATGACATGGGCGCGCCGCGAATTTCGACCACGTTGCGGGTGGGCACCCGTACCGATCGCACGCAGACCATGGAAGACAAGGTGCGCAGCGTAGAGGCAAAGCGGTAGCCCAGTACTGGGCTGAGCTACCGCCTCCTACATCTCGTCGGCGGTGGGCCCGTAGACCATCGGAACCCTCTGATCGCACATGCGCAGATACAGGCTGAGCTGTCCGCGGTGGTGAATCAGATGATTCATCACGAAACTGCGCAGGCAAGCCATGCGTGGTATCGCCATCTGTTCATTGCCGGCTACCAGTAGCCTCCACGTTTCGTGCAGATGCTCATCCGACGCGCCCTTGATGGCGTCGCCAGCTTCCTCCACGTGGCCATCGAACCGAGTAAGCAGTTCCTCGACCGATGCCGCCGGCTCCACGCGAAACAATTCGCCGCCCGGTGGCGCCAGGTCGAACTCATTCTTCTCGATGGTCATGGTGGCCCAATGAGGAATGGTGGCCACGTGCGTGGCCAATTCCTGCAACGTCCAGGACTTGTCGTGCGGCTTCCAATCGAACTTGTCGGCCGGTACCACGGCCAGCACGTTGCGAGTGGAGGTCATTTCCTGGGCGAACTCGGGCAAGAGCATTTCGCTCAGCGTCATGTCGTTTCTCCATCCATCCAGTCCGGTAGCCAATCGCACCAAATGGAACTCAGCGAGCGCTGTCGTCCAACTCGGTGATGAATGCGCCGCTCTGGAAAATCTGTTCAACTGAGACCACGCGGACACGCTGGCTTGGAATGTCCAGCCAGGTGTTGGCCCAGACCGCGTCGCGTCGCAGCGTCTCGAGTCGGGCCTCGGGTACGTTCAGGAACGTTTCGCCGCCTTCTTCAGACTCGCTGGCAATCTGATAGTCGGCGGGCTGTTTGCCCCACGTGTTGGTGTTGTTCCGGACATCGGTGGCGAACTGCTCGGCCAACTCGGCCTCGGTGACCACCAGGATCTTGAGATTCTCGTATTGCAGATACTTCGCGATGGCTGCGTTTACCTGTTCGGTGGTCACGGCCTCGATCTTCTCCAGATAGCTTTCCAGATAGCCGTCTTCCAAGCCGTAGAACGCGTCGTCCAGTTTGGCTCCCAGTAGTCGTGAGCTGGTTTCGGCCAGGTTCAGGTACAACACGCGAGCCTTGTTCTTCGAGTTGGCTACATCGGCCTCGGATACGCCGGTGCGAATCAGGTTTTCCAGTTCGTATACGGCGGCTTTCAACAAATGGTGGGCGTGTTCGTTGGCAACGGGCCGGATCCACATGCTGAAATACTGGTGTTTCCGCGGCGTGTTGAACGGCGGGAACAGCGAGTACGGGCGACCAGCAAAGTGCTCCACGTACGAGTAGTCGCCGTAGTTGTAGCCTCGCTCTTCGCGAATGCGCTGGTAGAGCACCCCGTGGCCGTCACGGTGGGTTCCGAAGAACACGTTGGCCACGTATAGAGGCCAGTAGTCGGGGTGCGTGCGGTTGATGGCAATGGGATACGCCAGGTGAACGCCCGTGGCCCCAGAGTTGGGCATGGCAACCACGGTCAGTTCACGACCGTTTACCGGCGCGGGGGCCGACCGCACAACCTTTGGTAGCGTGGCTCCACCCTGGACCTTGCCCAGTCCGGCGACGGCCGACTCCAACTGGGTGCGGATGTCAGCGTTGTTGGTGCTTACACCCAGGATCAGGTTGTCGGGGCGATAGTGCTTCTTGAAGAAGCCCTTTACCTGGTTCACGCCAATATTGCCCAGCCCCTCGACGCTTCCCGTAACCGCGTGTCCGTACGTAGTGCCATCGAACAGGTAGTTGTCCATGGCCGTCAGCCCCAGCATTTCAATGCTCTCGTAGCGAAGGAAGCCGGTGAGCCGCGTGGTGGATTCGTTTACCAGGCGGTCGACCTCGGACTCCAGAAAGAGCGGCGTGGAGAGCATTGGCGCCAGTACCTTCGAGACGTACTCGTCCATGACGGCGGCGGGAATGGTCATGTAGAAGGTTGTTGCCTCTTTGGCCACGCGAACCGACGGGCTGGCGCCTTCACCCCAGCTGCGTGTGATTTCGGCCAGGCGTTCCTTGGTGATCGGGTCGTCGGCATTCCCAAACGCACCCTGGAGGATTGCATTGGCGGTGATGTTGGCCAGGCCTTCCATCCCCGCGGGGTCGTCAGCCGAACCCACGCGGACCATCAGGCGCACGCGCACCAGTGGTGATGCGCTGTCGAGGGTCACCACCTCGGGGCCGGCTACGGCCTGATCGACCGAGGGCAGCATGCCGCCGACGGCCAGCACCAGGGTCGCCAGTGAAAACAAGATGCGGAGACTCTTGGATCTATTCATTGGTTTCTCCTTCACCCTACCGGGCATCTTCTTCGGGAGTATGGGTCAAGGTGACCACCACCCGGTTTTCGGGTACGAAGGTTTCGCGGGCGAATGCCTCGATGTCGGCCAGCGTCAGGGCCTTCACCGATTCGACCATCTGGTCGAACACGTCGATGTCTTTTTCGAAGCGGTAGTACCAATAGAAGTTCTCGGCGGCATCGGCCGGGCTATTGATGCCTGAGAGCATGTCGTACTGGTACTTGCTCTTCAACGACTCCAGGGTTTCGCTGGCTCCGGGCATCTGCGAGAAGTTCTTCAACTCTTCGATTGCCGTGTCCATGTCGGCGATGACCTCGTCCAGCATGGGCTCACCCTTCTCTTCGTACTTGTCCTTGAACAGGGTGGCGCCCAGGACGAACGGTCCCGGTCCGAAACTCTCGTACTGGGCGTTGCCCAGGTACACGCTCGAACAGGTCTGCTTTTCCGAACGCAGTTTCTGGTAGAGCGGGGCCGTGTCGCCGGTGAGCAGCTCGGGCAGTAGTTGGCCAACCGCGGTAGCCTTGGTGCCCGTGGCGTGGGCGGCCATGCGATAGCTCACCTGTACGCGCGGTGGTACATCGGTTGCCCAGTTCACGTGTTCGCGCTTGGGTCCGTTGACCGGAGGTGCTTCGCCCGGATCGGGCTTGTCCCGGGGCTTCCAGTCGGCGTACTGATCGAGGGCCAGCGCGAAGATCTCTTCCGGTTCCACGTCACCGGCAACCAGCAGCACACAATTGTTGGGTCGGTAGTAGTCGTCGTAGAACTTGCGAGCAGCCTCGTACTCGTTGGGCATGTCCTCGACGTCTTCGAGGTAGCCGATCGTGGTATGGCCGTAGCCGTAGTCGCCATACATGGCCTTCAGGCGCACTTCCGACATGCGCAACCCGGGGTCGGCCGCTCCATTGCGGTACTCGCCCATGACCGCGCCAGCTTCGGTCTTGAAGATCTTCTCGGTGATGTCCAGGTTCTGGAACCGCTCGGCTTCCAACTTGGCCAGTTCCTCGAGATTCGAGGTGAACGTGGTGGGGTGGTAGTACGTGATGTCGAACCACGTGTAGGCGTTGTTGAACGCGCCCATCTTGCCAATGGCCTCGTCGTATCCGTTCACCTCGCCCTCGAAGCGGTGCCGAAACAGGATGTGTTCGAAGAGGTGAGCCAGGCCACTCTTGCCCGGTTCGATCTCGTCACGTGCTCCGGCCATGACCAGCGTGTTGTAGCTCAACACATCCTTGAACTCCGGCATGGGAATCACCAGCACGTCCAGTCCGTTGTCCAGGGTGCGCCGGTGCACCTCGTAGGGAAAGAATCCTTGGTATACGTCGACTTCGGATTGCGCGAGGGCGGGGACGGCACTTTGGCTCAACGCCAACAGCACCAGCGCCAGGCCAGTGGCCATTCGATGCATCATTGGTCTCTGGGTCCTTTCAAAGATCGTCTAGGGGCGGGCGGGGAGTATACACCCCGCGCAAGGGCTCGTGGGAGCCCCGCTTTCACGGCCATCATCGGGAAAGTTCTAGTCCTGGCCAACCGTGTCGCCGGGCTCCAGTAATTCGAGGTGGCCGTTGGCCCCTCGTACGGTGAATCCCAGGTTGCCGTCGAGCAGGCGCACCAACTCCTGGCCGATCAGCTCGTACCGCCAGCCATTCAACAGTCGTACGTCGGCCGGCTGGTCCGGTTCCTGGTAGTGGGAGTAGACGAGCCGAGCAAGGTCCTTCTTGGTGGCCAGGTAGCTGGCGGCCATCTTGGCCGATCGCGACCGGAAGCGCACGTAGAGGGCCAGAAGATCGATCGTGAGTTCCAGATCACGGTCTTCGTCGCGAGCCTTGGGCAGTCGCGGCAGATCGTCGTCGTCGCACGCCTTGCCGCGGGCTACCGCGGCCAGGATGGCGTCGCCACCCCGTTGTTTTTCCTTGGGGTGCAAGCGCCGTAGGGCGTCCAGATCCGACAGTTGGTCCGGGGCCCGACGCGCCAGGTCGATCAAGACGTCGTCGGCCACGACCCGGTTACGCGGGACATTGCGGCCTTGCGCTTCTTCTTCGCGCCACTGGGCCAGTTCTCGCAGAATGCCCAGCTGGCGGAGGTTCAACGAACGGTGACGGGATACCCGCATCCACAACCGGCGCGGATCCTTTACATATTGTTCGGTGGTCTCGTAGAAAGCGAGTTCCTCGCGCAGCCACTCCAGTCGCCCACGCTGCTCCAGTTCTTGCCGCAGCTTGGTCCGGACTTCGTGCAGATAACGTACGTCGTCCAACGCGTATTCGGTCTGGGCTGGCGTCAGCGGACGCCGGTCCCAGTGGGTGGTGCGTTCACCCTTCTTGAGTCTCACGTTCGTGGCGCGTCGCACCACGTCCGCGTACCCAGGCTGTTCTCCGTGGCCAAGCATGGCCGAGGCGATCTGGGTATCGAAAAGGTTGTGTGGCACGGTCTGGGTGTGGTCGTAGAAGATCTCCATGTCCTGGGTGCCGGCGTGGATCACGATCTCCACGGCGGGGTCGGCCACCATGTTCCACAGGGGCGAGAGGTCCTCGATGGCCAGCGGATCAACCAGGGCCAACTCGCCGTCGGCGCTGGCCAGCTGGACCAACTGGAGGATGGCTCGATAGGTCCGCTCGCGCTCGAATTCCATATCGAGGGCCACGGGCCCGGCTGCCTGGGCGCGGTCACAGAAGTCCGCGACGCTGCTGGTGCTCTGGAGTAACTTCATTGACTGGACATTCTGGCGCAGACCACGCACGGAGGCTACAAATGAATCAGTCGCTGAAACGGATTGGGATACTGACCGGTGGAGGAGACGTGCCGGGGCTCAATTCCGTCATCAAGACCGCCGCAAACCGCGCACTGGCCGATGGCATCGATGTGCTCGGTATTCGACGCGGTTGGCGTGGTCTGGTCGAGGTCCGGCCCGACGACCCGGCCAGCGTGGCGGAGGTGATCTTACCTCTGACCGCTGACCGCGTGCGCACCGTGGATCGTACCGGTGGCACCATGCTCCACAGCTCCCGCGTGAACCCGGTAGCGGTGTCCACCCGCGATCTCCCGCCCCACCTGGATGCGGCGGACTACCCGCAGGACGCCGGTGGCAATTCCGATCTGACGGGGCTGGTCCGTCGTAATCTGGCGGCCCTGGGCATCGACGCCCTGGTCGTGACCGGAGGCGACGACACCCTGGGCTACGCGGCTCGGTTGGACCAGGCCGGTTTCCCCACCGTGGGTATTCCAAAGACCATGGACAACGACGTCATGGGGACGGACTACTGTATTGGGTTCAGTACCGCGGTCACGCGGAGCGTCGATATGATCACCGACCTTCGTACGCCGGCGGGGAGCCATGAGCGAATTGCGGTGATCGAACTGTTCGGCCGCAACTCGGGGGCCACGGCCCTGTACGCGGGGTACCTGTCGGGGGCTGATCGGGTGCTGGTGGCTGAGGTGCCCTTCGACCTGGATCGTCTGGGAGAGCAGCTGGCTCGCGACCAGGATCGCAGCCCCAGTAGCTACGCCATCCTGGTGCTCAGCGAGGGTTCCCACGCTGAAGGTGGGGGTGCGCACGAGTCGGGCGAAGCCGATGCGTACGGTCACCGAAAACTGGGCGGGGTGGGTGACTGGGTGGGGGCTGAACTCAAGGCCCGGACCGGCCGTGCCACGTTGGTACAACGGCTGGCCTACCTCATGCGTTCGGGTCGCCCCGATTCGGTCGACCGGATGGTGGCGACGAACTTCGCCCATCTGGCGTACGAGGGTCTTCGCGACGGCAATTCGGGAATCATGACCGCCATTCGCAACGGGCTCTACGCCACGTCGCCATTGGCCGACGTCATGCTCGGCGCGCGCAAACTCGACGTGGCCCGGTACTATGATGCCCAGGAGTACCGGCCCAAATTGCCCCACCTGGCGGGGATTCCTCTGTTTCTGTGAGCCCGGGTTCAGCGCACGAGCGTGGCGGTGGCGCTGATCCACGGTGCCTGGTCCACCACCGCGCGGTAGACGCCGCTACCCACGGGCGACCCCTGCATGTCGTTGCCGTCCCACTCGAAGGCGGAACCGCCCGCCTCCAGGCGGTTTACCAGTCGACCACGTACGTCGAAAATCGACACGCTGGCGTCTGCCAGGCCGTCGGTCGACAGTTCGAAACGCGTTCGGGGATTGAACGGGTTGGGCACCGCGCGCAGCGTGGCCGCCACGGAAGCGGGTGGGGCCGCGGTCGCGCCGGGCGCGAAGGGCACCATGTCGAAAGGCGGCAGTCCCGTGCTGATGGGCCCGGCCAACGATGAGCCGGTCAGCGCGTCGAATACCAACACGCCGGGGGCAGAGGGAGTGCGATCGGTCACGAAGAGCTTTCCTTCGGTCAGTTCCAGGTCGCTGTACTGGAAGCCCACGGCGCAGGCCACGGGGTTTTGCACCAACAGGCCCGTGGTGGGGTTGAACGACTTTACACACGTGTCGAAGTCCAACTCGCTGATGATGGCGTAGCCCAATGTTTCCGAAACGATGACGGCATCGAGTACGTCGCCGCCCAACGTGCTTTCGTCTACCAACAGGCCTTCGCTGATCAGGGTGAACGGGTTGATGACCTCGACACCACCATCGAAGTCCACGAAGTTCCCCACGTTTACGGACATCAGCCGGCGCAACGCCGGCACGTAGGATAGCCGCCAGATGGGGTTCTGTGTGGCCATGAGCAACGGGTCCACGGTGCCAACGGAAATTGGATCGGCGTCGATCACCTGGTCGGTGTTGATGTCGATGACCACCAGCGCGGAGCCACCGGCCGGTACGAAACCACCGTTACGATCGACCCGCTGGATGGCCACGAACAAACGATCACCTACCACGGCCATCTGATCCATTTCCGGAATTCCGTCGGCGTCGGCGAACGCGGCCAGGTCGATATCACCCAGCATGGTCCCGGTGATGGGGTTCACGATCCAGAGTCTGGTTTCTTCGTACCGCGTCACGTAGGCCTTGGTGGGCGAAACCACCTCTATGTCGCGTGGATTCGACCCGTTGCCTACGCTGAACTCGGTAACCACCGAGTATCCATTACAGGCGTCCAGCACCAGCACGCTGTCCACGAGAAACCGGTTGATCACATACACGTGACAGCCGTCGGTACGCACCACCGCGTCGCTGTGTACGGTGTACGGGTCCAGTATGCCCGTGAAAGGCGCCTGTGCATCGAGAATGGCCGTGGATCCAGTGAGTTCGAACGTGGTCGTGGAGACGAACAGGTCCTGCGCCAACAAAGGTGATGCGACCGTCATCAGGGTGAAGGAGGCAACCAGGGTCTTGAACAATGGATGGATGCATTTACCGAAGTGCACGTTGGCCTCCTAGGCCGAGCGATATCCGAAGAGTTCGCCCTGGAAGTGGGTGCCCCAACAGATCGAAGACTTCTCGATCGGCGAGGTTCTGAACGTTGATGTCGAGTTGGGCACGACCCAGGTCAATGTGGCTGCGCAGGCTGTGCAGGGTGCGCGGGTCAATGGGGGTTCGCCGTCCCGTTTCCAGGTAGTTCTGACCCATGGCCACCAATTCGTATTCAAGGAGAACGCGACGGACCGTGGCGCCCATGCGAACTTGCAATTCGTAGCCGGGGCGTCCAACCAGCGGGTGTCCGCCGGCCACCGCACGGTCGGTCCGGTCACGAGCACTCATGGCGGTGAAGTTCGCGTTCATATGCATGGCACCCATGCGACCCATGTTCATTTCAACTTCAATGCCCTCGATTTCGGCGCGGCCCACGTTGAATGCACGCGCCGACATGCCATTCACCGACTGGAATGAAATGAGATCCCATGCGTCGTTCTGGAACATGGCCAGCGCGAACCGCCGGCCGGCGGCGGGCGTCCATACGATTCCCAGGTCGCGATTCACTGATGTTTCGGGTTGGAGATCCGGGTTGCCAATTACCGTACCCCGGTCGCCGAACGATTCGAGCAGGGTGGGAACCCGGTGCGTGTAGGCGAAATTCGATTCCACGAATGTGTTCGGGCTCAACCGGCGTTGCAGCGAAAACTGCGCGGCGGGAGCCCAGGTCGTGGCTGACTCACGTGGACCCGTCGGAAGTGACGCGAACGGCAACGTGCCGTGAAACCGATCGTAGTGCACCTCGGCCCTCAGGCCCGGCCGGGCCGTGACCTTGGCGAATTCCCAATGCAGCGACGGTTGCAGAGATGCGGCCCAGGTAGCGCGCGTCTGTGGTTCGCCCTGGTCGGGCGATTGCAAACGGTCGGTGCTGTTCAGGCGGGACCAATGGAACTCGGTACGCCAGGCGTTGGCTCGGGCTGGAGTCAAGGATCCCGCGGCGACCAGGCCCAGGCCGTGCACGGTGTCGGTCCGATCGTTGCGGCCCAGGCCCAGGTCACCGTCGGGATCCAGAAAGCCCTGTCGGTCGATGCGATGAAACAGCGACACTTCGCGCCAGCGCGATGCGGCCGACAGTGGGCGCCGCAACGCAACTCGAAACTGGTGGGTAAGCGAAGACGTACGCGCACGTTCCGACTGCGCGGCGCTGAAGCCGGGCATGCCTTGCTCGCGTTGGTCGAAGGCTTCGCTCAGCGTGATGTTCCAGGCGCCGGCCGGGCGCTGCGCGCTGACGAACGTGCCTGCCGCGGTTCCATCGTTGTTGACCCGCTCGACGCGTGCGTCATCGTTCAGGTTGTAGCGCGTACCGTTGTCGTCGAAGAATTCCCAATCTCCCTGGCTTTCTCGCCAGTGGGCACGCGCGCTGAACCTCCAGGCACCTGCACTTGTGCCACCGCCGCCTTCCAGGGTGCGCGTGTTGTAGCTCCCGGCACCCATGCGAATCCAGGCAGCGGCGTCTCGAGCCGAATAGAGGTGGATGGCGCCGCCAGCGGATACACCCCCGCGATCGAGTGGGGCGGCGCCGCGATAGATTTCGATGCGATCGAGGCTGCCCAGGGAAATGTCGGCCAGGTTCACCTCGCCACGGCCGGGCGAGTTCAGGGGCACGCCATCAAAGAACACGGGTACCTGGGCGCTGGTCGACCCACGGATGCTAAGGGTGCTGTAGCTTCCGAATCCGCCACTCTCGCGCACGGTGAGACCGACCGCACGGGAAAGCACGTCGGCCGCCGATGTGGAGTCCGAAGTCCAGTCGCTGGCCAGCAGGATCGAGCCGAATCCCGGTGCGCGATCCACGAGGTCCTGGGGTGTGATTCGGCGACCGCGCACCTCGAGAACGGGCGCGACCACGGACGGTAGCGCCAGGCTGGCATCGGCCAGAATGACCGAAGCAGAATCGGGCGTCGCTTCCGTTGAAGAAGTTGCGTTGGTCGGCGTTTGTAGAAGAGCCAAGAGCAGGCTCGCGCCCACGACAGGCGCGCATACGTCCACCATTTCCTTCCCCCGAAGGTTGGTGAATCGCCTGGGGTCGGTCTCCTGGCTTCCGGCTCGAGCCGGCCATCTGCGCCTTCCCAAAGATCGCGTCTTCAGTGGCGTATTGCAGTGGCCGTAACCGGTTACAGTGGCGGGGCCGCGCTGGTCTTGCACCAGCTTCCCAATAAGTCCCACCAGGCGCTTAGCCCGCAGTCTACATGCGCGCGATACCGGCGGCAAGGGCAACGACCTTTTGCATGGTGTATACTTACAGTCTCCCCGCTTATCTCATCTTCCCGTCGAGGCGAAAGTTCATGCGCAACTGGCTTGGCACCGTGGTGTTTCTCGGACTACTTCTCGTCGCTGGCTCGGCGTTTGGCCAATGCAACTGGCAAGCGATTCCCGGCGCGCCCGTAGCCGCCCGCATCGATGACATCTTCTTTCTCGACCAGGACATGGGGTGGGCCGTCACCAGTTCGGGTGAAATCCACTACACCGACGACGGCGGAGCTACATGGGACATGCAGCTACAGAATTTCGACTACTTCCGCGCGGTGGGTTTCGCCAGTCCGACGCGCGGTTGGGCGGGCACGCTGAATCCCAGTTCGTTTCTGTACGAAACGGATGACGGTGGCGCGACGTGGACCGTGGTAACGGGTTGGGTTCCCCCGCGTCCGTTTCGCATCTGCGGTATTTCGGTGGCCGACGCCAACACGGTGTACGGATGCGGCGCGTACAACATGCCGGCGCGGTGGATCAAGACAACCGACGGGGGTACCACCTGGAACTCCTTCGAAATGAGCCCGCAGGCCGAGACGCTCGTCGACGTCCATTTCTTCGACGCGAATCACGGATTCATGGTGGGTGGCAAAGACGGGACCTTTCCCAGTGTGAAGCCCGTGGTGCTGGAAACCATCGATGGCGGCGCGACCTGGCAGGAACGCTGGGCGGGTACCGTGGTGGGCGAATGGGGCTGGAAGATCCACTTCGTGAATCCGTCCGTTGGTTTCGTCTCGTTGGAGAACTTCAGCGACGCGGCCATTCTGAAGACCATCGACGGCGGACAGACCTGGCAACGGTATGACGTAGCCAACAACGACGACATCCAGGGCGTTGGATTCATCAACGAGACCGAAGGTTGGGTAGGAGGGTGGGGCACCACGTCACTTACCACCGACGGCGGGCTCACCTGGCAACCGGCGGCCTGGGGCTCCGCCCTGAATCGGTTCCGTTACATTTCACCGGATCTTTCCTACGCCTCGGGAACGACCATCTACAAACGTGATTGCACACCGACGGCCGTGGTCCCGGCCAGCTACGTTTCGACCTCGCCGTTCTTGCTGAGCAGCCACCCCAATCCGTTCAACGCGCAGACCACCATCTCCTACGATCTTCCGCGTCAGGGCTCGGTGCGGGTGCGTATCTACGATGGGTTGGGTCGGGAACTGTTCACGTTGATCGACGAGGTGCAGGACGCCGGGCAGCACACGGTGCAGTGGGACGGACGCGACGACCACGGCGCGGCGGTTGCTTCGGGTGTCTACCTGTATCGCGTGGACGCTCTCGGCCGCGGCGAGAGTCGATCGATGGTGCTCGTGAAATAGATCGGGCTAGCCCCGCCCGATCCGAAAACTACGCCGCAGATTCTTTCCCTCGCGCTTGATCTGCAACGAAACTCTCGGTGCGGCCTCACCGTCGAGTGCTCCCCGCAACTTGCGAAGATCTTCGGCCGTCAACGAGTCGTCATTCAGCCCGATGATGTGATCGCCAGGACGAACGCCAGCTCGGGCCGCGGGACTGCCGATGGTTACGTCGTAGACCTCGAACTGTCCGTCCACGCGCCGGAGAACAATACCGCTGAGCGTGGTGGGGTACGGGGGCACGTACCTCATGGTGGGCGACAGCCAGAGCGTCTGCTGGGAATAGTCAAAGGCGCAGTGGAATTGGCGTAACACGCCCGCGCCCATGACGCCGGCCAGCGTCCGACTCGCGAACACGCCTTCATCGGTGTCGTGGAAGTAGGCGGGTAGTTCGTGGAACTCGAAACCGCCCAGCTCCACGCGGTCCAGGGTTCCTCGTAGCGAACTACGCTCGCCACCGAGGCCCACCAGGCCTGAGTCGCGCAGCGTGTCCTGGGTCGCCAACAAATCATGCTGCCGCGTGAAGGCGCCGGCCAGATCCAGGGTGTTGTTGCTGCCGGTGTCCACGTGCACCCAGCCTTCGTGGCCATTTATGCTGATAGCCACGGTGGGCACATTCTGGTCGAGCCTGAGCTTTACCGGCACCGCGCCTTTTCTGGGCTCGAAACTGTCGGGTGAGCGAAAGCGCACTTCCCGCGTCAGATAGTCGACTTCCAGCACCGTGCGGCTCAATAGGTCGTACCCCAGCACACCCAACACGTCGTGGCCCAGCAACGGTTCGATCTGGCTGAAGTCGAGCGATAGCCAGTTCTGCTGAACCAGTGTCAGCCCACCCAACTTCCCGCCGACCTCCACGTGTTCGACGTCGACGAAACGCGCGGTCGCGGTTCCGGCTACGCCGGTGGCGTCCACCTGGCCGGTGGCCACCAGGCCCAGTTCGTCCACGAGTGAACTCTCCAACACGTTGCCGCTGGCCCCGGTGTCCAACAAGAACGCGCCCTCGCGGTTTTCGTTGACCACGCCATACAGAAGAATGTGATCGCCCTGTCCCAACATGGGAATCCATCCGCTATCCGCGCCGCGATGGAACACCACGGTTTGCGGTACGTCGCGCGGCAGTTGGTAGGCAGCTTTGCCTCGCGGCGGAGTGTGTCTGGCTTCGACTACCCGAAAATGAAGGTCCGCGTTCTCGGCCATACTGACCGTGAAGCTCTCGGGTACCAGCACACCGTCTACCCACTGCCACGAGTGAAACCGGGTTTGTTCGGTGGCGCTGCCGGTATCCCACAGCGTTCCCACCCGACGCATCGTGCCCCGATCAATTACCAGAACCTCGGCATCACCGTCGGCGGGCTCGACCACCAGCTCCAGGGTTTCCGGGTTTCCGTCGACCTCCATCAGTCGACGCTTCACGCCGACGGGTGGTTGGCGTAGTACGTACTCGCCTGAATGCACCAACGCGTCGAGCAACATGCCGGTGTGTTCGGCGCCCGCGGTTGCGCGAACGGCCCCATTACGATCCCGGATCCACCCTGTCTCGCCGTCGAAGCCGCTTTCGAGGGTCATGGCCCCCAGCTCCAACCGGGTCCATCGGCGCAACGGTGCTTCGGTCCAGGCGGTGAGCTCGCCTTCCATGCCGAATGCCTCGACCGTGGCCCGGATGAAGAGAGCGGAAGTCATGGCGGTGGTTCGTGAAAACCCATGCGCATCGGCGTGCCAGTCCAGAACCGTCTCGATGCTGGCGCTGCCGTGATCGGAGGTTGCTTGGCCGTGGGCCGCAACGGGGCTCGCCACGCAGACCAGCGCTACCCACATGGCCGTCCCGAGCGGGTCGGGGCGGCGCGCTTGTTGAGCTTTTCGATCCATGATCAGAAACTCTGCTGAAGAAGGCGCAACGCAAACGCAATCAGAAGCACAATGAGCAATCTTCGCACCCAAATGGCCCCGTGTTTCATCTGCCAACGAGCTGCCGCCCAGGCCCCGGTCATGCTGCCGGCGCCCAGGGCCAGGCCCGCGGCCCAGTCTACCGTGCCGGCGAACTGAAATACGGCCAACGCCGCAATTTGTAGCCCCAGCACTACCGCTACTTTTACGGCGTTGGAGCGCACAAGATCCAATCCGCCCAGACCAGAGAGCGCCGCGATCAGCAGAAACCCCATTCCGGCCTGGATGAATCCCGCGTAAATGCCCATGAAAAAGAAACTTATGTAGAGGG
>JAJDAC010000001.1 GCA_029262065.1 Candidatus Krumholzibacteriota bacterium | reverse complement strand
TGAGGTGTACATCCTCACGAAGGAAGAGGGCGGTCGTCATACGCCGTTCTTCACGGGTTACCGTCCCCAGTTCTACTTCCGTACCACGGATGTAACGGGCACGGCGAATCTTCCGGAGGGCCGCGAGATGGTCATGCCGGGCGACAACGTGGAGATGAGCATCGAGTTGATTCAGCCGATCGCCATGGAAGAGGGACTGCGGTTCGCTATCCGCGAGGGTGGACGTACCGTGGGCGCCGGCGTTGTCGCCGAAATCCTCGACAAGTAACTGGCTGTCTATATATAGGATGGCCGCAGCTTTGGACTGCAGGGGTGTAGCTCAGTTGGCTAGAGCATCGGTCTCCAAAACCGAGGGTCGCGGGTTCGAATCCTGCCACCCCTGCCACTAGAAACGAGTCGGATCGAACATGTTCGAGAAGGCAATGACGTTCTTCAAAGAGGTGCGGGCCGAGCTGGGAAAGATCAGCTGGCCCACGCGCGAAGAACTACGAGAAACAACCGTCGTGGTGATCGTCACGGTCATCATTTTTACGGGATTCATCGCCGTCGTGGACCAGGTGTTCAACGTGGCGTTGAAAGAAGTCATCAAACTCATGTAGTCCGGTTGGGCTGCAGCGGTGAAGGCTATGAACGAAGAGAAGCGAGAGTCCGTCGACGGAACCCCTGCGGGGGCGGCGGACTCGTCTGCCGATGCGGGGTCGTCTTCCTCTTCGGCCAGCAAGATGAAGTGGTTCGTCGTGCACGCGAATACCGGGCACGAGAACAAGGTGAAGCGCAACATCGAGCAATCGATTCGCACCAACGCTGACATGGAAGGCTACTTCGGCGAGGTGCTGGTGGTGACGCAGGAAGTCACCGAGATGCGCAACGGCAAGCGCGTGACTACGAAGCGCAAGTTCTTCCCCAGCTACATTCTGGTGGAGATGGCGCTGAACGATCACACGCTTCACTTCATGAACAACATACCCGGAGTGTCCCGGTTCGTGGGGGCGGGCGGAAAGCCCACGCCCATTTCCGAGGCCGAGGTCGATCGAATCCTGGGTCGCATGAAGAAGAGCGAAGACAAGACGGTCCAGGAGATTCCGTACAACGTTGGTGACGCGGTCGAGGTAATCGACGGTCCCTTCAGTGATTTTACCGGTGTGGTCAACGAGATCAATCCGGACAAGGGAAAGCTCAAGGTGATGGTTTCCATTTTCGGCCGCGAAACACCGGTCGAGCTGGATTTCTTGCAGGTCAAATCAGTAGGAAGCTGATCGTCACCGCCCCACGCGTTTCAACAGGAGCTTCGTCATGGCGAAGAAGGTACTGACAAATATCAAGCTGCAGATCCCGGCGGGCAAAGCCAACCCGGCCCCGCCCGTGGGTCCGGCCCTGGGTCAGCATGGTCTGAACATCATGGATTTCTGCAAGCTGTTCAACGACCGCACCAAGGAACAGATGGGAATGATCATTCCCGTCGTTATCACGGTGTATGGCGACCGCACGTTCACCTTCATCACCAAGACTCCGCCCGCGGCCGTGTTGCTGCGCAAGGCGGCGGGAGTTGAAAAGGGCTCGGGCGAACCCAACCGCACCAAGGTGGGCAAGGTTACCAAAGCCCAGATTCGTGAGATCGCCGAGCTCAAGAAGCCCGATCTCAACAGCTGGGATGTGGACGCGGCCATGAAGATGGTCATGGGCACCGCACGATCCATGGGCCTCGAAGTCGAATAGCTCGCCCGATTCGCCGAATTCCAACTCTAGAAGGTTTGCGTCATGAAGCGTGGAAAGAAGTACAACCAGTCGGTCGAGAATATCGAACCAGGATCCTTGTACGATCTCGAAGAAGCCGTGCAGATGCTCAAGGACATGCCGGCGTCGAAGTTCGACGAGTCGGTCGACCTGTCGGTAAAGTTGGGCGTCGATCCGCGTCATGCCGACCAGATGGTTCGTGGCACCGTGGTGCTACCCAACGGAACGGGCAAGACGGTGCGCATCCTGGTGCTCACGCAGGGTCCCAAGGAAGCCGAGGCTACTGAGGCCGGAGCCGATCACGTGGGCAACGACGACTACATCAAGAAGATCGAAGAAGGCTGGACCGACGTCGACGTGATCATCGCCACGCCCGACATGATGGGTAAGGTCGGTAAGCTGGGTCGCGTGCTGGGTCCCCGTGGTCTCATGCCGAACCCCAAGGTGGGTACGGTAACCATGGATGTGACCAAGGCCGTGAGCGATGCCAGGGCGGGTCGCGTGGAGTACCGCGTAGACAAGTCGGGCAACATCCATTGCACGGTGGGTCGCCGCTCGTTTGAAACCAGTGCCTTGTCGGAAAACGTAGAAGCTTTGCTGCGCGAGCTTGGTCGCGCGAAGCCCTCGGCTGCCAAGGGCACGTACATGCAGTCCTGCTATATCAGCAGCACGCACAGTCCTTCGGTAAAGATCGACACGAGCAAGGTCGTTCGAGCCTAGCCCGTTGAATTCCAGTCCCCACGGACGACAGCTTTTTGGAGATACGAAATGGTTCGCCCAGAAAAAGTAGCCGAAGTCGACCTTCTCACCGACCGCCTCAGCGCAAGCGAGGGATTGGTGCTGGCTGACTTCCAGGGTCTGACGGTGGAAGAAGTAAGCGACTTGCGTGGCAAGTGCCGCGAAAAGGGAGTGTTCTTCCGCGTCGTGAAGAACCGCCTGGCGCGGCGCGCGGCTTCCACCGGTGAGTATCCCGGTTTGGAAGACATGCTCAAGGGGCCCACGGGCATTGCCTTTGGCATGGAGAGTCCGGTCGACCCCGCCAAGGTGCTGGTCGAATTCGCCAAGGACAACGAGAAGCTCAACATCAAGGGTGGCTTCCTCGACGGTGTGATACTCACACCCGCCGAGGTCGAGGCCCTGTCGAAGATTCCTGGACGCATGGAACTGCTGTCGATGATCGCGCGTACGTTCCAGGGTCCGGCCCAGAACTTCGTGGGCGTCCTGCACAACTTGATGTCCAAGACGGTCCGCACGATGGACGCGGTCCGCGAGCAGAAGGAAAACGCCTAGGCAGCTGCCCAAGAGATTGGGCGCCGTCAACAATTTCCCGGACGCGAACCCCGGGCGACAGGTTCGCAAAGCAGCACGACAAACCATCCCGATCCTACTGGGGGAGGGAGCCAAATGCCCAGCGGCCCCACGGCACGATGGGATGGTAAGAGGGAGAATCTAGACCAATGAGTGAAGATACCAAGACCCTGAGCGAAAACGTCGCCAAGATCCTCGAGACGGTTGAGAACATGACCGTGCTCGAAATGAGCGAACTTGTCAGTGCCATGGAGGACAAGTTCGGCGTAACCGCGGCGGCTCCCGTGGCCATGGCGGCCATGCCTGGTGCTGGCGTCGAGGCGGCGGAAGAGCAGACTGAGTTCGACGTCGTTCTGGCCGCGGCCGGCGACAAGAAGATTCAGGTCATCAAGGAAGTCCGTGCCATCACCGGTCTGGGCCTGAAAGAGGCCAAGGAACTGGTGGAAGGCGCGCCCAAGGCCGTCAAGGAAGCCGTGTCCAAGGAAGATGCCGACAAGTTCAAAGAGCAGCTCGAGGGCGTCGGAGCCACCGTGGAGATCAAGTAACTTCCTTCACACTTCAGGAGTGCGGCCCATTTGGAGCCGAGCGAAATCCTGACTTATCTGCGCAGTGCACCGGAGGCGGACGTTCCGCCTCCGGTACTCGCGCATCTTTGCACCCCCAGCGCATGAGCGCGCCGGGGCGACGGGTTGGTGCCATCATGGGCCACCCTTCTCAAACTTCCGCCCGAGGAAGGGATCGCAAGTGACTTCTTCCAAGTACAAGATCAACGCCGATACGCACCGACGGTCGTACTCGCAGATCGCATCGAACTTCGAGATGCCGAACCTGCTGGCCGTTCAATTGGAATCGTACAACGATTTCCTGCAGGTAGGCGTACCGCACGAGCAGCGCAGGGATCGTGGGTTGGAGAGTGTTTTTCTGAACATTTTCCCCATCACCTCCACGCGCGGGAATCTGACGCTCGAGTATCTCTACTATCTGACCGGTGAGCCAAAGTACACCGTCGATGAGTGTCAGGAACGCGGTCTGACATTTTCGGTGCCCTTGAAGGTCATGATGCGTCTGATCGTCAAGGAAATGGATCCCGATACCGAAGAGCTCCGCCAGAAGGAAATCGTCGAGCATCCGGTGTACCTGGGCGAACTGCCCAAGATCACCGATAAGGGCACGTTCATCATCAATGGCGCCGAGCGCGTCATTGTGAGCCAGCTGCATCGTAGCCCGGGTGTGTTCTTCAGCGATGAAATCCACCCCAACGGAACGCGCCTGTTCAACGCGCGCATCATTCCGTATCGCGGCAGTTGGGTCGAGTTCAGCACCGACATCAACGACATCATGTACATCCACATCGACCGCAAGCGGAAGCAGCCGGTATCGGTGATCCTGCGCGCACTTGGTTTCGAGAAAGACGCCGATATCATCGAGCTGTTTCACCAGGTGGTCGACCTGCCGGTGCCCAAGACGGCCACCGCCAAAGCCGCCGGTGAACTGCTCAACTGCGTCGTGGCTCAGGATGTCTACGCCGACGGCGCCGAAGAGCCGCTCATGGACGCGGGCGATATCATCAGCGAAGAGCTGCTGGAGCAGCTCATCGAGATCAAGCCGGGCAAGGTCAAGGTCATTGCCCCGGGCGAAATTGGTCCCAACGAGCCCAGCCTGACGCTGAATACCCTGGCCAAGGACCCCACGTCGACGCGCGAAGAAGCGCTGCGCAAGATCTACAACGTGCTGCGTCCGGGCGATCCTCCCAACGAGGGTGCGGCCAAGGCACTGTTCGAGCGGTTGTTCTTCACCGAGAAGAAGTACGACCTGGCCGAGGTGGGCCGACACAAGATCAACACGCGTCTGGGTCTGGATATTCCCCTGGAAACCCGCGTGCTGACCCCGGCCGACTTCCTGGCCATCATCCAGTCGATCATCAACCTGCGACTGGGCCGCGAAGACACCGACGATATCGATCATTTCGGTAACCGTCGTGTTCGGTCGGTGGGCGAGTTGCTGGCCAACCAGTTCAGCGTGGGTCTGTCGCGTATGGCGCGCATCGTCAAAGAGCGCATGAACCTGAGCGACAAGGACAACATCACTCCGCAGGACCTGGTGAACGCGCGTACGGTAAGCGCGGTCATCCAGAGCTTCTTCGGCAGTAGCCAGCTCAGTCAGTTCATGGATCAGACCAATCCGCTGAGCGAGCTCACGCACAAGCGTCGTCTAAGCGCGCTGGGACCCGGTGGTTTGCATCGTGACCGAGCGGGCTTCGAGGTGCGAGACGTTCACTACACGCACTACGGCCGCATGTGCCCGATCGAGACGCCGGAAGGCCCGAACATCGGCCTCATCTCGTCGTTGGGTACGTTGGCACGCATCAACGATTACGGATTCATCGAGACACCGTATCGCAAGGTGAAGGACGGCGTGGTGTCTGATCACGTGGACTTCCTGGCCGCCGACGCCGAAGACAACGTGACCATCGCGCAGGCCAACGCGCCGCTCGATGACAAGAGTCGCTTCATGCATGATGCGGTTCTGTCGCGTAATCGCGGCGAGTTCCCCATGGCCGACCCCAAGATCGTGGACTACATGGACGTATCGCCGAAGCAGATCGTTTCGGCGGCGGCGTCGCTCATTCCGTTCCTCGAGCACGACGATGCCAACCGCGCGCTCATGGGCTGCAACATGCAGCGCCAGGCGGTGCCCCTGCTGCGTACCGACTCACCGTTGGTGGGTACCGGTATGGAGAAGAAGGTCGCGGTCGATTCGGGCGCGGTGGTTTGCGCGCTGGACGATGGCTTGGTCGAGGCAGTCTCGGGTGACTCCATCGTCATCCGCTATGACAACCTGGAAGACGACGAAACCGGTGACTTCTTCTGTGTGGAAGGAATCGTCGAGCACAAGCTGCAGAAGTTCCGTCGTAGTAATCAGGACACCTGCGTAAACCAGAAGCCCATCGTCAAGCCAGGCGATCGGGTGACGAAGAAGCAGGTCATTGCCGACGGTCCGGCCACCCAGCAGGGCGAGTTGGCCCTGGGTCAGAACCTGTTGGTCGCGTTCATGCCTTGGGGTGGATACAACTTCGAGGACGCCATTCTTCTGAGTGACCGCGTGGTGCGCGAAGATCTGCTCACCTCGTTGCACATCGAAGAGTTCGAGCTCCAGGTTCGCGACACCAAGCGCGGCGTGGAAGAGATCACGCGCGAGATTCCCAACGTGGGCGAGGAATCGCTCAAGAATCTCGACGAGGAAGGCATCGTGTACATCGGTGCCCACGTGAAGGCCGGCGACATTCTGGTAGGCAAGGTCACGCCCAAGGGCGAGACCGAGTTGTCTCCGGAAGAGCGCCTGCTGCGCGCCATCTTCGGTGAGAAGGCGGGCGACGTTAAGGACGCCAGCCTGAAGGCTCCTCCCGGCATGGACGGCATCGTCATCGATGTGAAGGTGTTCAGTCGTCAGGAGCGCACCGACCGCAGCAAGAAGTTCGAGAAGCAGTCGGTCGAACGCCTGCGTCGCAAGAAGAACACCATGCAGAAGCAGGTGAAGGAGATTCGCAACAACCGTCTGCGTCGCCTTATGGGCAACCAGACCGCGCGCAAGCTCATCGATCCCGATACGGGTGAGGCGCTGGCGCGCACCGGTGCGAAGCTCAGTCAGAAGTTCCTGGAAGACTTCGATTTCGATCGGGTGCACTGGGGCCTGCAGCTGGTGGCCGACGATGCCATGGACCAGCGCGTGCGCAACGTCTTCGAGAACGCCAACCGCGAGCTCGAGAAGCTCGAGGTGCAGTACCAGAAGGAAGTCGAGCGCGTGCAGCGCGGCGACGAGCTGCCGCCGGGCGTCGTGAAGATGGTGAAGTGCTACGTAGCCCGTAAGCGCAAGATCCAGGTGGGCGACAAGATGGCCGGCCGTCACGGTAACAAGGGTGTGATCGCCAAGATCATGGCCCGCGAAGACATGCCGTACATGGCCGACGGAACCCCCGTGGACATCGTTCTCAACCCCCTGGGTGTGCCCTCTCGTATGAACCTGGGCCAGCTCATGGAAACGCATCTGGGTTGGGCCGCGCACAAGATGGGCTACAGCGTCGAGACCCCGGTGTTCGACGGTGCCAACATGGACGACATCAAGGCCGCCCTGAAAGAGGCCGATTTGCCGCTCAGCGGTCGCTCGCCTCTGTACGACGGGCGTTCGGGCGAGCGGTTCGCCGAGGATGTCACGGTCGGATACATCTACATGCTGAAGCTGAGCCATCTCGTGGACGACAAGATCCACGCCCGCTCGATTGGCCCGTACAGTCTGGTTACCCAGCAGCCGCTGGGTGGTAAGGCGCAGTTCGGTGGTCAGCGCTTCGGTGAGATGGAGGTGTGGGCTCTGGAAGCCTACGGCGCCGCCAACTGTCTGCAGGAGATGCTGACGGTGAAGAGCGACGACGTCACCGGCCGCAGCAAGATCTACGAAGCCATCGTGAAGGGTGAGAATCCGCCGGAACCCGGAATTCCCGAGTCGTTCAACGTACTCATGAAGGAACTCCAGAGTCTGTGCCTCGACGTGCGCCTCGAGGCCACAAACTAATCCGGACGAACGAGACTCGTTACATCCGTGGCTGCTGGCCGCGGGTACCCGCGGCGAAAAAAAGCCGCGAAGGGGAGGAAACATAGTGAGCATGCTGGGACTGAGAGCCGATCGCGATCGTAAGCTCTCCTCCGACTACAGCTCCATCCTCATTCAGCTGGCGTCGCCTCAGACGATCCGCAGCTGGAGCTACGGCGAGGTAACCAAGCCGGAGACCATCAACTACCGCACGTTCAAGCCCGAGAAAGACGGCTTGTTCTGTGCGCGTATTTTTGGCCCGGTAAAAGATTACGAGTGCCTGTGCGGTAAATACAAGCGCATGAAGTATCGC